>NZ_CP060698.1:705784-1411569 GCF_014353055.1 Amniculibacterium sp. G2-70
TCTATCAAAGGAAGAGCGTACTTGGAATAGGTGCTTTTCAGAAATTTTTCAGAATAAAAATCGGTTGGTCCGCTCATCGAAATAATTTTTAGAATTTCATCCGGATGTGTGTATCCATAGACCAAAGCGAGATGAGCTCCGGCACTTTCGCCCAATAAGATGAACGAATCGGTCTGAACATCCCAATTTTCATGTTCAAATTTAATTTTCTGAATGGCCAAACGAATATCATCCAACTGGTCTTTGTAAGTTATGGATTTGGACACCAAGCGATAATTGATCGCTACAGTGGGGATCTTATATCTGAACAGCAACTGCTGAACCTGTCTGAGATGTGCCTTGTCGCCATACTTCCAAGCACCTCCATGCACCAAAATCACCACCGGATAAAGCTTTGAGGGATTGGGCAAAAAAACATCCATCTTCTGCCTTGCATCCAGACCGTAAGGCACATTGTACATCTTCTGTCCGTTATTTCCAGAAGAAAAAACCATATATTTTTTGGACGATGTACAGGAGTGAAGCCACAATCCTAAAACAGAAAACATCCAAAGTGGATACTTTTTAATTGATGGGAAATTCATAAAATCATATTCCTTTCAAAAATAAAAAAAACTGCCCAAAAAGAGCAGTTTCTAAAATATAAAAATCTATTCTCAGTCAATTTTTCAATTAACTGCTATAAAAAAAACTAAATGAATATGTTCTATTTAAGAAATAACCTTAAGCCATTTTTAAACGGCCTGGACATTTTTTGCATCGTTTGCCGGTTTTGTATTTTTTGCAACATTTCTTTTTACCACAAAACATTTCTTCTGTTTTTCCAAATGCTGGACTAAGAGGTGCTATCTTGAAAGGGATGACTGTTGTATTCATGTTGCAAATGTATTAATTTAATTTAGAATAATTACAAATAACGACAATTATCAATCGCATTAAATATTTTAAACACTGAATATCAACACAATAAAAAATTACAGTTTTGTTAATTTGGCGTATTTCAAAATTAAATTCTTCTCTCCTTCACCTAAAAAATTAACTTTTGCCTTGATGTTCGCCGGATCTGTACCGTCCAAGAAGACCACCTCTCCTATCCCAAAACGATCGTGTCGAACGCGATCGCCCACCACAATTTCTTCAGTAGATTTGCCACTTGGATTGGTTATTTTTGCAGCATCAATGGGCTTCAATTGTTTTTTCTCGGGTTGAGGACTATCTTGTCCCAAAGACAATTTCTTTTTAGGTGCCGTCTCTACTTTTTTAAATTTTCTTGGGACGGAAGGCGTTTCATCAAATATAGATGACGATAGTCCAGATCGGTTCAAGAAACGGCTTTCAGTAACGGGATTGATCATTTCCAAATAATGGGCATCAATCTCACTTAAGAATCGTGAAGGTTCGCAGTCGGAAATTTTCCCCCATTGGAATCTAGAAATGGCATAGGAAAAGTAGGCTTGCTTTTCAGCTCTGGTTAACGCCACATAAAACAGTCGTCTTTCTTCTTCCAAATCTTCTCTGGTGGATGAGCTCATGAAACTTGGGAAAAGATTTTCTTCCAATCCCACAACATGTACTATCGGATATTCCAATCCTTTGGAAAGGTGAATGGTCATCAAAGAAACCTTTGGTCCTTCGTCATCCGATTGGTTGTCCTGACTGGTACTGAGGGCAATATTTTCTAAGAAATTAGACAGAGAGGCATCGCCATCTTCCAATTGCTGTTGTTCTTCGATAAATCCTTGCATGGAGTTCATCAATTCCTGAACATTCTCTACCCTGGAAATTCCTTCTGGAGTATGATCGTCTTTCAGCATTTTTATAAAACCCGTTCTTTTGGCAACTTCCATCGCTACTTGATAGACATTTTCGGTTTTTAACATGACCTGAAATGCACGGATCATCGCCCAAAAATCGTTAAGTTTGACGGTTGCCGCATTGTTAAGCCCCAATTGTGGTGCATAAAATGCAATATTGTCTAAAGTTTGAGAAAGAGAAATATTTTGAGAGTCGGAAAATACAATCAATTTATTTTGCGTCGTTTCTCCAATACCTCGAGCCGGATAATTAATGATTCTTAAGAGGGCTTCGTTATCGTTTTCATTCACCAAAACCCTAAGATAAGCGATCAGATCTTTGATTTCTTTTCTTTGGTAAAAGCTGAGTCCGCCGTACACACGATACGGAATATTTTTCCGTCTCAGAGCATCTTCAAAAGCTCTGGTTTGTGAGTTGGTACGATAAAGAATGGCAAAATCATCGAACATTTTTTGGTTGAAATGATGTTGCTCCCAAATGGTATTGGCAACGAAATTGGCTTCATCGGCATCGGTTAGTGCTCGATAGACTTTAATTTTCTCACCCACTTCATTTTCACTAAAAACATTTTTTTGGAATTGTTGCAGATTTTTAGAAATTACAACATTGGCAGCGTTCACGATATTTTGTGTCGATCGATAATTTTGTTCCAAAGAAACCGTTACAGCATCGGGATAATCTTTTTTAAAGTTCAAAATATTCTGAATGTTGGCACCACGGAAAGAGTAAATGGACTGGGCATCGTCGCCCACCACACAAATGTTTTCAAATTTAGACGCCAACGCTTTAACAATCAGATACTGAGAGTGGTTGGTATCCTGATACTCATCTACCAAAATATAACGAAAACGATCTTGATATTTGGCTAAAACTTCAGGAAATCGGGTCAACAACTCGTTGGTTTTCAGCAAAAGGTCATCAAAATCCATGGCACCGTTTCGGTAACAGGCATCAACATATTTTTCATAAATCTGACCGATGAATTTCATATTGGCTTTATGATCGGCTTCCACCAATTCAGGATTGTTGTAATAGGCTTTTACGGTGATCAAATTGTTTTTATACGCCGAAATCCTGGACAAGACTTTTTTGGGTTTGTACAAATCCGAATCGATGTTCAGGTCTTTCAATACTTTTTTAAGAACATTTAGGGCATCTTGGGCATCATAAATGGTAAAATTAGAAGGATAACCCAAAAGATGAGCTTCGGAACGAAGAATTCTTGCAAAAACCGAGTGAAAAGTCCCCATCCAAAGGCTTCTGGCTTCGGATTCGCCCACCACTTTTGCAATTCTTTCCTTCATTTCTTTGGCTGCTTTGTTGGTAAAGGTAAGTGCCAAAATATTAAAGGGATCTACCAAATTGTTGATCAAATGGGCAATCCTCATGGTAAGCACTCGGGTTTTCCCAGATCCGGCACCGGCCAATACCATAAGTGGTCCGTGAAGTGTTGTAACTGCTTTGTGTTGAGATTCGTTAAGACCTTTCAAATAATCCATGCTGCATTTTTAAGATGCACAAAAATAACAGAAAAGACAGACAATTCAAATTATTGAACGATCTTATTTCTACACAAGTACTTATGAACTAAATAATGTCTGATACAATAAAATGATATTGAGAATGATGATGATGAAAGAAATAACCCATGCCGACCATTTCAAAACGGGTTTGTTCACAAACTGTCCCATTTTCAGTTTGTCGCTGGTAAACATCACCAAAGGGACAACCGCAAAACTAAGTTGCATGGACAATATCACCTGGCTGAGCACCAGCAATTCAGCAGTTCCTTTTTCGCCATAGATAATGGTTACCACCAAAGCCGGAATTACAGCGATGAGTCTTGTGATCAGCCTTCTCAGCCACGGTTTCAATCTGAGATTCAGGAAACCTTCCATCACAATTTGTCCTGCTAAAGTCCCTGTCAAAGTCGAGTTTTGACCAGACGCTAATAATGCTATTGCAAAAAATACAGAGGCCAAACTGGTGCCTAAAATGGGAGCCAACAATTGATGAGCATCGGTAATTTCAGCAACATGATGATTTCCTGTGGTATGAAAAGTAGCCGCTGCAACAATCAAAATGGCTGCATTGATGAAAAACGCCATAAACAATGACAAAGTACTGTCGATGGTTGCAAATTTTATGGCTTCTTTTTTTCCTTCCGCATTTCTTTCGTAATTCCTCGTTTGTACAATACTGCTGTGCAAATAAAGGTTATGAGGCATCACCGTGGCACCAATAATCCCAATGGCAATGTACAACATCGATGGATTGGTTACAATTTCTTTTTGGGGAACCAAGCCTGAGAGCAACGGAAAGACATCGGGCTTGCTGAGAATGATTTCGTACATAAAACATCCGAAAATGGTCAGAATAAGAGCTGCAACCACGGCTTCCAACCAACGAAATCCTTTGTGTTGAAGAAATAAAATCAGCAATACATCCACGATGGTGATTACGATACCCCAAGTTAAAGGTATCCCAAACAATAAATTGAGTGCAATGGCAGAACCTATGACTTCGGCCAAATCGCAGGCTGCAATTGCAATTTCGCAAAGCACCCACAACACATAATTGACTTTAGGAGAGAAGTGATCCCTACAAGCCTGAGCCAAATCCCTTTCGGCAACTACGCCTAATTTCACAGCCAAATGTTGCAAAACCATGGCAAAAATATTGGAAATCAGAATCACGGAAAGCAAAGTATAACCAAACTGAGATCCACCGGCAATATCGGTAGCCCAATTTCCGGGATCCATGTACCCAACGGCAACCATGAGTCCAGGGCCTAAAAACGCAAAAAGTTTTTTCCAAAAACTACCTGTTCTTGGGACTTGTACACTTGCATGAGATTCGGGAAGGGAGTTGTTTTGATTGATTCTTTGCCAAGGTGCTTTCATTTGACAAAAATACTATTGTTAGCCTAATCTAACAAATTTATTTTCAACAATCTTAATCAAATGAATCTCAAAGAAATAATGTACCAAAAAAAGAACTATAAAATCAGAATCATTGTTGAACATTCCACTTTTCTATTTCTATGGCCAATTCTTTCAAATCTTGTTTCATCAGGGTAATGAAGGCCTCCACCTGGTCCATCATATCGGCTCTATTTTTTAGCTGTTCAGAAGTATAAAGTCCACCTTTTCCGAAATACAAATCGTAGATTTTATCCTTATCTTTATCTTTACTTTCGGCTATTTGTTCGTAGTTCAACCATTCATCCACCAACAATTTCACAAACGATTTTCTCTGTTTTTCCTTATCTTCCGTATTCAGGTAATACCAGATGGAAGCCGGGTAATAAGACGATACTTTAGGGACATTCCAAATATCACTGAGGGCATTTCGAGGATGAAAAAAATCGGTTTTCTTTGTATTGGTGAGCATCAAGACCCCGAGAGAGGCTTCAGCAAGACTTGCTCCAATGGCAACAGAACTCACCGTACTTTGTTTGGTATCGCTATTTGATAGGACTTCTGCAGCAATCGTTCCGGCGGCGCCAACAATGATAGAGCCTATCACCAAATTTTTCTCGGTATTGTCTTCTTTGCCCTTCAAAAATTGAGCTACCTGATCGGCTCTTTCTTCCTCGCAATCCAATTCACTGGCGACGGACGAAATTTCTAAGGAAGCGATGTTAATTTTTTGATGAATTTTTTGGAGCAATTCTAATTTCTCCAGCCTAAAATCGGTATTCTTATGATCCTTTTGATTCTCGCTGAGCTTTACAAAAGCGGTAAGATCATCCAACAAACCGATGGCATTGGCCGTATTTAGCGACTTTTCTGATATTTTAAGTTTTAGAAGAGGATCTATTTCCAAATCCGATAAGGGTTTTGGCAAATCGGATTCTGTATAATTCAATGGAGCGTGTTGGTTGCAATTGTTCTTCGAATAATGCTCGTCCAAAACGGTTTTCTGAACACCAACACATGAAGTTAATGCTAAAGACACAGAAAAAAACAGTACTAGTTTCATGATGATGGCGATCTTTAAAAATTAAATTTTTCCCTACAAACATGTTCTTTCACCGTAACCAAAGTGCCAGCTTTGTCCGTGTACCTCGTAACTTCGGTAGAGCATTCTTTATGATCATTCCAAAGTTTTAATTGGCGCTGAATCAGAAAAACCACGGCAACCACTGCTATAAAAAACAGAAGTGATGAATATTTTTTCATGCTTCTTTTCATTTTTGTTTAATCAAAAGTAAGGTTTTATTCATTTTAATCAAAATAAGCCCAACAAATTCATAAAAATATTAAATTCGTATAGAAAAAAACTACTCCCATGAGAAATCAACCGAAAATAATCGCCCATCGCGGATTTTTCAAAAGCGAGCCACCAACTTCTGAAAATTCCTTGCAATCCCTAAAAAATGCGCAACAACTTCCCATATTCGGATCCGAATTCGACATACGATTGACTAAAGACCATCGGCTTTTGGTTTTTCACGATGAATATTTTGAAAACTGGAAAATTTCTCATTCCGATTTGGAATTTCTAAAAGCTCTAAAACTTAGCAACAACGAAGGGCTTCCTGCTTTTGAAGACTTTCTTTTGCAAGGAAAAAAAACTCCAAAATTCAAACTCGTCATCGAACTTAAACCGCCTGTAGAAGAGGATTTAAAAAAAATAATGGTTGAAAAATGTTTGAATCTGATCACCGAGAAAAAAATGGAAGATCAGGTCATTCTAATATCCTTCAGCATAAATATTTGTGAAACGATAAAAAAAATCAATCCACAAATTCATGTTCAATACCTGAAGGGCGATCTAAATCCAAAGGAAGTTTCCGATTTAGGAATAGACGGCATCAACTACCATTATTCTGTTTTTTTAGACCAACCGTCTTGGATTGAAGATGCAAAAAATTTGAATCTTAGCACCAATTCTTGGACGGTAAACGAGGTTGAAATTTATAAAAAATTAAATTTGATGAACATTGACCAAATCACGACAGATTACCCAAATCTTTTCATCGACATCATCAATGAAAATCAATAAAAGACTTCACATAAAATTAACACGAATGGCAAGTGAAATTCTTAATTTTGCATTTTGAAAAGAAAATAAAATTATGAATTTACAAGGTAAAAACGCCATCATCACTGGTGGCAGCAGAGGTTTGGGCAAAGCGATTGCTATGGCTTTGGCTCATGAAGGAGTCAACATCGGAATTACAGGAAGAAGTACAGAAACCCTAAAAACCGTAGCTGCTGAAATTGAAAATTTAGGCGTAAAAGTGGCTTTTGCTGCATTCGACATTTCTAAAGAAGAGGAAGTAAACCAAGGAATAAAAAAAATAATTTCGGATTTGGGAACGGTTGATATCTTGATTAACAATGCCGGCATTGGTAATTTTGGAAAACTGGACGAAATGCCAACAAAAACTTGGGAACAAGTGATGCAAACCAACTTGATGGGTGTCTATTACGCTGCACAAGCTGTTTATCCGTATCTAAAAGAAAAAAATCAAGGTGACATTGTAAACATTGCCTCTACAGCCGGATTGAAAGGTGGAGCTGGAATGTCGGCCTATGCCGCTTCCAAAGCAGCGGTTATCTCTCTTTCGCAATCCATGATGGCCGAATGGAGAAAAAACAACATTCGTGTATTCACCCTCACACCAAGTACCATTGCGACCGACATGAGCATAGATGGAGGTTTGACCGATGGTAATCCTGAAAAAGTACTTCAACCTGAAGATTTTGCAGAATGGGTAAGAGACATTTTAAAGATGAACAGAAGAGCTCTGATTGCTAATGGATCTATTTTCTCTACCAATCCTTAAAATACAGACTTCGATTGTAAAAAAATATTCCGTCTCATTTGAAACGGAATATTTTTTTGTTTGACATAAAATTTAATACGCTTTTGCGAATATAACTCTTTGTTTGGATGGTTTCCCGGAGATCAAAGAAACGCCTTCTTCCATCTCATTGTCCAAAGGAATACAACGGATGGTTGCCTTGGTTTCTTCTTTTATTTTCTCTTCTTCCTCTTCAGTGCCGTCCCAATGTGCTGAAATAAATCCGCCTTTTTCTTCCAAAACTTTTTTAAATTCTTCGTAGGTATCCACCTTGGTGATGTTTTCTGTACGGAAATTCAACGCTTTGTTGTAGATTTCTTCTTGAATTTTCACCAACAATTCTTCGATGTACACATCGATATTTTCCAAAGAAACCGTTTCTTTAGTCAAGGTATCTCTCCTAGCAATTTCTACGGTTTTGTTTTCCAAATCCCTAGCCCCCATAGCAATTCTTACAGGTACACCTTTCAGTTCGTATTCAGCAAACTTCCAACCCGGTTTATTCTTATCGTCGTTGTCAAATTTCACAGAAATACCTTTTGCTCTCAGTTTTTGTTGTAGATCCAAAGCCACTTCAGAAATCTGTTGCAACTGTTCTTCTCCTTTGAATATTGGAACGATCACCACTTGGATTGGAGCCAATTTCGGAGGAAGTACCAAACCAAAATCATCAGAATGAGCCATAATTAAAGCTCCCATCAATCGCGTTGAAACTCCCCAAGATGTCGCCCAAGCATGTTCTATTTTCCCTTCTTTATTGGTGAATTTCACATCAAAAGCTTTAGCAAAATTTTGTCCTAAAAAATGAGAAGTTCCTGCCTGCAATGCTTTACCATCTTGCATCATGGCTTCTATACAATAGGTTTCATCGGCACCAGCAAACCTTTCGCTTGGTGTTTTCAATCCCTTGATTACGGGCACCGCCATAAATCCTTCAACAAATTCGGCATACACATCCAACATTTGCTCGGTTTCTACAATGGCTTCTTCTCTGGTGGCATGAGCCGTATGTCCTTCTTGCCAAAGAAACTCTGCCGTTCTTAGGAAAAGTCTTGTTCTCATTTCCCAACGCACGACATTCGCCCATTGGTTTATAAGGATCGGTAAATCTCGATACGACTGGATCCAGTTTTTATAGGTATTCCAAATGATGGCTTCAGAAGTCGGCCTTACGATCAGTTCCTCTTCTAATTTCGCATCCGGATCTACCACCAATTTGGACGGATTGTCCGGATCGGTCTTTAGTCTATAGTGAGTAACTACAGCACATTCTTTTGCAAAACCTTCTGCATTTTTTTCTTCGGCTTCAAACAAACTTTTGGGTACAAAAATTGGGAAATAAGCATTTTGATGTCCTGTTTCTTTGAATCTTTTGTCCAACTGATCTCTCATTTTTTCCCAAATAGCAAAACCATAAGGTTTGATGACCATACAGCCTCTTACCCCTGAGTTTTCTGCTAAATCGGCTTTTACGACTAGTTCATTGTACCATTTGCTATAATCTTCGCTTCTGGAAGTTAATTTTGCCATTTCTTGTGCTGATTTAATTTAACTTTTAACTCTAAATTTTATCCAAATAATAAAGTATATTTGGAGTATCGAATTATACTAAATATTTGGTATAATTTTGGTATAAAACAGTGCAAAGATAATTAAACTAATTTTCAAATAAATGTCATGAAAAAAAATATTAATAAAAACAGGTTTAATTTACCACAACTTAGAGCATTAGCCTTTCTTACGGCAAGTTTAGTAGCCGTATCATGTGGTACACAGATGGGTGCATACAGCGAGTCCGATGGCGTGTATTACGATCCTAACAAGGATACCTTACCCGTTGAAACAGTAGACAATTACGGCAATCAGGTTGGCGAATATTATGATTACAGCAACCAGAACGATGTTGCCCGTTTGGACGACAAGGGTATTTATTCCAAAAATTACAATTGGGGAGCACCAGGATCCAATTCGGATTGGGGAAATTATACCGGTACCGAGGTTAATTACAACAATTGGGCTTCTCCATATTACAATTACGGATATTCCCCTTACGGATGGAATTTTGGTATAAGCTTTGGCTATTCTTGGGGATCTCCTTGGAACAATTGGTACGGATACAGCCCTTATTGGGGTTATGGTGGATATTATTCCCCATGGTATTACGGATACAATCCTTATTGGGGTTGGAACTCGCCTTACTATTGGGGAGGTGGCTACTACCCGTACTACAATTACGGATATTACAGACCGGTTTACGATTACAGAAGAAGTGGCTCTAGCGGAAACTTTGGAAACTCATACCAAGGAAGTTTTGGCAATAAAGTAGGCAATCAAAACTCTGGATTTAGAGATCGTGGATTTGGAAACACCAATCAAAACAACTCTGGATTCAACAGACCCGGAAATCAAGGTCAGCAAAACACTTTCCCTAGATACCGTGGACAATCGAACACGCAACAAAATGTTCCGAACATCCCAAGACCTAGAAATACAACCCCACAATACGAAAGCCCTAGAAACAATGGAGGATTCCGAAACGATAGCGGTTTCAGACCGTCTTCTAACTCCAGCGGATTCGGAGGTGGGTCCAACGGAGGTGGCTTCCGCTCCGGAGGTGGTTTTGGAGGCTCTTCAGGAGGTGGAGGTCAAAGATCCGGTGGCTTTAGATAATACAAGAATTAAACTATACAATTGAAATGTTAAAAAAATCAATTTCTATATTGAGCATCTCGGCTTTCTTTTTTGCTCAGGCTCAAAATGTAACAGTACTTAGAAACACCATGGATGTGTACAGCGGTGGCGGACTACAGGGAACTGCTAAATACAATGCCATGGCAGGATCCATGGGAGCTTTGGGAGGCGATGCTTCTGCAGCTGTCACCAACCCTGCAGGTGTTGGGGTCGCCATATCCAGCAGTATTTCTGGTACTTTGGCCATCAACAACATCAACAACAAAAGTACACTTGCGGGTGCTTCTAAAGAATACAGTTTCAACAAAACAGATTTGGGAAATATCGGCGGGATCGCCTCTTTCCAACTGCTCACAGAAACCCCTTGGAAATTTGTAAATATCGGAGTGAACTACTCTTCAAAATCCATCGAAGATTATGTTGAAACTCCAGGAAATAACAACTTAACCTACAGCATTCCGGCAACAGCAGATGTACTCACCTACGCTGGACATGCCTTTAACCGATACGGAAATGTCAGTAAAATGAACATCGCCATAGGTGCTAATTACGACAACCAAATCTATATTGGTGGGGGATTAAATTTCCATGGTGCACAAATCGACCAGTACGACTCGGCAGCTTTCTATTCGGCCGTTGACAAAAAAATAGATTACTACGAAAAACAAGACACGCCTTATTCCGAAACCTCATCCGGTTTTTCTGCCAATGTTGGTATTATTGGAAAAATCTCTCAAGAATTTCGTTTGGGAGCAGCCCTAGAAACACCTACTTGGTGGACTATGGAAAGGGTGTACAATTATTACAGCTCGCCCAACGACGGAACGGCTGCAGAAGACCGAAAACTGACCACTCCGATGAAGGCAACACTGAGTGCAGCCATGGTTCCTACCAAAAATCTTGCAGTAAATGTGGACTACACGGTTGGCTTGGGAAAACCAAAATACAAAGTCTATGGCGGTGCAGAAACGGAACTGAACAACTTCTATAAAGAATATTCTCAAACCACTTCCGAAATAAAAATTGGAGCGGAATATCGTATTAAAAACTTTAGATTAAGAGGCGGTTACGGTTACGAATCAAACCCTACAAAAACCGTAAACTTAACCGAACTGACTGTGAACGGCAACCTAAAAGACGCATCTTACAGCAATTTCCTATTGGGCGAGAGAAATACTTTGGGACTAGGTTTGGGTTATGACTTTGGATCTGTATTTTTAGACTTTGCGTATCAAAATGTGAGCTCAGAGTATAAAAATCCTTTCTTAAAAGGCGATGCGGCATACAACGCCGGGTACTTCTCCAACAAATACATTGTCGAGTACGACGGATCTCTAGTTTCTAATGTAAAAAGAAATCTTAACAACTATTCCATCACTTTGGGTTGGAAATTCTAACCTCATCGATGAAAAATTTCATACGGCTATCCTTTTCGGGTGGCCTTTTTTTTTAGGAGCTTCAACGGTTCGTTTTTTTTCACCACCAGACCCGCTGTCCACTGTATCTTTTGTGCCAAAGCCACACCCCAGGCTTACAAAAGGATGCCGTTTCCATCGGGACTAAGACCACGCCTCCACCTTTTTTGAAAATTTGTATCGTGACATTGAAAAAAAACTTACTGTACGGTTACGCACCGAAATCGTAGCCCGGATGGAAGTGGCTACCCCACAGCAAGGTTATGGAGCGCAGCGACAGAAACTGGCGAGGAGTAATAACGGACAGCCGGACGAGTCTTGAAGAGGGTTACACCCTTTCTGCTCCTAAAAAAAAATTAATGTGAGTGAAAAAGATGTCCACTAAGTGCAAAAGCAATCCCCAACATCACCAAGAGGATTTTTTGCCAATCCATTTTGTGGTTTTTGTTGCTTTCAAAAATGATGACCGATGAGATGTGCAGAAAAATCCCACCTACGATGGCCAAAAAGTACGGCTCGAGATTGGGATCGAAATATTTCCCTAAAACCATACCCAAAGGTGATGAAATAGCGAAGAGCACTACGATCAGTATTCGTGGAAAATTGACTTTACTTTTTTTGAATAAGAACGCTCCCAACACAAAAGAAATGGGCAGGTTGTGCACCAAAATCCCCATGAGGTATGGCGAATCGTAATTGTTGATATTGGCCAACGGAATCCCTTCAATAAAAGCATGGATGAACATCCCAACCATCAAAGCGATGGGTAAAATATTTTGCTCTTCTTCGTGTTGATGGAAATGTCCGTGCTCGAATCCTTTGGTAAGATTTTCCAAAAGCATTTGCAACAAAACTCCGGCAATTACAAAAACACCAATCTGATGATTGTCCGAATGATAAACCGTTGGGAAAACCTCGTTGAGGCATATCGTGATCAGAAATCCTGCGCTAACCACCAACAAGGATTTGGCAAATTGATCTTTGGAACCAAAATATTTACCCAAAACAACGCCCAAAACGACACTCAAAATCAGAAGTAGTATAATCATAAACAAAGTATAGGGTCTCAGTTTTCTTTGACAAAGAGATTAATGGCTCTTGGTGAGGTTTCTAAATCGAAATCGGACAAGTGATAATCGCCCCAAACTTTTTTGCGGACAAATCCAAATTCCTGAGCATACTTTTCGATTTGCTCCAAGGTATGCAATTTTACTTTTTCAAAAAAATGAAAATCTTCGCCTTGGTCAGTAAAAATAATATCTTTGATGACATGTCCATCGTGTATTCTTTTTTTGATGTGGAAATCGATCCCACCTTTGCTGATGGTGATTTCGGGGACTAATGTATTTCTAACCCATTTTTCGTTCAGGAAATCCAGTACAAAAACACCGTTGTCACACAAAGCATTTTTTACGGATGCAAACACTTTTTTGTCGTCGTTTTCATCATCAAAATATCCAAAACTGGTAAAAAGATTGTACACCGCGTGCACCTTTGATGGTGCAACCGAAGGATAGAGTTCGGTACGCATGTCGTGGACTTTAAATTCCAAATGATTTTGCGAAAATTCTTTCGTTGCAAAAGCAATACTTTCTTCGGAAAGATCTACCCCCAAAACTTCGTACCCCAACTGATGCAGGAAATAGGAATGCCTACCCTTGCCACAAGCCAAATCTATAATCTTGGCTTTTTCTGGTAATGCGTTATATTCTGAAAGTTTTCTGATGAAAATTTCTGCTTCTGTAAAATCTCTATCTTGATAAAGAATATGATAATATTCGGTATTAAACCAATCTTTGAACCATGCCATAGTGCAAAAATAACCAAAATTGATGGAAAACTATCCTTATCTACCGTTAATTATTCTACAAAGTCCTTACCTTTGCAAACTATGGATACTGAAAATTTACAAATACAAATAAAGACTTTCTTTGGATTGGAGCCTATTTTGGCCGAAGAAATAAAGAAATTGGGAGGTAGAAATGTAGAAATTAAAAATCGTGCGGTAAATTGCGTGGGCGATTTGGGTTTCCTATACAAGATCAACTACTCTGCCAGAACAGCCGTTAAAATTTTAGTTCCAATTTTAGAATTCAAAGCCTTTAACGAGCAAAAATTCTACGAAAAAATATACCGAACCAATTGGTCAACTTTTATGTCCATTGGGCAGACTTTTGCTATTGACGCAACGGTACATTCAGAAAAATTCACCCATTCACAATTTATGGCTCTGAAAATGAAAGACGCTATTGTGGATTATTTTAAGGACAAATTTGGAAAAAGACCTTCTGTAGATGCAAAAAATCCAGACATCAAATTCCACCTCCACATCGATAGAGATTTTGTGACCATCTCTTTGGATTCTTCAGGCGAGCCGCTTTTCAAGAGAGGCTACAGAAGAGAGCAAGGACAAGCCCCACTAAACGAAGTTTTGGCTTCGGGGATGTTGCAAATTGCAGGTTGGGACGGAAAGGGAAATTTCCTGGATCCTATGTGTGGTAGTGGCACGCTTTTGATCGAAGCGGCGATGATCGCTATGGATCTTCCGGCACAAACTTTCAGAAAACGATTTGCTTTCCAAAATTGGAAAAATTATGACGAAGATTTATTCAAAAAAATAAAAGAGTTCCGTCTGAATCGCGTGAAAGAATTTACCGGAAAAATTGTTGGATACGATATCGACCTTAAAATGCTGGCCTACTCCAGAATCAATATTGAAGCAGCAGAAATGGAAGACCTCATCGAGGTAAGAAAACAAAACTTTTTCGACAGTAAAAAAGATCTTTTCCCTCTACTGATGGTTTTCAACCCTCCGTACGACGAGAGAATCGCCATCAACCAAGAAGATTTCTACAAAAAAATTGGAGATACCTTCAAGCAAAGCTACCCCAATACTTTAGCATGGCTCATCTCTTCGGATTTGGAAGCGGTAAAAAAAATTGGACTACGACCTTCTAGAAAGGTAAAATTATTCAACGGGAAGTTAGAAACCCGTTTCCTACAATACGAAATGTACGAAGGAACAAAGAAAAAACACGACAACGATTAATTTTTAACCTACCCAACTTTTCTTTCAATACTAGAGAATGCCCACACTTTCCATCATCATTGCCATCTACAACCGCAAAGACGAGCTTTTCGAGTTGTTGCAGTCCCTATCTTTCCAAACGGATAAGGCGTTTGAAATTGTTATTGTTGATGACGGTTCTTTGATCAATTTACAGCCAACCGTTGATGGTTTTAAAGAAATTTTGGACATCCGCTATTTTAAAAAATCAAACTCTGGGCCGGGATTATCCAGAAATTACGGAGCTGAAAGAGCGAGCAACGAATGGCTGGTTTTTGTGGATTCGGATGTGATTGTGGAAAAGGATTATGTGGAGAACATCAAGAAAAATTTAGAGAAAAACACTTGCGATGCCTTTGGCGGTGCAGACAAAGCACATCACGGATTCAACCTGATACAAAAAGCAATTTCCTATTCCATGACTTCCATTTTTACCACCGGTGGTATTAGAGGCAGTAAAAAGTCAATGTCCAAATTTCAACCCAGAAGTTTTAACATGGGCGTTAGGAAAACTACTTTTTTAGAGGTTGGAGGATTTAGCAATTTAAGAATTGGCGAAGATCCGGATCTTTCCATGACGCTGTGGGAAAAAGGCTACACCACGGCATTTTTTGATGATATCGCGGTGTACCACAAACGCAGGGTCGATTTTGGAAAATTCTCCAAACAGGTGTATCAATTTGGATGTGCAAGACCCATCCTCAACCAAAGACACCCCCAATATGTTAAGATTTCATTTGCCTTTCCTACCCTATTTTTATTGGGCTATGTGGGATCTTTTATAGAATATTATACCCTGCACCAAGGATTCATACTATCCATGTACGGTCTGTACACCTTCCTGATCCTGATCCATGCTACGGTAAAAACTAAAAACATCAGCATTGGATTGTTGGCGATTATGGCATCTTACATACAATTATTTTCCTACGGATATGGATTTTTAAAATCGTGGATACTTCTCAATGTATTAAAGAAAAAACCGGAAGAAGCCTTCCCTCATCATTTTCATTTAAACTAAAAACTGACCTTTTGTCCGAATACAATCTTTGGCAAAAAATTTGACTTACAGTAAAAAATAAAATCAAGATTATGTCCGAAAACAAAGATATACACGAAGAAAACCTAGAATTGCAAGAAGAAAATACGGCACAAACCGATACCGAAACGACAGAAAAAACCGAAGCTGCACCGACAGCAGAGGAACTTTTGTCAGCAGAAAAAGATCGCTACATCCGTCTTTTTGCCGAATTTGAAAATTATAAAAAAAGAACAGCAAAAGAGAAAAACGATTTCTTTCAATTTGCCAATCAAGATATGATGGTCACCATGTTGGCTGTTTTGGACGATTTTGAAAGAGCTTTAAAAGAAATTGCTAAAAACGGCAACGAGGCCGACCTGAAAGGAGTGGAATTAATTTACCAAAAATTCAAAGGAAAATTGGTGGAAAAAGGGCTTCAAACCATAGAAGTTAAAGCAGGTGACATTTTTGATGTGGATTTCCATGAAGCCATTACCCAAATCCCTGCTCCACAGGAAGAATTGAAAGGAAAAATTGTAGATGTAATCGAAGTGGGATACACCCTTCACGGAAAAGTAATCCGTTTCACAAAAGTGGTAACCGGATTTTAATAGACCCCAAGAAAAGTAAAAAAAATGGCAAAACGCGACTATTACGAAGTTCTAGGCATCTCCAAAGGTGCATCGGCGGATGAAATTAAGAAAGCCTACCGTAAAATGGCTATCAAATACCATCCTGACAAAAACCCTGGAAACAAAGAAGCTGAAGATAAATTTAAAGAAGCTGCTGAAGCCTATGAAATCTTGAGTGACGACAATAAAAAAGCCCGTTATGACCAATACGGACACGCCGGAATGGGCGGAAACGGTGGTTTTGGCGGTGGCGGTTTTGGTGGCGGCATGAACATGGAAGATATTTTCTCCCAGTTTGGTGACATCTTTGGCGGTCATTTTGGCGGTGGTTTTGGTGGTGGACAGCAAAGACAACAACAAGTTAGAGGATCTAACCTTAGGGTTAGGATAAAACTAAACTTGGAAGAAATGGTGAACGGCACCCAAAAAACCATCAAGGTAAAAAAAATGAAAGCCGCAGCCGGAGTAACTTCCAAAACCTGTCCGACCTGTCACGGATCTGGTGCTCAAATAAAAGTTATGAACACCATGTTCGGGCAAATGCAAACACAAACCACTTGTGGCACTTGTCAAGGTCTTGGAAAGGTGGCCGATAAAATCCCGGCTGGTGCAAATGCTCAAGGATTGGTAAAAGATGAGGAAGAAGTGACCATCAACATTCCGGCAGGTGCAAGAGACGGCATACAACTGAATGTGAGAGGCAAAGGTAACGACGCACCTTTTGGTGGCAACCCTGGTGACCTTTATGTTGTTGTTGAGGAAGAAGAAGATAAAACCATCAAACGAGAAGGTGACAACCTGCACCAAGAATTGTACATTTCTTTTGCAGAAGCCGCTCTGGGAACTCAAAAAGAAATCCCAACCGTAGGTGGGAAGGTAAAAATAAAAATAGATGCCGGTACACAATCCGGAAAAATTCTTAGACTTAGCGGAAAAGGACTCCCAAGCATCGACAGCTATGGCAAAGGCGATATGTTTGTCCACATCAATGTTTGGACTCCTCAAAAACTAAATGCCGAACAAAAAGCTTTCTTTGAAAAACAAATGGAAAACGGCGAAATGACTGCCGAACCGTCTGGAAAAGAAAAATCATTTTTCGACAAGGTAAAAGACATGTTCAATTAAGAGCCGGTTTAAATTTATTTAGAAATTTTCAATACCAAATTTCAACTTCATAAATCCCCAACATTTTTATTCGTGTTGGGGATTTTTTTGTCCATTGCACAATACCTTGCAAAAAAATACTCATAAAGAAGAAAAAAACCATACATTTATTTCAAATTAAAAAAACAAATCAATGGAAAATCAAAAAGAAATCAACGGAGCTTACGACTACAGACATAGAACATTGTCCAGTGGTGATTGGGCCATCAATATTGTTCTCGCCGGAATCCCAGTCATCGGATGGATTCTTTTGTTAGTCTGGGCTTTAGGAGACGGTAACATTCACAGAAAAAATTGGGCTAGAGGAATGTTTCTCATTTGGATTCTGGTCATTGCTTTCACTGTATTTGCAGTTGTATTTTTTGGTTTTGCTGGTGTTTTACTCAATGAGCAAAACAAATTTATCGAATAATAGATTTTAGGTTCTAATAAAAACAACCACAAACAAATAAAAAGTTTGTGGTTGTAAATTATTCTGAATAGTGAGTAACTAACTTAGTACTTCTTTATACACTTCCATCATCTCTTTAGCGATCTGCTCTTCGTTGAATTTTTGTACAAATTGAAAAGATCTTTCTGATCGTCGATCTCGTTCGGATTTATTTTCCCAAAGAAAATTGATTTTCGACCTGATGTCGTCCGTATTATTGGGGTCTATGTATAAAGAATCCGGCCCGCCTGCTTCTGGCAAACAACTCAGATTGCTTGTAATTACGGGAGTTTTAGAAAACAACGCCTCGATAATCGGGATACCAAAACCCTCGTACAAACTTGGATAAATAAAGATGCTTGCCAATTGATAGATTTTTGCCAAATCTTCCATGGATACATTTTTCAGAAAAAAAACCTGATTTTGCATCTTATTTTTCTCTATAAACTTTCTAATTCTAACCGAATATTTTGTCTCCTTACCTACCACCACTAAAGGGATGGAGGTACCTTTAATGGCTTTCACCACGGAGAAAAGGTTCTTTCGCTCTTCTATAGTCCCTACATTCAATAAAAACTCAAGTGGAAGAGAATATTTTTGCTGAACTTCTGATAATTCTTTTTCAGAATATTCTACTTTAAAAGCCTGATGACAGGATTGGTACACCACACGGATTTTCACTTCCGGAACTTTGAAGTACTGCACGATGTCGCTTTTTGTTTGCTGCGAAATAGCCACGACCAAATCGGCTTGCGAACATGCATTTTTAAATTTCCAAGCATGGATTTTACGATCAAAAAAAGAATAAAATTCCGGATATTTTAAGAAGATAACATCGTGTACGGTAACGATTTTTTTAATGGGTTTACGGCTCCATTTCAAAGGCAATTCTCCAGACAGACCGTGGAAGATATCACAATCCTCAGCTTGTGCATCTTTTCCCATTTGAAGTTGTCGTCCAAACTTAGCTCCTGATATTTTTCTAAAAAAAACATTTGATACTTCTAACAAAGACTTTGCTCTTTCAGAAGGTGATTTTGCAAAAACGACATACAAGTTTTCAGGATAAAACTGAGCGACAATCCTGACTAAATCCCGAGAATAATTGCCCAATCCAGAGGCATTATGAAAAAGCCGTTTGGCATCGTACCCTATCTTCATCATTAAAAATTTTTGGACCTAACAATATAATTGGGTCTATTTTTCATTTGTTTGAACATTTTCCCAATGTAGATGCCCAATATCCCGAGAATGATGAGCTGCACACCACCAAAAAAAACCACCGTCATGATAAGCGATGCCCAACCTGAAATTTCTGTTTTGCTGATGAAGGCATAAACCACATACGGAATGTACAGCAACCCTAAAAAAGAAAAGAAAAACCCAAGATAAGAAGCTAAATATAAGGGTTTCACCGAAAAAGCCGTGATGCCTGTAAAAGCAAATTTGAACATTTTTTTCAAACTGTATTTGCTGCTTCCGGAGAAACGATCGTCTGCCGTATAATGAACGGCATATTGTCTAAAGCCCACCCATTTGGAAAGTCCACGAAGGAACAAATCCGATTCATCGGCTTGGCGCATAATTTCGACTACAGAAGCATCCATCAACCTGAAATCCGAGCTTCCTTTTTCCAACTCGACATCGGAAAGTGAGACTAAAATTTTATAGAAAAAATTGGAAGTCAATTTTTTAAACGGTGATGTTGCTTGGTTGTATTTTCTCAGAGTATAGACCAAGTCGTAACCTTCTTCCCATTTTTTGATCAGCTCCAAAATTACTTTTGGTGGGTGCTGAAGGTCGGCATCCATTGAGATTACTGCATTGCCCATGGCAAAATCCAGACCCGCTTTCACCGCATTTTGATGGCCAAAATTTCTTGAAAATTCTATAAATTTCACTTCTGAAAACTCCGTGGACATGATTTCTAAAATCTCTTGAGTATTGTCCCGACTGCCATCATTAACAAAAATAATTTCGTATCGATAAGTGGGTAAATTTTGAAAAACCAAATCTATTTCTTCTCTGATTTTTCTAAGATTTCCCTCTTCATTATAGGCTGGAATTACAATGCTGATGCTTTTCATTTTGCTAAAATATAATCTTTCTCGAAATCACGGGTAAGCAATTCGTAAATTATTTTCATCCACACCAAAATACAAGGGACGGCTTTCAGAGAATATTTCATTATGTAGTTTTCTTTAAAAGATTTTGGGAATACATCCGAAAACCCGAAACATGTAAGAACAATCACGAAAATCAAAAGAGCAACATCCAATTTGTTTTTATTTTTCTGCATCAAAAACCATATCATCACCCCAGAAACAGCGATGATGTAGGTTGGCGACTCCGATCCGGAACTAAAGAGCACTAGAAACAATAATGTTGATGCCAATATCATCATTTGGAACGCAGGCAATTTATATTGATTGAATCGTAGATACGGCAAAGCAAAGACCACCATACCCGGGATTAGAAACCACAAAGTTGGCAAGGAAGCATCGCCCAAAATTCGTCTAAAGACGCCCATTACAGAATAGTCTTGCCTTGTCCCTAAAACTTGATTGGACAGATTTTTTTCGGTAAGCGATTGGTACCAATCCAGATACGATTGTACACCGAAATGCGCATCCGAAATCAGCATCGGGAGTAAGAAAAAAAGTATTGCAAACACGAAGCAAGCTGCAATAAATTTAGTTTTGTTTTTCATAAATAAAAATGCCGAAAGCCCGACCACTCCGTAGATTTTCACAAAAGTCCCAATCATGATGGAAAAAGCCGAATGAATTTCTCTACCTCTTAAAACAGCCACAGCCGAAAGCATTAAAAGACCTGTAAGTGCAATATTAAACTGAAAATAAAGAGCTGCAGTAATGTATTCTTGAATGCAAAGCCAAGCAAAAAGTGACTTTTGAGTTTCGGTAAAAGGGAGTTTATAAATGGCGAATAGAAATAACAGAACATTGGCAACATTCCACAAAACCATTCCAAAACCGTCCGGCAATACGGCAAATGGAGCAATAAGCACTGAGAAAAAAACTCCGTAATGGTTGCTATCAAAGTACAGTTCCGGATACAGTGAGTATAAATTCAGCTTCTCGCTGGTGTGTACAAAAACATTTTTGAACAATAAATAATTGTTATAACTCTCCGGTCCTCTTTGGTATTTTGAAAACGCCGTAAGCCCTGCAACAAGAATATAAATTGCAGCAACAATGGGAAAACGGGTAAAAAAAGAAATAAACTTTTCTTTCACTTAGTACAAAATTTAGTTAATGGGTAAAAATACTAAAGTATCGTGAAGCAACAAAACGAATTATCGATAATCATCGGGGGTTTCAACCAATTGTTTGATTATTGGTAAGGATTGCATGGGGCAATCCTATCGGTAGTTTCACATTTGATCATTCGAAAATAACGAAATTCATTTTATAATAACTCAAATCGACATTCGTCATATTATGACCAAAAAAAACTCTCTGAAACAACATTCAAAGAGTTTTTTTTCTAATAGAAAAGAGTTATTGCTTATACGGCAACATTATTTTCTCTAAGAGCATCGTTCAAAGAGGTTTTTTTGTCGGTTGATTCTTTTCTTTTTCCGATGATCAAAGCACAAGGAACTTGATACTCTCCTGCCGGGAATTTTTTGGTATAAGAACCTGGGATCACCACCGATCTGGCCGGCACTCTTCCCTTCAATTCAACCGGTTCATCACCTGTAATATCAATGATTTTTGTTGAAGCCGTCAATACGACATTGGCACCCAAAACCGCTTCTTTTTCCACATGAACCCCTTCTACAACAATGCATCTTGAACCCACAAAACAATCGTCTTCAATAATTACGGGAGCAGCCTGCAAAGGTTCCAAAACACCACCAATACCAACGCCACCACTAAGGTGAACATTTTTACCGATTTGTGCGCAAGATCCTACGGTAGCCCAAGTATCTACCATGGTTCCGCTATCGACATACGCACCAATATTAACATAAGACGGCATCATAATAACGCCAGGCGCTACAAAACATCCGTGTCTTGCAATGGCATGTGGCACAACTCTTACTCCTTTTTCAGCATAATTTTTCTTCAACGGAATTTTATCGTGAAACTCGAAACATCCCACCTCAATGGTTTCCATTTTTTGAATTGGGAAATACATGACTACGGCTTTTTTCACCCATTCGTTTACTTTCCAACCGCTTTCTGTAGGTTCTGCTACACGAAGTTCACCCAAATCCAACTGATGGATCACCGTTCTGATAATTTCCTGATTGGCAGGATCTTGAAGCAATTCTCTATTCTCCCAAATGTTTTCGATTGTTTGTTGCAACATATTATTTTATTTAAATTTTACTATTTTGTATCTGCAAAACTAATAAAATTTGCTCCGTCTTTTTCTTTGAATTTATATTTTCTACTCATTTCTTATTGTTTATGGGTACGAGTGGGACGCTCACACCAGCGTGGGGAAACCTACCACACGATACAATCGTGCGACAGTGGAGGGAAGGTTCCTTTATTAGAAGTTTATGTTTTTCAATATCTTATTTTACTTTTTTTCCCTTTATAAAGAAAGCAGAATTTTTGTATGTTTGTATAGAAAATTTTATGATTATGAATGCGATTAGACAATTTGTAGAAGTGAAAGACCATTCTTTTAATGTGTCGCTTCCAAAGGATTTTAATGCCAAAAGTGTAGAAATTATTATTATTCCAAATGAAAATGAAGATTTTCCTTTGATTTCTGAACAGCAAAAAAGAATACTGGAAAAAGCATTACAACAAGATAAAAAAAGCTTTATTTCCCGAGATGAACTCACAAGAAAACACAAATTATAAACTCCTATTTTCTAGCATTGCTGATAAAGAAATTGAGCAGGCAATAGAATACCATAGTTCAAAATCTGAAAATGGGGAGTACAACTTCAGAACACAACTGAATGATGCTTTAGACGCTTTGGAGTTCAATCCGTTTTTCCAATTTCGACACAAAAATATCAGAGCATTGCCGTTTAAACACATGCCGTACCTCGTTTTCTTTGAAATTTACGAAGACGAAAAGACAGTTTACATTTACTCTGTTTTTAACACTTTCCAAAATCCGGAGAAATATCCTAATCTTTAAAACCAACACCCCACTACCGCACGAAATGAAATTCGACGAAGTCAATCCTTTTGTGTGGACATCTTAAAAATCAAACATTCTAAATACGACATTATCTAACAATCCTTTTTCAATTACGGCTCATTAAACAAACTTTTAGCTAAAGTTATCTATTTTTTTTGAACCTACCACACTATAAAATCGTGCGAGAGCGGACGGCAAGACGCTCGAACCAGCATTGGGTATTGAAATACTATTGAATTTAATCATTCAATCTTCTAGCAAAAAGAAAGGCTTTGTTCCAATATTTTTCGTTCAACGAAGACACGACAACCCCTTTGGAGGTAGATGCATGGATGAATCGTATTTCGCCAAGATTTTCAATTTCATGAACAATGCCGACATGAGAAACGCGAGTGCCACCGCCGGTTGCAAAAAATAAAAGATCTCCAGGTTTCACCTCATCAATGTCAATACGATCTCCTAATTTGGATTGATCTTCGGATCTTCGTGGTAACTTTTTATTGTTCTCGTCAAACACCTTACATACCAAGCCCGAACAATCAAACCCTTCTGCTGTAGCTCCACCGTATCGGTATGGAACTCCCAAATATTGATCTGCCGATTTTAGAATATTTTTGGCATATCTAGAAAAAACGCCTGTATTTTTAGATTCTAATTTTCTTAAATTTTCAGTTTTTGTTTTGGTAGAAGTAGGGTATGCCGTTACTTTTTTGGCTCCACAAGAGACCAAAAATAAAGACACCGATACCAAAGCCATCCCAATACGCTTCATAAGCCAATTAATTGCAACAAATATACTCTATTTTTTCAGAATTTTTCACAACAACTTATACTACAACTTTGCCAATTTGATGAAAAATTCTACATTTGTTCTTCATAAAAAATATGGCAAAATACAACGATCTGAAAGAAGTACGAGGCAGCATTGATGACCTTGTTTTTTACAACCTCAACGGAGTTCCGGTGGTGAGAAAAAAAAGTGGTTTCAGTACGGAAGCTTTTGCCAACAATCCCAATTATAAAAAGGTTAAAGAAAATTCTACTGAGTTTGGACATTGCTCGAAAGCCAGCAAAATGATCCGAATGGCCGTAGCCACTTTTGTTGAAAATTGTGGCGACAAGGTGATGTATCAAAAATTTACAAAGGTGATGACCAACATCAAAGATTTGGATAAAACATCGCCCCGTGGACAAAGAAGAATAGAATTGGGATTGAAATCGGATGAAGCCCAGCAACTGCTTAGACAATTTCAGTTTGGAGAAATTCCCAATCTGAGCAAAGTTGCTGTAATGGACATTGGACTTTTTAACGACAGCATTGCCATCAACCAAGTTGCAGATGAAGCCGTCTTGATCCATCTTAATGCTGATTTTAACAATTATGTTGTAAAAAACACTGAAAAAACATATCCCTTGAAAGGGAAAAACAACCTGATCGAAATAGAAAAACAAGATGAAAATTCTTTAAAACTTTTGTTCTTGGTTTTAAAGAAAAAAGGAAACATTACCCATGTTGGGTTTATTTAAACAATCGTTGCTGATAAAAATCAAAATAAAATAAAGTAAAATTTTCTATCTTTAACCTTCAATATGAAACTCAATCTCCCAGACAAATTGTACTATTCCATCGGTGAAGTTGCCAAGGCATTTGATGTCAATGCTTCGCTCATCCGGTATTGGGAGCAAGAATTCCCTATTTTGAAGCCCAAAAAAAATAGAAAAGGAAATCGATATTTTACTCCAGAGGACATCAAAAATCTAAAAATTATCTATCATTTGGTCAAAGAAAAAGGCTACACTTTGGACGGTGCAAGAATTGCACTAACGACCAATGCCAAGATTCCGGCCACCGTTTCTATCATTGATCGCTTGGAGTTTGTACGAGCAGAACTGAACAAGTTGAAAGAATCGCTCGTTGACAAACCTGATGATCCCGAATAAAATTTAACATTATATACCTCATTTGCAAGTTGTTATTTCATTAACTTTGTATGAAAACCAACACAAATGAATGCAAAACTTCCTTTCATCATCCGAAGGAAACAATTTTGGGGCATCCTAATTTTGGGTTTTCTTCTTCTTTTCAGCAAAAGTATTTTTCATTTTGCACTAAAAAAATCGGCTGTTCAATTTGATAAACAATTGACTTGGAGCAATGTCCGAACCAGCCAACCCAAAGTGGTCCTGTCAGAATTTGACCCAAATGAATTGGACGAGCAACAATGGGAAAAATTAGGGTTCAGCAAAAAGCAAATCGCCACCATTCTAAAGTACAAAAACATTATTGGCGGACGGTTTCTATCGAAAGTACAATTGAAAAAATGTTATGCCATATCGGATGAAAAATATGCCGAAATAGAGCCTTACATCCTCCTTCCTGAAACCCATAAAAAAGAGAATAACTTTGATAGAAATTATGATAAATTCGATAGAAAACAAGTTCAGGTTTCACAAAAATTCAACCCCGACAAGTTAAGCATAACCGATTGGCAAAACATGGGATTCAGTGAGAAACAGGCAATTGCCATTGATAAATACAAGAAATATTTAGGCGGAACATTCGTAAGCAAAGAGAAATTTAAAGAATGTTTCATCATTTCAGATGAAAATTATAAAAAACTAGAAGCCTATCTCATTTTACCCGAGAAAACACCGTCGGATTACAATAAATTTTACACAAAAAATGAAGGTTCAAAAAACAAAATTCATCTAAAACCGTTTGATCCCAACCAAACCGATCTCGACGGTTGGAAAGGCCTTGGTTTTTCTGAAAAACAAGCTCAAGTCATCGTAAATTACAGAGATCGAAATCTAAAAGGCCAATTCAGAACAATGGAAGACCTTAAAAATTGCTTTGTTATTTCCGATGAAAAATTTAAAGAATTAGAACCGTATATTCGGATAAATACCGAACACACAAATCCTGTTGAAAAGAAAGAAGCAGTTGCCGTTCAGCATAATCCTACCGATTTTAGCACGATAGACCTCAATAAAATCTCGTATCGACAACTTACAGAATTTGGTTTTTCAGAAAAAGATGCCGCCATGATATTGGGATTCAGAAAAAAACTAGGTGGTTTTATGAAAGCGCAACAACTTGTAGACACCTATGAAATCGACAAATCATTGGCAGAAAAACTCATATCTACCGTAAAACTAAATACCGATCAAGTTCAAAAATATTCTTTGACGGACGCTCCTGAAGCTTGGTTGAAAAGCCATCCTTACTTTAAATATTCAGCAGAAAAAATACTGTATTATAGAATTTCTAATCCGGACAGTAAAAAGATTTTGAAGTTTTTGAAGCTAAAATCTGAGTATGAAAACCAAATGAAGCTGTATTTAACTGATTTTTAATCCAAAATATTTGAAAACCTGAATTCGTTTTGCAAATAATCCTGACTGGCATTTTCCACAGAATAATCACCGATTTTAGTTCTCCTCAGTTGGGTGAGGTAGGCTCCTACTCCCAAGGATTGGCCAATATCGTGAGCCAAACTGCGGATATAAGTTCCCTTGGAACACCCTACAGTAAATTGTACAAATGGCAAATTAATTTCAATATTTTGAATGTAGAAAATCGTGGTTTTTCTGGATTTCATTTCCACTTCTTTCCCAGCTCTTGCAAGATCGTAAGCTCTTTTGCCGTCCACTTTCAAGGCCGAAAAAATTGGTGGCGTTTGGTCTATTTCTCCCAAAAAATCATTTAATTTTTCCAAAATAAACTCATGATTGATGTGGGCAATATCCTGATTTAGAATCTCGGGTTTTTCGGTATCGTAACTCTCGGTCTGAGCTCCAATTTTAATTTCTGTGAAATATTCTTTAGGTGCATCTTGAATTTCTTGAATTTGTTTGGTCGCTTTTCCTGTACAAACGATTAACAATCCTGTGGCTTTAGGATCAAGAGTTCCGGCGTGTCCTACTTTAATTTTTTTTAGGTTAAACTCCCTTTTCAGTTTCCATTTCACTTTATTAACCGCATTGAAGGAAGTCCAATCCAACGGTTTATCAATTAGTAAAACTTGTCCTGCTTGTATCTCTTCTGCTGTAAAATTCATGATGCAAAAATAGTAAACCTAAAAATTATTGTAGAAAATAAAAATAGATGAGTAATACGATACCTACAACAATTCTGTAGATTCCCCAAAGCTTGAATCCGTATTTGTTGAGGAATGCGATAAAGGATTTTATGGCAATCCAAGCGGTAATGAAAGCGACTGCATTTCCAACAAAAAACAACATTAAATTATCGTTTGAGCTCAACAACATTTCGTAACCTTTGGTTGCATGTTCTGTACCTTCGGCCCAAGTTTTCACAAAAACCGAATAAACGGTAACGGCCAGCATCGTGGGTACCGCCAAGAAAAATGAAAATTCTGCGGCTGCTTTTCTGGTCAATCCTTGGGTCATACCACCAATAATGGAAGCTGCACTTCGGCTGGTTCCCGGCATCATGGCCAAACATTGCCAAAAACCAATCATAATGCCTTTTTTGATGGTCATTTCTTTTTCATCTAAAACGGTAGGATTCTTGAACCATTTGTCCACAAATAGCAAAATAACTCCACCGATAACCAAGACTGCAGAAATGGCAATTTGATTACCCAAAACAGCTTCTATTTTGTCGTCTAACAACTTGCCCAAAACCAATGCCGGCAATACAGAGAACGCTAATTTTATATAAAATTGAAAATTTGAAAAGTCGAAAAATTTCTTCCAATAAGCAATAACAACCGCTAAAATGGCCCCAAATTGAATGGACACCTGAAACATTTTCAGAAATTCTGACTCTTGCATCCCCATCAAATTGGCAGCAAATCCCATGTGTGCGGTTGATGAAATAGGTAAAAATTCTGTTAAACCTTCTACAATGGCTATGATGATGGCTTGTACTAAATCCATGTTTGCTTTCTATTAAAAAAAACTTTGTCCAATCAAATTGTTCAGACAAAGTTGTAGTAAATTATTAATTAAAATATTATTTGTTTCTTTTCAGAATGGCATAGACTTCTATACCAAATCCTAGGATCACTAAAAGTGGTGCGATCCTAATTCTTCTAATGGAAAAAATACCTTCATTCCACTCGTTAGGATTGAGTTTTCCATCTATTGTATTGGCATCTGAACCCAACATTAAAAGAAAACCTAGAGCAATAAATGCTATACCGATAAGCATCCATTTATAATTTTCTTTTCCGAAATAGAATAGGTTTTCAACCGTTGTAGATTCTTCATTTTTCGATCCGAATTGATCTGCAGAGAATGTCGTGTTTTTTTTTGCCATAATTTATGAATAATATAAATCGTCAATATTTGATCTTAAAAATCTCCAGGTTGCAACAACTGTACTCACAACTGTAATTGCAATACCGGTGCCCAATACCGACAAAACCAACCATAAATACTGTTGATTATCCTGCACAAAAGGAGTCTTGATTTCGGTTGTAAAATAATACCAAACACCAAAAAGAGCCAATAGACCAATAAATGCTCCTAACAAACCAAGAATAAGAGCTTCGATTACGAAAGGTTTTAAAATAAACGATCTGTTGGCGCCTACCAATTGCATGGTTTTGATGATGAATCTTTTTGAGAAAATTTTCAAACGAATGGAATTATTAATCAAGACGATGGCCAAGATTAAAAACAACATAGAGAATGCAAAAATCCATTTTAGGATTTTGTTCAGATTATTATAAATTTTCTGAGAATCGGTATCGTTCTTCACATCGACCACACCTGGGATACTGGATATTTCTTTGATTGCCGTGCTGATCTTGGTAGAATCGTTGTACTCTGGTTTTAAAGAGATTTCTACAGAAGCGGGGAAAATATTTTCTTCAAAAAGACTTTGTCCATCAACTCCTAGACTTTTTTTGGCCTCCAATGTGGCCTGCTCTCTGGTGATGTAATTTACTTTTTTTACGGAAGATAATTTTTGAATATTCTGAACTGCTTCTTCTTCTAATTTCAAAACTTTTACCGAATCTTTCGCATCATAATTATCATTAAAATAAGCATTTATTACCAATTGTTCTTTCAGATAATCTGAATATTTTTGAGCATTAATCAAAATTAGACCTATTAACCCCATCAAAAAAAGAACCAAGGAAATACTTACCACAACGGTAATATTACTGGATCTCAATCTTTTCTTGTTATAATCTTCTACAGTATTTGCCATTCGAACAAAAATTTTTGGCTAAAATAGAAAAAATCTTCCGAAATTTGCCACGGTTTAGTGAAAATCAATGTTAATGAAATCATAAAACTTCAGAATTAACGAGGGTTTTCTATCGACCGTCTATTAAATAAAAAGAACAATCATACATGTCTGTAAAAGCAAAAAAACATTTAGGCCAACACTTTCTTACCGATGAAAATATTGCCAATAAAATTGTTGAAGGTCTATCTGGAAACGATTACAAAAACATTGTCGAAGTAGGTCCAGGAACTGGTGTTTTGACTAAATATCTTTTAGAAAAACAACAACATTTATATTTGGCCGAGATTGACCATGAGTCTATTGAATATTTAAAAAACAACTATTTAAAAATCACAGAACAAACTTTTGTTGGGGATTTTTTAAAGTTGGATTTCAACCAATTTAACCAAGAGCAGACAGCCATTATCGGGAATTTCCCGTATAACATTTCTTCTCAAATATTGTTTAAAATTATCGATAACTATGCATTAATTCCAGAGATGGTTGGTATGTTTCAGAAGGAAGTTGCCGAGAGAACCTCTGCACAGCCCAGAACAAAAGATTATGGAATCCTAACGGTTTTGGTACAGGCATATTATGATGTCAAATACCTTTTCACCGTTCATGAAAATGTTTTCAACCCTCCTCCAAAAGTTAAATCTGGAGTTATACAGATGGTTAGAAACCCAAAAGAAGGGTTGGCGGGGCATGAAGAATTGTTTAAGAAAATTGTAAAAGCAGGATTCAATCAAAGGAGAAAAAAACTGAGCAATGCCCTAAAAGTATTAATGATACCTGAGCATTTGCAAAAACATCCATTTATGGACAAACGAGCGGAAGAGCTTTCCGTGGATGATTTCATCCATTTTACACAACTTTGGAATTCTTAAAAAAACACTCAAAAAAATAAATCAGCCTTTCTGTTCTAGAAAGGCTGATTTTATTTACTTACAATTTGAATTAAATCGTGATTATTCTCTGTTTTTCAACATGATCCATCCAGACTTATTCACCTGCTCTTTGCTTGCTGGATCTTCGTAATTAATCTTATACCAATAAGTTGCTGAAGGCAATGTTCTGGTTTGGAATTTACCATCCCAAATGTATTTGTTAGGTCCCGTTTTGAACAATTCTTTACCGTATCTATCAAAGATGGATGCTGTGAATCCTTTGTACACGGAAATCCCTGTAAAATCTACCACATCGTTTTGTCCATCACCATTTGGCGTAATAACATTGTTCATATTAAAGGTAAAGTATTCCAAAGTACTTTCGCAACTAGTATTTCTTAATTTCACTTTAATAAAAATAGTTACATTGTTAGGGACATTGGTGAATACATTAGAATCTTGCCAAGTAAATCCACCATCAATAGAGTACATCAAAGGTCCGTTACTCGGATTGTATGCCCAAAGTGACAATACATGATTGTTGAATTCTACACTCTTAATATGAGGTGGAAGAGCTTGTACCACCTGTGTTGTAAATGATTTGGTACAAGTCCCATTATCAATAGTTACTGTATGTGGACCAACAACACCTGTAGTAATGGTCTGAGTAGTCTCACCTGAATCCCACAAGTAGGTATAAGTTTGTGTGGATCCAGCCGGTGGAGCTCCTGCATCTAAAGTAATTTCATCACCTTGACAAATCTGACCCGAAATCGCTTTCAAACTAGAAACCGGAGGTTGTTCTACTTCAATTTTAATGGTCGCTGGGTTAATAGAAGGACATCCATTGGCACCCACTGCATATACCGTGAAAGTAGTTGTCGTACTCGGTGACACCACCTGTACACCACCAGTACCCGCAATATTGGTCCAGTTATAAGTTACCCCTCCTGTTGCAGTAAGCGTTACGGACTCTCCTTTACAGATTTTAACTTTATTCGTCGTAACTTGAGTTACAGGTTTAATTAAGTTATCCGTAACATTAACAGCAGCAGCACCAGAACATGTTGTATCACCGGGTTGATAATTTCTTGAAATCGTCAATGTATAAGTACCAGCAGAACTCACTGTTGGAGTCAATGTGTTCGGGTTTGAATAAATGGTACCACCAGCAGAAGCTACCCAACTAAACACTGCTCCCGCAGGATATGTTGAAGCTGTTGCATCCAAAACAACCGTTGAATTGGTACATGAAATTTGTCCCGGCTGAACAATATCTACTACAATTGGATCAGCTACTACAAGATCAACTTTTGCTACCTTAGAACAAAAACCACTGCTTACTTGTACATAAACAGACTGGTTACCTGGGCTGTTAAAGTTCAATGGATCAGGAATGGAATTGTTAACATTTCCCGCCAAGGCATCTGCCTGATTGGTGTAATATAAGTAAGTTACATTCGGAGTAGAAGTAACACCTGGTTGTGACAATGTCAAATTAAAATTATTATTCCCTGAACAATTGGTTAAAGTGGTATCCTGAACAGTAGGTGAGGTTCCTGCTACAACAGTAATTGTAGCTTTACTTGGACAGTTATTTCCTGGCACCATAGCTTCAACCGAATAGTCACCACCTTGGTTCACCGTAATTGTAGGTGAGGTAGCTCCAGGAATAGGAGTTGTTCCTAAAAACCATTGATATGTAGTACCAGCAGTCTGGATAGATGCTGTAAGTGTTTGAGGTGTATTGTCACACATATTGATGGATGGCGGCAAAGCAACACCACCAGGACCAAGAATCTGAACCCCAATATTAAAAGAACCTCCTTCTAAAAACACAGCCGTGTCATACGAGTTGTCTCCTTTATCGGCAACTACCATTTTTATATGGTATGTTTGCCCCGGAATAACGGTTGCCATGGCGGTTAATGGAATTGTTTTCCCATTGAAGTTATCTCCGGTTGGTGGATTGGTATTGTACCCGGCAAAATAAGTCGGGTTCATCGGAGGACATCCCATAGGTCCCCCAGTATTATTATTAGCCGGACGAATATTGGTCACACTTACCGGGCCACCACCCGCAGGCAAAATTGCAATATTGGTATAGTTGGGATCTCCTACCTTTTTCAACAATAAAGCGAAACCATCGGCATAAGAGCAAGGGAAAGACCCTGTATATTCATCAGAAGCCATATGATAATTAAACTTCATTTGAGTAGCTGTAGGTACAAAATCAAACTCTAAAGATACCGCATCATTTAACTGACTAACAGGTACATTAATCGCATTTGACAAGTCTTGATCACCTCCATTCCCAAACAATACTTCCAAATTATCTGAAAGTGTCCCTCCTTTAGGTGTGTTTCCAGCTTTTACAGCATATCCAGTAGATAATATTAATCCATCAGCAAAAGGATAGGTCGCTGTCCCTTTATTAAAATAACCCCACGGTCTATTAGGGTTAGTTACCGGTACATTCGGCGTCATCACAACATTCGAAATATTCGGGGTTGCACAGCCTGTACCTCCACCATTGGTCATCAAAACATTTTGAATCATTTGCAGAGGCGTATATGCAGATGCAGGATATTGAGGCATGTTTACATCAATCATAGAGCCTGCCCTATAAGTACTTGGTACGGGTGCGCTAGGTATAGATGCCCTCTGAGGTTGGTTTTGAGCCAGAGATAAGTTCCCCAACAACCCAAAAGCCAATAACGGAAAGTAATTTTTTAATCTATAATTTAACATTTTGTAAGTTTTCAGCAAATATACTATTTTTTACAATATATTATAACAAAAATCACCATTTCTAAATAATAACACAGTCATATATAATTACTTAAACAGAAACAAAAAAACGCCTTTGAACAGTACAAAGGCGTTTAATATTAAAAATTCTATTTACTAGAATATTTCTCTTCCTGAAAAATGGAATTGAGCTTCGATTAATGCATTCTCATCAGAATCTGAACCGTGTACGGCATTTTCTCCAACGCTTTTTGCAAACATTTTTCTGATGGTTCCTTCTGCAGCTTCAGCTGGATTGGTAGCACCGATTAAAGTTCTAAAATCCTCTACTGCATTGTCTTTTTCTAAAATTGCAGCAACAATTGGACCTCTGCTCATAAATTCTACCAACTCTCCGTAGAACGGTCTTTCTGCGTGAACTTCATAAAATTTCTTTGCATCATCCACTGTAAGTTGGGTTAGCTTTAATGCTTTAATACCAAATCCAGCTTCAGAAATTTTCCCTAAAATTGCTCCGATATGCCCGTCAGCAACTGCATCGGGCTTAATCATTGTAAAAGTAATATTACCTGACATATTTTTTATTTTTAAGGTGCGAAATTACAAAAATCTTTTTACATTTGCATTGAAAATTCGAACATTGAATTTCAAAACAAATAATTGGCACGCATATTGCTAGTTATTTTAAAGATTCTCATGTTTAATTTGAGTTTTCATGGTTATTAGTTTTTACCTCCTTCCTTAGTGTTGGAGGTTTTTTTATGCAAAAAAAAAGAACCGAGAAATCTCGATTCTTTGCTTATTATTTTATCTGATTATTTTGCAGGCTTCTTAGGGCTCATCATCATAATCATTCTTTTACCTTCTAATTTAGGCAATTGATCTACCTTTCCTACATGTTCTAGCTCTTGAGCTAATTTTAACAATAAAATCTCCCCTTGGTCTTTAAAGATAATTGAACGACCTTTAAAAAACACATAAGTCTTTAATTTTGATCCTTCTTCCAAGAATTTTTCAGCATGTTTCTTTTTGAACTCATAATCGTGTTCATCAGTCTGAGGGCCAAAGCGGATTTCTTTTACCACTACTTTAACTTGCTTTGCCTTTAATTCCTTTTGTTTTTTCTTTTGTTCGAAAAGGAATTTTTTGTAGTCTAAAATTCTAGCGATGTACAAATCTTGCTTGTCGGATATTACTACTAAATCCAATTCTAATTGTTCGGCAAGTTCTCTTGCTTTCTCAATTGGGTAAATCCCAGGCTCTACATTATCGCCTACTAAACGAAGTTCCTTAGCGCGGATTTTTTCGTTAATTTGATGTGCATCCTCTTTTTGCATCGGTCTGCGCATCCCTCCTCTGTTGTTAAATTTCTGTGCTATTGTCGTATGTTTTAAATGTTACACTTTTATTATTCCAGGTTTTATTTACCAAATTCAAAACCTGTATCTGCAGCTTTCTTAAAATACTGGATAAAATCTTCAATTTTCATAACTCCAAGATCGCCTTCTCCTCGTCTTCTAACAGAAACGGTTGCTTCGTTTTCTTCATTTTCTCCCACAACTAGCATGAATGGGATCTTTTTCAATTCAGCATCTCTAATTTTTTTACCCGTTTTCTCGTTTCTCTCATCTACCAAACCGCTAATTTCGTGATTTTCTAACAATTGAGAAACTTTTTTCGCATAATCTACATATTTTTCTGAAATTGGTAGAATAATATATTGTTCCGGACTTAACCACAACGGGAAGTCTCCGGCTGTATTTTCTAATAAAATTGCGATAAATCTTTCCATAGATCCAAACGGAGCACGATGTATCATCACCGGTCTGTGCTTTTCGTTGTCATTTCCGGTGTACCAAAGATCAAATCGTTCAGGCAAATTATAATCTACCTGAATGGTTCCTAACTGCCAGCTTCTACCCAATGCATCTTTGACCATGAAATCCAATTTCGGACCGTAGAACGCTGCTTCACCGTACTCTACAACCGTTTTTAAGCCTTTATTTTTGGCTGCTTGGATAATTGCATTTTCTGCTTTTTCCCAATTCTCGTCGGAACCGATGTATTTATCTCTATTTTCTTGATCTCTTAAAGAAACTTGAGTTACGAAATCTGAAAATCCTAAAGAATTGAATACATACATAACCAAATCGATTACTCCTTCAAATTCTTTTAACAATTGATCCGGAGTACAGAAAAGGTGGGCATCGTCTTGTGTAAAACCTCTAACTCTGGTTAACCCATGCAACTCACCGGATTGTTCGTAACGATATACCGTTCCAAACTCTGCATATCTTTTGGGCAAATCTCTGTACGACCACTGTCCTACTTTGTAAATCTCGCAGTGGTGAGGGCAGTTCATAGGTTTTAGGAAAAACTCTTCGCCTTCATTTGGTGTTTTAATGGATTGGAAACTGTCTGCACCATATTTTTCGTAATGCCCTGATGTTTTATACAAATCAATGTTACCGATGTGCGGCGTCATTACAAATTCGTAACCCGCTTTTTTCTGAGCTTCGGAAAGAAAATTTTCAAGTTTTTTTCTTAGAGCTGCACCTTTTGGCAACCACAATGGTAAGCCGGCACCTACTTTTTCTGAAAAAGCAAAAATCCCCAGTTCTTTCCCTAATTTTCTATGGTCTCTTCTTTTCGCTTCCTCTAATCTCTCTAAGTATTCTGTTAGTTCTTTTTGTTTTGGGAAAGAAATACCGTAAACCCTGGTCAATTGAGGATTTTTTTCGTTTCCTCTCCAATAAGCCCCTGCAGCATTCAGAATTTTTACGGCTTTCACAATTCCTGTTGATGGGATATGACCACCACGACACAGGTCAGTAAAGTCATCGTGTTTGCAGAAGGTAATTTCTCCGTCTTCTAAATTTTGGATCAACTCGGTTTTGAAAGGGTTACCTTCATACTCTTTTAGAGCATCTGCTTTTGACACGGCATACAGATGAAAAGTTGAATCTTTTTTAGCATTTTCCAACATTTTCTTTTCAATTTTTTCAAAATCTTTCTCACTTAGAGACTGATCTCCAAAATCGACATCATAGTAAAATCCATTTTCAATTGCAGGACCAATGGTTAATTTTGCATCAGGAAAATACGCTAGAATTGCTTGTGCTAAAAGATGGGCAGAAGAGTGCCAAAATGCTTTCTTACCCATATCATCGTTCCAAGTCAATAATTGTAACGAAGCATCTTGATCGATCTCTGTTGTAATTTCGACCTGTTTATCGTTTACAATTGCCGAAATGGTATTTCGAGCCAAACCTTCGCTTATCGATTTTGCAACCTCAATTGGGGTTACTTTATTTTCAAATTCTTTGATGCTTCCATCCGGAAGAGTAATTTTAACCATTTTCTTGCTTAAAAATTTAATAGGCAAAAATAATAATTTATTTTTTGTCAATTCCATACTTCTTTTAGATTTATCAAAATAAGTCAAATAAAAAATAATAAAAAATATTTTAACCCAATCGTAATAAAGTAAAAAACATTACTCTGATAAACATATTTTTTTGAAGAAAAATTTAAAATCATTCACACCATTTTGATTAATTTATTAAGATCTGCCATTTCAAATACAGTCTTTTTCCCCTTTTGAGGTGTTGCTTTTTGAGTATATTTGCATAGGAATTAGATCCACACAAATGATAATTCCAACACAAGATGAAAAAGAAGTACACAAACACTAAGGAGTTCTCTACCTTGTTGGTAGGGCGTTCCTTAGTGTTTTTATTTCTAATCATTTCTCAACTTTTTTTTGGCAACAATTTTTCCCATCAACTTGAAAAGGACAGTCTAAACACTCGTATTTTCATTTTAAATGGCGCAACTGTTATTACCGACAACGCTTCTAAATTGGAGCAAGTTCAAAAAAACAATACTTCTGTCCAATTAGAAATCATTGCAGTAGAAAAAGGAGCAACGATAATAAATCCTACTGAATTTAACAACGGTAAAATCATTAATAAAAACCTTTCCGTTGCACAGCCAAAACCCCATAGAAATCCATCCAAAACAACCGTTTCTATAAACAAAACAGGACTAGTAAAACCTCTTTATAAGACCATAACATTCTATACTTCAAGTCAACAAAGTTTGTATCGACAAAAAATTGAAGAGAAAAACATATTGTTGCCGACTTTCAAAAATCATTTCAAATTTTGGAATCCAACAATAAATTACCCTCTTAGTGTTAATGCATTCGTAATCAATTTAATTATTGCATTTATTTTATTAATACTAATTTCATACTTATTGATAAGTTCTAGAAATCGTCCCCCTCCTTTTTTAAGTTATCTTAAAAACTAATTTCTTTCAACAATCTTTAAATAAAATTGTACCGGAAAGAACTATTTGAATGCATTGATCATTCAAGTAAACTATAAACCTTCAAAACAAAAAAAAATGATACGCTTAAAAAATTTAATGAAAGCGGTAGGGGTACTCCTACTGTTCACATCTTACAACCTTTATTCTCAAACGGCTTGTAACTCGAATTCATACCTTAACAGTGTTGATCCCAACACGATTGAATACGACAACTTATTATCCAACTTCCACTCTTCTTTAGTTAGAGAAGCCAATGGTGATGTTCTCACTTGGGGGGAAAATGCAGCTAGCACTGGAGCCTCACACCTTTTAGTGACTACAAAAGTAATCCCAGCTAATGGATTTTCCTACACTGGGACTATCCTAAAAACAGCAGTTGGCTCTAACTCCATCAATAACGACCAAATGGCGGTGTTAACCACAACAGGATTATATGTATGGGGAGTAGAAGACAATCTAATTGCTGGCGCATTAACAAGCAGTAATGCATTCAATTCCGTTTCAATTTTAACAGAAGGGGGAAGTGCTACCAATACCACAGGATTACCTGATGGTGTAGCACCAACCGATGTAAAAATGATGTTTGGATCTTATCTAACCCTTGCTATTGTTACCAATTCCGGAGCTGGTTACATCCTTTCTGGTACCATGAGTAAAAATGGTGATGGTACTACTGGTATCACCAACAAATGGCATAGAATAAAAACCAACTCTACCACCAATCTTAGTGATATCAAAGTAATCCGAGGGGTTCATGGAGCCATGTTTGCCCTAACCGGTGATGGTAACATTTACACTTGGGGTACCGGTGCCTACAAAGGTGACGGAAATGCGCCTCTGCAATTAAACTATGCTACTTTAATGAACAAACCAGGAGCCGTAACTGGAACTTATCCTGGATCTGTTCCGTATGTTAAAATGATCGGTATGACCACAACAGGAAGTGGTAGTAACAGTTATTTTTTATTAGCATCCGATGGTAAACTTTATAGTTTGGGAGCAAATGGAAACAAACAATTAGGAGATTTTACCACCAACGAAAGAAGATCATGGGTTGTAGTAGAAAAAACAGATGGTACAGCCATGGACAATGTTGCTTGGATCAGCCCACAAGAACACGATCAAAATGTACCAGCAATAAACGCATTAAGATACGATGGAACCATCTACCGATGGGGTAACAATGGAGGTAGAATGCTTGCTCAACCCGACGAAGGTGATGATTATGATCCTGAATTATTAAATGACGGTACAACTGGGATCCTCAGCACTGATGTATTAATGGCAGTAGAAACCGGTGGGCATACCACCATGGTAGTTAAGAAATGTACCTTTAAATTCGGATATGTGGGACATAGAATCAACGGTAGTATGGCTGATGGCACAACAACAAATGCTTATGAACCATTGTATAATTTTGCCAATACTGCACCATTAAACCTTTGTGGAGCCGCTACTGTACCTGCAGTTCAAGATTTAAAAATTTGCCCTAATACGACGGTTAATATCAATACTGCATTTTTAGGAACAGTACCTCTTGGACAGACTTTACATTGGTATACTACTACGACTAGAACACCTGGTTCAGAAATCGGTACTCCGTTCATGGTAGGTCCTGGTACATACTATGCTTTCTTTGAAGGTGACTGTCCTAACCCTCCATATTCAACTGTACATGTGACTTATTATGTACCTACAGATCCAGGATATGCAAGTTGTATTTGTTATAACTCTCCTTACACACCTAATAATGGACCTGCAACAAAAGAAGGTATCACCTTATTGAAAAGAGCAGGCTCTGGAAACACCGACAATTGGCCTATGTTGAGAAAATCCGGACATATTGCATTAGAGTCCAATACCAAAGGATTTGTAGTGACTAGAATTGCAAAAGCTAATTTAACAAATATTACCAACCCTCAAGAAGGTATGATGGTCTATGACACTACCGATAAATGTTTAAAAATCTATTCTGATGGAGCTTGGAAATGCTTCAATATCCCAGGATGTCCATAAAAACATTTTCAGATTTACTAACATTTTAAACACAACACAATTATGAAAACTATATTTTCCATCCTAAGCATCCTTTTGTTTAATTTAGGATACTCACAAGTGATTATCGGAGATGCCGTAGGAACTGTACCTGCAGCACAAAAGACCTCCGTTTTATTAGAATTTGCCGCAAATCAAAACAAAGGAATTATCTTACCTTATGTAAGAACCATTCCTACCGGTTCTAGTCTAACCGAAGGCACTATACTCTTGGACGCAAGTACCGCAACCAGCGCCAAAGTGATGTATTACAACGGAACTTGGCAAAATCTTAGCAGTGCCAACACCGCAAATATTACAAGCGCACTAACCAACCAGCCCAATGTCACTGAAGTTACCGGCGCTAAAGTAATTATCGGATCCAACACAAGCACTGCCGACGGTGTATTGGTATTAGAATCACCAAACAAAGCCATGGTATTGCCTATGGTTTTAGATACCAACAACATTCCTGATCCTGCTCCAGGTATGATGGTTTATGTCAATAAAACCGGAGCCAAACGATTGGCCGTATTTAATGGCAACAAATGGACTTATTGGAAACCGTAACAAATTTTAATATTAAAAAAATACCGTATTTGACAAAGTCGAATACGGTATTTTTTTAATTGGTCCATACAAAATCCATATTGGAAAATTTCATGGTTTCGTTGATCACAGAAATTTCTACATCTAAAATGGAAATTAAATCTCGATAATTGATTTTATCCGCATCATCACCATGCTTGTGGTAATCTGGATGTCCACCGGTATGAAAAAATAAAACGGGAATTTTTTTATCATAAAAAGAGGTTTGATCGGAACCGCCACGACCGTCTTTACTTAAATTCAAACTTAGATTGGTTTTAACATTTTCAAAAACTTTTTTAAACTCAGCACTTGTACCGTAACCGATAACGGCAAGTTTATTCTCTTTGGAATAACGACCGATCATGTCCATATTGAGCATCCATAAGATATTTTGTAAAGGAAGTGTTGGATTTTCCACGAAATATTTTGATCCCAACAATCCCAATTCTTCAGCACAGAAAGCGATAAACAAAATATTGTGTTTTTCTTTGATACCGTTTTGTGAATATACTCTGGCTAATTCTAATAATCCGGCAACTCCAGATGCATTGTCATCGGCACCGTTATGGATTTTGCCAATATTTGATTTATCATCTTTAGAATTACCCAATTCACCAAAACCAATGTGGTCATAATGAGCACCAATGACAATGGTTTTTTCAGCTCCATTATCCAGGAAACCAATGATGTTACTGGCTTTCCTCAAACTATCGGATACAACAACTCTTTTCACTTTCGCTGTAAAATGCTGTCTAAAACCGATATTCCCCAAAGGTTGTAGCCCCATTTTCTTGAATTGCTTCTCAATAAATCGAGCCGTTTTTTCTATTTGTTTGCTTCCGGTCTGTCTGCCTTTCATTTTATCCGAAGACAAAAAATAGATGTTCTTTTTGATATTTTTCTCAGATACTTCAGCATTTTGACCAAAACAAAACATGGAAAATGCCATGAAAAACAGGATTGATGCAATTTTCATTTAAAAAAAAATTTGAGTTTAATAAGCTACTTCAATTTTAACTTTTTTGTTTTTCAAGCGTTCTTTAGACAAATGAATAAGACAATCTTGGATTTTTTTCCTGTCGACTGCTACGAAAGAAGTATTGTCTTTAACCTCTATCAAGCCCACTTCGTCTTTGTTCAGTTTTCCCTTTTTGATAAGATAGCCTACGATGTCCACTTTATTTACTTTATCTTTTTTCCCGGCACTGATGTAGATGGTTTGAAAAGGAGTATTCTGAGGAATTTTGTATCGTTCCACCAGACTTTCTACGGCAATATCATTTTTAATAAATGGAAAAGCTTCGTCTTCGGACATGATAAGATATACAAAACCTTTGGCATTCATCCTGGCAGTCCTTCCGTTTCTATGGATAAAAGCATCTTCTTTTGGAGGCAATTGATAATGAACTATGGACTCTACTTCCGGTATATCCAATCCACGGGCTGCCAAATCGGTAGTGATTAGCACTCTTGAAGAATCATTCCTAAATTTTAGCAAAGCCCTTTCTCTTTCGTCTTGCTCTAAACCGCCATGGAAAACTTCCCTCTCGATTCCTTTTTGTTTTAAAAGTTCAGAAATACGATCGACAGCATCTCTGTGATTGCAGAAAATTAGGGTTCTTTTGTCACCTATTTTACAAATTAATTTGAATAAAGTTTCCAGTTTTTCTTCGGCAGTAGTTTCCACTTTTCTAAAATGCAAGATGGGTTTTACCTCTTGAGTTTTTAGAAATGAAAGGATTTTTTCATCTTTAAGACCTGCAAATGTGGGTATAGCATCCATAGCTGTAGCAGAAGTTAAAATCCTTTGCTGAAGGTTGGACATGGTGGATACGATAAAAGCCATATCTTCCTGAAAACCGAATTCTAAAGATTTATCAAATTCATCCAAAACTAACATGGAGATGGATTTGGGATCAAAATTAGAATTTCTTAGATGATAGGCAGCCCTACCTGGAGTCCCAATAAGAAGAGCCGGAGCTTGTTGCAGATTATTGGTTTCTATTTTTTTATCGTGTCCGCCGTAACATACGCTTACCTTAAAATTGGTTTTCATGCTCTTGAAAACTTGTTCAATTTGTAAAGCCAATTCTCGTGCTGGCACCAATACAAGAGCCTGAATGCCACTTTGATTTGGTTTCATATTCCTGAGCAATGGCAACAAAAAAGCCAGTGTTTTACCGGATCCTGTAGGGGAAAGCAACACCAAGTCTTGATGATTTTGTGAGGCTTTATATGCCGATTTCTGCATTTGATTCATATCCTGAATCTGCAAATTTTGAAGAATGTTTTCTAAATTCATTTTGCAAAAATAGGGATTATGAAAGAAAGAGCTTGGTTTTATAAAACAAAAAAAGTCCATTCTCAAAAATGAAAATGGACTTCGTATGATTCAACTCTTCTTTATAAAGAAAAGATCATTTTAAACAAATCTGGATAAACACCTAAACCAATCATGGTAGCAATTAAAACAACAGCCACTGCATTGTAAGTGAAAGATACCTTTTCGGTCGTGTTAAAGCTGCTTTCTTTGTAGAAGAACATGGCTATAATTGGTCTCAAATAATACGCAATTGAGATTGCAGAACCTAAAATAGCAATCATAACAATCATAGGATTGGTTACGATAGCTTGAGAAAAAATTCCGAATTTCCCAATAAAACCAGCAGTTAAAGGCACACCAGCCATAGACATCAAGGAAATCGCAGCAACCACTGAGATTAGAGGCTCGTTCTTAGACAATCCTTTGAAAGCCATAAAAGAAGTTTCTCTTTTTAGTTTTTCTACCCAAATTAATGACATAAACATACCAACGGTTGCAATGGCATAAGCAAATAGGTAAAAAGCTAAATTATAAATGGATGCATTGGTAATTCCAAAGAAAATTAATGCAATATATCCAGCGTGAGAAACGGAAGAGTATGCCAACATTTTTTTGGCATTGCTTTGTGCAAGTCCCATAGCATTAGCCAATAGCAAAGTAATGATGACCAAGACCCCAATAACTTGAATCCAATCCGGAATGATACCTACGAAAGCAATGGTCATAAGTCTAAAGAAACCAAAGAATGCAGAAATTTTTACCACCGTCATCATAAATACGGAGATTAATGATGGGGCACCTTGATAGACATCCGGACTCCACATGTGGAAAGGAGCTAAAGATACTTTGAAAGCCAAAGCGACCAACATCATGATTGCACCCAATTTGAACATTAAGTTGCCTTCTGCAGAGGTCGAGAACTCATGAATTTTATACAAATCAAAGCTTCCTGTTGTTCCGTAGATCATGGCCACACCGAAAAGTAAGAAACCGGTTGCAAAAGCTCCCATCAAAAGATACTTCATGGATGCCTCTGTCGATCTTAGATCGGTTTTGTTAGCTCCTGCCAATACATAAAGTGGGATGGACAATATTTCGACACCTAAAAATAGCGTTACTAAATTTTGGTAGCTGAAAAGTATTATTCCACCACAAAGCGAGAACAACATCAAGGCATACAATTCGGACTGGTGACTTCTGTGATTGCTGAATGCAAACCCAGCAATGATGAAGATAAATATTGTAGTTACAATAGAAATTTTAGTAAATAAGGCAGCATTTGCTCCGAATTCGAACATGTTTTTGTACTGGTCGAAGAATGAACATTCTGGCAAATAACTTACATACAAAGCGATTAACAAACCAAAAATACCAAAGTATCTGGACCATTTTCCACTTCCGAATGTCCCTGCAAATAGAGAGGCCAAAGCTGTTAAGAAAACAATAATAAAAACTGTCATGTTATAATTTTGAGTTGTAAAGATTAAAAGTAAAAACTTCCTAAATCTTAAATTATTTTAATACTCTTTATCGATCTAAAAGGATTCAACAATTATGAATTCAAAGCTGTATAGATGAATTTCACCGAAGAATCTACCATATCCAATACACATTGTGGATATACCCCAAATGCTAAAACTAAAATGGAAATACTTCCCAATACAATAAATTCTACATTGCTAAGGTCTTTCATAGAAGCCAACAATTCTGGATTTCCTTTTCCAAACATGGCTTTACCGTAAAATCTCAACAAATAGGCTGCTGCCAAAATTACCGTTAGACCAGAGATAATCCCCAACAGTGCACTGTAATCAAAAACCGATTTGATCAGGATGAACTCACCGATAAAACCGTTGGTCAATGGAACGCCTAGAGACCCTAGCATGATAATCATAAAGAAGATTGCAAATTTTGGAGCAACTTTTGCCAAACCTCCCATTTGTCTAATATCTCTTGTTTTGAATCTTTTGTAAAGAATGTCCGCACAATAAAACAAACCAACTACATTGATACCGTGAGCCAAAGTTTGTATCATCGCACCTTGTCCACCTTCAAAAGTAAATTTTCCATTTAGGCTTAAAATAGCAGATGCAAATATCCCCGCTACAATCAATCCGACATGCGATAGAGATGAGAAGGCTATGATTCTTTTGGCATCGCTCTGAACGATTGCGATAAGTGCACCATAAACAATTCCGAAAACCGCTAACATGATGGCAATTCCACCGGAAGTACCAGCTACAGCTTCAGGAGTGATGGGTAAAAGATATCTTAAAAGTCCATAAACGGCCATTTTCAACATTATACCAGACAACAACATCGATCCTTGTGTAGGCGAATAAGTATAGGTATCTGCCTGCCAAGTATGGAATGGGAACACCGGTAACTTAACTGCAAATGCAAAAAAGATGAACCAAAATACAAAATTTTGTTCGGTGGTATCCAATTGTGCATTATAAAGATCCGTAAGTGCAAACGATGCCGCATTGGTATAGACAAAAATCAATCCCAATAGCATGAATAACGATCCTACGAAAGTATAAACGAAGAACTTGGTTGTAAATGCAAATTTCTTATCATCTTGTCCCCAAAGTCCGGCGATAAACCAAATTGGGATAAGGGTTACTTCCCAGAAAATATAGAACAAAAGACCATCCAAAGCGGTAAAAACACCTAACAACCCGAATTGCATCATCAAGATTAATGCATAGAAATTGTTGCTGTACGATTTTTGTTCATTAAAAGATGAAAGAATGATGAACGGCACTAATAAATTGGTAAGGAAAACCAAAAGCATGCTCATCCCATCTACTCCGAAATGAATGGTGCTTCGGATAAAGTCCGACCAAGGATAGGTGATTTCATACTGTAATGCAGAATCAACCGTTGGTCCATAGTCAAAAGATGCCATCATGCAAATGGTGAGCACCAGTTGTGCTATGGAAAATAGTAGTGCCACGATCTTGCTGTTAGAATTTCTAAAAGCAAAAACCAAACCCGAACCTACAAGAGGTAATAGCAATAATGCTAGTAACATATTCGACATTATTGAAAAATAAAATTAACAATTAAAATTACACCGATTGCCAAAGACATGATCAGTACATAGTTTTCTATATTCCCGTTTTGGAATTTCTTCATGGATTTTCCGGAATCTTCGGCACCATCACCAACAAATTCCACTCCTCTGTCCAAAATATCTTTATCAAACATTTTTGCAGCTCTTCCTAGACCTTCGGCTGTTTTCACAAACAATAGAGTGTAGATTTCATCAACAAAAAGTTTGTGGGCAGAAAGCCTTTCCCAACCTTTATAATTCTCTTCCGGTTGAGCCAATTTACCTTTAGAAACATAAAGATTTCTAACATAAAACCAAACTCCGAAGAACATTAAAATGGTAATGGCTAACAAAATATATTCTGTGCTGTGGCTCATGCCTTCTACATTGGCTTGTTGTTGACTCCAAGATTGCTCCGTAAGCACTGGTTTGATCCAATGAGCCAATTTTTCTGTAAAAGAAAATTCGCCAAATAGTTTAGGGATGTTGAAGAAACCACCAACGATGGACAATATCGCCAAAACGATCAATGGTAGGGTCATGTTCAATGGACTTTCGTGCAAATGGTGTTTTTGCTCTTCACTTCCTCTGAATGTTCCATGAAAGGTCAAGAAATACATTCTAAACATATAGGTTGCTGTGAAAGCTGCGATAACAAATAAAACTCCCCAATAGATCGGGCTTTTTGCATAAGTGGCAATCAGGATTTCATCTTTTGAAATCATACCGGAAAGCAATGGGAATCCAGAAATAGCCAAAGTACCGATTAAGAAAGTCCAATGGGTTACTTTAATTTTATCTTTAAGTCCTCCCATAAAACGCATGTCTTGTTCGCCAGACATTGCATGAATTACGGATCCTGAACCTAAGAAAAGTAAAGCCTTGAAGAATGCATGTGTCATTAAGTGGAACATGGCCGTTGTATATGCTCCTACCCCTAAAGCTGCAAACATAAAACCTAACTGAGATACTGTAGAATAAGCCAATACTTTCTTGATATCGTTTTGTCTGATGGCAAAAAATGCAGCCAATGCAGCAGTTAACAAAGCTATAAATAAAATTCCACCTTGTACCGTTGGTGCTAAAGTATATAAGAAATTGGATCTTACTACCAAATAAATACCGGCCGTTACCATGGTTGCCGCATGGATCAAAGCCGAAACCGGTGTTGGTCCAGCCATCGCATCGGGTAACCAAGTGTACAACGGAACTTGAGCCGATTTACCCACCGCACCGATAAATAAAGATGCCGTGATAAAAATTATAATTGGACTATCAATTGCAAACTTAGAAGCGTTGTTGGAAATGGTTAAATAATCCACAGCGTTGGTTTCGATAGCCAAAAGGAATATTCCGACTAAAAGTCCAAGGTCACCAATTCTGTTCATGATGAAAGCCTTTCTGGAAGCCTTACCGTATTCTTCATTTTCGAACCAGTAACCGATAAGTAAATAGGAGCACAAAGCCACACCTTCCCAACCGATGAATAGGATTAGATAATTGCTCCCCAATACCAACAAGAGCATGGAAAATACGAAAAGATTAAGGTAGGCAAAGAATCTGGAGAAACCTCCGTCTTCGTGCATATAACCAATTGAATACAAGTGAATAAGTGAACCAATCCCGGTGATGATCAGTACCATCATCAAAGAAAGTTGATCGACTTGGAAGCCGAAATTCACTTGCATACCGTTTACAGAAAACCATTCAAAAGCATTGAAAACCAAAGGCTGAGAAGTGTTTTCAAAGTTCATAAAAACAGAAACAGCCAAACAAAAAGAGGCAAAAACCACCAAGGTAGCGATACCACCTGTTACATTTTTAGGAAGTTTGTTTCCAAAAATACCACTAATGAAAAAACCCAATAATGGTAAAAGTATAATTGCGTAAATTAAATTCTCCATTCCTATTATCCTCTTAATTTATTAAAAATACTTACATCAACCGATTTTGTATTTCTGTACATCATCGCGATGATTGCCAAACCTACGGCTACTTCGGCCGCTGCTACAACCATAATAAAGAACACCAAAATCTGTCCGTTACCGTCTCCTTTGTAGGAAGAAAATGCAGCCAAAAGAAGATTTACAGAATTCAGCATAAGCTCCACACATCCTAAAATGATGATGGCATTTTTTCTTAATAAAACTCCTAAAACTCCTAAGCTGAACAATACTGTACTCAGGACGATAAAATAGTCCAAAGGTACTTGTTGTATAAAAGTATTTGCTTCCATATTTTATAATTCTCTTTTTCCGATTAAGACTGCACCTACAATCCCTGCAAGGATCAATACTGATGCGAACTCAAAAGGCAATACATATTCGTTAAACAATAACTTACCCAAATTTTTGGTAAGTCCGACACCAAAATCAACCTCTCCGGCTACTTCAGATCCTGCAAGACCTTTGTATGCTCCAAGAATTCCGATAAATAAAATTCCTGCTGCTACAATGCCAACAAATTTATTGATGTTGTGTTTTTTGGTTTCATCTTCTTTATTGAGATTTAGCATCATCAAAATATAAAGGAAAAGTACCATGATGGCTCCTGCATAAACGATAACTTGAATAACTCCTAAAAACTGAGCATTCAACAAAACATAAAGTCCTGCGATGGAGAAAAATGTTATGATAAGCGAAAGGATGGCATACAAAGGATTTTTAGCAAATACAAAATAACTTGCACTAATCAATGCTATTGCGGCTACAAAATAAAATAAAATCTGTTCCATTATTTCAAAGCATTTTTTTGTTTCTCGGTTTGTCTTTCAGAAATATCAATTCTCGCATTGATTTTCTCAACTAATTTATCTTTACCGTAGATGAAAGAACCTCTGTTTTCTTCGGCACTTACCAAACGATCGGTCATATAGATGGCGGATTTTGGACAGGCATCCTCACACATACCACAGAAGATGCATCTCAACATATTAATTTCATAGGTCGATGCGTATTTTTCTTCTCTGTACAAGTGTTTTTCATCTTTCGTTCGTTCTCCTGCAGTCATGGTGATGGCTTCTGCCGGACACGCTACAGCACACAGTCCGCACGCTGTACATCTTTCTCTGCCCTCATCATCCAATTTTAGAACATGATGCCCTCGCCATACTTTTGGCATGGTTTTCTTCACTTCAGGAAATTGTATGGTTGCAGGTTTTTTAAAAATATGTTTTGCAGTAATTGCCATACCTTTGAAGATTTCTGGTAAGTATAAACTCTCAGAAAAAGTCATGGTTTTGTTGGATACTACTTTTGATCTATTCGTTAGTTTCATTGTACTCGTTTTATTAATTTACATAATGCTGGTAAGCCAATATTACAGCTCCTGTAAGCATTAAATTAATCAAAGCAAAAGGAATTAATTTTTTCCATCCCAAATGCATCAATTGATCGTATCTGAATCTTGGTAAAGTCCATCGGATCCACATGAAAACAAAAATTCCAAAGAAAGTTTTGCTTAGGAAAGCAACAACTGAAAGGATAGATGCTGCATTATCTCCCCAATTTTCTGTTACCCAATCGATGCCCGGATAGTTGTACCCTCCAAAAAACAATACAGCCATCAAAGCATTAGAAATAAACATGTTGACATACTCACCAAACATATACAATCCCAATTTCATGGAGGAGTATTCGGTGAAATATCCGTTTACCAACTCGGATTCGCATTCAGGTAAATCGAATGGGTGACGGTTACATTCTGCCATTGCAGCAACAAAGAAAATAAAAAACGCTACCGGCTGATAGAAGATGTTCCAATTCATACCAGAAACGGTTGGGATAACACCCCAGATTTTCCCGGAGCTTTGTTGGCTAACAATTTCAGCTAGATTCAAAGAACCGCTCATCATAATAATTGCTAAAAGTGCCAATCCCATGGCAAGTTCGTAAGAAATCATTTGGGATGAAGCTCTTACTGCACCCATTAGTGAATATTTATTATTAGAAGCCCAACCACCGATCATCATTCCATAAACGGTTATCGAGGCAAGTCCAATGATGTATAAAACACCAATATCTACATTAGCAACCTGCAGATCAAAAGATTGTCCAGCAATTTGGATCGGAGCCCCCCAAGGAATAACCGCACCGGTGATAAGGGAAATAAACATCACCATGGAAGGTCCAAGGATGAAAAGGAATTTTTCTGCAGAATTGGGTGTAAAATCCTCCTTGAAGAAAAACTTGCCCCCATCAGCAAGAGGTTGCAACAACCCAAAAATACCTGCTCTGTTTGGTCCCAAACGATCTTGGATGAAGGCCGCCACCTTTCTTTCGCCCCATGTGGAGTAAGCAGCAACCGTAAGTGCCAATAAAAATAAGCACAATACTAAAATTATTTTGAAGGTAATTAAATCCATTTTATGAATTTGAGTTTAAAATATATTCTACAACTTTTTGTTTTGATTTTCTAAATTATTGATCCAATAATTTATCGTTATCTAACAAATTTTGTATGATTTCATCGTCTTTTACACTTAGTTCTTTTGCACTTGCATTATCAAGATGTCTTGGATAGCCTTCCGCTTTTTGATAATGGTTTAGGGAGATTACCGAGTGTCTGTCAATATGTCTTGGTCCTTCGATTGTCCATTGGTTGGTATCTTTTTTCTCAAAACGACATTCGTTACAGATCCAATCTTGTACCTCACCCCATTGATCTTTTCTTGCAGTTACTCTCACAATTTCTTCACCTTTCATCCATAGAACAGCTTTACCAGCACACTTAGTACATTCGCAAGTTGCGTTCATTGGTTTGGTGAACCAAACTCTTTGTTTGAATCTGGATGTCCTATCTGTTAATGCCCCTACTGGACAGACATCAATAACATTTCCGATAAAGTCGTGGTGCAAAGCTTTGTTTAGGTTGGTAGAGATTTCTGCTTCCCAACCTCTGTTTAAGATTCCATGCTCTCTTTCTTCGGTCAACTGACCGGCAAGAAGTACACATCTTGCACAAAGAATACAACGGTTCATATTCAGTTTGATGTTCGGTCCGATGTCATCGGCATCAAAAGTTCTTTTTTCAAACTCGGTTCTGGTTTCTTGTAATCCGTGTTCGTAGCTTAGGTCTTGTAAATGACATTCACCAGCTTGGTCACAAACCGGGCAATCCAATGGATGGTTGATCAGTAAAAATTCAGTAACTGCTTTGTGAGCTTCTACTGCTTTTTCAGAAGAGTTGTTTTTCACTTCCATGCCGTCCATTACAGCGGTTCTACAACTTGCAACCAATTTTGGCATTGGTCTAGGATCGGCTTCAGAACCTTTAGAAACTTCAACCAAACAAGTTCTGCATCGGCCTCCACTTTGTTCAAGTGGTTTATAATAACACATTGCTGCTGGAGTTACCTCGCCACCTATTTGTCTGGCGGCTTCCAAAATGGTAGTTCCCGGCAAAACTTCTGTCGTTTTACCATCAATGGTTATTTTTACTTTTTTAATTTCGTCGCTCATTTTTATATTTTTATAAGCTTTATCAAATTATCTCTTTTTAGAGAATCCAAATATATATCCTATCCCCAGATTGGCTTGTGCAAAAAAGAAATCTTGCGATGCCTTATCCGGTCTATTGTTGAGTGTTGTTTTGATATCCGGCATATTGATATATCCCAACTTGCCTTCTAATCTTAACATAATATGTTTTGCAAAAATGGCATTAAAACCTGTTCTTACATCTGCTCCAAAGCCGGCCAAATGAAAACGATCGCTTCTTTCATTTCCAAATAATTTGGCATTGGTCTTAGGAATTAAAGCCCCTAACCCCGCTCCGAAAGAAAGTTCCAAATCAAAACCTTTGGTATGATACAGATTTTCAAATCTCTCGGCACCAATATTAACATAGTTCAACCCGTCGGTATGTTCGAAAGTCAGGAATTTTTCATCGCTAAGATTTACGACTTGTCCCGGCTGAACCATTGCTGCATAGGTAGGGTCGGAAATATTTCCTTTGAATCCTACATTTTGTTTTTGATCCATCACATATTTCATATGATCAAGACCTAAAACTACAGCTACTTTGTCTTGGATAAAATAACCTATTCTGGCATTGGTTTGCGGAATGGTTAGCCTATCCGGTTTTAAATAATCATTAAAACTTAATTCGGTTGGTCTGTCATGAGCCGATACATTTTTCAAAGTAAAATTGTATCCGTTGCCTTTAAAATGGATGTTAGAATCGGAATAAACCGCTCTATTCCATCCCCAAAATAAAAAGACTTTTCCTTTTTTTGTTAATGATTGATCGTCTTCTGTATGATCTATCTGCGCAAAAGCATTGGTAAAGGCCAAAAAGCTAAAGGCAGCTAAAACTAATTTCTTCATATTATTGGTTTGCAGGTACCACAATTGGATCTGCATAATGAGCCAAACCGTAATTTTGAGTCTGACTAAGTTCTGGGTTTTTCACATACCATTCAAATTCGTCACGGAAATGTCTAATGGCTGCAGCTACAGGCCATGCAGCAGCATCACCAAGAGGGCAAATGGTATTTCCTTCAATTTTTCTTTGTACATCCCACAGCAAATCGATATCGGCCATGGTTCCTTTTCCGGAATAGATTTTTTTCAAAATTCTGTACATCCAACCGGTACCTTCACGACATGGTGTACATTGACCACAACTTTCATGGGCATAAAATCTAGCCAAAGTCAAGGTATGTTCGACAACGGATTGGTCTTCGTCCAAGACGATAAACCCTCCAGAACCCATCATGGTTCCTGTTGCAAAACCTCCGTCAGAAAGAGATTCATAGTTCATGTATCTCGGTTCACCACTGATGGTTTTCAACAATAAATTTGCGGGTACAATGGGTACGGAAGATCCACCAGGGATACACGCTTTTAATCGTTTTCCGTTCGGGATGCCTCCACAATATTCATCAGAATAAATAAATTCTTCAACTGTAATGGTCATATCAATTTCATAAACGCCGGGTTTGTTAATATTACCACAAGCTGAAATTAATTTTGTCCCTGTTGATCGGCCTACGCCAATTTTAGCATATTCAGCACCGGTCATGTTAATGATGGGTACTACGGCTGCAATAGATTCAACATTGTTAACCACGGTTGGTCTTCCCCAAAGTCCTTTTACAGCAGGGAAAGGTGGTTTGATTCTTGGATTTCCTCTTTTTCCTTCCAAAGATTCTAGTAAAGCCGTTTCTTCACCACAAATGTAAGCTCCGGCACCTCTTTGAACATAAATTTCTAAATCGAAACCAGAACCTAAGATGTTTTTACCTAGGAAGCCCGCTTTTTTTGCTTCTTCAATGGCTTCTTCTAATATATCCGGAATCCAAGAATACTCTCCACGGATGTAGATATATGAAAGGTTAGAGCCCAAGGTAAAAGATGAAATAATCATTCCTTCAATCAATAAATGAGGGATGAACTCCATCAGATAGCGGTCTTTGAAAGTTCCAGGTTCGGATTCATCGGCATTTACAACCAAGTGTCTTGGGATGCCTTCTGGTTTAGCCAAGAAGCTCCACTTCATACCTGTTGGGAAACCAGCACCTCCACGACCACGAAGTCCTGAAGCTTTCACCTCTTCCAACACTTGGTCTGGAGTCATTTTCAAAGCCTTTTCAACAGCATCATACCCTCCTTGTTTTCTATAAACATCGAAGTGGCGAATGCCTTCTATATGTGCGTCTTTAAGTAAAAGTTTTTTACTCATTTTTTTGTATATTAATCCAAAGCGATGGCTCCTTGACGGCAAAGTTCAATGATCTCATCTACTTTTTCTATGGTTAAATTTTCATGATAAAACTTGCCCAATTGCAACATTGGTGCGTATCCACAAGCGCCAAGACATTCTGCTGGTTTCAGGGTGAACAAACCATCTTCTGTAGTTTCTCCGTCTTTAATATTCAGTTTTGTACGGATATGATCGAGGATTTTTTCACTTCCACAAACCATGCAAGGTCCTGTTCTACATACTTCCAATACATATTTCCCTACCGGTTTCATGTTGAACATGGTATAGAAAGAAGCCACTTCATACACCTCAATCGGTTTTATGGAAAGTACAGTTGCTACATAATCCATTACCGGTACAGAAAGCCATCCGCCAAATTCTTTTTGCGCAACATGCAAAATAGGAATAAGAGCAGATTTTTGTTTACCATCTGGATAACGGGCAATGATCTTATTGACTTGCTCCATTGTTTCTGGTTTGAAAACTATATTTTCGCTCATTTTGATATTGAATTCAAGAGTTCAGATTGTGATTTTATAAAAAAAACGAAATCCGAAACTGTTATTAAAATTTATTAAAAAATCATCTACATATTATGCATCCAGCTCACCAGCAATCACATTCAGTGAACTAAGCGTGACTACGGCATCTGAAATTACAGAACCGGTAATCATTTCTGGATATGCTTGGTAATAGATAAAGCAAGGTCTTCTGAAGTGCAAACGATACGGAGATCGGCCACCATCGCTGACCATATAAAAACCTAACTCACCATTTCCTCCTTCAACGGCATGGTAAACCTCTCCTCTTGGGATATCGGTTTCGGCCATTACGATTTTAAAATGGTAGATCAGGGCTTCCATTTTGGTATAAACATCTGCTTTTTCAGGCAAGTAAAAATCCGGAAGATCAGCATGGAAATCACCTTCTGGTAAGTTTTCGTATGCATTTTTGATCAGTTTAAAACTTTCCCAAATTTCTTGTTGTCTTACCATAAACCTATCGTAAGTATCCCCTTGTGTACCAATTGGAATGGTAAAATCAAAATCTTCATAGGACGAATACGGTTGTGCTACACGAACATCATAATCCACTCCTGTTGCACGAAGGTTAGGTCCTGTAAAGCCATAACTTAAAGCTCTTTCGGCAGATATAGATCCTGCATTGATCGTTCTGTCCATAAAAATTCTGTTTCTCTCCAAAAGGGTACAGAATTCTTGGAATCTTTTTGGGAATTCTTTGATAAATGCTTTTATCAATTCGTGGAATTTTGGTGAAAAATCTCTTTCAAAACCACCTATTCTTCCCATATTGGTTGTCAAACGACCTCCACTAACTTGTTCGTAAAGATCGTAAATTCTTTCTCTATCTTGGAATACATAAGTAAATCCGGTTAGGGCTCCGGTATCTACACCAATTACGGAATTGCATACCAAGTGATCGGCAATCCTGGCCAACTCCATCATAATGATACGCATATAATCGACTCTTTTTGGCACTTGGCATCCGATTAATTTTTCTACCGTCATGTGCCAACCGATGTTATTAATCGGTGCCGAACAATAATTAAGGCGATCGGTGAGCGTGGTGATTTGTGCAAAATTTCTTCTTTCGGAGATCTTTTCAAATGCACGGTGGATGTACCCTACGGTTTGTTCGGAATGTAAAATTCTTTCTCCATCCATGGTAAGGATGTTTTGGAAAATCCCGTGTGTTGCAGGGTGCGTTGGTCCCAAATTCAGGGTATACAACTGTCCGTCAATTTGTTCTTTGGCTTCGTATTGCCCGAGTATATTGGATAATGTATTGTCTTTCATAATATTTGACTTTAAGCGTTAAGCAAGGCTTTAGCTTTTTATCTACCGAACATTTTATCGTCCTTATCGGTTCTGGTTTGATCCTCAAGAGGAAATTCCTTTAACATTGGATGAACTCCCAGCTCTGGATCGTTTAAAATAATTCTTAAATCCGGGTGGTTTCTAAATTTAATTCCGAAGAAATCAAAAGTTTCTCTTTCCATCCAGTTGGCTCCGGAGTACAAATCGGTAATGGACTCGACCTCCGCATTGGGTTTGGGCATGAATACCTTCAGTCTCAATCTGAAATTCTCTATCATGTTGTGAAGATGATAGATCACCCCCAACTCTCTCTCTTTGTTGTCTGGATAATGAATACCTGTCACATCGGTTAAAAAATGAAAATTCAGTGAAGAATCTTTCAGGTGATGAATGACTTTCTTAATATCTTCTTTTTTTATCTCTATGGTCAGCATTCCGTAAGGTTCAGAATGCGTAATTACGCTTTCTGGAAACTCTCTGGAGATGGCTTCTAAAACAAATTCGTTTGTCATATTTTCTACTTTTTATTTTCCGATTCGGAAAATGAATTAGAATTTATTTAATATTATAACTTTCTAAAAGTTTTTTGTATTCTTCAGAATCTCTTCTTCTCAAACTTTCACTTTGTGCTAGTTTTTGAATTTGCATAAATCCGTCCAAAATTTGCTCTGGTCTAGGTGCGCATCCAGGAACATACACATCCACAGGGATTATCTTATCAATACCTTGCAATACGGAATAAGAATCGAAAATACCACCACTGGAAGCACAAGCACCTACAGCGATTACCCATTTCGGTTCAGCCATTTGCAAATAAATATCTTTTAGGATTGGTCCTAATTTTTTGGAAATGGTTCCACAAACGATCAAGACATCGGCTTGTCTGGGCGAGAAACTCATCCTTTCCCCTCCAAATCGTCCTAAATCGTAATTGGGTGCCATGGTTGCCATGAACTCGATACCGCAACACGATGTTGCAAATGGCAATGGCCAAAGGGAATACGATCTTGCTAAACCGATGAGATCCGAAAGTTTGGTTGCAAAAAAACCTTCTCCTTCGTATCCCGCAGGAGCAGGAGCATTTGTATTTATGATTGGTTTATTATCAGACATTGTACTAATTAATTAAATTCAACTTTGGGCTCGATTATTTATTCCAATCCAGCGCACCTCTTTTCAAAACATAAATAAATCCTGTAAAGAAAACTGCTACGAAAGTTAGAATGGCTAAAAATCCTTCGAAACCGAATTCTTTAAAATTCACCGCATAAGGATAGAAAAACACAATTTCTATATCAAAAAGCACGAACAATACGGCCGTCAAGAAATATCGAATGGAATACGGAGCTCTGGCATTTCCTTTAATTTCTATACCACACTCAAAGTTTTGATTTTTTATGCTATCGCCTTTTTTCTGTCTAGGACCTAAAAAATGAGCTCCTAAAAGCGAAACCAAAACAAACCCCAACGACACCGCTGCGGAAATTAAAATCGGAATATAATTTTCTGGTAAATTCATTATCTACATTATTTTCTCAATTTGCAAATTTAAGGAATTTAACATTAAGTTATAAGTTTTATCATGCCTAATATCCGCTTCAATTTACAAAAGATGTAATTTAGAACGATTAAAAATAATCACCCGTTTAATTGTTTATTGAATTAAAATAATTCATTTTTATAAAACATTCCACCATTCTACCTTCAATTAACTTTTATTTTTTGTTTTCTTGAGTAAAACCATTGCCATATAAGCAATGTAAAGGAATATCACCGAACCCCAAACAATGTTTATAATATTATGAAGTCTAACATCATCAATTTTAAAGAATAAATTGTAAAAAATAAATGCGAATATTAACAATCCGTAGAAGTAAAGATGTCGTTTCATAAGTCAATTTTGTGTGGGTCGTTCAAATTCAAAGCGTAAGTTCTTCTTCTTTTATGATTTACAGGATTGTAATCTTGCCAAAGCAACTGGATATTTTTATTTTCTTCCAATTCTGGATTGGTTTCTAAAAACCGCACTCCTTTTTTCTTAAAAATATCATAGATCTCTTTAAAAATTATTGAGGTCACCCCTCGTCGTTGATAATCAGGATGTATCCCAATCAAATAAAAATTGGCTCTATCGTTTTTTTTGCCGGCTTGTAGAAAATGATACCAACCGAGAGGGAAAAGTTTCCCTTTGGCTTTCTGTAGGGCTTTAGAATAGGAAGGCATGGTAATGGCGAAAGAAATTAGCCTATCGTGTTCATCGTTAATGCACACAATATAGTCTTTATCTATAAAACCAAAGTATTTTTCTTTATAAGTCTTGATCTGCTCGTCCGTAATCGGGGTATAGGTCGAAAGGTTTTTATAGGTTTCGTCCAACAACTTGAACATGGGCTCTACCAAAGGTAGAATTTCTTTTTTATTGTTGAATTTTACCACTTTTAGTTTATATTTCTCCGCAATCAACTGACTGAATTTTGTGACTTTTTCCGGAAGAACATCAGGGAAAATAATTTCAAATTCTACCCATTCTTTTTCTTTTTTCAGCCCCAATTGTTCCATATGCTTTGGATAGTAATCGTGGTTATAAATCCCGATCATGGTTGCCAATTGATCGTAACCCATCACGAGCATTCCTGCTTTATCCAAATTGGTAAATCCCATAGGACCTTCTATTTTAGATACTTTGTGTTCCTTAGCATAATCTACAGCTTTAGCAATCAATACTTCGGATACTTCAGGATCATCTACAAAATCCAACCATCCAAATCGAACTTTTTCTATGCCCAATTCTTTGGCTTCTTTATGATTGATCATCACAGCAATTCGACCGAGTACTTTCCCCTCTTTCAAGGCCAAATATTTTTTACATTCAGAATAAAGCAATGCCGGATTTTCTTTAGAGTCCCAGATGTTTTTTTCATCTTGAATTAAAGGCGGCACAAAATAAGGATTGTCTTTATACAATTCCATAGGAAATCTAATGAAGTCCATCAAATCCTGACTGTTGGATACTTCGCGCATGGTGACTTTTGACATAAAAATTTCGATTGATACACAAATATAGGTTTTCTGCAATTATTTTACCATATTTGGCATGTTTTTTACATAACAATTCTAAGAAAAAATTAAAAGTTAAAAAAAATCAAAATGGGTAGTTATTATTTAATTATTGGAGTCGTTTTCCTTTTGAGTATGTGGATACAATATCGTTTGAAATCCAAATTTGAACATTACTCAAAACTGCATTTAAGAAATGGAATGTCAGGAAAGGAAATCGCAGAAAAAATGCTGAGAGACAACGGAATTACCGATGTGCAAGTAATCTCTGTACCGGGTCAATTGACTGACCATTACAATCCTGCAAACAAAACGGTAAACCTTTCCGAAGGTGTTTATATGCAAAGAAATGCCGCTGCTGCTGCAGTTGCTGCTCACGAATGTGGCCACGCTGTACAACATAAAGTAGGATATTCCATGTTGGAATTCAGATCCAAAATGGTCCCTGCCGTAAACATTGCATCCAATCTTATGCAATGGATATTGATGGGTGGTATTGCCGTAATGGCCATGAGCGGAAACAAAACCGTGTTAGCGATCGGTGTAGTATTGTTTGCCATAACCACTCTATTCGCATTTGTCACACTGCCAGTAGAATACGACGCCAGCAATAGAGCTTTGGCTTGGTTGGAAAAATCGGGAACGGTAAGTCGCGAAGAGCACGATGGCGCCAAAGACGCCTTGAAATGGGCTGCCAGAACTTATGTTGTTGCTGCTTTGGGATCCTTGGCACAACTTATCTATTTCGCATCCATGCTGATGGGTGGACGAAGAGATTAATCTAAAAAATCAAATTGAACATGTTGCATCTCGGAGAGTTTTTCCGAGATGTTTTCTTTATGAACCACTTTGAGACTTGCTTTTATGGTACACAAATCTTGGGTGTCAAAATCCAAAATTTTTGCATCAAATTTATTGAGCAAAGTAAAAAGAAGGTTTTGCTGATTGAAATTAAAACTCACTTCAAGTACCGTTTCCAATTCTTTTGTAACAATTTCACAAGCATCTAAAGTTAACTTTGCCGATTCCTTGTAGGTTTTCACCAAACCCGAAACGCCCAACTTGGTACCGCCGTAATATCGGATGACCACCAACAAAACATGGGTTATGTCGTGTGCTAAAAGTTGGTTATAGATCGGTAACCCTGCACTTCCTGAAGGTTCGCCATCGTCATTTGCACGATAATTTTCACCTTGCAAGCCCAAACGAAAAGCATAACAGTGATGGGTTGCTTTGGGATGAATTTCGTACAATTTCGCCAAACAATCTTTGACATCGGCTTCGTTGTTTACAGGATAGGCAAACCCAACAAATTTACTTCCTTTTTCTTTCAGAAGGACATCTTCGACGGGTACAGATATGGTATTATACGCATGGATCATTGCAAATATCGTTTAGCTAAAAGTCATTGTTTTTAAAATATTCAACGGTGCAGTTTCGGAAATTCTCTATGGAATTGGCATTAGATTCAAAACTTGGCGCTTGTGTTCCATTTTTTAAAATCAAATCTGAATTTTTAATAACAAAACATTCGTCCCAAATTTCATGTGCAATAAACTCGTTAAGGATCTTTCTTCCCCCTTCCACCAATACCGATTGTATTTGGTTTTCATACAAAGCCTTCATTAAATTCTGTAAAAAGTTTTCATGGTCAATTTTCACAAATTTCAAATTACCACAAACTTCATTTTTGATACCGTTGATGATGATGGTATCCGCCTCTTCATTAAATATTTTAAAATCAGGGGGAACTTTCAAATCAAAATCCACCAAAATCCGCGTTGGATTTCTACCGTCAATAGCCCTTGTTGTCAAACTCGGATTGTCGTTGAGTGCCGTTTGTGTACCGACCAAAATCGCATGCTCTTCACTTCTCATTTTATGAACAAACTGTTGGGTAACATCGTTACCAATCGCTGTTGGTTTAAAATCTTTATCGATAAAACCATCTTTAGATTCAGCCCATTTTAGGATTACAAAAGGCCTCTTTTTTTGATGATAGGTGAAAAATCGTTTGTTGAGCGATCTGCATTCGAGATTCAAACTTGAGAAACCCACTTCAATCCCCGCTTTTTTAATCAAATCAGTTCCTTTTCCATTGACCTTTTCATGAGAATCCAAAGTCCCCACAACAACTTTTTTAAAGCCTTCTTCCACAATCCTCAGAGAGCAAGGTGGTGTTTTCCCGAAGTGAGAGCAAGGTTCCAAAGAAACATAAAGGGTTGATTCTTTGAGAAGTTCTGGATTTTTCACGGATTTTATGGCATTCACTTCGGCATGAGCTTCACCCGCTTTTTTGTGATATCCCTCGCCAATAACCCGCCCTTGATGCACAACGACAGAGCCCACCATGGGATTGGGATAGGTTTTTCCAAAAGCTTTTTGAGCCAAATCGATGCAGCGCTGCATGAAAATTTCGTCGTTCATGTTGTATAAAAAAGCGAAGTCAAATGGTGCTTTGCTTCGCTGTTTGTTATTAAAATTTCAAAAGATTATTCTCCAGCAATCATTTGATGAAGGCTTACCTTCATGCTTTCCAACAATTCTTTTTTCTCGTCAATTTTGTTGTAAGTATCGGTTAACAAAGGATTTTCTCGACTTGGATTGGAGAAAAAACCCAGGTTATTTTCCAAAGTGGTAATTTCAGATTCCAGCTCAGCAATTTGATTTTTCATTTTTCTGGCTTTGTCTGTCAGTTGAGCTCCGGACAATCCATCTTCTTTCAGTTCGAATTCGTTGATCTTGTTCAGTTTCAATTTTTCTCTCAAGACTTTGTTAAACTCAGAATTGATGTTCATTTTTTCTCTTGGCACCTTTCCAATGGCATTCCATTCGGTTTTGATTGCTTCAATTTTTTCAACACTTCCTTCACCGTCAGAAACGGCTTTCAAATCGGCCAAAAGCTGAGTTTTCAATTTGAAATTTTCTTTCCAATTATCGCCTGTTGCTTTTTTCTTTTCTCGGTAGTTGTTAAAGAATCCATTGCACGCTTCTCTGAAATCCGCCCATGTTTTGTCGGTCATATTCCTTGGTACATGTCCAATTTTTTTCCAATCGTCTTGAAGTTTTTTGTACAACGGAAGTGCCATTTCCCAATCTTCGGTAAGCATATTGTCCTTTGCAATTTTGATCAGTGCCAACTTGTCTTCAAGATTTTTTAGTTGATTGCTTTTTAGTGATTTATAAAAATTATTTTTAGCTGAGTTAAAGTCTTTCAGCGCAACTTTAAAGGCATTCCAGTTTTCGTTTGATAATCTTCTTGGCACATTCCCGGTTTTTAGAAACTCGGATCTAAGCTCTTCTATTTTTTTGATGGCATTTTGCCAATATTGATGTCCTTTTTCTTGATTGGACAATACCGCATTCATTTGGGAAATGATATCATTTTTCTTTTCAAGGTGCGCCAACTGTTCGGCTTCTATCTGAGCCGTTAGCTCAGCTTTTCTTTCGTGAATTTTATTGGAAACCGTTTTGAATTCCTCCCAGGTTTTCTCTCTAAACTCTTCAGCGACAGGTTCTGCCTCTTCCTTCCATAATCTGTGCAGGTATTGCAATTCATTTAGCGCTTTTTGCACAGAACTTTCGCTTTCCAATTCTTTGGCTCTTTCGATGATGTGCAATCTTTTCTCTAAATTATGAGAATATTCTTGCTCCAAGAATTCTTTGTGTATGTCCAACATTTGATAAAACTGATTCAAATGATGAAAATAATCGTTGTTTAAGGTATTAAAATCGGATTTTGAAACCTGTCCGGCTTCCGTCCACATTTTTTTTATTTCTCTTATTTCTTTAAACAAATTAACACCCGGTTCGCTATTGGCATTCAGTCTTTTTAATCTTTCGATGATTTCGTGCCTTTCTTCTCTGTGTTTTTGATGCAATTCTTCCTGATGCTTCAGGTGCTCTTGGTGTTTTTCATGAAAAATATGCAGGATACCAGAGATTTTATTGGCCAAAGGATGCTCCCAAGAAAAAGATTCGTCGGTTTCGTGTTCGGCTTCGAATTCGTGTTTTTTCACTTCCCTTTCATCAGCCACTTTATTTTTAACCAAATTTTTGAGATGATTGAACGCTTTGGATTCGGCACCAGCATTGGGTTGATTGATTAATTTTTCCATTTCGTCCACCAACTCGCCTACGGATCGTGCATCCGTTGTATGCTCTACCTCATCATGTGCGACATCCGAAGCTTCGGGTGTGTTTTCAGATATGGCTTGGTCGTTATTTGGATGTTCTTGCTGTGGTTTATTCTCTTCGTTCTCAGAAAAGTTGCTTTCTGTAATCATAACAAATCTTTTTATTAGTTCTATGGTGTATCAATCAGTAAATTTATAAAAAAAACTTGAAATCAAGACCGACTTGTATTTTTTAATTTTCGGTCCAAATTCTCCATGCCGCTTCAGCTTGCTGCTCCAACATAAAAAGTCCATTCATGGTTTTGGCTCCCGCTGCTTGTCCCATTTTTAGAAAACGAGTTTCTGTTGGATTGTAAATTAAGTCGATCAGAACATGATCTTTTGTAAGTCCTAAAAATGGAAAATCCAGACAGTCGTCAACATTTGGGAAAGTCCCTACCGGTGTGCACTGTACAATTATATGATGTTTCCTTACCGTTTCAAAATTCAACTCGTCAAAGGTCAATCCTGTTTTTCTGGAAACAATTATGAAAGGAATATTTAGTTTTTTCAGCACAAATTGCACCGCTTTAGAAGCTCCTCCGTCTCCCAAAACAATTGCCGATTGCTGTTCATCTTTCAGCATCAACTTCAGGCTTTTTTCAAAACCTACAACATCGGTATTGTAGCCCTTTCTCTTTCCATCTTTTAGCAAAATGGTATTGACCGCTCCTATTTCTTGGGCTTCAGGACTAAGTTCATCCAAAAACGGAATTACTTTTTCTTTGTACGGAATGGTCACATTGAAACCCAACATTTCGTTGGAACTCAACAAAGATTCAACCTCATCAGAACTTTCAAGGTCAAAAAGCGAATACGAATACTCTTGAATGAAGGATTTTTTAAATTTCTCTTCAAAATATTTTTTAGAAAAAGAATAGGAGATGTTTTTCCCGATCAGTCCTAGTTTTTTAATAGCTTCCATCTTACAAATATAAAAAAGACCGAAGAAAACTTCGGCCTGGATGGTATGACATTTATTATTCGATAATAAACGATTTGGTTTCGTTTTTGGTTTTCAAGAAATATTTTCCTTTGGAGAGTTTTGGCAAGTTCAATTGGTTTCCGTTTTTAAAAGGATGTTTAATTTTCTCTACCAAACGACCTTCTGTGGAATAAATTTCTGCAAATTCTATTTTTTCAATATTTTTCCCTTTCACAAAAAGCTGATTGTTTTTCACTGGGTTTGGATACACTACAAACTGCTCATCTTTGGCAACTTCGTTGGTACCCAAAGTATAACAAGTCCAACTAAGATCGTCTATTGCAACACGATTTCCCGTGGTTGGTTGTATCACTTTTATGGTAAAACTTCCCGTTACATTAATGTTGTTAATGGTAAATGTACCCACTGTTGCAGAGTACGGTATGGTACCTACTTGTACCCCATTCACCTCAACATTCAGGTTAGCATCTGAACCCGAATACTTCAATTGGGTGGTCATGGTGATGGATCCGACACCTCCAGAAATTGTAGATGACAATAAATTTCCATTTCTTACAGTTATTGCTTTTCCATTAATGGTCTCATCTACCCTAGCATCGGTTGCCGTCCAAGTGATTGAATTGTTGGCCCAAGTTCTTATTGCATACCCAGATCCTGTAGGAATGGACGCAAAGTCTTCAGTCCCACAAGAAGTACCAGGAGTTCCGCCTCCAGATCCTGCTAGTGTTGTTCCACTTGCGGTATTACTTTGTGGTGATGCGTTTCCTGAAAGATCTTTTGCAATTAAATAAAACGAATAAGTTGTAGATGGCGACAATCCGCTAATCACACATGAAGTTCCGGAAACGGTGGAGTGATAAACTCCATTAACATAGACATCATAACCCGCCACAGCAACATTATCCGTAGCTGCTGTCCATGACAAATTGATTGAATTGCTGGTAGATCCAGAAGTCGCAAGATTGGCAGCTGCTGTTGGAGGTACCGCATCTAGATTCCCCCAAACTACACCCACCCACTGTGGATTATCGATGTAGGGATTCCTATTTCCTTGATAGGCATAAGAAGCGTTGTTTCTGCCAATTTCAGCTGCAGAAACCGGATCTTGAGCATGCCACAACAACAACTGGTTGAGCTCCCAAGATTGTAACCCTGGATACGAAGAACCTCCCAACATGTCCCCTGAAGAAAAATTAGAAAGGTTATTTTCATAACGGGTTACGAAATAAAATATCATCCTGGCGATATCGCCTTTAAACTCATCAATCGGCTCAAACACCGTTCCGAAATATCCTGCAGAAACAGAATTCCCCAATTTGGATCCGTTTTGAGAAGTGAATGTTGCTGTACCTACTTTCCCAAAAGGATAATTGCTTCTCATCCCATTCACTTTACCATCGGTAGCTCTGATGAAATGAATATCGTTTTTCATTGGTGAAGCTTCACTAAACAAACTTTGAGGTACAACATGCTCACGATTATAACAATGTCCCTCTGCAGAATACGACCCGCATTGGTTGGTCGATATCGTGTACGAATACGGATCCGATCCTGTAGGATTTTCAGAATACATATCCAAAACCGTTCCATCGTTTTCGTAGTAATAATCTCTGTCTGTAGTTTGATAGGCCGTCCACAATCCTCCATATCCATGATCGACATGACCGTTGGTGATGATCTGACTTAGTTTGGTTTTTAGTGCCTGACCTGTAAGCCCGGTAGTCCCGCTATAATAACCGGCAGGAGCTTGTGCTAATAAATTGGTGGACAGTAATAAAGAAGCCACCCATACGAAATACGATTTCATACTTTCTATGTTTTAAAAAATGGGCAACAAATTTACGAAATTAATATCGAGTTCTATATTATTTCTCCGTAATATTCTTTTTATTGATTTTTGAAAACAACCAAGCGATGATGACGCTAAAGAAAGAAGCAGTAGCTGTTACGATTAAATAATTTTTTGCCAGAATACGAACAGGATATGGGAAATTCTCGCCAGCTTGAAAGATTTCAGTCTGAATCTGAACCAAACAAATGGCGGTCCCCAACAAAAGTCCCGCAGATACTCCGGTAACAATAATGAGTATTCCCGTATAAAAATAGGTCAAACGAAGCTCTCTAAGCGACATACCAAAAGACAACAAAGCTCTTGCTTGCTCCTTCTTGTCCAATTGTAAAATGGTGATGGCTCCGGCCAAATTGAATGTTGTGATAAAAATAACCAATGCAAAAATAAGATAGATAAATATCTTTTCGGTATTGATCATTTTCCAAAAAGCCGCATTCTCTTCTTGCTTGGTAGTAATTTTTACAGAAGATCCCAATTTGGAAAGCAATTTAGCTTTTACCTCATCCGTCTGATCTGGATTTTTAAGCTTGATTACAATTTGGTAGGCTGAATTTTTGGGCAAGTTCAACAACTGCTGAGCCAGCTCTATTGGAGCAATAATGTAGTTGTTCAGCTGATCGTTTCCGGGAAAAATTCCGGTAATAAAAATTTCTTTTTTGTTAAAAATATCCTCCTCTTTGGAGATGATCCCCGTCCCTGCTTTTGGCATAAACATCATGGCATAATCCTGATCCGAACCTACCGGTATCGCCAAACGATTGGCCAATTGGTACTCCATCACCACTTCGTTGCTGTAGGTGTATCCAGGATAATTGCCAATTAATAGATTTTTATTGATCGGGTTGACTTGGGTATAGGCAGAATCGGTTGCTCTAAGATAGGCAATATCTCCTTTAGAACTGAACTCTACATAGACTTTCTCTTCAATAACTTTAGAAAAAGTTTTGATCTCAGTTGTTTCTTTCAGGGTTTTAACAATCGTATCGAGATTTTTCAGCGTTTTCCCAGACGAACTTTTTATGGTAAGATCGGCATGCAGATTTTTGATGATGTCTCGATTGAGATCTTCCAATCCCGAGAAAACCGAAATAATGATGAACATGGCCGTAACGGCAAAAGTCATCGCCAAAACAGCCAACCAAGTAATTATGGTGACTGCAGAACTTCCTTTTTTGGCAATAAGGTACCTTTGTGCAATATAAAAAGCCGTGTTCTTCAAGAAAATTCGTTCTAAGAGAATTTACAAAACGGGATTATCGCCCTCTCCTTTCAATTCTTTTTCAATTCTTTCTACATCGTCCAAAGTGGTATCTAAATAAAAATTTAGATTCGGAATAATTCGAACTTGTTTGCCCATTTTTTGTCCCATGTAATTGCGATACTGCGATTTATTGGTTTCAATTTCCGACATAATATTCTTGCGAAATTCCTGTGGAAAAATGCTCAAATAGATTTTAGCAATACTCAAATCCGCTGTAACCTTTACATCTGATACGGTAATAAGGATATTCTGAGGACTTTCAGCAGATTGTTTTCTGAACAATTCGGCAAAGTCTTCTTGTATGATTTGGGCTACTTTTCTTTGTCTGTTACTTTCATTCATGTTGCAAATTTAGTATTTTTGTTTGAATTTTATTTTAGAATTCAATTTCCAAACTTCCATTAATTTATCTTTAAAACTTATTTCATGAAAATAGAACACCTCGGCATTGCCGTAAAATCATTAGGAATGTCCGACGAACTTTTCGCAAAACTCTTAGGCAAGGACTGTTACAAAAAAGAAAGCGTAGAGCGCGAAGGCGTAACCACCTCTTTTTTTGAAGTGGGCGAATCCAAAATCGAACTTTTAGAAGCCACCAATCCAGAAAGTCCCATCTCAAAATTCATTGACAAAAAAGGTGAAGGCATCCATCACATTGCTTTTGGAGTAGAAAACATTTACTCAGAAATTGAAAGATTAAAAAAATCCGGATTCATCTTCATCTCCGAAGAACCCAAGGAAGGCGCTGACAATAAGCTGGTTGTATTCCTCCACCCCAAGTCCACCAATGGAGTCTTGGTAGAGTTGTGTCAAGAAAAAGCATAAAAAATTTTGCAGAAGATATTTTTTTATTATTTTTGCACACCAATCAACGGAAACAACTTGTTTTCGAGGTCCTATAGCTCAGTTGGTTAGAGCACCTGACTCATAATCAGGTGGTCCCTGGTTCGAGCCCAGGTGGGACCACAAAGCCTTAACATTTTTGGTTAAGGCTTTTTTTGTATGGACTCAATTTGTTATATATTGTATTCTAGATGTTTGGATAAATTTTATATCGGATTTACCCAAGATTCTTTGGACAATCGTTTGAAAAAACACCGTCTAGGATTCTATAATCAAGCCTTTACCAAAATCACTAATGATTGGGTGGTTTATTTCTTTATTAAATGTGATTGTAATGCTCAAGCTATTTCCATTGAAAAACATATCAAAAGGATGAAAAGTCGAACTTATATTGAAAATCTAAAAAAATACCCTGAAATCTCAGAGAAACTAAAACAAAAATATGCTTGCTCCTGACTCTCCCGATAGCTATCGGGACAGGTGGTCCCTGGTTCGAGCGGAATTTATCCCGAATACTTTCGGGAGGACCACAAAGCCTTAACATTTTTGGTTAAGGCTTTTTTTGTATGGACTCAATTTGTTATATATTGTATTCTAGATGTTTGGATAAATTTTATATCGGATTTACCCAAGATTCTTTGGACAATCGTTTAAAAAAACACCGTCTAGGATTCTATAATCAAGCCTATACCAAAATCACTAATGATTGGGTGGTTTATTTTTTTATTAAATGTGATTGTAATGTTCAAGCTATTTCCATTGAAAAACATATCAAAAAAATGAAAAGTCGAACTTATATTGAAAATCTAAAAAAATACCCTGAAATCTCAGAGAAACTAAAACAAAAATATGCTTGCACCTGACTCTCCCGATAGCTATCGGGACTGGTGGTCCCTGGTTCGAGCCAAATTTATCCCGAATACTTTCGGGAGGACCACAAAGCCTTAACATTTTTGGTTAAGGCTTTTTTTGTATGGACTCAATTTGTTATATATTGTATTCTAAATGTTTGGATAAATTTTATATCGGATTTACCCAAGATTCTTTGGACAATCGTTTGAAAAAACACCGTCTAGGGTTCTATAATCAAGCCTATACCAAAATTACTAATGATTGGGTGGTTTATTTCTTTATTAAATGTGATTGTAATGCTCAAGCTATTTCCATTGAGCAACATATCAAAAAAATGAAAAGTCGAACTTATATTGAAAATCTAAAAAAACACCCTGAAATCTCAGAGAAACTAAAACAAAAATATGCTTGCTCCTGACTCTCCCGATAGCTATCGGGACAGGTGGTCCCTGGTTCGAGCGGAATTTATCCCGAATACTTTCGGGAGGACCACACTTTTTGAATTAAGCACTTACAGCAATGTAGGTGCTTTTTTGTTAGGAAATATCAAAGGATTAAATTGGTTGTTGTATCTATCTTTTTAAATGATCAAGATTCAATAAAAAAATCTTTAAAAACAACTGTGAAATACGATTGTTGATACTAGTAAATTCCCTAATTTGCTTAACTTTAGACTTTCAAATACTGGCTAAAGATTTTTATAAGACTCATGAAAAAATCTGAGATACAGAAAAACTTACAAAATATATCCACTAGCTTTTCCAAGGAAGAATTCATCTATGATTTTCTTCTTTCTTTTGGTTTATCAAAAACCACGATTACCCGTCTGAAAAAAGGAGATTACAACCTCTCGAAAAAGGAAGGTGAACTCTTCTATAAAGGGAAAATTTTCTTTAAAACAGAAAAGGCCGAAAACCTGCTTCACGCGATTGATGAACTGATTAAAGATCCTAAAATAGCCCGACAAAAGCCGCGTTTTCTTTTTGTTACCGATTTTGAAAAAGCCGTAGCCGTAGATACCAAGAAAAATGTTAATAGGGAATTTAACCTTCAAGATCTTGGAGCTTTAGAGCAGGTAGATTTTTTCCTGCCACTTTCCGGGGCCGAAATTTATAGGGTGAGTAATGACAATAAAGCCGACAGAGATGCTGCCTATAAACTGGGTGAGTTGTATGATATTTGGCGGTGGACAATCCCGATTGGATTGCGAAGGGAAGTCACCAATTAAATATCTTTCTATCGCGTTTGTTGTTTTGTTTTTTTTTGCGGAGGATACCGGAATTTTTGAGGTTAAAACAATTGTTTAGTGGCCATTGATGAGTTCCACCATGTTTCTGCCGATGGCGATAACATCTTGGGAAATGTAATTCGCAATATAATGGCTAAATCTAATGCACATATTATTGCCATGACGGGATCTTATTTCCGTGGAGATAGTGTTCCTGTTTTAACTCCGGAAGATGAAGCGAAGTTTACCCATGTTACTTATAATTATTACGACCAACTCAATGGTTATGAATATTTAAAATCCTTAGGAATAGGTTATCATTTTTATAGAGGAAGATATTATAAAAAAGATGTTGAAAAAGGAATGTCCGCACTTGAAGAAATTTTAGATGAAAATCTGAAAACCATTATCCATATCCCGAGTGTAAATTCAGCCGAATCCTCAAAAGAAAAAGATCAAGAAGTAGATCATATCATCGATTGTCTAGGTGTTTTAGAATATCAGGATAATGAAACCGGCGTGATGTTTGTAAAAAGTAAACGCTCCGGGAGAATCTTGAAAATTGCCGATTTGGTGAATGATAACCCAAAAGTAAGAGATAAAATTGTAGCCTATTTGCGAGGGGTAAAAACAGAAGAAGATATCGATATGATTATCGCCTTAGGAATGGCAAAAGAAGGTTTTGACTGGCCATTTTGCCAACATGCTTTAACGATAGGCTATCGAGGTTCTTTAACAGAAATCATTCAGATTATTGGTCGAGCAACAAGAGACAGCAATAATAAAAACCATGCACAATTTACCAATCTTATTGCCCAACCCGATGCGGTGGATGATGATGTGAAATTAGCGGTGAACAATATGTTGAAAGCCATTACTGCTTCGTTGTTGATGGAGCAAGTTTTAGCCCCTAATTTCAAGTTCAAACCTATGGAAGACCCTGATGAAGAGGGAGATGATGAAAATACCATCAAGATCCGTGGATTTAAAATGCCGACTTCACAAAGAGCAAAAGATATTATAGAATCTGATCTTAATGATCTTAAAGCCGCCATTCTGCAAGACGAAACCATGCTGAAAGCCATGCCCGGCAATGCGTCGCCCGAAGTTATCAATACGGTTTATATCCCAAAAATTATTCGGGAGAAATATCCGGAACTCAATTCGGAAGATATAGAAGCTATTCGACAGCATGTTGTGGTAGATTCGGTGATAAAAAACGGAACGATAGAAGAACAGGGTTCTAAAAAATTCCTCCGAATGGCAGGGAGTTTTGTGAATATTGACGATGTGAATATCGATTTGATAGATACGGTAAATCCTTTTCAAAAAGCATTTGAGATTCTTTCAAAAAGCGTTACGACTTCGGTTTTACGATCTATCCAAGATACGATTAATATGACCAAGATTGAAATGACGGAGGAAGAAGCTGTTGCCTCTTGGGAAGATATCAAACGATGGAGAATACATACCGGAAAAGCTCCGGAAATTAATTCCCAAGATCCTAGAGAACAAAGATTAGCTCAAGCTTTATTATTTATCCAAGATTTAAAACGTAAAAAAGCACAAAATGGCTAAAAGTTTAGACGATATTTTAAATGATGATGAATTTGGGTTGTTGGAAGCTGAAATTCAGAAAACTGAAATCAAAACGGATGAAGATCGTTTGATTGAATCTTTTGAAGAGATTAATGATTTTTTCGAGAAGAACAACCGCGAACCCAAGCAAACATCCATGTCGGAATATGCCTTGTTTTCACGGTTAAAGGAATTTAAAAATAACGAAGATCGAAAAGCGTTTTTAAAATCTTTCGATCGGCATAATTTACTCGGGAAAGTTGAAGTCAAAATAGAAAGTTTAGACGATATTTTAAATAATGATGATTTAGGCTTATTAAATAGTGGCGGAGACAATTCCATCTTTGAGTTTAAACATACTCCAAAAAGTGGTAGTAGGGAGAAAGCCGATTATGTTGCAAAAAGACAAGCCCTTCCGGAAGCGGAATTTGAGAGATATGATAAGATGTTTAAGCAAGTTCATCGCGAGTTGAAAGAAGGGAAGCGTAAATTCCTAGAGTTCAAAAATACTGAAGATAATCTGGTGGAAGGTAATTTCTATTTAGTAGATGGTTTGCTTTGCTATTTAAAAGTTTCTAAAGCCGAAAAAGTACTACGAGAAAATAAATCAGGTGACAGAATGAGGTTGGAAGGGCGTACCGTAACGATATTTGAAAATGCAACCATTTCCAATATGCTATTTCGATCACTCGGAAAAGCCATTCAAAAAAACGGAAAAATCATCACCAATCCTGAGGAGGATATCGAAAATCAATTGTTTGAAAATGCAGGTGTTGCAAAGGAAGAAGATAGGAAAAGCGGCTGGATTTATATTCTGAAATCGAAATCTGAAAAGCCGGAAATTCAAAATTTAGAAAACCTGTATAAGATAGGATTTTCTACCATTCCGGTAAAAGATCGGATTAAAAATGCCAAAAAAGAACCCACTTATTTATGAGATCACTGAAAAAGTGAATTTTCAGGAAATATGAAAAAGAAGGAGTTGAAATCTTAGGATTTTAGCTCCTTTTTTTGTACCTTGATAAGGTCTTTTAAAGATAAAGAATGTTAGTCCAACAGCAAAAGATTCAGTTTAGTTCTTATTCCGATTTGTATGATTTAATCGTTCCGAAAGAAAATCTTCTTCGAAAAATTAATGATTTGATAGATTTTTCCTTCATCTACGATGAACTGTTGAATAAGTATTGTTTGAACAATGGTCGCAATGCGGAAAGTCCGGTGAAGATGTTCAAATACCTTTTGTTGAAAAGCATTTACTCGGTTTCTGATGTAGATGTGGTAGAGCGTTCCCGCTATGATATGTCTTTCAAATATTTTTTAGATATGGCTCCCGAAGATGATGTGATAAACCCCAGTTCACTTACAAAATTCAGGAAATTACGCTTGAAAGATACCGATTTGTTGAACCTTCTAATTGGTAAAACGGTAACGATAGCGATCGATAAAGGCATTATTAAATCCAGATCCATTATTGTGGACGCTACACATACTTTATCTAGATCGAATCCATTTTCAAGCATAGAAGTACTGAGAGAGCGTTCGAGATTAGTTCGTAAAACGGTTTATCAATTTGATGAAAACTTCAAATCAAAAATGCCGGTCAAGAATACTGAAAACGATCTGAACAAAGAATTGGCTTATTGTAGAGAACTTGAAAAATGCATAGAAGATGAGCCATCAATAAGTGAGATTCCGGCAGTGAAAGAGAAATTAAATCTTTTGAGGGAAACAGCCGAAGACACCGATGAACAGCTAACTTTCTCAAAAGACACGGATGCCAAAATCGGACATAAATCCGCAGACAGTTCCTTTTTCGGTTACAAAACACATTTGGCGATGAGTGAAGAGCGGATTATCACCGCAGCAGTGGTAACTTCGGGAGAAAAAGGAGACGGGCCTGAATTGCCAAAATTACTGCAAATGAGCCAAGACAACGGAATGGAAGTGGAAACCATCATTGGCGATTCGGCTTATAGTGGAAAAGAAAATCTGAAAATTGCCAGCGAACAGGATATAAAAATTGTTGCAAAGTTAAATCCATCCATTACACAAGGATGTAGGAAAGAAAAAGACCAGTTTGATTACAATAAGGATGCTGACAGATTTGTTTGTCCTGCCGGGCATTTAGCCATCAGAAAAGCCCATCAGAACAGAAAGAATGTCGGCAAAAATCAAGCTGATGTATATTATTTTGATGTTGAAAAATGTAAAGTTTGCCCATTAAGAGAAGGTTGTTACAAAGACGGAGCAAAATCTAAAACCTACTCGGTTTCTATAAAATCAGAATTACACCAAGAACAGATGGCTTTTCAGGAAAGTGATTATTACAAAGAAAAGTCGAAACACCGGTATAAAATTGAAGCCAAAAACAGTGAACTTAAAAATGTTCATGGTTACAAAAGAGCCACTTCTTATGGAATAGAAAACATGCAAATGCAGGGAGCATTGGCTATTTTCGCAGTCAATTTGAAGAGGATCCTGAAATTAATCTAAGAAAAAGAGAACAAAATCATCATCTTTAAAACTCAGCTCCAATTAAATCAAAACAAGCTTTACAAAACCCATTAAATTTAGAACTCCAAAAAATGTAAAGAGCTTATTACCGATTTTAAAGTCGTGTAATAAGCTCTTAATTCTTGTCTGAAATTAAATCTTATTCAAAATGAAGATGGTTTTTCAGTGACCTCTTATTTATTTGCGGGAGTAGAAGTTATTTCATCCTATCAATGTTATAACTTAAACATACATAATTTTGAAAATTTATTGCATCGTTTTTTTGCTGAAGCTTGTTTGAATATTGATTTGTATGATAAAACAGGAAACCGCCATATCCCAAGAGAGTGGTTTGTTGTTCCTTTAAGTGTTATCAATGAAGTAATTCAACTTTTTGTAAATGGCAATATTGTGCATTATAAGTATGACTCGAAGAGCAAATCCATAGTTTTTAAATAATCTTGCTACTAATTATCAAAAAAACAGGAAGATTTTGATACCATTTTGACATCAACACAAGATGATTCAAATATAATAAATTGACTAACAACCCACTAAATCACCTATTAATCCCCCAATTTACTTCATCAATGCATAGACGGCAAAACTTGCCAACCAATGATCGCCACCGTAATTACCTTGAAAAACCAATGGCAAAGCATTTTCCAAAAATTTTGTAGCCGTTTTCTCCAATTGGATTTTAGATTTATTATTTTTCGGAAGTTTTTGAGAAATGTTTTTCATGCACCAACTTCTGGTAAAACTCAGACCTACCAAATGCACCGTTTGATAATCGTTGATGTCCGAAATAATCGGTATCTGAGAAATATTTTCCAAACTTCTTTTCTCATAAAAGGTATCGAACCATTTTTCATACTCTTTTTCAGGAAGTATCCTGGTCATCAGATCGGCAATTTCTAAACTGGGCGAGAAAAAATCACTTCCATCCGGCTCCAAATAGGCCGGTGTTTTTCTATCGTTTAAGTAAAAATATTTGGCCTTTTCGACCAAGCTATTTTCAAAAGTTTTCTCTCCCGTCGCTCTGGCCCAATCAATAGCAAACCCCAATGCAAAAGCCGAATTCGGATGAACTCCCGTTCTATTCGGATAGGTCTGTTTGGGCAAATAATCCTTCCACAACGACACCACAACATCCGTCAGAGGTTTCATATTTTTATGCCACAGTTTTGCTTTTGAATGATCCCAGGTTGACAATTCGGCATCCAATTGCAAAAGCCAAGCCCAACCGTAAGTTCTTTCAAAATTTTTTGCTACTTGATATTTTGTAAAATATTCGGCTTCCGCTTTCACTTTCTCGGGCTGAAATGAAGCATCAAGAACAGCAAACAACTCTTCCCTATTTTTCAAAGATGGTTTTTCTTTCAGCAATTTCACCAACATCCAATGTCCATGCACCGACGAATGCCAATCGAAGCAACCATAAAAACTGGGATGCAATTCTTTGGGAGACAGTTTTACATCGACTTCACCGTTGATGACATGCGCCGTTTTGTTGGGATATTCTTGATTGATGCAGTGCAAAGGTTTCTGAGACAGTGTGAATGCAATTTCATCCGTAAGACTAGGTACTTGTGCAGAAGCCATCACCGAGAACAGCGTGAAAAGCACAGAAATATTCTTCATAATATACGATTTTAAATCTTTAAATTTATTGAAAAGCAATTACAAAATCTCCAAAATTTCAACAGACTTCTCACGAAAAAGAAAGACCTCTCCTTTTCTTTTTCCTGCCAACAACTTTCCAATTGGCGATTCTGGAGAAATGACGAAACAATCCGTACCGTCAATAGTTAATTTCCCAACGGAAGTAGCGATAAAATAATTCATATCGCAAGTCCCAACCCAAGATCCCAAACCTGCAATTTCATTTTTAGATTCGGGGTTTATCTTCAACAAAATTGTTTTTTCAGCTTCTATTTTCGCCCATTGTTGTCCCAACTGTTCTCTTTCCAATTGTATCATCGCTCTGCCGGTTTCGTGCTTGTCACCTGCCGTGCTTTTGGTTTCAGAGGCCAAGCTTTCCTGTATCATCTTCAAGCCCTCCTCACAAGTTTTCAACTTTTTATCTACCGCTTTCAAGCATTCTTCCAATATCTTTTGTTTCAGATTCATTTCATGTAAAATAGAATCACAAAATAAGTGAAAGTTATTGTATTGTTCAGCATACAAAAAAACAAAATCCAAAAGAATTGTACATTCAAAATATTGGCTGTATCTTAACGCATTTAAAACTAAAATTACGATTATGTCAGACGATGTAAAGATTATTTTCTCCATGTCGGGAGTGACCAAAACATTTCAAAACGCACAGACTCCTGTCATTAAAAACATACATTTAAGCTTTTTCTACGGAGCCAAAATTGGTATCTTAGGGCTAAACGGAAGTGGGAAGTCGACCCTCCTAAAAATCATTGCCGGAGTGGACAAAAACTACCAAGGCGACATCTCTTTCCAACCCGGTTTTTCCGTGGGCTATCTTGAGCAAGAACCCATCCTGGACGAGAATAAAACCGTACTGGAAGTGGTGAAAGAAGGCGTACAAGAAATTGTAGATGTACTGGACGAATACAACAAAATAAACGATCAGTTTGGCCTACCAGAAGTCTATGAAAATCCTGATAAAATGGACGAGTTGATGAAAAGACAAGCCGATCTTCAGGATAAAATAGATGCCTCCAACGCTTGGGAATTGGACACCAAATTGGAAATCGCCATGGACGCCCTAAGAACTCCGGAACCGGACAAATTAATTTCTGTACTTTCTGGTGGCGAGCGCCGTCGTGTTGCACTCTGCCGTTTGCTACTTCGCGAACCGGACATCCTACTTTTGGACGAACCTACCAACCACCTCGATGCCGAATCGGTACATTGGCTGGAACACCACCTTGCCGAATACAAAGGCACTGTAATCGCCGTTACCCACGACCGATATTTCCTAGATAATGTTGCCGGTTGGATCTTAGAATTGGATCGTGGCGAAGGCATCCCGTGGAAAGGAAACTACTCGTCTTGGTTGGATCAGAAATCCAAACGATTGGCTTTGGAACAAAAAACAGCAGGAAAAAGACAAAAAGCCCTTGAACGAGAGTTGGAATGGGTAAGAATGGCTCCCAAAGGAAGACAAAGCAAACAAAAAGCCCGTCTGTCCAGCTACGACAAACTCGTCAATCAAGACCAAAAACAATTGGACGAGAAGTTGGAAATCTACATCCCGAACGGCCCAAGATTGGGCACCAATGTTTTGGAAGCACAAGGCGTTTCTAAAGCCTATGGAGACAAATTGTTGTATGAAAATCTTAATTTCAAACTCCCACAAGCGGGAATTGTCGGAATCATCGGCCCGAACGGAGCCGGAAAAACAACCATTTTCCGAATGATCATGGGCGAAGAACAACCCGACAATGGAACTTTTGAAGTGGGCGAAACCGCAAAAATAGCCTATGTTGACCAATCGCACAGCAACATCGACACCAACAAAACCATTTGGCAAAATTTCTGCGACGAACAAGAATTGGTGATGATGGGCGGCCGACAAGTCAACTCCAGAGCCTATCTCAGTCGTTTCAACTTCAGCGGTAGCGAACAAAATAAAAAAGTTTCTCAGCTTTCTGGTGGCGAAAGAAACCGCCTGCACCTTGCCATGACTCTGAAAGAGGAAGGCAATGTCCTGCTCTTGGACGAGCCTACCAACGACCTGGATGTGAACACCTTGAGAGCCTTGGAAGAAGGACTGGAAAATTTCGCAGGTTGTGCCGTTATCATCAGTCACGACCGTTGGTTTTTGGACCGAGTTTGCACCCACATTCTCGCTTTCGAAGGCGACTCCGAAGTCTATTTCTTTGAGGGAAGCTTCAGCGATTACGAAGAAAATAAAAAGAAAAGATTGGGTGGCGACCTGGTTCCGAAACGAATTAAATACAAAAAACTGATTCGATAATCCGTCGTAAAAAATAAAAAAGTAAATCCGAGAAAGAAATTTTTCGGATTTTTTTATCGTTATCATCTATCTTTATCATCCATAACCTTACTGATTCTAATCACAAACTTATTGAACTTAAAATGGTTAAATTTGCACTTTAATTTTTTACATCATGAACAACGAATATATCAACTACCCCGACAATGCAATGGTTTGGGTGTACAATGCCGATAGATTTCTAACCGCAGACGACAAACAACACATCACGACTAAAGTTCAAGATTTTATCGACAATTGGGACTCTCACGGCAGCTTGGTAAAAGGTACTTTTACCATACTTCACGATGCTTTTCTTGTGATTTTTGCAGATGACCAAGGCGACCCGCTTTGTGGCCGTGCTCAGTCGGCTTCCGTAAACCTTGTCAAAGAATTGGAAAAAGATTTGAACATCAAGTTTCTGGACAGAATGCGACAGTCTTTTCAAGAAAACAACGAAGTGAAATTGGTGAAATTGGCTGAACTAAAAACATTGTATAAGGATGGAAAAATCAACGATGAAACCCTTGTTTTCGACAATACCGTGATCAATAAAAAAGATTTTGACAGCCGTTGGAAAGTGGCGCTAAAAGACTCTTGGCACAAGAGATTTGTATAAAACTCATCATAAACTCCCGGCGCAATGTTGGGAGTTTTTGTTTGATATAAATTCTACTCTTGGTTCACTTTTTTTTAATTTTGCAGGAATACCGCACTATGATTCCGACCGATTTTAATCACGAACACCTACAATCCGTTTCCAGTTTTTCAGATTTAATTTTAACCGAATTTGAAGGAAAACGAAATGCCGTTTGCTGGGAGCGGAATTTAGAGGGAGATTTTCAAGAGATAGTTTCCAAGCTTATCCTAAAAGAAAACATCACCGAAGTTACCAAAGAAGATTTATGGACTTTGGAACTTTCAGAACAAGGCGAGAAAGCCCGAGCAATCATTTTGGAAGATTTAGAATTATTAACAAAATACGGCGCTCAACCCTCTCTCAACCTGTTAAAATCGTATGAAAGAGATGACGAATTTAGTTTCATCTCTACCGATGTGTATTCTTTTCATGTGGATAGAGCTCCTTTTCAATCGCCGACTTTTTTGTGCACTTATTTTGGAGCAGCCAGCGATATTTTGCCCAACGATCAAGCCGTACAAAAAATCCAAATCCCTGAAGTTAGAGAACAATTGAGGAAAATCTATACAGGAGCCGAAGCGGGGTTTGAAGATTTTCTGAAAGAGAATTTCTTCGATTTGCATTATGAAGCCTTAGCCAATGCCCAACCCATCAATCTCGGAAACGGCCATCTTTGGAAATTAGCGGTGGACGATCCAGAAGCACCAACACTTCCCTGCATACACCGAGCACCAACGGAAAATAACGAATACCGACTCTTGTTGATTTGTTAAAAAAAATCGATAACTTAAAACATATTAAACACAATGTCAGAAAATTGAGTATTTTGTGTATAACTATAATTTCAGTAAATTTGTAAAACAGATGAGTACAGCAGCATACATAAAATTCAATCAATCTCAATTAGAAAAAATTGGAAATACCGTTGTTTACCTTAGTCAAAAAATTCCACAACTTTCCAAAACGAAACTTCTGAAGTTGCTCTATATTTTAGATGAAATTTCAATTAAAAAGAGTGGAATTCCATTTTTAAATTTAAAATATAAAGTTTGGAAGTTTGGTCCTGTTTCTGAAGAATTGTTTATTGATTTGTCATCTGAGCCAAAAATTTTAGAAAATTTCATTGAAAAAAACAGCGATGAAGGAGTTCATTTTGTTACTCCGATTGTTGATTTTAATGATGATGAATTTTCCGACAACGATATTGATCTGATGGATTTTATCATTGAAAAATATGGAAATAATTCGGCAAAAGAATTAATCGCTTATACCCATAGAATAAATTCTCCGTGGTATAACACCGCTAAAGAGAATGATGTTCTCGAATTATTAGAAACAGAAGCAATTAACAACACAGAATATTCGATAGATATGAGCCAGTTAATTTCTCATGACCTTAGAAAAACTGAAATCTATAATGATTTTATAGACGCAAATTAAAGCAAGTGTTTCGAGAAGGTCATATTATCTATTTCGATCCGTTTTATTTTAAAAATGGAAATCCAGCAAAACCCAAATATTTTGTAGTACTTAAATGTGAAGGAGGAAAAAACATTGTTGCATCTTTACCAACAAGAAAAGATTCCGTACCTCAAAGTGCTACAATTTCTAATGGCTGTATTGAACTTCCAGAAATTAACCTCAATTGTTTTGTAATTTCGAATGAACAACAAATAACAGAATGTGGAAAGCATTTTGATTTTACAACCTATCTTTACGGCCATCAAATTGATGATTATCTGGTTTCTGAAATGAGGGATTTGTATCCAAATGAAGGTAGCGATTACGAAATATGGGGCATGATGAAATCTGAAATATTTGAAAACCTAATTCAATGCTTTAAGTTTTCAAAATCAGTAAAAAGAAAGTACAAAAAATTACTTTAACAATTGAATTGTCAAGTTTTAATTAATTTTAAGAAATTTCAATCGTGAATATCTCTACATCTTCCAACTCAATTGTGCTCAAAATTGCTTTGCTCAGCACCGCTTTTTTGGCTATTCGGTTGGCTTGGTTTTCGAGGGTTTTCTCAAAAATATTGCGGACAAATCTCGCATTTCCAAAATTCTCGTCTTTGTTTTGAAAAGCAGTTTCAAAAACTTCTTTCAATTTATTTTGAGCATCTGTCGTAAGATTATAATCCAATTTCTTACACAGACTTTCAAAGATTTTCAACAATTCTTCAGCGTTATAATCTTGAAAATGAATGTATCTGTTGAACCTCGATTGGAAGCCGGGATTGGTATCGATAAAGGTTTTCATTTCCTCTCCATATCCCGCCATGATGACCACCAACTGATCTCTGTTGTCTTCAATTCTTTTGATGAGTGTTGCCACGGCTTCTTTTCCAAAATCATCCTGATGTTCGCCTACCAAAGCATAAGCTTCATCGATGAAAAGTACGCCGTTCAGTGCAGAATCTACCACCTTGTTCACTTTGGGAGCAGTTTGTCCGGTAAATTGGGCGATGAGTCCGGAGCGGTCGGTTTCTATAAAATGTCCATCGTATAAAATCCCCAAATGTTTGTAGAGCTTGGCGATGATTCTGGCTACCGTAGTTTTCCCTGTACCCGGATTTCCGGTAAAAATTATGTGATACGAGATCGGCGAAGTTTTCAAGCCGTTTTGCTCTCTGGCTTTTTGGATTTTGATGAAATTGATCAAGGTGTTTACTTCCTCTTTCACATTTTCCAAGCCGATCAACTGGTGAAGTTCCTCCAAAACGCTCTCCATATTTTCGTTCGTTTTAGGTTGTTGAACTTTTACAAATGTGGTTTCCGAAGCTTCTAAAGGTTTATGAAGAAATTGATACACCTTTTTCAGTTTCTGTTCTTCTTGAATATTTACATTTCCATCTGCTTTGGCGATGATGTTGGCAAATCGATACAAAGCAGTGGCATATTGCTCCAATACGGGATTTTCTGTAAGCTGAAGAAAAGTAGGAAAAGCCAAGGTATTTTCTTTCGCTATTTCGGGTTTTGGATTTCCTTCTTCAACATTAAACGAAATATTCATCAGACTTTCGCCCTCTCCTATTTTTAAAACTTCTCGAATGACTTGGTTATAAATTTTTCTTTCGGAGGAAGCTTGTAAACTTTTAAAATCCCAATGTATGCCGGTGATTTTTTCGGGTAAAAAACCTTGAACCAACAAGAAAACCCCAAAAGCTTCGGCATCATCCGGAGAAAGGAAATCTCCTTTGATAAATTTTCCAATCTGCAAAAGATCATAGATCAAGATGGAAAGCACAACTTGTTGAGGATCGAGATTGGGACTGGATTCTCGAAACATTTCTTCTATCTTTTTATCCCGAATCAGGTTTTTATATAAGCCGTCCAGTTCTTTAGAAAAATCCTCCAACAATTGAAGATACTGCGTGTGAAGTTCGGATTTCATAGTATACGAATGAGAGGTGAAAATATTTTTTAGTTCTTCCTGTTTTTGTGCCAAGACTTCTTTTCTAGCATCCACTTTTTCTTGCATTCTGCTTTCTAATCGGGACTTTGGAAAACCATAAGCATAATAATTCTCCACTTCTTTGGCAGAATATTTTTGTTGAGAATTGGTATTGAAATTTCTATCAATTTTGAGCATTCCGGAAAAACAACTGTAACAAACGCTTTTACCATCGTTCAGTTTTCCCAATCCCCACATGGGTTTGTTTAATAAAGTTAAATGTTTTTTACAGGCTGCACAGCTTTCCACTTTGGAGAAATCTACATTTCTATTGTATTTGTCGTTGAATTTTTTCTCGGAAATAAAAATAAATACCAAGAGGTCAATCACCGAAATCACCAACGGAATGAGCGTCCAATTAAAGATTAGATAGAAAATCCCCAACCAAGTTTGCCCCAGATAAAAACGATGTCCACCTCCAAAACCGGTGAATAAAGTAAGCAAAATCACAGTACTTTTTGCTTTATAATCTGCTGTTTTCAGATTTGGAATTTCCGCAGTGGATGAAGTGGTCAATTTTAATTCGGACATTTGGAGTTTTTGTTATGAAGGTAAAAATACAGATTTATTTTGTAAATTCGTATGACGAAAATAGTTCTAATTGCCAACCAAAATCATAATAATTTACAAATGGGAAAACTATTTTTAGCAATTTTCAAAATTATGTTGTGGGGCTACCTGCTCTATGCTTTTTTATGTCTATTATTTTTAGTAATTGCATTTCTACTGGGAATCTCAAGCTAATTGTCAAAATAGAACGATAGATTCCGGATAACCATTTAGCATTCTTAACATAGAAGCTTTGTTTGCACATAGCTAAGTGAAAACCTTTAGGTTCTATACATTCTTAAATACAAATTATGCTAAGTTTCTTTGTGGTTTCATGACAAAACCGGTTGCGATTTTATCAAACTTTTCAAAAGACTGAAAACAAGCGAGGACATTGGTGAAAATGGGATTTTATTTAAACCGATATTATGTAAATCGCAATGCTCCAAATTTAGTTAAAACACCTTGTTCAACTGTCTCGTCGGTATGTGTATCTCATTCGTGTTCAATAAAACACACCAGCAACGCTAATGAAATAAGTTTCACTTTTTTCTTTGAGTTTATACTTTTTACTCATTTCTAATTGCTTATTGATACAAGCACTTGCATTAACATTGATGAATAATTCTTTATATTTGGCAAAAAAGCTATCTCACAATAAAGGATAGACCAAAATATAAAATCAATGATTAATCTTTATAGAAAAATAGCACTTTTAGAAGCAACATCTTACCTGTTTTTACTTTTTATAGCCATGCCTTTCAAATATATTTTAGAAATTCCAGAATTGGTAAAACATTTTGGTTGGATACATGGCGTTTTGGCAATTGTATATGTAGTAATACTCATCATAGCAGCCATCCAATATAAATGGAGTATTTGGAGGGTTATCCTGTATTTTACAGCTTCCGTATTGCCCGTTATACCTTTTATTCTAGATAAAAAATTAAAAAAAGAATATCCAAATAACTGATACTATGGTGTAACCTCATCATGTAATCCTAACTTTTACAGAAACAAAGGTTATTTCCCGATGCAGAAAGTTTTTCTCTACTATTTGTGGGTGTTTATGAAAATTTAGTATCCAATTGGTAAATTACACTAATTGTTCAAAGTAAATTTTAGCTACACATTCAATATAGTTTTCATTTAAACTTTTAGATAATTCTTCTTTTAATTTCTGAGATTTTTTAAATCGTTGAAAATAATATATTGTTCTGTATTCTAAAATCCAATACGGATTAAACTTTGAATAATCATAATTATCAATATCCATTAGCCAACTGTAATAATCAAAATATTTTTTATGAGATTTCTTTAGTAAACCAGTTAATTCTTCATTAAACTCTAAATTAAATTTGAAAACTAAATTTATAACTTGTCCTAAACGTATATATTCATAATCTCTGAAATAATGTTCATCTTCATTTTTAGACATATCAGGAACTGTAGAAATAAACTTTTTAAATAAATTTTCATCAAAGTCAATTAAATCATAGATAATTCCTAAATCGTAAAGTTTATCATCAAATTTTTCTTCTAACTTTTTAATTATTCTAAGTTTAATATTTTCTCTTAGATTCTCATTTAAAAACGTGAAGAAATAAAATAATTTTCCAATATATTTATTTTCTAAATCTAACTCTATATCTTTTAAATCATCAATTTTCAAAACCGTTTTTATGAAATCTTCTATCTCAGATTCTGTACACTTTTCTACATAAATATTAATTGATCTACCAAAACCATATCTACTATGGTCATCACGAAGAAATAAGTCCAAAATCTCTTTTATTTGAGTTTTACTAATTTCATTCTCATTCTTATCAATGAAATTCACGAGTTCATCAAATGGAATATAATGTTTATTTTTTATTACCTTACTAAGATTTATAATATTAGATAATATTGTTTCTTTTTCTCTAAATTCAATATCTAACAAAGAGGTTATAATTAATATTTTATTTAAGATTTTATCAATTTTAATCGGTTTAAATAAACCTCCCAAATTATCCAAATATTCATTCGAATCAATAAGATTCAATATTAATTCATTTATTCTTTTTGGAATTTCTAAATCTTCATCTAAGATTATTTTTTTTATATTATACTTTGCTAATAAATATTTTGTAAACTTATCATCAACGTTAAAAATCCACATTTCTATTATAGTCCAATCGAACTTTTCATATTTATCACTAACAGGATTTTTTAACGTATATAAACCAAATAAACTTTCCAATATCTTTTTTGATAGTTCACCATACTCGGAATAATGATTAAATATTAAGAAATTATGCTCTAAATATGATTTAAATCTCAAAAAAGAAGACTTCAATTCTTCATACTTATTATCACTATAAGTATTACCATATTTATCTCCAAAAGAAATTTGTTGTATTTCAGAAAAACATTCATCTATACTGTATTTTGTATCATCATAAAATTTTCTTTCTTTAATATTCTTAAAAATTTCCAAAAAATATGGAGCTTTCTTCTTTATTAATGGTTCGTCAATATCAAAATTTATTGAAGATAATTTTTGTAGAAGTTGCTTTTCATCACCTCCATAATAAGTCCATTTAATTAATCTTCTAAGTTTACTTAGATTATATGTCAATATGGTATATTTAATAGGATTATTCAATCTATCATTTTCATCGTAGATACTGTAAAAAACATCAACTGAACTTTTATAATCTCCTAAAAGATAATAGGTGTATCCTTTTCGTAAAGTTCCATAAAGAGAATTATCATCAGTGGTTTCGTTTAATAATTCGTTTGATCTTTTAATATTTAACCTTTCTAAATTACATCTCTCACAATCACACTTACTATATTGAAATAATTTATGTACACATATCTGATCTTTATATCCTTTTCCTCTCCACCCAATATGATAAATATGATTTACTAATAAAAATGAAATTATATTTTTTAATTTTTCATTTTGATTTTCTACAAAAACTTCATGTATTTTTAGTGTTAAATGATTATCTGACAATGTAAGATTCTCTAATAAATTAAATAACTCTTCATTATCAGTATAGAAGTTAAATCCTTTTATATAAGTATTATTTTCATCAAGCCCTCTAAATGGAAATAATTTACAAATTACATTAGTAGGAAGAACTTTTATCCCATCAAATAATTTGATTGTATAATCCACTTTATCAATGATATGTTTATCTCTTATTTCATCCTCTATTTTTGAATAATCTGCTTCATAATTTTCACTTAAAATATTCTTCTTTCTAAATTGAACTAATTTTGCACTTTCAATTTTATTTAGAAACTCGTCGAATGTGTTTTCATTTAGTACGTTTTCTGTTGGTATATATATCTGAATCGAATCAATATCATTATTTTTCTGTTGTAAAATTCTCTCTTTTAAAGTAATATCATTTTGTATATCATACCAATAAATTATATTAGTATTTAAATCGCATAAAGTGAAAACAATTGCTTCATCAAATTCAGTGTAATAGTTGATTTGTAATCTTCCCATTCTTAGTAACACTCAAAAGTAGAGATTTTATTTAATATTTCTGTTGTTGGTGTTGAATAATTTTGTTGAAATGTGGGAAAATCTGCTGGATTAGTGTGGCTGATTTTTCCATATTTCAATAAAAAATCCCTCGGTGTGAGATATTGCAATGCACTGTGTGGTCTTTCGTTGTTGTATTTCCACATCCATATTTCTGCGTAATTTCTCATTTGTTTCACGCTTTCAAACAAATATACATCCAAAAACTCTGTTCTAAATGTTCTATTAAACCGCTCAATAAGAGAGTTTTGAGTAGGTTTTCCCGGTTGGATAAAATGCAACTCAATTTCGTGATATTGACACCAAGTTTTTAATTTTTCTGAAATAAATTCCGGTCCGTTATCCACTCGTATTTTGTCCGGTTTCCCTCGCCATTCGATGAGTTCTTCCAGCTTGGTAATTACTTTTGCAGAAGGCAAACTCGTATCAATACTTATTTGTAAAATTTCTCTGTTAAAATCATCTATAATGTTCAAACTTCTCACGCTTTTGCCGTTTTCCAAAGTGTCATGCATGAAATCCATACTCCATGTTACATTTGGATAGATCGGACGCAGAAGCGGCTCTTTCACTCTTGCAGGAAGCCTTTTCTTTCTCTTGCTTCTTAAATTTAGATTCATCGAAGTGTAGATTCTGTAAATCCGTTTATGATTCCACCAAAATCCCATGTTTTTCAAGCGATAACGCATTGTCCAAAATCCCCAAGTATGTTCTTGTATTGCCAACAACCGAAGTTCTTCACGGATGAGATCATCTTGAGAATCAATCCTCTTTTTATAGTACATAACCGAATAACTCAGCCCGAAACAACCGCATGCCTTCCTTATGCTTATCTTGTGGGTTTCTTTGGCATATACTACCATTTCTCGCTTTTCGGAAGGCGTTAAAGCTTTTTTTCTATAACATCTTTTAAAACAGTGTTCTCCAAAGTTAGTTCTGCGACAATTTTTTTATATTGTGACAGCTGTTTCTCAAACTCTTTGAGTTGTGCCAGTTGGTGCGTATCCATACCACCGTATTTACTTTTCCATTTGTAAAAAGTAGGTTGGCTGATACCGTAATCTCGGCAAATCTCGTTTACCGTTTTTCCTTGATTTTGTTCAGATAAGATCTTCACAATCTGAACCTCTGTAAATTTGCTCTGTTTCATATTTCCCAAAGTTAAAAACTATATTTATATTCGTTTCTGTTTTTGGGGAAGACTACAGTGGTAGTCTGCATCGGTTATTCACCTAATTTTTAACAAAAAAAATCCAAACATTTCTGTTCGGATTCTCTTTACTTTATTAAAAACTTCGACTCCCTCAATTGTAAAGTGGTGTAAAGTCCTTCCTTTTATTTTAAAAATACAACTACTGTTTTTAAAAAAGTTCTACATCGTAAATTTTCCTTCATTACAAATTCATCAATTTTGATATTAAAATCAATCTAACATCCATTTCCGTTTGTTCTATAGTATCATTTGATACTATCATCATCGTAAAATTTTGAAAATCAACTACAAAATTCCAAACCTCACAGCAGAAATCTCCTCTTCGGTTTGAAATTTCCTCCTTAATTTTCGTTCCTTTTTGAAATTTTCGGATTTTTCGATTGATTTACTTTGTTTCTCTCTTTATTTATTACTCTTTTAACTGATTTTTCCTCTACTACTACTACTAAAATATCTTACTACTTTTTCTCTACTACTACCACTTAAATATATCCTCTATATAATATCCTCTTATATTATATATATAATATATATACTTATATAATATATTCATATTCAATGGTATATAATTATATAAGCATCAACGAAAAAATTTAACAAAAGGAAATAAGAAACAACTACTATTAAGAAAATAACGCTTAAAACACCATTAACGATTTTAAAGAAGTTACAACAATTTTAATTCGTTTCTCTGTGTAATTCCATTGAAAATTGTTTAAAACTGATTTTTGAATCTATTACATCGGAAATTTTGAATGTTTGAAGAATTATCTCAACTCAAATTATTTAATTCTGATTTCAAAAGAAAATGTTTCTTACCAACACGGATTGTTTTCAATTCTCCGTTTTTAATCAGTTTTCTGATTGTAGATTCAGAGATATTCATCAACAAACAAACTTCTTTTATAGTAAGATATGTTTTCTTCTGAACATCTTCAATAGAAACCACTTTAAGATTTTTGAGTTTTACCTCCGTTTGAAATTCTTCTTTAGATTTTTGTATTCTTTCCTCCTTTACTTTCTTCTTATAATCCTTTTGATTACATCTGTGAGTACAATACTTTGTAGAGAACGTTTTAGCGATGAATTTCTCTTTACAGAAGATACAAATCTTCTCAATCCTAATGTTACTGCTCATTTAATACTTTCCGATTTTCTTTATGTTAATAATCTCTCCCTGTATTTAGCGGTATTTACGTGTATCTACGATTATTTACCGTTTAAATTTCTCTTAGAGTATCCTAAAATTCATTTCTTTTGAGATTAAAAACAACGGAGTATCACATTTAGTAGTATAAAATATGTCAACAAATGTCAGAAAATGTCAATTAACACTTTCTGATTTTCCTTTATTAATGCGGGTTGTATAGTAGAAATATAGTAATTAGAAATCAGCGATTACTTCCCGATACAAAACTTGCTAAAAATATTCCCCAAGACTTCGTCATTGGTAAACTCACCCGAAATTTCACCCAAGGCTTCCAGGGCGTTTCTCAATTCGTACGCCAAAAGCTCGGTGGTGATTTGGCTATATACCGCTTCTTTTACTTGCTGTACCGCTTGCAAAGATTTTCTAAGAGATTCATAATGCCTTTGGTTGGTGATGACCACTTGGTCGCCTTCAGATTTCAAACTTTCTACGAAAGCCGAAAGTTCATCTTTTAAATCTTGAACATTCTGGTTTTCTTTTGCCGAAATCGGGATGAAAATAAATGGAAAATCGATTTCTTTTTCAAAATTTTGCTGAATCTTTTCAAATTGCTTAGCCTCAATCTTAACCTTAGCCTCAACCTTATCCGTTTGAGTAAGGCAAACAATAAGCTTCAGATCTTTTCTCACCAAAGATTTTAACATCTCGTAATCTTCAGAATAATCCGTCTGACTAGCATCGGCCAAATACACCAAAACTTCCGCTTGTTCTACTTTTTCCTTGGCTTTTTGTACCCCAATGGCTTCTATCTCATCCGCAGTTTCTCGTAGCCCGGCAGTATCAATCAAACGGAATGCATGACCTTTGATGTGCAAAACCTCTTCAATGGTATCTCTGGTCGTACCCGCAATATTGCTCACAATGGCGCGTTCTTCTTTCAGTAAAGTATTGAGTAAAGTCGATTTTCCGGCATTGGGTTTCCCGATAATCGCCACAGCAGTACCATTTTTGATCGCATTTCCGTATTGGAAAGAATCAATTAGAGAATTGAGCTTTATTTCAATCTTATCCAACAATTGATTGAGGGCCGATCGATCGGCAAACTCTACATCCTCTTCGGCAAAATCCAATTCCAACTCGATGAGGGAAGTAAAATTCAGTAAATCCGTTCTCAACAAAGAAATTTCCTGAGAAATTCCGCCTTTTAGTTGGTTTAGTGCTACTTTTCTAGATGCCTCGTTATCCGATGCAATCAGGTCGGCGATGGATTCGGCTTGGGAAAGATCAATTCTACCGTTCATAAAAGCACGCATGGTAAACTCCCCTGCTTTTGCCATTCTGCAACCGTTTTTAATCAACACTTCCAAAATCTTTTTAGCAATATGAGGCGACCCGTGAAAAGAAATTTCCACAGAATCTTCGGCCGTAAAAGTCCTCGGTGCACGGAAAACCGCAACCATTACTTCGTCGATGATTTCGGTTGATGGTTGATGGTTGATGGTTGTTAGTTGATGGTTTGTCGGGTTTTCTTCAATTTTATCGACAATATAGCCATAATGCACAGTGTGGGATTTCTCTTGGGTTAAATCCTTGCCCTCAAAAATTTTAGAAACCAACTCAAACGCTTGGTTTCCAGAAACTCTAATCACGCCGATAGCGCCTACTCCGCTGGCCGTAGCCAATGCACAAATGGTATCCTGATTCATAGGGCAAAGATAAAGAAAAGTCTGGATTTTTTTTATGGTTTTAGGAGCATCACAAGTCCGTCACTCTTCACTACACCACCCGCTGTCCGCTGTATCTTTTGTGCCTGGGCTTTCCCAAGGCTTACAAAAGGATGCCGCTCCCATCGGGGCTAGGACAAAGGAACAGAACTCTCCAGTCGGGATGGAGGTTTGGTTTTTAGTTTTTGGTGTTTGGTGTTTGGTGTTTAGTTAATGGAGAATTAGAGATAATTCCAACAATTTTCAATCAAAGCACAAACAAACGGTCATTTTTTCTTCCCCATTCAAATATATTCCAGAAAAAGGATATTATGTAAAAACTTCCATCAACCATCAACCAAAGAGTTATAAGCAAAAAAAATCCCCGACTACTTTCGTAATCGAGGATTTTAATAAAAACTGGCGGCGACCTACTCTCCCGCGTTAGCAGTACCATCGGCGCTAGAGGGCTTAACTTCTGTGTTCGGAATGGGAACAGGTGAGCCCCTCTGCTAAAACCACCCTAAAGGTTGTTTGTACAAAAGGTTGTACAGTATATGTTATTAATTAGAGATTAGTTTGAAGTGGTTAGACATTAGACACAATCTAACTTCTAACATCTCATTTCTAACTTCTAAGTAAAAAATCGATAAAAACAAATCACAAAGAGCAAACCTCTTCACTAAGAGTGCCCAACCATTAGGCTATAAATCTACGGGTAATTAGTACTACTCGGCTATGCTGTTACCAGCTTTACACCTATAGCCTATCAACGTGGTCATCTCCCACGACCCTTAAAAGATGTCTCATCTTGAGGCGAGTTTCGCACTTATATGCTTTCAGTGCTTATCTCTTCCAAACATAGCTACTCTGCGGTGCGCCTGGCGGCACAACAGATACACCAGAGGTTTGTTCAAATCGGTCCTCTCGTACTAGATTCAAGTCCTCGCAAACATCTAACGCCCGCAATAGATAGAGACCGAACTGTCTCACGACGTTCTGAACCCAGCTCGCGTGCCACTTTAATGGGCGAACAGCCCAACCCTTGGGACCTTCTCCAGCCCCAGGATGTGACGAGCCGACATCGAGGTGCCGAACCTCCCCGTCGATGTGAGCTCTTGGGGGAGACTAGCCTGTTATCCCCGGAGTACCTTTTATCCTATGAGCGATGGCCCTTCCATACGGAACCACCGGATCACTATGTCCTGCTTTCGCACCTGATCGACTTGTAGGTCTCACAGTCAAGCACCCTTATGCCATTACACTCTACGCACGGTTACCAAGCGTGCTGAGGGTACCTTTGAAAGCCTCCGTTACTCTTTTGGAGGCGACCACCCCAGTCAAACTACCCACCACGCAATGTCTCCCGCTCAGCGGGATTAGGCTCCAAGTAAGTAAAGGGTGGTATTTCAACGATGACTCCACAAACACTAGCGTGCCTGCTTCAAAGTCTCCCACCTATCCTACACATTACTTACTCAAAGTCAATACGAAGTTATAGTAAAGGTTCACAGGGTCTTTTCGTCCCATTGCGGGTAATCGGCATCTTCACCGATACTACAATTTCACCGAGCTCGTGGCTGAGACAGTGCCCAGATCGTTACACCATTCGTGCAGGTCGGAACTTACCCGACAAGGAATTTCGCTACCTTAGGACCGTTATAGTTACGGCCGCCGTTTACTGGGGCTTCAGTCAATGCCTTCGCTTGCGCTAAGCACCTTCCTTAACCTTCCAGCACCGGGCAGGTGTCAGACCCTATACAGCATCTTTCGATTTAGCAGAGTCCTGTGTTTTTGATAAACAGTCGCCTGGGCCTTTTTACTGCGGCCAGCTTGCGCTGGCGTCTCTTCTCCCGAAGTTACGAGACTATTTTGCCTAGTTCCTTAGCCACGACTCACTCGAGCACCTTAGGATTCTCTCCTCGACTACCTGTGTCGGTTTTGGTACGGGTTGCTTCTCTTCGGCTTTTCTTGGATCTCGTTACACTGCAACAGCTTCGCCCGAAGGCTAGGCCTTGACTATTCCGTCAGTCTCCAGCAGCTACACAAAACCGTCCCCTTTATTCGAGAGCAAGTTAGGGAATATTAACCCTATGTCCATCCACTTCCCCTTTCGGGTGCGCGTTAGGTCCCGACTAACCCTCAGCTGATTAGCATGGCTGAGGAAACCTTAGTCTTTCGGTGAGGGGGTTTCTCGCCCCCTTTATCGTTACTTATGCCTACATTTTCTTTTCTGTCCGCTCCACAATACCTCACGATACTGCTTCGGCGCAAACAGAATGCTCCCCTACCAGATATAATATAAATTATAAATCCATAGCTTCGGTACTATACTTATGCCCGATTATTATCCATGCCGGACCGCTCGACTAGTGAGCTGTTACGCACTCTTTAAATGAATGGCTGCTTCCAAGCCAACATCCTAGCTGTCAATGCAGTCCAACCGCGTTGTTTCAACTTAGTATAGATTTGGGGACCTTAGCTGTTGGTCCGGGTTCTTTCCCTCTCGGACATGGACCTTAGCACCCATGCCCTCACTGCCGACGAACATTTATTAGCATTCGGAGTTTGTCAGGAATTGGTAGGATTTGACTCCCCCGCATCCAATCAGTAGCTCTACCTCTAATAAACTTAACATCGACGCTGCACCTAAATGCATTTCGGGGAGTACGAGCTATCTCCCAGTTTGATTGGCCTTTCACCCCTACCCACAGGTCATCCGAAGACTTTTCAACGTCAACCGGTTCGGTCCTCCACTTTGTGTTACCAAAGCTTCAACCTGCCCATGGGTAGATCACAAGGTTTCGCGTCTAATCCTACTAACTATCCGCCCTATTCAGACTCGCTTTCGCTCCGGCTCCGTAACTTAATTACTTAACCTCGCTAGTAAAATTAACTCGTAGGCTCATTATGCAAAAGGCACGCCGTCACACATATAAATATGAGCTCCGACCGCTTGTAGGCGTACGGTTTCAGGTTCTATTTCACCCTTCTATTCGAAGTGCTTTTCACCTTTCCTTCACAGTACTTGTTCACTATCGGTCTTTCAGGAGTATTTAGCCTTGGAGGATGGTCCCCCCATATTCAGACAGGATTTCACGTGTCCCGCCCTACTCTTTCTTCACTTATGTATACCTTTCGAGTACAGGATTATCACCTTCTACGATTGTTCTTTCCAGAACATTCCTCTAAATATATAAAAGCTTTTGGGCTAATCCGCTTTCGCTCGCCACTACTTACGGAATCTCTTCGATTTCTTTTCCTCCGGGTACTTAGATGTTTCAGTTCTCCGGGTTTGCTCTGCTTACGCAGTAATACATCTTCAATGTATTGGGTTGCCCCATTCGGACATCTCGGGATCAATTCGTGTGTGCCAATCCCCCGAGCTTTTCGCAGCTTACCACGTCCTTCTTCGCCTCTGAAAGCCTAGGCATCCGCCATACGCCCTTAACGATTTCTTTCCTAATTTTATTGGTTACTCGAGCACTCTTGTGCTCGGTTTTCTCTTTGTGATGTCTTTATCGTTAATGTCAATGATCTTTAATTCTTTAGTTGCCAGTGATTCGTTATCGGTTGATAGTGGCTCTCACTATACTTAGTACCAAGTTCTAATCAATACATACTAACTGTGGAGAATAAGGGAGTCGAACCCTTGACCTCCTGCGTGCAAGGCAGGCGCTCTAGCCAGCTGAGCTAATTCCCCCTTATATTGTTGTCGGTCCTTAGTTGTCGGTTGTTGGTTCTACCAGCAACGGATAACCATAAACCATCAACCAAATTAGTAGTCTCGGGCAGGCTCGAACTGCCGACCTCTACATTATCAGTGTAGCGCTCTAACCAGCTGAGCTACGAGACTTCTTTGTTTTTAGTTGTCGGTTGTTAGTTGATAGTTGTCAGCTTTACTAACTTCTAAGGTCTAACTTCTAACTTCTTAAACTAAAATCTCTTCATCCCTTCTACTAATTTCTAGGGGTTATGTTGTGATTCAACCAAAAAAGTAAAAAAACTAAAGCACTTTTTGTAAGTCTACTAAGAATAGTATTTTTTTTGACGTGTTGTCTCTAAAATGAGATGTTCCAGCCGCACCTTCCGGTACGGCTACCTTGTTACGACTTAGCCCTAGTTACTTGTTTTACCCTAGGCAGCTCCTTTTACGGTCACCGACTTCAGGTACCCCAAACTTCCATGGCTTGACGGGCGGTGTGTACAAGGCCCGGGAACGTATTCACCGCGCCATGGCTGATGCGCGATTACTAGCGATTCCAGCTTCATAGAGTCGAGTTGCAGACTCCAATCCGAACTGAGACCGGCTTTCGAGATTCGCATCACTTCGCAGTGTAGCTGCCCTCTGTACCGGCCATTGTATTACGTGTGTGGCCCAAGACGTAAGGGCCGTGATGATTTGACGTCATCCCCACCTTCCTCTCTACTTGCGTAGGCAGTCCCAATAGAGTCCCCAACTGAATGATGGCAACTATTGGCAGGGGTTGCGCTCGTTGCAGGACTTAACCTAACACCTCACGGCACGAGCTGACGACAACCATGCAGCACCTTGAAAATTGTCCGAAGAAGGCTCTATTTCTAAAGCTGTCAATTCCCATTTAAGTCTTGGTAAGGTTCCTCGCGTATCATCGAATTAAACCACATAATCCACCGCTTGTGCGGGCCCCCGTCAATTCCTTTGAGTTTCATTCTTGCGAACGTACTCCCCAGGTGGCTAACTTATCACTTTCGCTTGGTCTCTGAGTCTTAAAAACCCAAAAACGAGTTAGCATCGTTTACAGCGTGGACTACCAGGGTATCTAATCCTGTTCGCTCCCCACGCTTTCGTCCATCAGCGTCAGTTGTATCTTAGTGACCTGCCTTCGCAATTGGTGTTCTAAGTAATATCTATGCATTTCACCGCTACACTACTTATTCCAGCCACTTCAAATACACTCAAGACCTACAGTATCAATGGCAGTTCGACAGTTAAGCTGCCGGCTTTCACCACTGACTTATAAGTCCGCCTACGGACCCTTTAAACCCAATAAATCCGGATAACGCTTGCACCCTCCGTATTACCGCGGCTGCTGGCACGGAGTTAGCCGGTGCTTATTCGTACAGTACCTTCAGCTACCCTCACGAGGGTAGGTTTATCCCTGTACAAAAGAAGTTTACAATCCATAGAACCGTCGTCCTTCACGCGGGATGGCTGGATCAGGCTCTCACCCATTGTCCAATATTCCTCACTGCTGCCTCCCGTAGGAGTCTGGTCCGTGTCTCAGTACCAGTGTGGGGGATCACCCTCTCAGGCCCCCTAAAGATCATCGACTTGGTGAGCCGTTACCTCACCAACTATCTAATCTTGCGCGTGCCCATCTCTATCCACCGGAGTTTTCAATATCAATTGATGCCAATCAATATATTATAGGGTATTAATCTTCCTTTCGAAAGGCTATCCCCTAGATAAAGGCAGGTTGCACACGTGTTACGCACCCGTACGCCGCTCTCAAGATCCCGAAGAATCTCTACCGCTCGGCTTGCATGTGTTAGGCCTCCCGCTAGCGTTCATCCTGAGCCAGGATCAAACTCTCCATTGTATGTTTGTTTCCTTGTTCGACTCACTCAAAGTTTTTGACGCTTTAGTTTTTTTTCCTTACTTTTATTTTGGTTGTATCTTGTATTTCAATGATCTCTCTCTTTTCGCTTCCTCTTATTTCGCTGTCTCAGCGACTTCCGATTTGCGAGTGCAAAAGTAATAAACTTTTTTAACCTGACAAAATAAATTTTGATTTTTTTTCGAACTCTTTTTCGTAAGAACGATTGCTATCTCAATTTATCCCATCTTTACTCCTGCGCCTCTTTTTAGAGACTGCAAAGGTAAAACGATTATTTGTAATGGACAAATTTATTTTCTTATTTTTTTAAGTCAACTTATCTGTCTGTTTTGCTTCTGCGCTCCCTCTCTTTCGGGACTGCAAAAGTAGAAAGATTATGTTAAATAACAAGCGTTTCGCTTATTTTATTTTTAAATCTTTCTTAACTCACTGATTGTGATGGCCTTTTTTTTAGTTTTTGATTTTTAGTGTTTGGTGTTTGGTTGATGGGGATGTAGGATCGCTTTAAATGGTGGGGAATTATTGGTGGGGCTGAATTAACTCCTTCAAGGATGAGGAATCCTTGAAGGAGGGGAAAAGGTTGATGGTGTTTGGTGTTTAGTGTTTGGTTGATGGGGATGTAGGATCGCTTTGAATGGTGGGGAATTATTGGTGGGGCTGAATTAACTCCTTCAAGGATGGTGAATCCTTGAAGGAGGGTGAAGTTGAATATTCGTGAATATGTTGATGTTGATGTTGGTGTTGATATTAGATGAGTGAGGTGATGCTTTATATGATGGAGAAATATTGGCGGTACTGAATAAAATCCTTCAAGGATGGGGAATCCTTGAAGGAGGGTGAAGTTGAATATTCGTTAATTTGTTAATCTAGAATATTAGATGAGTGAGATGTCGCACCCCGACCTGAGTGGAGCTCTTTTTATTTTTTTTTGCTTTTGAAGGCTGCTTGGTTGCAAAAAAAATAAAAAAGCGGGAACGGAGGGCGGAATAGGTGCCCAAATAAAAAAGAGAAAAATTAGAGCTAAATTTTAGCTGTACTTCTACTATATAATTTACTTTTGCTAAAAATGTATTTTATGGAGGACATTGTGTATATGGATTTGGTGTATCGTTCGGCAAAAAATTGGTTGGTAAAGTTGGTTGATTTTGCTCCTGGTTTTATTGTGGGGTTATTGATTTTCGTTATTACTTTTTACTTGAGTCGTTTTTTGAGTCGTTTTTTTGTAAAAATATTTGAAAAAACTTTTCCAAAAGGAAGAAATCAGGACACAATAGTTGCAATGGTAGGTGTTTTTCGGTTTGTAATTATCTTGGCCGGATCGTTTGTATCCCTTGAAGTTATGGGGTTGAATGGTTTTTTCATGAAATTTCTTGGAAGTTTGGGTGTTGCAGGTATTATTGCCGGGGTTGCGTTGAAGGATTTGGTTTCTTCAATTTTCTCGGGGATGTTGGTTGGGATTGACAAATCTTTTAAAGTTGGCGATCAAGTTTCGATAAAAGGGATAACCGGTGTGGTGGAGGAAATTGGTTTCCTAACGACTAAAGTCATAAACGACGAGGGGAAAAAAGTCTATATTCCGAATCAATTGATTTTTGATTCGCCTTTTATTAATATTTCGGCATCGTCACAACGAAAGGTTATTATTGAATTTGAAATTCCGACGAGTGAGAATCTTGAAAAATCGAAAAAGACACTTATGGAAGAGGTGCAAACCATACCTTATAACGACAGTCCTGAAAAATCTGAAGTTTTATTTATAAAACAACAATCGGGAATGTTCATTTTACAAGTTAAATTTTGGATGAAACAAGGGGAAAATTTTGCAAAAGTAAAAAGCGAGACCATTGTTAGGTTAAAATCCAAATTGGATACTGAAGGTATAAAAACCGATACCAACACCAATGCATAAAAAAAGCCATCCGGATTTTGGATGGCTTTTCTATTGTTTGTTTTGACAAAATTATTTCGCCAATAGTTCTTTTACTTTACCTGCAGCTTCTTCTAGAGTAATAGCTGAATGGATTGGAAGACCTGCTTCGTCGATTAGCTTTTTAGCTTCCTCGGCATTTGTACCTTGCAATCTTACGATCAATGGAACTGGGAATTGTCCGATTTCTTTATATGCATCTACAACACCTTGAGCTACTCTGTCGCATCTTACGATACCTCCAAAAATATTGATAAGAATCGCTTTCACATTTGCATCTTTTAGGATGATATCGAAAGCCGTTTTCACTCTTTGTGCATCTGCAGTACCACCAACATCTAGGAAGTTTGCTGGGTTACCGCCAGAAAGTTTGATCATGTCCATGGTAGCCATTGCAAGACCTGCACCGTTTACCATACATGCAACATCACCGTCCAATTTAACAAAGTTAAGACCGGCCTCGCCAGCTTCAACATCCATAGGATCTTCTTCTCTCTTATCTCTAAGTTCGGCAAGATCTTTGTGACGGTACAATGAGTTATCGTCCAAAGTTACTTTAGCATCAACAGCAATAATTTTGTTGTCTGAAGTCTTAAGTACCGGGTTGATTTCGAACAAAGAAGCATCGATACCTACATACGCATTGTAAAGACTTGTGATGAATTTTGTAAATTCTTTGAACGCATTGCCTTCTAGACCTAGGTTAAAAGCAATTTTTCTAGCTTGGAAACCTTGCAATCCCAAAGCAGGATCGATGGTTTCTTTATGAATAAGGTGTGGAGTTACTTCGGCAACATGCTCGATATCCATCCCACCTTCGGTAGAATATACTACTGTATTTTTATTTTGAGCTCTGTCCAAAAGGATAGAAACATAAAATTCTTTAGTTTCAGTTTCACCTGGATAGTACACATCTTCAGCAACAAGAACGGAATTCACCAATTTACCTTCAGCAGAAGTTTGTGGAGTTACCAACATCATTCCGATGATGTTTTGTGCGTTTTCTTTTAATTTATCGATGTTTGGTGAAAACTTCACCCCTCCACCTTTACCACGACCACCTGCGTGAACCTGAGCTTTCACCACCCAGCCTTCGCTACCGGTCATTTCTTTTAATTTTCCTGCAGCTTCTACGGCTTCGTCCGCATTATTGGCAACGAAACCTCTTTGAATTGCAACTCCGTACTTTGATAAAATTTCTTTACTCTGATACTCGTGAAGATTCATACTATTTTAATATTAATTATTACATTTTTAAAGATTGACAAAATTACAAAAAAGTTGGTTAATGATGTTCATAAAATAAATTTATTTCTAAAATTCTAAAAACCAGAACATTTGAAGTAAAATAATATTTCACCTGACCTAAATTCAATAAAAAAATTGGTATAAAAAAAGAAACTGTTTTCAAGTAATTTCATGATGAAAACGAAGGCAATCAGACCAATTATTCTTTCGATTTTGTAAAAGTTATCCCAATCCCCAACAAGATGATTAGTCCACCAATAATTTGCTGAATCGTGATGTTTTCACCGATAAAAAGCATGGCAAAAACAGAAGCAAAAAACACCTGACTGAGCAAACTTAAGGAGACTTTTGTTGCCGACATCCTCTGTGTCGAATAGCTGATCAGCAGCCATGCCAGCAATTGACAAACCAATCCCTGAACCCAAAGTGCAGCCCACGCTTGCCAAGAAAATCCGAAAAAAGCTTCGTCAAAAGCCCAATTAATCGCCAACAATACCAGGGAGCTAACCATCATGCTGTAGGTAACAAATGTTAAAACATTGACTTTTTCCAAGACGGATTTACTGACCAATATATATAATGAATAGAAAATCCCTGAAAGCACACCCAAAAAAAATGCCTGATCCAGGTGGAAATTAGAAACACTCTGAACATTCAAAAATATTAAAACGCCTACAAACGCAACCGTTGCACCCATCCAAAAAGATTTGGAGGGCTTTCGATTAAAAAACATCAACGAGAAAATCCCCACCCAAATTGGCGAAAGGTTGGTAAGCAAAGTGGCTTGTGTTGCAGATGAATTTTGAATGGAAACATTCCACACGGCAATATCCAAAGCAAAAAGAATCCCACAAATCACAATGGGAAGTATCGTTTTCGTATTCTGAATTTTCCATCTTTTAAAATAAATTGCAAAAGGAAACAGGATCGCAAAAGCAATTGCCATGCGATAGAAAGCAGAAATCAATCCGGAACTAAGGTTCATGCGGATGATGACTGGGAAAATGGATATGCATAAAATCCCTACAAAAAGGGAAAGATTGGATCTGGACACCTGAGCGAAATTTAAAAACCCCTGCCTAAATGGCAAGGGCTGATTAGAGTTTTATTTTTTCTTTGCAAAGTTTAAAAGCAGACCTGCCCAAGATAAAATCATCAACAAACCGCCCAATGGGGTTATGGGACCTAAAAATTTCAAACTTACACCCCAAACATCTTGAAAAGACAAAAAGTAAATGCTAAATGAGAAAAAGAAAACACCCAAAAGCATCAATCTTGAAATCCATTTTTCTGCATTGGATTCAAAATTTAAAATAAATCCGATGATGATAAGATACAATGCTGCATACATTTGGTATCGTACTCCGGTTTCAAAACTCTGCAACTTTTCTACCGTTAAAATGGCCTTGAAGGCGTGTGCTCCAAACGCTCCTAAAACAATGGATAGTAAACCCAAAAAAGCACCACTTATTAAAGTTATTTTTTTCATGTTTTTTTTATTTTGATTCTCTCAATTTATTAAATTCTACAATGACTTCGTGGTGGGTTACGGTTTTGTCTTTATAAAAATTCACGAAATAGTGTTTTTCTTCTTCCGTTGCTCCCAGCTGATTCAGAATATTGAACAAATGCATTTTCATATGCCCTTTTTGGATGCCGGTGGTAACCAAAGAACGAAGGGCTGCAAAATTCTGTGCCAATCCGGACACGGCCAAAATACTCATCAGTTCTTGAGCCGAAGGTTTCCCAAGCAAGGCCAAGGAAAACTTTACTAAAGGATGCAAATTGGTCAAACCGCCTACCACTCCAACAGAAATGGGTAAATCGATCCAAAACCTGAAAACATCGTTATCTATAGAACAATGGGTAAGTGAAGAATATTTTCCACTTCTCGAAGCATAGGCATGTGCACACGCTTCCGTCGCTCGAAAATCGTTTCCTGTTGCAATTACCACAGCATCTACCCCATTCATAATTCCTTTGTTATGGGTTGTTGCACGATACGGCTCGATTTCGGCAATGGTTACGGCTTGTTTAAATTTTCTTGCAAATTCTTCATTAGAAATACCGCTGTCGTCTTTTAGTTCGGAAATTGGGCACGAAACCTCAGCTCTTACCAAACAATCTGGGGTAAAATTGGACAAGATATTCATCACGATTTGCAAAGAATCTTTTTCCTCTTGGCTGAAGTCTTCTTCTAGAGCCACTTCCGCCTTCAATGTTTTCCCAAACTGCTCCAGACACGAGTTTATGAAATTAGCACCCATGGAATCTACGGTGTCGAAACTGGCTTTCAGTTGGAAATAATTCTCCATTTCTTCCGTCTTGTCGATCAAGCGAATGTTCAGGATTCCGCCGCCTCTTTTTCTCATGTTGGCCGTAATGCCTTCGGTAGCTTCCATCAACTTGGCCTTCAATTTAAAATTAAAGAAATGCTGCAATTTATGGGATTCCACATTCATGATGAAATGTGTATGACCCAATTTTTTGGTGTTGATGATGGTTGTTTTGAATCCTCCTTTTTCCAACCAAAACTTTGCTGATTTTGATGCCGCTGCCACCACAGAACTCTCTTCAACCGCCATAGGAAGGGCGATCAGTTTACCGTCTATTAAAAAATTTGGTGCAATCCCGTAAGGCATGTAAAAATTGGAAATGGTATTTTCCGAAAACTCTTCATGCAATTTCTGCAACAAGTGATCGTTGTTCCAATATTGTTCTAAAATTTGCTGATAACTACGGTCGTCACTAAGATATTCGGATACTAACCAATCTATTTTCTGTTGTTTTGAGAGTTTAGAAAACCCTTCAATAGGCTGATGATTCATTTTTGAAAATTTGAAGTATCAAATATAAGTAAAAAAGAAGGTTGGGCAACCAAAGAGTCATGATAAGTTCGTCACTATTAAAAATAGCCGTAAATTTGAATTTCTCAAATAAAAAAAATCATGCCCAAAACCCTTTATATTAAAAACATGGTGTGCAATCGCTGTATCATGGTAATCCAGCAAGAATTGGACTTGATGAAAATTCCCTACAAATCTGTGAAATTAGGCGAAGTTGAATTGGAAGCTGAAATGGATGTTAAAATCGAAAAAGCCTTTTCCAAAAAAATAGAATCGTTGGGTTTTGAAATGATCAACGACAAAAAAGGGCAAATAATCGAGAGAATAAAAACGGAAATCATTGCTTGGGTACATCACGACTCAATGGACCTAAAAACGAATCTTTCGGATTATTTGAGCGACACCCTTCAGCAAGACTACTCGTACCTGTCCCATCTTTTCTCGGATATCGAAGGCATCACCATAGAAAAATACAGCATTACACAAAAAATAGAAAGGGTAAAAGAACTCTTGGTTTATGACGAATTGAGCCTGAAAGAAATTGCCAATCTTCTGAATTACTCTAGTACGGCGTACCTTAGCAATCAGTTCAAAAAAATTACAGGGCTTAGTCCCAGCCATTTCAAGACCATTAAAATAAACAAGAGAACCCCTTTGGACAAAGTCTAAATCTTACACAAGAATTACAAAAAATTACAATGCTTTTGCAATAACAAAGCCTCAACTTTGTCATTCAAAATAAAAATCATGACTGCACATAACAACAAGCAACTGTATATCCCTTTGGAAAATGTCAATTCCGAACATTGCGCACTGATTATTGACAAAGGCCTTAGTCAAATTGAAGATGTAAAAAAACACCACATCGAACTGAACAACAAAAGAGCTTTTATAGAATTCAGCCAAAACGAAACCGTTGAAAAAGCCATAGATTCTATAAAAAATTTGGGTTATGGTGTCACGCTCGTCAAGAAAAATTTTCCCGTACTCAACCTTTCTTGTGCATCTTGCGCAGGAAGTTCCGAAACGGCCATTATAAATCTTCGTGGGGTACTTTCGGCTTCGGTTAATTTTGCCAGCACCACCCTTACTGTGGAATATTTCCCAAACGAAACCAATCCATTCGAGATGCAAAAAGCGCTAAGAGCCATCGGTTTCGACATGTTGATTGAAGATGAAAACACCCAACAAGAGCTTTTAGAAGATCTTCAACATAAAAAATATCAAGCCTTAAAAAGAAAAACCATTGGCTCCGTATTGCTGACCCTTCCGGTTTCCATAATCGGAATGTTTTTTATGAACATGCCTTTTGCTAATGAAATTTCGCTAATTCTGACCACACCCGTAGTTTTTTGGTACGGAAAAGATTTTTTTGTGAACACCTGGAAACAAGCCCAACTGAAAATGGCCAACATGGATACCTTGGTGGCTCTAAGTACCGGAATTGCTTATGTTTTCAGTATTTTCAATATGATTTTCGCTCATTTTCTTCATTCCAAAGGAATACATGCGCATGTCTATTTTGAAGCAGCAGCAGTCATCATTTCCTTCATCCTTTTGGGAAGATTGCTGGAAAGCAGAGCCAAAGACAATACAGCAACAGCCCTAAAAAAACTGATGGGACTGCAACCAAAAACCATTAACATCATCGATAATGAAGGCAATGAAAAATCCATCCGGATAGAAAATGTACAGATTGGAAATCGAATATTGGTAAAACCTGGAGAAAAAATAGCTGTGGACGGAACTTTGGTTAGTGGAAATTCTTTCGTGGACGAGTCCATGCTCAGTGGAGAACCCGTACCGGTTTTAAAAGAAACGGACGACAAAGTTTTCGCAGGAACCATTAACCAAAAAGGAAGTTTTGAGTTTTTAGCGGAAAAAATTGGGAGCGAAACTTTACTTTCCCACATCATAAAATCGGTGCAAGACGCACAAGGCAGCAAAGCTCCTGTACAAAAATTGGTCGATAAAATTGCTTCCGTTTTTGTCCCAACCGTCATCAGCATTTCCATTATTACCTTTTTTATTTGGCTGATTTTCGGTGGAGAAAACGCTTGGGTACAGGGCTTGATGGCTGCCGTTACCGTCTTGGTGATCGCCTGTCCCTGTGCTTTGGGATTGGCAACACCAACCGCCATTATGGTTGGGGTAGGCAAAGGTGCTGAAAAAGGTATTCTTATAAAAGATGCTGAAAGCTTGGAGGTTTCCAAAAAAATAAACGCCATCATCTTGGACAAAACCGGAACCATAACCGAAGGAAAACCGGTGGTTAATTCCATTTTTTGGTTAAACAACGACGACACCCACAAAAACATCCTTTACTCCATCGAGAAAAGATCCGAACATCCACTGGCCGAAGCCGTGGTTCAGCATCTGCCCAAAGAAGAAGTTTTGGATTTTACACATTATGAAAGCATCACCGGAAAAGGTGTGGTGGCAGAATATGAAAACCATAAATATTGGGTAGGTAACCTTAAACTGATCCACGAAAACAAAATTTCACTTGCTGAAAACTTAAAAATAAAAGCCGAAGAATGGTTGAATCGCGCACAAACCGTAATTTACTTTGCCGATAACAAGCAGGTTTTGGCCGTTGTTGGCATTTCGGATCAGGTGAAAAAGACTTCGCAACATGCTGTAGCATCACTAAAAAAAATGGGTATAGAAGTTCACATGCTCACTGGAGACAACCCAGCAACAGCCCAACAAATTGCTAAGCAAGTGGGGATCGATCATTTCTTGGCAGAAGTCTTGCCTCAAGACAAAGCCGATTTTGTTAAAAAGCTTCAACAAGAAGGAAAAGTGGTAGCCATGGTGGGCGACGGCATCAACGACAGTACAGCTTTAGCTACCGCCGATGTAGGAATTGCCATGGGCAATGGCAGCGATATCGCTATGGATGTTGCCAAAATGACGATTATCTCTTCTGACCTAAACAAAATCCCGGAGGCGATTGAACTTTCCAAACAAACGGTAAGCACCATAAAACAAAATCTTTTTTGGGCCTTCATCTATAATGTTATCGGCATACCTTTGGCAGCAGGAATTTTATATCCTGTGAATGGTTTCTTACTGAACCCGATGATTGCAGGGGCAGCCATGGCACTGAGCAGCGTAAGTGTGGTAAGCAACAGTCTTAGATTAAAATGGAAAAAATAACAATTTAAAATAAATAAAAAATGGAACAATTTCAATTTAAAACCAACATCAATTGTGGTGGATGCATAGGTTCGGTAAAACCGCATTTGGACAACATCAAAGAAATAAAAGAATGGTCTGTAGATACGGACAATCCTGAAAAAATATTAACGGTAAAAGCTGAAAATATAAATGCAGAAACCATCATAGAAACCGTAAACAAAGCCGGTTTCAAATGTGAAAAGATTGATTAATAAGAATTGCGAAGTCGAAAAGGCTTCGCTTTTTTTATATCGTAAAAGCCCTAAATGCAACCTTGAGCTCGTTTAAAATTTTTGGGATTTTTATTTTGGCAACATTTTTGCAAAACAATTGTTTAAATTAAATATCTAAAATTAATTCCGATGAAAAAATTAGCATTATTTTTAGCCGCTTTTGCATTTGCCACTCCTGCTTTTGCACAAAAAAAAGTTACAAAAGACATACAATCTGAAATTAAAATGTTTCCTAAAGCCAAACCGGGATACAAGCAAGTGTACATCAAAGTTCCTGCGATGAAAAATGAAAACGACTACAAAGTAGAAGTTTTTGCAGGAAAAACCATGTTGGTCGATTGCAACAACCATAGAATGATGGGCGACATTGATGACAAAAACCTTGATGGTTGGGGTTATACCTATTATGAGGTAGAAAGCAACGGACAATCTACAAGCACCATGATGGGATGTCCGGATCAGACAAAAACAAAAAAATTCATCTATATGCAACCGGAATTGTTGAGATACAACAGCAAATTGCCCATCGTAATCTACGCTCCGAAGGATATGGAAGTAAAATATAGAATTTGGAAAGCCGATTCAAAATTCCAAAATTCGAAATCGCTTTAATTCATATTAACTATTTTTCAAAATAAAACCGTTGCACTCCATGTACAACGGTTTTTATTTAACTATATTCACTCAGATTTCAGAGATCATTTTTTCTATTTCTTGAATGAGTTCTTGGGCTTGTTCTGGATCAAAATCTTCGTGTTGAGATTTTTTCACACCTAATTTTGACAAGTCGATATGAATATCCGGTTGGATGTCGTGGTTATTGAGACAAGCTTTGGAGCAGGTTAAAGGACAACCGTCAATCACGATCATTTTTCTTTGAGATTTGGCTGTTTTCACCAACTTTTTCACATTGCCGCCAACTCCTGCAATGCACGACATTTCTGCCACTTGCATTCTATCCAATTTTATAGCAATGAAATTGGCCATTTGTGCCGCACTTGAACACCCTGAACAAGAATACACCAAGGGAAGATCTTGATATTTCGTCTTCATTATACCTTACTTTTTTAACAGGACAAATTTATCCTTTTATATTGAGATAAACGAAATAATACCAAAAAATCCGCCAAATAAGTTTGACGGATTCTATATTAAAATTAACCTTGTTCTCTTCGTTGTGCGTCCAACACGGCAATGGTTGCGAGATTTACAATTTCATCAACGCTTGCACGCATCTGTATTACATGCACCGGTTGTTTCAGTCCCATCAAGATTGGACCAACGACCTGTGCGACCTTCATCCCTCGAATAATTTTATACGAAAGATTGGCGCTTTCTAGGTTTGGAAATATGAAAGTATTGGCGGGTGTATTTCCTAATTTAGAGAAGGAATAATCCTGAAGTTGATCCGGATTCATGGCAAAATCCGGTTGAATTTCGCCATCTACAATCATTTTAGGGAATTTTTCGTGTAAAACTTTTACCGCTTTAGCCATTTTTTTGGAAGTCTCGGAATTGTTGGAGAAGTTTTCATACGACAACATTGCAATTCTCGGTTCTACACCAAAGGTTTTAACGGTTAGCTCAGCCATTTTTGCAATACTCACCAACTCGTCCACATTGGGATTGGGTTGTATGGCGGCATCGGCAAAGAAATATTGTTTTTTATCGCTCAGGATCATCATCATGGCGGCAATTTTATCGACACCGTTGTCTTTTTCTATCACTTCCATAACCGGTTTCAGTACGGTTCTGTAGTTTTTAGAATATCCCACAACCAATGCATCGGTATCGCCATGCTTCAGCATAAGAGGTCCAAAATAATCCCTTTGTCTTACCAATCTTTTTGCGATATACTCGTTCACACCTTTTCGGCTACGAAGCTCCCAAAGGGTTTTACGATACTTTGCTCTACATTCTTTAGACTCGTCGCTGTTGGGGTCAATAATGGGTACATTGATATCGATCCCAAATTCTTCCATTTTTTGTTTGATGAATTTTTCCTCACCCAACAAAATGGGCTTAGCAATTCCTTCTTCCAATAAAATTTGAGCCGCTTTCAGCACATTATATTCTTCGGCATTTCCTAGAGTTACTCTTTTAGGATTGGCTTTTGCACGGTTTTGCATCATTCGGATCAGTTTTTCATCACGACCCATTCTATCCAATAAAGCATTTTCATACGCTGCGAAATCTTCAATGGGTTTTCCGGCTACTCCACTGTCCATAGCTGCTTTTGCCACTGCGATAGATACTCTTGTCAGCAATCTGTTGTCAAAAGGTTTTGGAATAAAATACTCTCGACCGAAAGACAGCTGCTTAAGATTATAGGCCAGGATCACCATTTCCGGAACCGGTTCTTTGGCCAAATCGGCAATTGCACGAACGGCAGCCAACTTCATCTCTTCATTGATGGTGGACGATTGCACATCCAAAGCACCACGGAAAATATAAGGAAAACCAAGTACATTGTTCACCTGGTTAGGAAAATCGCTTCGCCCTGTTGCCATGATCACATCTTTTCTGGTACTGATGGCCAGGTCATAATCAATTTCTGGAGTCGGATTGGCGAGTCCAAAAACAATAGGATTTTCGGACATGGAAAGCAACATTTCAGGACTCATAACATCTCCTTTAGAAAGCCCAACAAAAACATCGGCACCCTTCACGGCATCTTCTAAAGTGTCGATATCTGTATCTACTGCGAAGTCTATTTTTTCAGGAGTAAGGTTGCTTCTTTTTTTATTGATCACCCCTTTGGAGTCGCACATTAAAATATTCTGAGCTTGCAAACCAAGCGCCATATACAGTTTGGTACAAGCAATGGCTGCCGCTCCGGCGCCATTAACCACGACTTTTACTTCTTCAATTTTTTTCCCGGCAAGCTCTAAAGCATTGAGCAATGCAGCAGCAGAAATAATTGCGGTACCGTGTTGATCATCGTGCATCAAAGGAATGTCCAACTCTTCCTTCAGGCGGTTTTCTATGTAAAAAGCTTCAGGAGCTTTGATATCTTCCAAATTAATTCCGCCAAAAGTAGGTGCAATTCCTTTTACGATATCTATAAATTTGTCCGGATCCTTTTCGTTGATTTCGATGTCAAATACATTGATATCAGCAAAAATTTTGAACAACAAACCTTTTCCTTCCATCACAGGTTTTGAAGCTTCGGCACCGATATCGCCCAAACCAAGAACGGCTGTACCGTTAGAAATTACGGCAACCAAATTTCCTTTTCCGGTATATTCGTAGGCCGTTTTAGGATCCTTTTCTATTTCTAAACAAGGGATGGCTACACCAGGCGAATACGCCAATGACAAATCTCTTGCGGTAGAATGAGGTTTGGAAGGTATTACCTCTATTTTCCCTTTGGGTTCCATTTGGTGGTATTCCAAAGCGGCTTTATTAAAATTTTTCTCGTCTCTATTGTTATTATATTCAGGCATAATGATTATTATGGGTTAATGAATTTAGTTAACTGAAATGTTTTTGCTTCAAACAAAAGCGGACAAAGTTAGCTAATCTAAAATATCCGACAAAAGATAATTGACATGATAATTCACCAAACTTTCTATGGGCTTTTTGACAACTGTACCCACTTTTAGGTTGAGATCGGCGGCGGCAGCTCGAATTATATCTTCATAAATGTAGGACACAAAACCTATGAAATTAATTTCGACAATGGAAGCTTCTGGATAGGGAAGTACTTGGTATTCAAAAAAATGTTTCATTTCTTCGAAAACTAAATTTTGAAAATAGGAATGTTCTTTTCTTTCTGAAATAAATTGATTGAACTCTCCTAAATATGCATTGGCTCTAGGATTGTGATACATATTTTTCAGGGCATCTTCTATGGTCAAATGATAGGTGGCAACAAATTCTTGTTCCAGATCGTGAGGAAGTTTTTTCATGAAGAACTTCTTCAGTAAAAGTTTTCCGAAAGCCGATCCGCTTCCTTCATCGCCTATTAAAAATCCAAGTGAAGGCAAATCTCTACGAATGGAGATGCCATCAAAATAACAAGAATTGGATCCTGTGCCCAAAATACAAACAATTGCCGGATGTCCGGTGTAGGCAGCATAAGCCGCAGCCGTCATATCTTCTTTGACCGTAACTTTAGCATTGCTGAAGAATTTCTGAAATTCTTGGTACACCATCGCTGCATTTCTATCGATACCGCAACCCGAACCGTAAAAAAACAAATGCGATATTTTGAATTTTATGTGTTCGATTTCAGGATTTTTTGCCAATTCAACCGAAATAAGTTCCGCTTGAATGATGTTGGGATTGAATCCTGTAGTTGTTGTCCTTTGTACGATTTCTCCTTTACGATCCAAGATTACCCAATCGCACTTTGTAGAGCCACCATCGACTATTGCAATCATATATTACGAGTTTTGATGTGCTAAAATAGGGAAATATTCAGTAAATGTCTTCAAAGAAAGAACCGTTTGTCAAAATTGGTTCAAGAATTAACTGAAAAATTCTGATCACGCACTATAAAACTACTGCTCTTCACCTTGCAACCAATGCTCTATTTGCTCTTCAAGATAATTGGTTTGCAACCGGAAAGAGTCTAAAAAATCATCGGTTACCGAAGTTTTTTCTTCGTTTTCTAGATCCCACAATTCTTCGGACATACATTCGTATTCGGTGTACATCCTTTTAAATTGGTTGTTGTTTTGCTCCAACTCTTGGATTTTTTTTTGCTGAAACTGAAACTTTCTATAGGGTCTGGAGTTTTTCATGTCAAATAAATCGTTAAAATTATTTATTAATAGTAAATTTTTCACACAATTCTTTACTTAATTGTATTATCTTCATACAATTTAGTCTTAATATCAATACATTTCATTTGGATAGTTAAAATTATTAATTATTTCCACATGCCAACTTTTTTTATAAAACTTTAATCAAACTTTAACATTTAATTATAAATTTGCAGTCCTATTCGTTTTATGAAAAAACTATTACTCAGACAGAAACAGGTATTGCTTTTTATCCTTGCTGGAGGGCTAAGCGCTATCATAGAAATAGGAACTTTCAAACTATTCAGCAGCATTATCCCTCAATATTTCCCACAAGAAACCAACCTTTGGGGCATACACTTTCCTTTCAGCAACATACTCTCTACCACATGCGGCATTGTATCGAATTATTTTTTCAGCATTTGGTTTGTGTTTGAAAGGGGCAAGCATTCAAAAAGAAGAGAATTTGTTTATTTCATGGGATTGTCGGCAGCATCTACCCTTTTTAGTTTAGCATTTTTTCAGTTGTTTTTCAGATACATCTTCCACACTTATTTGGATTTGGTATTTTTCACTTTTAGCCAAGAAATGTTGAGTAAAATTGCTGCCATAGTTGTGGTCTCTGTTTTAAACTATTCCTTAAAAAAAAGAATCATTTTCAACGGGTAAATATCAATAAATTTGATATTTTTGAGTTTTTCTTAAAAGATGATTGCAAAAACACTTAACTACCTTTGGAGGATTTGGTTTATTTTATTGGCCTTTGTATTACTCCTCATCTGTTTTGTACCTGTATTTTTACTTTCGTTTAAAAAAAAACATTACCAATACGCCTATTGGTGGATGCGATTGTTCTGCCTGATCCTATTCTACGGGATGGGTTTTCGTTATACTTTTCAATCGTTGACGGAGAAGAAAATAGATCCGAAATTGCAGTATGTGATTATCGCCAATCATACCTCCATCATGGACATCATGCTTACCGTAGTACTTTTCCCACACCATCCCTTGTGTTTTGTTGGTAAAAAAGAATTGGAAAAAATACCTCTGTTTGGGATGATTTACAAAAGAATTTGTGTTTTGGTTGACAGAAGCTCTCCCAGAAGCCGAGCCAGAGTGTACCAACTTTGTTCTGACCGCATGGACGAGGGCGACAGCATTGTGATTTTCCCAGAAGGCGGTGTCCCGGACGATACGACTGTCATCTTGGACAATTTCAAAGACGGGCCGTTTATTTTGGCCCACAAACATAAACATCCTTTGGTCGTTTTGACCTATGTTGGTCTAAAAGAACGATTTCCGTTTGACAACGGTAAGGGAAAACCTGGAAAAATAAAAGTATTTCTAAATGACATCCTTGAGCCCACACCAACAGCTTCTGAACTAAAAAAGGATTCTTTTGATAAAATATTAACAATTTTAAATAAATATTATCAATAAAATAATATTTTTGCATAACATTAAATTAAACAATAAACATGTCAGATTATTCTAAGCAAACCAATTGGGGGCAATTCATACCTCTTGTTACGGTTTTTTTCTTTTGGGGATTTGTTGCAGCCAGTAACGATATTTTAATTCCGGTTTTCAAAAAAGAGTTCAATCTCAGCCAAGGGCAGAGCCAATTGGTATCTTTGGCCTTCTACATTGCTTATACGGTAGGTTCACTCATCTATATGTTTATTTCAAAAGGCATCAAACAAGATTTGATCAACAAAATCGGTTACAAAAACGGGTTAATCTACGGTTTGCTGATCTCCGCATCCGGGACTTTGTTGTTTTATCCTGCAGCCAATATGGGATCGTTCGTCTTAATGATTACCGGACTTTTTATAGTTGGCCTAGGATTTTCATTACAACAAATTGTCGCCAACCCTCTTTCCATAGAGGTTGGTCCAAAAGAAACCGGCTCACAGCGATTGACCATGGCCGGAGGAATTAACAATCTTGGAACGACAATTGGACCGTTAATTGTGTCTTTTGCAATCTTTGGATCTGCAACTGCCAGCAACACAGAAGCCAGTATAGAATCGGTAAAAATCCCGTATCTAATTCTTGGAGTTGCCTTTATTTTGGTTGCAATTTTATTAAAATTCTCCTCACTTCCTGCCGTAACGCCAACCAATTTGGAAAATACAGACGACAAAGAAGAAGGACATCACAAAACCTCGGCACTTCAGTATCCGCAATTAATTTTAGGGATGATTGCCATATTCCTTTATGTTGGTGTTGAAGTATCAACAGCCAGTAACCTACCGGCATATATGGAGAACAGTTTGGGATTCGAAACCAAAGAGATTGCTCCTTTCGTATCTTTATATTGGGCTTCTTTGATGATTGGCCGATGGACAGGAGCCGTTGAAGCTTTCGATTTCAGTTTAAATCTAAAAAAAGTTTTAAGATTTCTAGCTCCGTACTTGGCTTTTTCAGTGTTTTTATTGGTTAATGCCATTGCAAAGCACGATTTGTCTCATTTTTATGTGTACGGATGGATTATTTTAGCCATTATTATTTGCGACATCTTAAGCAAGGGCAACCCAGCAAGAATGTTGCTTATATTTTCGATTGCCGGCATTACAGCACTGATTATTGGAATGATGAGCAGCGGCATGACTTCCGTATATGCATTTACCAGCGTTGGGCTTTTCTGTTCTACACTTTGGCCTTGTATTTTTGCTTTGGCCATTAACGGATTAGGAAAACACACCAACCAAGGATCCGGATTGTTGATTATGATGATTATGGGAGGTGGGTTTATCTCTTGGCTACAAGGAACGATAGCCGATGCAACCAGCATACATTTTTCTTATATTGTTGGGGTTATTTGTTTTGCTTACCTCGCATTTTACGCCATACAGGTTACAAAAATCTTAAAAAAACAAGGAATAGAATTAGAAAATGCCAGCGTAAAAAATGGACATTAAAAACACATATTTTAAATACAATACATTAATTTGGGCAGGTCTTTTACTTGCCCAAATTTGTTTCTTTTACTTCATATCGAAAAGTCAAAAATTATTAAGTTTTCACATTTATTTTTTTGAATGGCAAAAGGCCGTCCATCAGAAGATATTTTCATGGATCCCTTTCTCCATCGGAGATGTATTTTACATCATTTTAGGAGTATACATTCTGGGCATCTTCATAAAGTCATTTAAAAATAGAAAGAAATCCTTCAAACAGATTTGTATTTTATTGAACATCTGCTACCTCACCTATCAACTCATTTGGGGCTTGTTGTATTTTCAACCACCGATTATTGAAAAACTGCCTGAAGGTAAAAGCAACTTGAATGACATAAAAAGATTAACTGAAATATATTTTAATAAATGCATTGCCGATCGAGCCTTGATCCACGAGAACCATGCTGGAGTTTTTAAAATTAAAAATATAGACTCTATAAAAAAAGAGATATTAAACTCACAAAAATCAATTCCAAAAAAATTAATCAACCTATCAACTACGGAAGTAAAAAGTATAAAACCCAGTCTATTTGCAGATTTCATGAGCTATACCGGTATTTTGGGTTATTACAATCCTTTTACCGCCGAGGCGCAGTTCAATAACAATATCCCAGACACACAAATCCCTTTTACCCTGTCCCATGAAAGCGCACATCAGCTTGGTATTGCAAGAGAAGAAGAAGCCAATTTTGCAGCATTTTTAATGGGAAAAAACAGCCAAAACAATGAACTGAGGTACAGCACCCATTATTTTGTTCTGAAAAACCTATTAATTCATCTACAAAATTACGACCCGGAGTATGTAAAGAAAATGGTATCTGAATTTCCTGTTGGGCTAGAGAAAGATTTTATGGAAGAAAAAGCGTTCTATAAAAAGCATGAAGGCTTATTAAACACTGTATTTTACATCACCAATGACTGGTTTCTAAAAAGCAATCAACAAGATGGAAGCATTAGTTATTCGTACTTCATAGAACTCTTCATCAGGTACGAAACAAAAGAACTGCGTTTCACAACGCAGTTCCAAAAACACAAATGATGAAAAAAAAATTTATTGCTTTAAGAACAATAGCTTTAAAGCACTCCAAAATTACAACATATATTCATATCTTCCAAATAAAAAATATGAATGAAAATTATAGCATTTTCTTAATTAAGACTTTTTCATCCTTATGACAGAACTATTCAAACTAATTATCTTTTTTCATTTGAAATAATTCATTAAAACCTCAATTAAGAGGTATTATATTTTTTTGATAAAATTAAATAAAAAAAGAATCACGTTTCACAACGCGATTCCAAAACACAAATGATGAAAAAAAATTTATAGTCTGGAAATATTTAACTATCCCCATTTGACTACAGCAAATATAAAAGAAATAATGAACAAAACAAATAGTTTTATCAAAAATATTCAAAGAAAAAATAAATAATTAGGAACATATGATTCAGAACACAAAAGCTCAGACCGTACTATTTTCATCAAAACACGAATAATTTAGAATAGACTCATTATTTAACCTCCCTCAACGAGTATAAAATAAGCATAAGAATATCACAAGTAAGAAAAATAGTATTTTATAAACATGATCTGCAAATTTCATTTCGTTTTTACACAAAGAATTAAATTTTCACATTACCAAAAAATAGGAAGTACTGTAGAACGACTATTCGAATACCTGGTACTGAAACTTGGTCGATATTCATCAAAATAAGAAACAAAAAAAAGACTTCCTAAATATAGGAAGTCCTTTGTAGCGAAGACGGGAATTGAACCCGTGACCTCAGGGTTATGAATCCTGCGCTCTAACCAACTGAGCTACCTCGCCTCGGTTTTGAGTGGTGCAAATATAGAAACTTTTTTTTAACCTACAAAGCTTTTTTTAAATTAAAATACTTCAAAACATCCTGAACATGGTCAGGTTTATCAACAATCTTATTATTTTCATCCAGAATGAAGAATGTTGGCGTTGCATGCACATTATAGGTTTGTACAAATTCGCTATTCCAACCTTTTAGTTCTGAAGTATTTACCCATGGAAACACAGAAGCTTTTTGCAAATACACCGCTTTATCAGCATCTAATGAAAAAGCGATAACTTCGATATTCATTTTTTTCAAATTATTATACTCTGCATATAAAACTGGCAATTCCGTCTCACAATGCGAGCAAGTCGATGACCAAAAAACGATTACTTTATGCTTTGCTTTAACTTGATGCAAAGATTTCTCATTAGAATTTAGTGTATTTTGAAAAACATAATCTGGAAACACAGCACCCATCTCTGTATTTTTATTGAGTTTTAAAGTCGTCGCCAACCGGTCGGTTATGGTACACTTAAGATTTGCAGCTTGTGTGAGGTACTTTTCCTTTAGAGCCGACATCCCGTACACATCAAACAGATCGATCAATTCTGATAACACCACCTGACCTCTAGTTGTTTCTACATTTAATTTTAAAAGCAGTTTGTCTATAGCTGAGTCCACATTGGTTTTAGAACCGGAATTAAGAAACAACAGTAAAATTGGCCTTAGCAACGATGAACTTTCGAGATAATCACTTGAGTTTATTATAAAATGCGCCAGATCATCTTGAGAATTTATTTTACCCGCTGGATCTTTAAGTACATATTTATGATAATTAGTATTATAATACGCTACAAAAGGGTGGGAAGCAGCATCTATATCCATTTTACCATTAAGACGGTTTATTTCCTTGTCTATTGCCGTTTTAAAATCTGATTTTTGGGTATAATACTCTCCCATTTGATATAAAGCCGGAAGTATAATTTCTCTTTTCTGTTCAACTTCTTGTACTTGATCCATCAGTTTGTTAGACGCATCATTATAAAATACCTGTTTTATTTTTTGCTGATCCGAATCAAAATTTAAATCAACATTCTTGTTTTCAGAGATCATGTTTAAAGAGGCATTTACTTCAGGGAAATATACTTTGAGCATTCCTGTATATGCTTGTGGCACAGAAAAAGACCATTGATTATTCTTTTTTATGGTTTTACCAACAATAACATCCTTAGACCCACTAAGCGTGTACAATATAGCTTCTTTAGCAGAAAACTTCTCTGGTGCTTTGACATCCACTTTAAACTGAGAAAATAGTGTCAAACTCATTAATCCAAATAATCCCGTAAATATTTTTCTTTTCATTTTTAATACTTAATTTTCTAATTTGTAAATATAAAAAAACCCACAGTAAACTATGGGTTTTATAATAGAATTAACAAACTTTATGCTTTATTAATTTTCATTCGTTTGGTAAAAACTAAGATTAGAACAAAAGCAACAAATCCTAGAATTAACAAATACATATCAATCGGCGATGCTGGTGCACCTGGTGTTGTCGGACCGCCCCCCCCTGATGGTGGTGGTGGTGGTGCTTTATAAAAGTCAACACAAAATACTATAGCCAGTAAACTAAGAAATAGTTTATTAAATATTTTTTTCATCATAATGGTATTTTATCTTATTATTTTCGCATTTACTTTTACTCCACTCTCAGATATTACGGAAACAACATATGCTTTATTTCCTCTTGCCAATTCAATAACAAAATCTTTATTTGCATTAACTTTATTAGAAGTAATTACCAATTTACCACTCATATCATACACTTTAACATCCGCAGTTTTCCAACTTGGGTCAAATCTCACAATAAAGTTATCAATTTCAGGGTTATAAATTACTTTAGTTCTTGAGTGCTTAACATCAGCATCATTTACTGCTAGCGAACTTGTCGGTGCTCCGTAGTACAAACTAACATCGCTTCCTATGGTAGGGTTAACCGTTACAGGTATTGTTTGACCTTGTGTAATTTGCTGTGCCGTACCATTTTCTAATTTATAATAAAACGCTAAACCGGTAGACAATAAAGATGAACCCATTGGAATGTATTGACCTTCTTCTTTTACCCAAAACCTAAGTGATTTCACTAATGAACCGTACAAGGCCATTGGAATTGCTTTCCCCGTAAAATTAAGTTCATTTGCTTCGTTGATATACAACCAATAAGCACTGGTATAATTCAAGTCGTAACCTCCATTTACAGGATCTTCTTCAAAAGTTCCAATTACATTAGTACTTGCTGCGGCAACCTGCATTGTCGTATTACTCGAGTGTCCGGTAACCGCATTGGGAGTCACCACATAGTAAGTTCTTCCGATTTCTTTCCCAAATTCATCAAGGGCAGTAACCGCCAACTCTTTAGTTGTTCCAGGATTATTTGTTCTGGATGCAGTAACATCATAAGTTGATGCCGTTCTAGGTAGATATCCGAATCTTCTTAAATTATCAAAATTAATAGAAGAACCCGCATTGTTATTTTTTAATTTAATAGAAAAAACACTCATCGGTCTAATAACTGCCCAATCGGAGTCTCCAACCAATGAAGATCCACTCCAAGTTACAAATTTAAACAAACCAGAACCACCACCTACACTTGGAGAATAGGAAACTGTTCCTTCTGATTGTTCTAAACGAATTCCGTAAATATTGGGTATGTAATTAGGATCTCCACTTACAAAAAGTCCTTTCAAATCCAAATTGGTCATATAAGGATTACCAAATTGGTACAAGTTTCTACCGTAATTACCTTGCCAAGCAGTTCCTCCAATTGCAGCTTGCAATTCAAAACCATCTTGAACATAAGTATTGTACTTTTCGTTATAGGCATTAATATTATTACCTCCTGCTCCCCAAACTATTCCATTACCCGCGTTTTGCAATGTAACAGAAGTTGAGTTATTCGCATAAGGTCTACCAACAATGGTTTTTACATTATTAAAATTAACTGAAGTATTTTTATTTCCTAAAATATAGTAGGCTGAAGGATCCGATGTCAATGTTGCAATAGGAGCTCCATCAAAAACCACATTGGCATTATTGTACTTCAAAATTTCATTCATCGACCATCTTTGATCAGTAAAAGTCTTATTCAATTCAGTACCAGAGGATAAAGATTTCAATTCTTTACCGAAAAATGGCATTGCTACCTGTTGATAAGTACCGTGATTCACATTGGCATGTTCTTGGTTAACAACCCCTTGCACATTCGCTTGAGTTAATCCTTGAACATACAATTGTCCGTAGGTGTATTGATCAGGAAGCAATGAGTTATTAGGCAAAGCATAATTGGCAGGCGTATTCAGTTTATTCTCAAAAACACCTCCTGCATTATAACCACTTCCTGTAGTATATACTCGATTGTTTCCAGAAGCGTCCAATGTTTTGAAAACATCAGTACTTGTCCCCACCAACATCACATCTCCATGGTTTTCCCAATTACCTGTATCTTTCAATTGAAGACCTCCACCGTTGTAAAACAAGGCTCCTTTACCAACATATACCTTCCCCGCTTTGTCCACATGGGTGAGTACTTGCGCTTGTGCTAAAGCTGACAGTCCTATTGTCAGAAGACCGATAGCAAATAAAATTCTTTTCATTTCAATATGTATTTGTGTTAATAACTACACTATATTCCACTGACAAATTTACTCATATTTTTGAAAATCACAAAAATATTTTCATATTTTCACATTATCCTTTGTTAAAATGATTTCATCTACTTCATCAATATTGAACATATACTCTTCCAATACTTTTTCAGTAGTACCTCTTAATCCTCTTGCTCCAAGTCCTTTTTCAATGGTTTCTTCTACAATTTTTTCTATGGCTTCGTCAGAAAATTCGAGCTTCACCCCATCCATTTTGAACAATTCTACAAATTGATTAACAATGGAGTTTTTGGGTTCTTTCATAATCCTTACCATCGTTTCTTTGGTTAGTTTATCCAAATAAGTAATGATAGGAAAACGCCCTAAAAGTTCCGGTATCAACCCAAAAGAGCGAAGATCTATCGCATTAATCTGACTTAAAATATACTCTTCTTCGTCGGTTTTATTGATTTTTTCAGAAGAAAATCCAATCGCTTGCTTGTTCAGTCTTCTTTCGATGATTTCTTTGATCCCGTCAAAAGCACCTCCAGCAATAAACAGAATATTCTGCGTATTCACCTGAATGTATTTTTGATCCGGATGCTTCCTTCCTCCTTGTGGCGGCACATTAACAATGCTTCCTTCCAAAAGTTTCAACAACCCTTGCTGAACGCCCTCCCCAGAAACATCTCTTGTTATACTTGGATTGTCCGATTTTCTAGCAATTTTATCAATTTCATCAATGAAAACAATACCTTTTTCTGCTTTTTCCACATCGTAGTCGGCTACCATCAAAAGTCTGGACAAAATACTTTCCACATCCTCACCCACATAACCCGCTTCTGTAAGTATGGTCGCATCTACGATACAAAACGGAACATTCAATTCTTTGGCTATGGTTTTGGCTAAAAGTGTTTTACCTGTACCGGTCTCACCAATCATGATGATGTTGGACTTTTCAATTTCTACCTCTCTATTTTCATCTGCAGCATGCAACAATCTTTTGTAATGGTTATACACTGCGATAGACAATTGTTTTTTCGCCTGATCTTGCCCAATAACATAATGATCTAAAAAAGTTTTGATCTCTTTGGGTTTCTTTAGATCTGCCAAACTTTTTGCAGGAGCAAATCCGGACTTAGAATTGTTTTCTAAAACGATGGAATGCGCTTGCTCTATACAGTTTTCACAAATAAAGCCATTTTGTCCCGAAACCAGCATTTGTACATCTTTTCTTTTTCGTCCACAAAATGAACATTGATTTGAATTCATATAATTATTAATGATATTATTATTTACCCACCACAATCCGTGGAATCTGGATTCAATTATTCTACAAAATTATTAAAAAAATATCTTTCCGTTAGGCCATTAACAATAAAAACCAGAGGTTAGTCTGGTTTTTATTTTAGTAATTTAGTATCTTATTTTGAATTTCAACATATTCTGAATCACTAAATTTCAATCTTGAATTAGCAAAATTAAGATCTGCCATTTTTTCTATAGGCACCAGATGGATATGAGCATGCGGCACTTCTAAACCGACCACTGCGACAGCAATTCTTTTGTCGGGATAGGTCTTTTGCAATTTTTTCGCTACTTGTTGCGCATAACCCCACAAATTTTTAAAATCTTCATTTTCCAAATCAAAAATCAGATCCACCTCTTGTTTTGGGATTACTAAAGTGTGCCCTTCAACCAAAGGCATTGCATCCAAAAAAGCCAAGTGCTTTTCGTCTTCGGCAATTTTATAAGAAGGAATATCGCCTTTTATAATTTTTGTGAAAATGCTGCTCATATCAATTTGTGAATTTACAATAAAATTTCTAAAACTTCGAAAGAAAGTTTATTTCCATTGGGCAAGGAAATCTCAGCCGTCTCACCGACCGCTTTTCCCAACAATCCCTTTGCAATTGGTGTATTAATAGATATTTTACCCGATTTCAAATCACTCTCATTATCCGGAACCAAGGTGAATTTTTGCTCGGCTTTGGTAGCGTTATTCATCAATCGAACCGTGGTCAATATGGAAACCTTTGATGTGTCCAATTGTGTTTCATCAATTACTTTAGAATTGGCGATCATATCCTTCAGTTTAGAAATTTTCATTTCCAACATGCCTTGTGCTTCTTTTGCTGCATCGTATTCAGCATTTTCCGACAAGTCGCCTTTATCTCTAGCCTCTGCAATTTGCTGGGTAACTTTTGGTCTTTCTACACGCTCCAATTGTTCTAGTTCTACTTTCATTTTTTCCAGACCTTCATTAGTAACATAAGTTGCCATAATAATAAAATATTTTCAGTGTGTATAAAAAAATAATCCGACATTTGCCGGACAATGTATCTGTTGTTTCAATTTGTTTCACAAAGATATAAATTATTTTCAAATGAAAAAATTAAGCACCTCATTATTCTTTTTATTTTTTTTGATTTTCAGCACCTTAAACCACAGTTCTTGCAGCAGAACCCAAGAAACGGTAAGCTGTTTCCCGGAGGTTAACATACAGGTTATGCTCAACCTAAATCTTCCGGCCTACTATCCTTTGCAAAATGTTGGTGGATGGATCTATGTGAATGAACAAAGCGCCGGAACCCGAGGGCTAATTGTGGTTAGGACTTCAACAGGATTCAAAATTTACGATAGAAATGCGCCACACATTTGTCCGGACAGCAGCACCACATTGGAAGTGAAAGACAACATCAAAATCCTTTGTCCAAAAGACGGTGCCGAATGGATTTTATTGACCGGTCAACCGACGAACATTTCTTCTGTCCCCCCAAAAACCTACCATTATAACTACGACAGCAGTTCGAACATTTTAAATATTTTTAACTAAAACATGAAGGCCGTTATACAACGCGTAAGCGAAGCGCAAGTTAGGGTTGATGGAAAAATTGTTGGCGAGATCCGTCACGGATTGGCTCTACTTATAGGCATTGAAGAGAAAGACACAAAAACCGATGCCGATTGGCTCATACAGAAAATTATTAATCTAAGAGTTTTTGGTGATGAAAAAGGAAAACTAAATCTTTCCGCACTCGATTGCAACGGTGAGATCCTGTGCATCAGCCAATTCACCCTTATTGCCGACTACAAAAAAGGAAACCGTCCTTCCTTTATCCGAGCTGCCAAACCCGATATTGCCATTCCCCTATTTGATTATTTTAAACAAGAAATTTCAAAATCAGGATTAAAAATAGAAAGCGGAATCTTTGGTGCCGATATGAAAGTCTCATTGATTAATGACGGACCGGTCACCATTGTAATGGACAGCCAAACAAAATCGTAATATTTTTTATACCATCTAAAAAAAATCAATATTTTTGTTCACTTTAATAATTCAAATTAACCAATATTATATATGAAAAAGACCGTTCTAGTTTTATCCATTATGGTTAGTGCAATTTCTTGCGCACAAAACTCTAAGACCCCTGAAAAAACAAACATTGCAGCTCTTGATCCAGCAACGATGACCGATGACCAAAAAGTATCGTATTATCTAGGTATGAATGTTGCCGAAAGCTTCAAAAACCAAGGATTAAATGTTGACCCTGAAATTTTTGCACAAGCTTTTAAAGACCAACAAACGGGTGCTAAAAAACTTTTAGACCCTGCTGGCATGAACAGTTTCATGATGGAGTTCTCCAAAAAAATGAACGATAAAAAAATTGCTGAACAAAAAGTAAAAGCCGAAGAAAACCAAAAGAAAGCTGTAGAAATTCTTGAGAAAAACAAGAAAAATCCAGCCATAAAAACGACGGCTTCTGGCTTGCAATACGAAGTTATCAAAAAAGGAACCGGTAAAGAAACCCCCAAAGCATCCGACTTGGTAAAAGTACTTTACACCGGAAAATTACCTGACGGAACGGTTTTCGACTCCACAGACAACAGAGGAAAACAACCTTCTGAATTTGCTTTGGGAGGCGTTATAAAAGGATGGACAGAAGGAATACAATTGATGAACAAAGGTTCTCAGTATCGTTTTTACATCCCTGCTAATTTGGCCTATGGCGATAACGGTGCAGGCGGCGTTATCCCTCCTGGTGCTCTTCTGATTTTTGATGTCGAGTTATTGGACTTCAACTCAGGAAACCCTCCAACTACTCCACCACCACCAGCAACTCCAGCTAAAAAATAAAAAACAAGCCCTATTCAAATTTATCTGAATAGGGCTTTTTAAATTTTATTTCGCTCTCAACCTTTCCTTGATGGCAGTGATGTTTTTCTTGGCCGAATCTTCCAAAATCAAACTCGCTGACATGTGTATTCTTGCCGGCATCAGTTCATCAAAATGATCCGTTCCTTCCCAAGATACTTTTTTGATTAACGCCAAAGCATCTTCACTTCTGCTGGATAATCGCGTCATGAATTTTTCCAATTCGGCATCCATTTCTGCAATATCTTTACCTACAAAATGATAAATATTGTGCTGTTCTGCCCAATTTGCAGATCTAAATCCTGCATCGATTGCCATGGCTGAAAACTGAGATTTCCCAATTTTTCTCTCCACATACGGACCGATCACAAAAGGGCCAATTCCTAAATTGATCTCGGTTAAAGCCAAAGCCGAACTTTCGGTGGCAAAGCAATAATCGGCACCGCAAGCAATACCAACGCCACCTCCTGTGGTCTTTCCTTGGACTCTTACCACCACAATTTTCCCACAATTTCTCATGGCGTTCAAAACTTTGGCAAAACCTCCGAAGAATTTTTTAGAAGTTTCAAGGTCTTCAATTTCCAAAAGTTCGTCAAAACTAGCTCCAGCACAAAAAGCTTTCTCACCAGCCGATTTCAACAAAATGGCTTTCACTTCTTTTTTTGCACCTTCTTCCAAAATGGTGGTAGCTAATTTTTCTAAAATTGCTCCCGGCAAAGCGTTACTTTTCGCAGTCCCAAAGGTAATTTCGGCAATGTTATTCTTAAATTCTGATTGTACAAAATCTTCCATATTTTTCTTTTAGTTCTTATAATTTTTTAAATCTGTCCTGTTAGTGTCAATAGATATCGGTCGATATACATTTCTTTTTCCTTGGATTTGTATTGTTGTATGTATCGTGGATGATCCAAAACCTTCAGCGCTCCAAAGAGTTTTTCTTCTTGATTAATTTTTTTTAGAAATTCGGCATTCTTTTTTCCCAAACAATAAACCGTGTCCGTCTCCAACCCCAAAGCGATGTGCTTTTTAATGCTTTCTATCATGAAGGGTTTTACAGCGGCAAAAAGCTCTTTGTCATCGTAATAATTGGCATTTACCCAATCGGTTTTGGATTTTCTGACAATGGCCAACGGAAAAGGAGAATTGATGTAAAAATCTGCATAAAATTTTTCGGGACCTCCAAAGGCTTCTATCATATCGTATAGAAAAACCGATGAAACCTCATGCGTCCTTGCCGATTTCATCGTTATCCCACAAACCGTCTCCAATCTTTTGGTATCGGTAAACGGAACACCCGTCACACCGGCACCGTGCCTGCTGGGATTGATCCCAATGATGAATTTTCGATGTTGATGATCGTTGTAAAATTTTTTGTAGAACGCTTCCATCACCATCAAAGTTTCGGGATTGTCCAAATACGGATTGAGCACCCCAAAACCCTCAGGTAGTTCATCATGAAATTCTAAATTCTTGTTGAATGCTACAACTTTTTCCCCAAATGTTTTCATTGAATAACACCAAAACCTTGTCGAAAGAACCTCCAACAAGGTTTTTAGCATTTATTTTTAGATTAGACCAAATTGTTCGAAATGATGGGTGAAATGTTTTCTGTGGAACAATTCCATCATTTCTTTATTCAATTTACCAAAGACAAAATGCAGATGTTCAGCCTGTGGATGTTCTCTGTAATACACCAAAAACTCTTGCACTGCGGTCATGAAAGCTGTTTTTGAAGCATCCAAGTTTTTGTATTTCAAAGCGGGTAAAGAGCCATCCTCTGGCAAGAAAGGAGCAGGATAGTCTTTTGGCATCTTCCTGAAAGTGTACAAAGAATCTTGGAATTTTTCCAATTGTTCTTCAGGGGTATAGCAAGTTTGCACTTCTGGTTTTCCCATACTGTACAACAAAGTTTCTTCCAAATGTTCCAGCATTTGCTGAGCCGTCATTTTTCCCCAAAGCGGTTGGGTGTTATCCGTCAATCCATTAATAATTTTTTGGATCTTGTCTTTTTTGAAATCAACAAAAGGAGATTTTTTAGCCACCAAAGTTAGAATTGTTGCAACGCAAACCACCTCATCTCTTTGGTTCACCACTTCTACCAACCATTTTACCACACCACTTGGGATGTTTCTGCCTTTTACACCGCGGTTAATTTTTTCTTTTGCCGTAAGATATACCGTGATGGTATCACCGGCATAAACAGGCTTGAAGAACGAACAATTTTCTAGACCATAATTGGCAATTACCGGTCCTTTTTTTCCGGAGACAAACAAACCGGCAGCAGCAGAAAGGATAAAATATCCGTGAGCAACGGTTTTGTCGAAAATGGTATTGTTGAGTGAAGTTGCATCCGTGTGTGCATAGAAATGATCCCAAGACACATTGGAAAAATTCACAATATCGGCATCGGTAACCGTTCTACCGGCAGTTTCCAAAGAATCTCCAACTTCAACTTCTTCAAAGTATTTTTGGAAAGGATGCTTGTCTGCATATTTTTTCTCGGCACCTTGAGTGTAAATTTTTGTAATGGCGGTAAGCACATCCGGAGAACCTTGAACGGCTGTTTTTTGTAGGAAAAAATGCAGACCGTTCAGTCCGCCCATTTCCTCGCCACCACCGGCTCTTCCCGGTCCACCGTGCATCAAAGTCGGTAATGGAGAACCGTGACCTGTACTTTCTTTGGCATTGTCTCTGTTCAGCACGAAAATTCTACCGTGCGAAGAAGCCATTTTCCAAGAAGTTTCGGCGATAAATTGGTCATCGTGAGAAATGATGGATCCCACCAAACTTCCCTTTCCTCTTTTGGCAAGAGCAGCCGCTTCTTCTGCATCTTTGTACGGCATGATGGTAGAAACCGGCCCGAATGCTTCCACATCGTGGGAAATATTTTTAGAAAAAGGACTGTCGTTCAGGAATAATTTTGGAGTCATGAAGGAGCCATTTTCATAATCGGCATCTATCAAATCGTGCTTTCCATCGTAGATCAGTTCGGTTTCGGATTTTAGGAGGTTAATTTTTTCCAGCACCTCGTTGTATTGGTCTTTCCCCGCCAAAGCACCCATTCGGGTTTCTCGGTTGAGTGGATTTCCTATTTTTACTTTGTCCAATTCTTTAGAAAGTGCAGATTGCACATCGCCCACTAAGTTTTCCGGAACAATAATTCTACGGATGGCGGTACATTTTTGTCCAGATTTTGTGGTCATTTCGTTTTTCACCTCACGGATGAATAAGTCGAATTCTGGTGTGCCGGGTTTTGCATCTTTACCCAAAATAGAACAATTGAGGGAGTCGGCTTCCATGTTAAATCTAACGGCATTTCCTGAAATGGAAGGCATGGCTTTTAGTTTTTTTCCGGTGGATGCCGAACCTGTAAACAATACCGAATCTCCGTCTTGCATAAAATCGAGCATATTGCCGGCGCTGCCGCAGATAAGTTGAATGGCTCCTTCCGGTAAAATGCCACTCTCAATCATATCTTGGAAAACCGCATGGGTAAGGTACGAAGTAGGCGTTGCGGGTTTTACAATACTCGGAACACCGGCCAAGAGCGAGGTTGAAAGTTTCTCCAACATGCCCCAAACCGGGAAGTTGTATGCGTTAATCTGTACCGAAACCCCTTCGGAAGGAGTTAAAATATGAGTGCCCAAATGCGTACCGTTGGCTGAAATTTTCTGCACATCGCCGTCCACCCAGAAAGGAGTGTTGGGCAACATTCTTTTTGCCAAACCCGAATAGGTAAAAAAAGTTCCCAATCCGCCTTCGATATCCACCCAAGAGTCGGTGTGTGTTGCTCCGGTTTTGTAGGAAATTTCGTAGTATTTTTTCTTTCTTTCCAGAAGATAGAGGGCAACTTTTTTCAGCATTTCGCCACGATCGTAAAAGGTCATGGAAGCCAAATTTTTGTAGCCAACGGTTCGGCCATACTCCAGAACTTGGCTGAAGTTGATGCCGCTGGTATCTGCGATGGCTACTTGCTCTCCGGTTACGGAATTGAAGAGCGTTGTGCCTTCTTTATTTCCTTCGGTCCATTGTCCGTAGGTATAGTTATTAAGTTTCATATTGTTTTTTGATTTTATATTCTTGTTATTTTGTGAAGCTTGTTGCACCCCGACCTGAGTGGAGCTCTTTTATTTTTTTTTGTTTGGAACTTGCATGGGCAAAAAAAATAAAAAGCGGGAACGGAGGGCGGAATAGGTGCCCAAAAAAAATTATAACTCGGTTACTTTTTTGTTAATTTTATAAACGGTCCCTCGGAAGGATGCCATTAGATCTTTGTTTTGGTTGGTGATTTTGATGTCATAAATTCCTGTTTTTCGGGTATCGGATATCAAAATGCTTTCGGCAAAAAGGACATCGCCTTCGCGAACGGCTTTTGTAAAATTGATGTTGCAATTGAGCGCCACCGAAGCGTCGTTGGTGTTGTTGGAAGAAAATGCCAATGCTGTGTCTGCGAAGGAGAATGTGACACCGCCGTGTACCGTACGGAGTCCGTTGAGCATTTCTGTACGAATGGGCATTTGCAGAAGGCAGTATTTTTCGCGTGCTTCAAGGATTTCTACCCCCATCCATTGGGAGAAATGATCTTGGGCGAGCATGTATTTTGCTATTTCTAAGGGATTCATTTTGTTTATTTTATAATTTACGAAGAAGTGGACTTTGCCTGTATCGTTCTTCTTGGTATTCTTGGTACAAGTTTTCTAAAGTTTGTGAGATTTTTTCGTATCCTATTTCTTTGGCCCAAGCCAAAAGTCCTTTTGGATAATTGACTCCTTTTTGCATGGCAAGCTCTATGTCTTGGTCGGAGGCGATTTTCAGTCTTTTGGCTTCCACAGCTTCGTTGATGAGCATGGAAATGATCCTCATAAAAATCTGTTGGTACAAGGCATCGTCTTTTTCAGCTGTTGGATTTACGGCATTATCCGAATAATCGTAAAATCCTTTTCCGGTTTTTCTGCCGTGCAATTTGGCTTCGGACATTCTTTGTTGCAGGAGGCTGGGTTTGTATTTTGGGTCGTAAAAATAATCCTTGTACACCGTGGTGGTTACGGAAAAATTGACATCGACACCGATGAGATCCATTAGTTCGAAAGGTCCCATACGAAAGCCGCCCAAAGATTTCATAGCCTGATCTACTTGCTGGGGAGTAGCGATGTTTTCTTCGACCAATCGTAGGGCTTCGCCGTAATAAGGTCGGGCAATTCGGTTGACGATAAAGCCTGGAATGTCTTTGGCAATGACGGGAACTTTGCCCCAAGATTTCATTAAATTATACATTTCATCGGCCAAAGTATTATGGGTTAACAATCCTGGTATAACCTCTACCAAAGGCATGATGGGAGCCGGATTGAAGAAGTGTATCCCGATAAAACGGCTTGGTTGCTTCAGTATTGAAGAAATGGATGTTATGGATATGGATGAAGTGTTGGATGCCAAAACACAATTTTCTGAAACGATATTTTCTAAATCTGAAAATACTTTTTGCTTGATTTCTTTGTTTTCGACAATGGCTTCGATGACCAAATCGCAATTTTTAAAATCGGAGAGCTCGGTACAGAATTTTATTCTGTTAAAAATATCTTCGGCTTCTTGGAAGGATATTTTTTCTTTTTGAGCGAGTTTTTGTAATGTATTTTCAAGGTTATGCAAAGACTTTTGGGTAAGTTCTTCATTAACATCGAAAAGGCAAACCTGACAACCGTTGCTGGCTGCTACCTGCACGATGCCAATGCCCATGGTGCCAGAGCCGATGACCCCTACGGTTTTTATTTTATTTTCCACTATTGATAAAGTTTCTTTTGATTTTTGAGTTTCTAAAGATACAAAAAAAGATAGTTTTGAAAAATCAAAACCATCTTTAGCTTATTCATTGAAATTGTTGAATTATTTCCCTTTGAAAACGGGTTTTCTCTTTTCCAAAAACGCATCGATTCCTTCTTTGAAATCTTCAGATCTTGCGGCTTCGGCTTGATAAACGCTTTCCAAGTCCAATTGTTCTTTCAGGCTATAACGATACGATTTTCTTAGTGCTTTTTTGGTTAACCCAAGAGCTTTGGTCGGCATATTTACCAAACCTTCTAACATTTCCATGGATTTTGCAGAAAAATCTTCATCGGAAAACACATCAGCAACAATTCCTAAATCTTTTGCTTCGTCGGCAGAAAGTTTCTTACCGGTATAAGTTAGGTAGTGCGCCATTTGTCTGTTCATAATTTTTGGAAGAAAGTAAGTACCTCCGGTATCGGGGATGAGTCCAATATTGGAGAATCCAAAAGAAAAGTACGCGGATTTGGCCACCAATGAGAAGTCGCAAATCAGTGCCAAAACAGCGCCGGCGCCCACAGCCAAACCGTTCACCAAAGAAACAATTGGTTTGCTGGAATAATTGATGGCATTGACCAAAGGATTATAGAATTCGGTAACTATTTTTTGCACTTCTCTTCCTATATTAACATTGGGATCCAACAATTGCTCGTCCAACATTTGTCCAGAACAAAACGCTTTGCCTTTGCCTGCGATTACAATACAACGGGTGTCTTGGTCTTTCTCATAAAATTCTATAAACTCTCTCAATTCCAAGAGTAATGCTTTATTGAGTGCATTGAGGGTTTCCGGTTGGTTAAGATAGGCTATTTTCAGTTTTCCTTGAAAATGAGATTCTACATCAAATTGTGAATATACATACATAGTGAAATGGTTTTAATCTTGGTATAAAGATAGTTAATTTTAATGACATTTGAAATAGTCAAAAGGCTCTAAACAGTCGTTGCATTGGTATGAAGCTTTGCAAAGTGTGGATCCGAACCTGCTGATCATCTTGGTATTGGTAGATTTGCACCTTGGGCAACGAATGGGGATGTTCAAATGATTTTCGTCATGTCCTTTTTCGGGAGGTACAATTCCGTAGTTTTTCAATTTTTCTCGAGCTTCATCCGTGAGCCAATCCGTGGTCCAAACAGGAAACAATTGTGTTGTCACTTTGACTTTTATGTTATTTTCTTGAAATAATTTTACAATATCTTCTTCGATATTGAACATGGCTGGACAAGCGGAATAAGTTGGGGTAATGACCACCTCTACGGTATTATCTTCCAACTCATTTACCATTCTTACAATACCGAGTTCAACAATATCAATGACTGGGATTTCGGGATCGGGTATGCTTTTCAGAAGCTGAATGTATTTCGACATCTTCTTTTTAATAATTTAAAAAAATAAAACCCCTCCTTTTTGAAGAACGAAGAGGTTAAATTAAGACAATTTGATTTTAATATTACCAAACACAATCCGGATAAGTCCTCTGCATGTATTGCAATTCGCAAAGAATGTACCCAAAGTATTCGGTATGAATGCCTTTTCTACTGCCTTTTTGCATAAAAGGATCTGTTGGAATTTCGATTTCTATGATTGTGAAGAAGTTTTTAATTTGGGCTTTCCATTCGGCATAGATTTCTTTTGAAGAAGGTGTTAATCCTAAGGCAACCCATTCGGACTCGCCATCCACCTCATCAAACAATCCACCTGTGTATTCCCAAACGGCTTCTACTGCGGCAAGCAATCTGCTTTTACTTTCATCGGTTCCTTGTGCGAATACTTTCATCCAAGTTTCGGTATGAGTCACATGGTATTTTACTTCTTTCAAAGATTTTATGGCGATGGCTTTCAGATCTTCATCTGCAGACTGGCTAAGTTGCGAGTAAAGAATTTTTTGATACACCGCAAAAAAATAGGCTTTAAGAATGGTCTGCGCATAGTCTCCATTTGGTATTTCTACCAATTGAGCGTTAAGATATTCTTTTTCTGCTCTTAGCATAGCAAAGTCATCAACGGAGCGGCCGTCGTTAAAAAACTTAACCGCAAGATTGTATAAATTATTGGCTTGTCCCAACTGGTCTAGAGCAATGTTGATCAGGGCGATATCCTCTTCCAGATAGGGTCCTTTTCCGCACCATTCCGCCAATCTTTGTCCCATGATTAGGGAGTCATCGGCCAATTTTAAGATATAGTTTTTCATTTTTATTATGGATTTGAAACCGAATACTTCAGAAATAAAATTTCTAAAATCATCAATTCCGAGTCTATTTTACATATTTTTCACATCGTTCGGAATCTGATAAAATGTAGGATGTCTGTACAATTTATCGTCTGCAGGGTCAAAGAAAGCCTCTTTATCCACGCCTTCGCTGGTTACGATATACTTGCTAGGCACCACCCAAATAGAGGTTCCTTCCATTCTTCTGGTATAGACATCTCTGGCATTTTGCAAAGCCATTTCTGCAGTTGCAGCTTGTACAGTCCCTGCATGCTTGTGGGACAATCCTGGTTTTGTTTGTATAAATACTTCCCAAACTTCTAAATTACTCATTATATTTTGTTGAATTAGAGTTAAATAATTACGATACTTTTTCGTTTTGTTTTTTGGCAAAGGCTACGGCAGCTTCTTTTACCCAAGCATTTTCTTGTTGTGCTTTTCTTTTGGTTTCCAATCTTTTTTTATTGCAAGGGCCGTTTCCTTTTAGCACTTCCAAAAATTCGTCCCAAGGAAGTTCAGAAAATTCATAATGACCGGTTTCTTCATTGAATTTCAAATTTTTGTCCGGTACTTTTAGTCCTAAAAATTCAGCCTGAGGTACGGTAACATCTATAAATCTCTGGCGAAGGGAGTCGTTACTTTCCCTTTTCACACGATAGTTCATGGATTTTTGAGAGTTAGGAGAAGCCTCATCGTTTGGACCAAACATCATGAGTGCTGCCCACCAAAATCTATCCAATGCATCTTGCGCCAGTTGTTTTTGCTCTTTTGTTCCACGACAAAGCGTCATAAGGATTTCGTAGCCTTGCCTTTGATGAAAGGATTCTTCTTTACAAATCCTTACCATTGCTCTGGAATAAGGGCCGTAAGAATTCCCCATTAACATCACTTGGTTCATAATAGCTGCGCCATCTACCAGCCAACCGATTGCTCCAATATCTGCCCAAGAGAGGGCAGGATAGTTAAATATTGAAGAATATTTGGCTTTTCCCGAAAGCATATCTTGGTACACAGAATCTCTATCTGCATTCAAACTCCCATCGTTAAGGGTTTCTGTTGCAGCATAAAGATACAATCCATGACCGGCTTCGTCTTGTATTTTAGCCAACAAAGCCATTTTTCTTCTTAAAGACGGGGCACGAGTAATCCAATTGGCTTCAGGCAACATTCCCACAACTTCGGAATGGGCGTGTTGGGAGATTTGTCGTACGAGGAGCTTTCTGTAATCCTCCGGCATCACATCCTTTGGTTCTACTTTATTTTCGGCCTGTACATATTCTAAAAACTTGTTTGTATCCATAGTTTGAATCTCAAAACCATTAAAATGGTTTTACTAATATTAAATTATTTTGTCGGTTTCTTCTTTAAGATAAATTCCCATTTTTCCGTTGCTAAACTCTCCGGCTACGAAATATACGGTTTGATCATTATGTGCAATAGAATACTCTTTGAAAATATAAATTTCTCTTTCAGAAGGTTCTATTACCTCGATGTTACGATCTGAGCAGTGCCAATCGTGATTCCAAATATTAATTCCTTTTACTTTGTACTCTTTATCGGTTTCGATAATAGATGCGAATTTCCAATGTGCCATAATGAAATCGTTTTTAATTGTTAGAAATTGTTAATTATACATCATAAGTCAGCATCACCACATTGGTTGTAGGGTGACATTGACAGGTCAGTACCATTCCTCTTTCTACTTCTTCTTCAGTAAGAGCAAAATTTTTCTCCATAAACACTTCTCCTTCCAGGACTTGAGCTTTACAAGTACAGCAAACGCCTCCTTTGCAGGCAAAAGGTAAAGGCAAATTTTCTTTTAACCCTTTGTCCAAGATGCTTTCTTTCTTGGAGTTGAGGTGGATAGAATACTCATCGTCATCAATAATCAAAGTTACAAAACTTTCGATGTTTGGTATTTTCTTAAACTCTTCACTTCTTTCGGAATTTTCCTCATCATCAGGAGCTGCATAATACTCATACATCACCTGCAACGATGGGACTTTTTTATCATTTTTCAGATAATTAGAAACCTCTTTAATCATCTCGGTTGGTCCGCAGATGAAAAATGTAGTTTCCGATGCAGGAATTTCTGGAAAATGCTGCAACAAAGCTTCTAGTTTTTGAGGACCAATCCTTCCTTCGAACAATGGATTATCGGTATGTTTTTCTCTGGACAGGAGGTAGACAACTTTCAATCGACCGTTGAAATGTTGTTCCAAATCATCTATTTGTTGTTTGAAAATAATATCCTGGCAGCTCTTGTTACTGAAAAACAAATACGCCTTGCTATTTGGCTCTTGATAAAGAGCTTCTTTTATGTTGGACAAGATGGGCGAAATGCCACTACCAGCAGCTAATCCCACATATACTTTCTCATTAGACGAATGAAAATTGGTGAAAAAATGCCCTTGAGGGGCTAAAACCTCGATCGTATCTCCTTCCTTTAGTTGTTGATTAAGATAAGTAGAAACCTTTCCATCCTCCAGGTGTTTCACTAAAATTTCCAGTTGATGATTTCCTTCTGATGGTGCATTTACAATAGAATAAGACCTTCTTAGGTCTTCATCGTTCATGATAAACCGAACATTAAGATATTGCCCTTGTTTAAATTGGAATTCATGTTGAAGATGTTGTGGAATTTCCAAAGTAATGTGCACAGAATCATTGGTTTCTTTTTTTACTTTTATTGCTTTTAATGAGTGAAAATGATGCATTGTTATTCTTAAACTGTTTTCAACAAATATAAACAAATTCTAAAGAATTGAAAACCATACTTGAAAACTATTCTATTTTCGTCATTCCTCTCACTTTATCATCGACCTCCGCAAGACATATCAATCCTGCCAATATTCTCTGAGTAGTACCTGTTTTTCTCCACTATACTTTTAGCTGTATTAGAAGCATAAACCCTTTCTATAGCTCTAAGTTCGGATTCCATAACACCTAATTTACTTACCGCTTCCAATAAACATTGTTTTTTCATCAATGCCTTTTCTTTATTTCGATTATCACCTGGCCGGTTCAAGCTGTTGTTAATATGACAAATTTTAAGTTTCAATTTTAATTTTTTCAACATCACTTGATCAATGACATCAGCACCTTCGGCTAAAATATTCATCAAGGCTTGGTTATTGGTTCTAATGGAATTGGATCTGGCCAATCGATTGGCTTTTTCTTCTTTTTCTAAAATACTTTTTTCCAATTCTACAATTAATCGACTTTCCACACAAAGGGATTGAGTTGCATTTGCTGCTTGATTTTCCAATTTTTTCTTTTTCTCTTCGGCCAAATCATTTTCAATTCGAGCCGACTCCTCTACCTGATCAATAAATGAAGAACCATCAAAACATTCAGCAACATCAACAATCTTATCAATTCGAATATAATTTTGTGGATCTGAGTCCAGCAACATCGATATTACGGTATTTCCATTTTCATCTTCATAATACCCCGTTCCGAATACTCCTAAGTAGTTATGCACTTTTAGTTCTGGCTTAATTTCGGATGTGAAAAGATAGTACACGGCTCTTTGCGAAGATCCATTGATATGATATTGAAGAGTGGGCACATTTTGATCACCAATTTTCTCAAACGCCAAATGTGTAATACTTGCCATAGAGGTAATCACAAATTTTACTTCATAATCCAATAAAGTTTCCATTGCTGGAATTTTATAAAATAGTTTATTCCCTTTTTTATCCATAACATAATTATAGGAATCGCCTTGCATGGAATAAATTTCTAATTCGAATCCAGGTTGAAAATCACCTATCGATCCGCAACTTTTATTAAAGTCTGAAACCTTGGCAATAAGTCCATTATGGGTGTCTACAAAATAACATCCTGAAGCAGGCTTGTTGTTAATAAGTCCTGAAAAATAGAATTTCTTATTAAAACAATTGGTTTCTTTAGGATACAACTTTTTCTCTTCCAGATTTCTAAATACAGAACCCCTACCAACAAGATCCCGATACTCTGAACATAAAGAAGCATTTTTCCTACAAAGAGAATCCAAGCGCAAACTGTCTTTTTTCCTTTGTTCCCTACTTTGAGCTTGCGATAAATGAAATGCTCCAAAAAGGAGCATTATATAAATTAAAGCTTTCATAATTTAATTAATTTTCACAAATTCAACCCTTCTATTTTGTGCTTTTCCAAAAGCGGAATTATTCTCAGCAACCGGGTCAGACTCTCCTTTTCCATCGGTTTCCATTCGGTTGGATGAAATACCCATAGTCGACAATTTCATTTTTACTGCATTGGCTCTTTTTTTACTGAGTGCAAGATTAGAAGCATCATCACCTTCATTGTCTGTATGCCCAATAATTTTAATTCTCATATCGGGAGCTTGGCTCAATGCGTCTTTAATTTGGTTGAGCACTGTTGTACTTTCACTTTGGATTTTATCGGAACCGGTTGCAAACAATATGGCAGTGGTCGAGAAGCTTCCTTTTTCCATCAAATCTTTCAATACGCTACTTCTTTCATCTTTTCCTGTCTCAGCAATTGTCAAATTTCCGATATAGAAATAAGCATCTGCTGTTTCTGCCCAACCACTGGTTATTGAAGTAAAAAAAAGCGACTTTCTATATTCAGGTTTGAACTGAGTGGGTAAATCCACTTTTTTATTACCATCGACAAACATTCTGATTCTTTTACCATTGACTTCAAATGCGATTTTGATGATTTTATCCAAAGGGGCTACATAATCAACCTCTTCCTTTCCATAGCCTAAAGATTTCTCGGAATAATAAATCAAATTATAATTTTGACTTCCTTTTGATGCTGACATAATATCAAATGTCACAGCAGTTTTTGAACCCAATAAATAATCCAACTTTTCAGGCTTATTTCCAAATCCCACCCCCATCCTTCGATACGGATGTGCTGAGGGATACACCAAATCAAACTCTACTGTAAAATTATCAGACAATGGCTTAGTCAGCTCCGGATAAACCAGATTATCAGCTGAAATTTTTAAAAATTTACCCATATTTTTAAGGCTTTTCACCTCACCTCCTTTGTTGGTGCTCCATTTTGCAGGAAAATCACCAATTGCATCTTTAGAAAAATCATCTTGAAAAATCACCCTTGTTCCTCTTTTAAAACCAACAGCATTGTCTCCTTCTTCAGACAAAGAACCCCCTCCATCTTCTAAACCATTTGTTTTTTTTGACGATTTATTTTTGGACGAAGCCCCTTCAGAACTCGAATTCTTACTCTTATTTCCTAAAACTTTATCCATGGCATCGTCTGTAGTTCGTCTGGATTTTTCCTCTACTTTTCTCTCAACCGTTCTTTCAGCCTCTCGCTTTGCAGACTTCATTAACTTATCTAAAAACTGTGCTTGTAAAGCATTGAATATTAGCATAAAAAAAGCCAAAATCATTATCTTAGTTTTCATAACACTTATTTTTATTGCTATCAAAATTACTATTAAATATTGTTTAAAATCCAAGGAAAATCACTGAACAACACCTGTGCGAATCGGAAAAAATGTCAGATAAACAGTAAAACCAATTGCATTTAAACGGAAATTTTGTCTTTAATACAATTGAAAAAATAGGCATTATTTCTTGAAAATTGAATTTTAATAACGAATGCATGATTTTTGAAAAGAACAATTCAAATCACCATAAAAAACCAACATCTAATATGAACCTAAATCAATTTACACTAAAATCTCAGGAAGCGATACAGAAAGCTCAACAAATCGCAATGGAGTTCAGTAACCAAAGCATTGAACCTCAACATATTTTGGAGGGCATCTTCCAAACCGACGAAGTCATTTCTTCCTTTTTATTGAAAAAATCCGAGGTAGATGCTTCACTTATCCGTGAAAAAAACAGAGCCCTTATTGAAACCCTTCCGAAAGTAGAAGGTGGTGATATGTATCTTTCTCAGAATTCGAATAAAATCCTCCTAGAAGCGATGAACATTGCAAAAAAAATGAACGATGAATTTGTAACCATCGAACATCTTTGGTTGGGATTAATCGACATCAATTCCAATGTTTCAAAGCTCTTGAAAGATATGGGAGTCACCAAAAACCTATTAGAAGCCGGGATAAAAGAACTTAGAAAAGGAGTAAAAGCCAACTCTGCAAGTTCAGAAGAATCTTATCAAAGCCTTAGTAAATATGCTAAAAACCTTAACGAATTGGCTTCAGAAGGAAAATTGGATCCAGTTATTGGTAGAGACGAAGAAATCCGAAGAGTTTTGCAAATTCTATCCAGAAGAACCAAAAATAACCCCATCCTCATCGGAGAACCCGGCGTTGGTAAAACCGCCATTGCCGAGGGAATTGCCCACAGAATCATTTCACAAGATGTTCCCGAAAATCTAATGGACAAAACTTTGTTTTCTCTAGACATGGGAGCTTTGATTGCCGGAGCCAAATACAAGGGCGAGTTTGAAGAGCGATTGAAATCTGTAGTCAACGAAGTGATACAATCTGAAGGACAAATTATTCTTTTCATTGACGAAATTCACACTTTGGTTGGCGCCGGAGGTGGTGAAGGTGCCATGGATGCTGCAAACATTTTGAAACCGGCTCTTGCAAGGGGCGAGCTGAGAGCCATTGGTGCAACCACCCTGAACGAGTATCAAAAATATTTCGAAAAAGACAAAGCCCTTGAAAGACGATTCCAAAAAGTGATGGTGGAAGAACCGGATACAGAATCTGCCATTTCCATCCTGAGAGGAATTAAAGACAAATACGAAGCCCACCATAAAGTAAGGATCAAAGACGAAGCCATTATTGCAGCGGTAGAAATGTCTCAACGCTACATTTCAGATCGTTTTTTACCGGACAAGGCCATTGATCTTATTGATGAAGCATCTGCAAAATTGAGAATGGAAATCAACTCCAAACCAGAAGAACTGGATGTATTGGATAGAAAAATCATGCAAATGGAAATTGAACTTGCTGCCATTTCCAGAGAAAATGATGCGTTAAAAATTTCTCACCTTAAGGAAGATATTTCTAAACTAAACGAACAACGAAACGAAATCAATGCAAAATGGTTGCAGGAAAAACAAAAATCCGAAGACCTTACACAAATTAAGAAAGAAATTGAAGCGTTGAAACTGGAGTACGACAAAGCTACCCGAGTTGGGGATTATGCAAAAGCTTCAGAAATCCAATACGGCAGATTAAAAGAAAAAGAAGCCGCCCTCGAAAAATTGGAATTGGAAATGCAAAACCACCAAAACGAACTCATCAAAGAGGAAGTAACATCAGAAAATATTTCAGAAGTTATTTCTAAATGGACAGGGATACCCGTGACCAAGCTATTGCAAAGCGAAAGAGAAAAACTCCTGCATCTGGAACACGAACTGCACAAAAGAGTGGTAGGACAAGAAGAAGCCATAGAAGCCGTTGCCGATGCCATCCGAAGAAATAGAGCCGGACTGAATGACGATAAAAAACCCATCGGAAGTTTCTTATTTTTAGGAACAACAGGTGTTGGAAAAACAGAACTGGCAAAAGCCCTGGCTGAATTGCTTTTTGATGATGAAAATAACATGACAAGAATTGACATGAGCGAATACCAAGAGAGACATTCAGTCTCTAGATTGGTGGGAGCGCCTCCAGGATATGTGGGTTATGATGAAGGAGGACAACTGACCGAAGCCGTTAGAAGAAGACCCTATTCCGTTGTTTTGTTGGATGAGATTGAAAAAGCACACCCGGATGTCTTCAACACCTTATTGCAAGTTTTGGATGATGGTCGATTGACCGATAACAAAGGACGAGTGGTAAATTTTAAAAATACCATCATCATCATGACCTCCAATTTGGGATCGCCGATTATACAAGAAAATTTTGAAAACATCACCGAGGAAAACGAACAAGAAATTGTAGAAAAAACCAAAATAGAAGTTTTTGATTTATTAAAACAAACCCTGAGACCAGAATTCATCAACAGGATTGATGAGATTGTACTCTTCCAACCGTTGAACAAAAAAGAAATTGGAAAAATTGTGAAATACCAACTGTCTGGATTCAACAAAATGTTGGAGAAAAAAGGGATTGTATTAACCGCTACGGAAGATGCTATCGAATACCTAATGAATAAAGGCTACCAACCTGCATTTGGAGCAAGACCTTTGAAAAGAGTTTTGCAACAAGAAGTATTAAACCAACTTTCCAAGGAAATCCTTGCTGGAAAAGTACACGACAACGATAGAATTACTTTGGATTATTTTGAAGAAACCGGATTAATTTTTAGACCTACAGAATAAAAAAAGAAAAACTTTTCAATTTATTTTGCATTTAACATAACATTGATTAAATTTGCGCGTTGTTTTAGTACAATAATTTTTTTTCATCATTTGTGTTTTTGCCTTGGCTTAGATTTATTCTAGGCCAAGGTTTTTTTATAACGCCCATCAATAGAGGCTTCACCTCAATGATGATCTCCTCTGAAATTATTTTTTTCCAATTCTATAATTTTAAAAATGGAAATCTCAGACTTGATTTCCTGCTCCGATTGAAATTGAACAATATTCAAAGCCGGATAAAACTTGATCATTTTCAAATTTAGCTTTTCCAAAAATTTTTCAGCTTCTTTTTGACTCACTCCTTCTTTCAAAATTCCAAAATAAACTTTCATCATACTAATCCTTTATTTGCACCAATCCATTTCCCACATCTCTATATTTTAACCCTTCGAGAAGGCGAGCATTTTTCTCCAATACTTTCCAAATTTCCAACGCAGTTAGATGGGGATATTTCTCCATATAAAGCGCCACTATCCCAGCGACATGAGGCGTTGCCATACTGGTTCCGTTTTTTAGCATGTACCCTTCAACTACGAGACTTTTCGGAAACGAACTCAGCACATCGACCCCTGGAGCACAAACATTTATAACACCACCCGTTGCAGCATTCAGTCCACCGTTTGAGAAGGTTGCAACGCGCATTTGTCCATCGATTGCACCTACAGCCATAATGGACTCTGAATTGGCAGGTATTGAAACCGGTTGTGGCAAAGCCGGTCTTTGACTGTCGTTACCCGCTGCTGCAATGAGGAGACAATTGTTGTCCAATGCTTTTTTCCCTACCATTTCAAAAATTGGAGAGGGAGCCTCGTTGAGCTGTACCGGTGCCGAAAGCGACATGGATATCACACGGACTTTTTTAGAGATAGCCCAATCTATGGCATCTACAATACTGCTTGTTGTGCCGCTTCCATCATTTGCCAAAGCTTTTGCTATTTTCAAATTGGCATTTTTTGCAATACCGTATCTTTTTCCGGTGTCTAATCGGACATTTCCAGCGGCTGTCCCTGCACAATGCGTTCCGTGACCTTTCAAGTCGATATCCCATGCTTCTCCAGAAATAAAAGACTTACCCTCAATGGTTCTTCCTAAAAAATCGGGATGGGTAACATCAAACCCTGTATCTAGAATACACAGATCCACTCCTTTACCGGTCAACTGTGTGGTATCGAGCCCTACAGCCTTCAGTCCCCATTCGAAATCGGTGGTCACTTTTGAAGGTTTCTTTACTTTTTTCTTGAGCTCAGTTTCCAATTCTAATAATTTTTGCTCCATTTCCGAAACCGAAACCTGCAAGGATTTCACAATTTCTAAAGCGCCATCGATGTAAAAAGTTCTTTCTTTTTCAAAATGAATAATGGGATTGCTACCATCGTTGACCGCTGACATCAATTGATCTTCATCCATTTTATCAACCACCATTACATTTAGATTTTTGTATAGCACACCATTTTTATCATCAATCAAATCAAAAGAACGATTATCCTTGGAAAGAAACTCAGACGATGTTAACTTAAGTTGAAATTCTTTTTCAACAGATTTCAAGGTTTTAGAGTCTTGATTTTCCAGTAGCACAATGTATTTTTCAGATTTCATAATGTTTTGAATTTAACTCATGTTTCCAATAATTTTTTCAATCAACAGGTACATATCTTCCCTGGTCACCTGAAGTTTCATTTTTTTGTCCAGTAAAGCTATGGAGGCATTCTGTTTTACGATTTCCGTCCACAACAATTCTATTTTTGCTACGGAATCCAACTTTTTCAACTCTTGATTGTTGAGAATTCCATTTTGAATTAAACTTAAAAAAGTATTGGACAACAAGTCTTCCGCTTCATCCAATTTTTGCCTTTCTTTTGTTAAGATATCCTCTATCATTTTTTTCACCTCTTCAACAACATGAAAAGCAATCCCCCAATAAAATTCTCTTCTACTGACCGGCAACCTTTCCAATTTAATCGGATCAAAACCTTTCTTTACTACTTGTAACAGCCCTTGCAATCGTAAAACTTCTGATTCTTTTGAACCGTCTTTAATACTTTTAAAATAGGTTTGCAAGTCCGTCAAAAGATCATTAAATTCAGTTTCGAATCGAAAAGAACGCTCTATAAAGAGCGATTGAACCTTAATAAGTTTTGAAAGAAAACCTTCAGCGACTTTTATTTTATGATGTACAAATTCAACCATTATTCAAAAGTTATTTCTTCTATAGAATTGCCTTTATCGTCCTGAATTCTCACCAATCGGATTCCTTCTTCTTCCATTTCAACATGAAGGTTAAGGAACAATTTATCTTTGTCATCATTTTTCGAAGTATCCGGATCGATATAAATGGTGTTTAATTTGGATGAAACCAATTTATAACGCGACTCCAAAGATTCTGATACCAAATTCCGAAGTTCCACACTTTCATTGTCTGTCGTCGTTGGCAAAGGTTTAAAATATTTGATGTCTAATGACTTCACGATCCCGGTAACATTGATGGGTTTCACCATCTTAAAATTCGAAGGATTAGTAACCTCTGAAATATTCAGTACACTCGGGTTAACAGGAACTCGAATCGGCACATTAAAAACGGGCATTGTTGGCTTCTTAATCGTAGGATTCTCCATGGATTTGAAAAAGCCAAGCATTCCTGGCGAATTGAAAAACTGATCCGTCAACGGTGGAATGTTCATTTTTTTTTCAATGTTCAACCTTAGAATTTTATCGTTCACCTCGGTTAGAAGTTGTTTTCTATCGACTTCAAATTCGTATTTATCCTCCGTATCGATATCCGAAATTTTTATGGGCACATCCATTTTGATGCTTGGCATGGAATATCGAGGTACTCGAAAATACTTTAGTTGTGGATGATCCGCATACATTTTTGCAACTCGTATGGCATTTTCATCAGCCATTTTACGAGCTTGGATTATCTCGTTATTAAGATAATCCAAGTAGTCCGATAATTTTATCATACTCGTAAAATTTTTAGATATTATTCAGAAAGCAATCCCAAAACTTTTTCTAAACCTGCTGGCATTTCGTCATTGGTTGCTCTAACTTTGATACCTAATGAGTATTCCTTTTCAACTTTTACACCGGTTGTTGTGGATCGTTTAGCAGAAATGGATACGCTGAAACTGGCTTTAGCAAAAAGATTGGAAAGTCCGCTTGTTCCACCGCTTGCATTGGAGGCAAAGCTGAAATCCGTTTTGGTTGTTTCTGTAAATGTAGAGTTCAATTTTACATTGAAGTCGATATCACAACTTTCAATTCTGATGCTTGGTATATTGAGTAAAGCTACAAAAGGAACAATGATTTCCACATCTTGTATTTTCATTTTTGGATTGGCTGCACTTTCTGGTTTTGAACTGTCAAAATCCGGATTAGGTCCGTTCTTTTTGTATTTAAACTCGGCCATCCTTAGGGTTTTCTTACCGTCGGCAGCTACTTCGAAACCTACATTGTTGATAAAATTGAGCGTACTCATGGAAGCCGAAGCCTGAGCTCTCACACAAGCCAACAAAGGCGCACCAATAATTTTTGCGAAATCTATCGATCCCAATTCGGCTGCAAAATTAGCTGAAGCCGCATCTGCCGCAGTAAATCGCAATGGATCTACGGCTTGTATTCCCATGAGTAAATTAAGTGCTGTTGTTGTGGCTTTCGCCATGGCATTTTCCCAAGAAGCATCGAATTTGGTTTTAAATAAAGATAAAATATCCGCCACCTCTTTTTTTGATAAATCTTGCATCTCATTGGGATCCACTCCGGTTATTTTCCCGTATTCACCCGAACCAATGGTTTCTTTGATACCGGAGATGATGTCAATTAATTCTGATTTGGTTTTTTTAGAATAATCTTTTTCTAAAATGGATTTTAAAGTTGCCATAATAATGTGTTTTTAGGTTAGTTAAATTTTTCCTATACAATATTACAATCCTAATTGTCATAGTTTTAAAGGCTTTTTCCTATTTATCAACCAAAAACAATAAAAAAAAGCCAATTCTATCCGAATTGACTTTTACATTTTTAAATCTAATAAAAATTATTGTGCTTTTTTTGCTTTGATCATCGCCTCTAGCATGTCCCACATTTCTTGAGGAATTTGCTCCAACATATTGAACTCACCAGCACCTTGCAACCACTCTCCACCATCGATGGTTACGACTTCTCCATTGATGTACGCGGAAAAATCCGACACCAAATAGGCTGCAAGATTGGCCAATTCCTGATGCTCTCCTACCCTTTTGAGTGGTACTTTTTTTCTCATATCAAATTTTTCTGCCAAATCTCCAGGTAGTAATCTTTCCCAAGCTCCTTTTGTAGGGAAAGGTCCTGGTGCAATGGCATTGAACCTTATCTTGTATTTGGCCCATTCTACAGCTAAAGATCGGGTCATGGCAAGTACTCCAGCCTTGGCACAAGCCGATGGAACGACATAGGCAGAGCCCGTCCAAGAATAGGTGGTCACGATATTAAGAACTGTACCCGGGACTTTGTTGTCTATCCAATATTTTCCGATGGAAAGTGTACAATTTTTTGTCCCTTTCAGTACGATATCCAACACCGAATCGAAGGCGGAATGGGTCAATCTTTCGGTTGGTGAGATAAAATTGCCGGCAGCATTGTTCAATAAAATATCGATTTTTCCGAATTCTTTCAGGGTTGCTTCCTTCATTGCTTCTACCTCGTCCCAATTTCTCACATCACATGCGACACAGAGGACTTTGCCTCCTGTTTCTTCTTCCAATTCCTTGGCGGTATTTTGCAATTTTTCTAAATTTCTGGAGGTGATGACCACTTTGGCTCCCAATTCTAAGAAATATTTGGTCATGGCTTTTCCCAAACCACTTCCACCACCGGTTACTACGATTACTTTATCGTTCAGCGCTCCTTCTCGAAGCATGGGTTTTGTATAATTCATGGGTGATTTTTTATATTTTTTAAAAGTACAAAATATTTGAAGGCGAGGGATTAAAAAATAGTATTCAGCACTTAGCAAATGATGAAGTAAATGTCTCGAGAAAACAAATGATCCCTGCGTTGCACCCCGACTTGAGTGGAGCTCTTTTTATTTTTTTGATTCCCGAGCGAAAGCGAAGGGAGAAAAAATAAAAAAGCGGGAACGGAAGGCGGAAAAGGTGCCCCAAAAAAAACTGCCCAACAAAAAAGTTGGACAGTTAAATGTATAATAACCGGGCGAAATTAGTATCCGAAAATTTCTTCTAAAGAAAGGACTTTCAGTTCTCCTAATTTTTGCATGTCTTCGGTTTTCACTTTCTTATCCGATGCTACAATGGCGTAGGTATAAGGCTTGTTTGCTAAATTGTCGTGGTGTAATTTTTGCAAATCGGCAAATGATATGGTATCGACATTGGCATAGACCGACTTTCGAATGTCGTCTTTCAGTCCCAATTGTTTTGCTGCAAGGTAGTTGAAAATAATTCCGTCTTGGGTAATTCTTTCGGTTTCGATGTCTTTTTTGGCACCGCCTTTTGCCAATTCTAAATTTTTTGGAAGATAAGGCAGGTTGTTCAGCAATTCATTCATGCCAACGGTTGCCTCGTTAAATTTATCCGACTGGCTGCCCACATAGGCGATAACTCCGTATTTTTCATTGGCTTTTGCCGGACTCACATACCTTGCAAAAGTACTGTATGCCAAGGCTTTACTCTCCCTAATGGTTTGGAAAACAATGGCACCCATACCACCTCCGAAATAATTATTGAACACATCGATAAGCCCTGTTTGTGCTGGATTGTACGGTGTGGTATTTCTTACCCAACGAGTTTCTGCCTGCACCATATCGTAGTTGGCAAATAAAACTTGGTTTTTCTTTTGCTCGATTTGGGTAAAGACTTTCGCCGGAGTTGGTGTGGCAAACTTCGCAGGAACCGTATGCAAAGCTTTCAAATCAGAGACCAGGGTTTTCAATTTTTCTGGGCCGTAATAGATGACGGTTTGCTCGTATTGGTTCAGTCCTTTTATTCTATCCACCAATTCTTGCGCAGTGATGGCATTGATTTCTTGATCGGTTAGGGTATTGTTGAATTTATTTTTGGCTCCGTATTGTGCGTAGCTGGTCAATCCTTGTAAGATAGCGCCTTTGTTGGCTTTAGCATCTTTTCTGGATTTGAACAATCTGGCTTTTAGGTTGGCCAATGCTTTGTCGTCGGCTTTTACATTCTGGATCAGGTTTTCGTACAATGCCACGGCTTTTTTGAAGTTTTCTTGCAGACCTTCTATGGTTACTGTGGTATATTCTTCGCCCGTACCCACAGAGAAAGAACTGGCAATTTTATAAAATTCTTTAGAAATATCTTCGGAAGATTTTTTGTCCGTTCCTAAAAACTGCAGATACATGGACGCATACGATTGCTTGAGATCGTTGGCCGAGCCAATTTTGTAGCGGTATCTGAGACGGAAAAGCTGATTGTCCGTATTGGGTACATACAAAATTTCGGCATTTCCTAATTTGGATTTTTGAATGTCCTTATTGTAATCCAAAAACACGGGTTTCGATGGGATGTTGGGCATATCATCCACCATTTTCACGAAAGGAGATTGCTTGTCGGCATTGGTCTCTACCGGTGTGATTTCCGGTTTTTCAATTTTGGCTGTTTTTTCGGCTTCTCCTTTTTTCTTCAGGATTGCGACATAGTTATTTCCCAAATACTTGTTGGCAAAATCGACCACTTGTTGTTTGGTGATTTTTGAGAGGTTATCGACATAGGCCACCTGATCTTTCCAATCTTGCTCGGAGGTGAAAGTGTCCATCAAATCGTTGGCTCTGTTGCTGTACTTTTCAGATCCTTGGATCTTGTATTTTTTAATGTTATTGATGATGGAGGTGATCAAATCATCATCGAAATTGCCTTTTTTCAGGTTTTCAATTTCACCAAGAACCAAGGCTTTTACATCGTCTAAAGACTGTCCATTGGTTGGTTTTGCAGAAATATACAAAACACCATGATCGATCAGGGTAAAAGCAGAAGCACTTGCCGACAATAATTTTTGTTTTTTCACCAAGTTAAGATCCAACAATCCGGCCTTTCCGTTGGTCAATATAGAACCTACCAAATCGGCCAACAAAACATCTTTGTCTTTGTTCCCCGGCAAACGATAGCCCATGGTTAGACTTTCGGAATCCGGACCTACAACCTCTTTGACAACGGGTGCTGTCAAAGGTGCTTCCGGTTGGAATGTATATTTAGGTACAGGATGAGGCTTCATGCTTCCGAACTGGGCATCAATTTTTTTGATTACTTCATCCGGATTAAAATCTCCTGACATAACTATCCCCATATTGTTGGGCACGTAATAGGTGTTGAAATACTTTCTAATCTCCACCAAAGAAGGATTTTTCAAATGCTCAACCGTACCAATGGTGGTTTGTTTTCCGTAATTGTGATTTTTAAAAAGCGTACCGAACAGCTCTTCGAATACTTTGGATCCGTCGGAATCTAAACTTCTGTTTTTTTCTTCATAAACCGCTTCTAGTTCGGTGTGGAAAATCCTAAGAACCGGATTTCTGAATCGTTCGGATTGGACGGCCAAATATTTATCCAAAGCCGAGCTGGGCACATCGTCGGTATAGACCGTTTGTTCAAATGAAGTGAAAGCATTGGTCCCTTGAGCTCCCATGGCAGACATCATTTTGTCGTACTCATTGGCAATGGCAAATTTGGAAGCCACCCCAGAAATAGAGTCTATTTTATGATAAATTGCCTTTCTTTTGGCCTCGTCTTTTGTTTTGTTATACTCTTCGTACAAGGCATCAATCTTATCCAATTGTACTTTTTCTTTAGCAAAATCCAAAGAGCCGTATTTATCCGTTCCTTTGAACATCATGTGCTCTAGATAATGCGCCAAACCGGTATTGGTTGAAGGATCGGTTTTACTACCTGCTTTTACCGCAATGTACGCTTGTACCCTAGGATCTTTGTTGGTTGGACTCAAAATTACGGTGAGTCCATTCTTCAGGGTGTAAAATCTTGCTTTTGTAGGATCGTTGGTCACAAATTTGTAGGTGTACCCTCCACTTTCTGCTGTTTTCCATTCTGCTTTTTGGGCAAAAGACGACAAGGATATTGACAATGCCGAAACCAGAAAAATTCTTTTAATCATGTTTGTTTTATTTTTTTAATTCTTGTTGCTTTCTTTGAGCCTGTTTAAATTTCAATTAATTTATCGATCGAATCTCAATCGTTCACCAAATTTATTTTCATTGACCACTCCGTTTTCATATGCCAAATGTCCATTAACAAAAGTATGGGTCACCTTTGTGCTAAATTCTGTCCCTTCTAGTGGACTCCAACCGCATTTGTATAAAATATTTTCTTTGGCCACAGTCCATTTTTTTTCAGGATCAATCAATACCAAATCGGCTTTGTAGCCTTCTTTTATGAAACCTCTTTTCTCTATTTGAAATAGAATTGCCGGGTTGTGACACATTTTTTCTACCACCTTTTCAATAGAAATTTTTCCATTTTTATAATTTTCCAACATCACGGTTAAAGAATGCTGCACCAAAGGCGCTCCTGATGGACAAGAGGTATAGGGATTTTGTTTTTCTTCCCAAGTGTGTGGTGCGTGATCGGTTGCAATGACATCTATCCTATCGTCCAGAAGTGCTTTCCAAAGTTCGTCTTTGTCGGCTTGGGTTTTTACGGCAGGATTCCATTTAATGAGTGCCCCTTTTTTAGCATAATCGTCATTGGTAAACGAAAGGTGATGGACACAAACCTCAGCAGTTATTTTTTTATCTTTTAACGGAATATCATTCGAGAAAAGCGACATTTCTTTGGCTGTGGAAAGGTGGTAAATATGCAATCTTGCTCCGGTTTTTTTTGCCAGTTCAATCGCTTTGGAGCTTGACAGATAACACGCTTCTTCACTTCTTATCAAATGATGAAAATCCATCGGGATGTTATCGCCATATTTTGCTTTGTAGTCTTCAGTATTTTTTTGGATGGTGGCTTCGTCTTCGCAATGCACACAGATAATCATCTTGGTTTTGCTGAAGATATTTTCCAAAGTTTCGGGGTTGTCCACCAGCATATTTCCTGTTGAAGAGCCTAAAAACAATTTGATGGCTGCCACTTCTTTGGGGTTGGTTTTCAGGACTTCGTCCAAATTATCGTTGGTTCCGCCCATAGAAAAGGAATAATTGGCAAAGGATTTTTCCGCTCCAAGTTGGTATTTTTCTTCTAACAATTCTTGAGTTACCGCATTGGGTACGGTGTTGGGTTGGTCGATAAAACTGGTTGTACCACCGGCAATGGCTGCTTTGGACTCGGACTCTAAATCGCCTTTGTGTGTAAGTCCAGGATCTCTGAAATGCACCTGATCGTCAATAACTCCAGGGATAAGAAATTTTCCGGTACCGTCAATTATTAAATCTGCTGCTTCCGAGTTAAGGTCTTTTCCTATTTTACAAATAAGGTCATTTTCTATCAAAACATCCCATTGAGAAATGGAATTTTCATTAACCACTTTGGCATTTTTTATTAATGTTCTCATTGTTTACTTTAAGTAAAAATTAATTTCAAACAAATGTAAAGTTTTAATCACAATTTAATACCAAGAATTGACAATTACCCATCGAAATAATTACTTTTGCAATTAAAATAAAATAAAAATTGTATAAAAAATTATTAGGCCAAACAGCCGTGTACGGACTAAGTTCGGTATTGGTGAGGATATTTCCATTTCTTATTGCTCCCATTGTTACCAAAGCTTTCGGCCCAACAGCCTCTTCACCTTTTGTAGATTGGTATTCCATTGCAGGAGTGATCACCGTTTTGCTGACCCACGGTATGGAAACATCATTTTTCCGATTTGCTCAGGAAAAAGACATCGATAAGAAAACATTGGTTTCTACAACTTCATTGAGCATCATCAGCATTGGTCTCATCTATCTTATCCTTGGATATGTTTTCAGACAATCCCTTGCCAATGCTTTCGAAACACCGGATCAGGTAAACTTTTTGGTTTTATTTTTATTCATCCTTTCTTTTGATGCTTTTGCTACCATTCCTTCGGCCATATTGCGATTGGAAGGCAAACCGATACTGTACATGCTTTCAAAAGTGTTGGGGTCTTTGGTTTATTTTTTCCTGGTGGTCTTCTTCATCAAATGGCTCCCACAAATGCCCGATGGTATTTTGGGATTAAAGTACAATCCGGAAATTGGTGTAGGTTATGTTTTTATTGCCAATTTGGTGCAAAGCATTGTTACCCTTGCCATTGTTGGAAAAGAATTCGTGAACTTCAGCATAAAAAAATTCGATTTTTTGCTTTGGAAAAGGATCATGAATTACTCTTGGCCGGTCATGGTTGCGGGACTTGCAGGAGTGGTCAATCAGACTTTGGATCGACAGTTTCTGAAATACCTTTTACCGGAAGGCGAAGCCAAACATCAGATTGGAGTTTACGGAGCTGTTTATAAAATAGCCACTTTCATCACCGTTTTCAGACAAGCCTATCAACTGGGTATTGAGCCTTATTTTTTCAGCAGTTTCAAAGACAAAAACAATCATAAAACCTATGCTGTACTCATGGACATTTTTGTCATTTGCAATTGCCTAATCTACATGGGACTGATGGTTAATTTGCAATGGATTTCCGAAAAATACTTAAGAAACCCCTTGTACTACGAAGGTATTGAAATTATCCCCATGGTGATGTTGGGTGCTTTGTTTTTAGGCATCTACCTCAACCTTTCCATTTGGTACAAATTATCGGACAGGACACGAGTTGGACTGTACATTTCGCTCATCGGAGCAGCCATCACCATCGGCATCAACTTTATCTTCATACCAGAATTTGGTTATTGGGCCAGTGCAAGTGCCGCACTGATCACCTTCACCAGCATGATGGTCATTTCCTATATTTGGGGACAACGCGTGTATCCCATCCATTACCATGTCGGAAAACTCTCCATGTACCTTTTCCTTTCCATTTCGCTCTCCTTACTTTCATTTTACTTTTTTAGAACCAATTATTTCATTGGAAATTTATTTTTATTGTTATTTTTGGGCTTCGTATTGTATCAAGAAAAAAACATTGTTAAAAAGATTTTAAAAAAATAAAAAATTAATAAACTATATGAAAATTATTGTTCCTATGGCCGGTAGAGGCTCCAGACTAAGACCTCACACACTGACTGTACCTAAGCCACTAATCCCAATCGGTGGGAAACCAATTGTACAAAGATTGGTTGAAGACATCGCAAAAGTGGCCAATGAAAAAATAGATGAAATTGCTTTCATAATCGGAGATTTCGGTGATGAAGTGAAAGAATCCTTAATAAAAATAGCAGAAAAACTAGGTGCAAAAGGAAGTATATACACTCAAGACGAACCTTTAGGAACGGCACATGCCATAAAATGCGCCGAGCAATCCATGACCGGAGATGTTGTGGTTGCTTTTGCGGACACCCTTTTCCGTGCCGATTTCGTTTTGGATAAAAACTCTGACGGTGTGATTTGGGTGAAAAAAGTTGCCGACCCTTCGGCTTTTGGAGTTGTAAAATTGGACGACTACGGTTTCATCACTGATTTTGTTGAAAAACCTAAAGAATTTGTTTCCGATCTTGCGATTATTGGCATCTACTATTTTCAGTCGGCGGAGAAATTAATGGCCGAAATCAACCACATCATGGACAACAACATCATGGTAAGTGGCGAGTACCAACTAACAACAGCTCTTGACAACCTAAGAGACAAAGGTGCAAAATTCTCCCTCGGAAAAGTGGACGATTGGATGGATTGTGGAAATAAAAATGCCACTGTGGAAACCAACGGTAAAATATTGGAATACGAAAAAGAAGAATTTGCTGTTTTCCCGGCATCTTCAAAAATCGAAAATTCCTTGATTATCCCACCGTGTTTTATTGGTGAAGGAGTAGAAATCCACAACTCTAAAATTGGACCTTTCGTATCCTTAGGAAACGGAACCAAGATTTGCAATTCCAACATCGACAACTCGTTGATACAAGAAAAAACCATCATCAACCACGGAAATTTGAGCAATTCCATGATCGGTAATTTCGCACAATACAGAGGAGTTTCCAGAGAAATTTCATTGGGAGATTATTCGGTTTTGGACTTCTTATCCGATAACAAATAAGCATTAATCAAGCCTTCACAACCAACCACACACTTTTGTTGTGTGGTTTGGCTTTATTATTGCAACATTGCCATAAAAAACAAACAATGACAAAGGAAATTTTCAAAAGCAATATCATCTTTCAGAAAAAGAAAATTATAAACTTGACCTGCATTTTATTTGTGGGTTTATTTCTTTTGTCTTGTAAAACCAAAACGGCTGTAGAAAGCTCTAACAACAAAGACAGCTTGGTTGTTGATAGCCTTTTGATGGACTCCATCAAGTTGGACAAAAGTTCTTCTCTGCCTAAAGATGCCAATGCCAACCTATCCATAAATGAGCGAGTTGACTTTTACGAACATGCTTTGATTCATCCAAAATTTGAGCATCTGAAAATGAAGAGTACCATAAAAATAGAAACTGGAAATTCCATACCGACTCTGGATGCTCTTATTTACATAGAAAACAATCAGAAAATATGGATGAACCTATCGTTCATCGTCAATGCAGCGAGGGGAATTGCAACTCCCGAAGGGATAAAGGCCTATGAAAAATACAACAGAACCTATATTGATTCTGATTTTGATTATCTGAACAATTTGTTAAACATCGACTTCATCAACTATCCTACTCTGCAAAAATTATTGATGGGGCGAACCTTCATCCCAATAAGAGATTCGCAATACATACTTTCCAAAAACATGGAAGGGTATTACATGGTTTCCAGAAAAACCCAAACCATAGGAAGCCCGACAGCTGAACGACCAAGCCGAGAGTATAGAGTTTTTTTAAAATATTCTGATTCTTTTGACTTAATGGAAGTTGAACTTCTGGATCCTGTCTCTGGAGATGAGTTGCAAATAAATTATGAAAACTGGCAAAACTTCAGCAATTACAGAATGCCGGAATATGTTAAAATAATTATAAAAGGAAGCAAAACGGGGCAAATTTTAATCGAAAATACGAAATTTGAAGATTTGAAAATTCAGACACCGTATTCGGTACCCAAAAACTACACGAAAATTGAAATTCAATGAGTAAAAACACCCATATCATATTGGCATTAATAACTTTTGGCTTTTCCTTTGGACAACAAAAGAAAGAACAACTCCAAAAGCAAAATTCCGAGCTCAAAAAAGAAATTGCCTCCATCAACAAAGCCATTTCTCAATCTCAAAAAGAGTCCAAACTTTCCATTGCCTATCTGGACAATGTGAATAAAAAGATTGTCTTGAGGGAAAAAGTGTACAACAATACTCAGAAAGAAAAAAGATTTATAGAAGACGACATCTATCTACGCCAATTGGAAATCAACCGACAAAATCGCGAATTGGCTGTGCTTAGGAAAAACTACGCCAAAGTTCTCGTCAATGCCTACAAAAACAAAGGGATACAAAACAAAGTCACCTTCATCCTTTCATCTAAAAGTTTTGGTGAAGCCATTCGTAGGGTGCAATATCTGAAGCTATACTCTGAATTTCAAGAAAAAAAAGCAGCTGAGATCACCGATGCAGCAAGGTTGTTAAAAGAATCCATTCAACAAAAAGAAAAATCCGTAAAAGAAAAAGAAACATTACTCAACAATCAAAAAGTTGAATTGGCAACCATCAATGTTGATAGACAACAAAAAGAAGATTTGGTAAAAGAGTTCAAAGCCAACGAAGGAAAGCTTACTGCCGAATTAAGACAAAAACAAGCAAAATCCAAAGCTTTAGAAGGACAAATCCGATCCATCATCGCAGAGGAAATTAGAATAGCCAAAGCAGAAGCAGCAGCAAAAAAAGCAGCAGAAGCCGAAAAAATACGATTGGCAAAAATAGCTGCCGACAAAGAAAAAGCTAGAATTGATGCCGAAAACAGAGCTCGTGCTGAAGCCCTTGAGCGAGAAAGAAAAGAAGCGGAAGAAGCGGTAAGAAAAGCCAATGAATTGGCAGCAAAAAAAGCAGCAGAAGAAAAGAAAAGAGCTGATGATGCATCAAAAGCCGATGCCGATGCCAGAGCTTTGGCCCGTAAAGAAGCAGCTGCAAAAGAAGCTATCGATGCGGCTAACAGAGCCAAAGAAGCCGCCAATAAACTCGCAGAAGCTAAGGCTGCAGAAGCTGCTTTGGAGAAGAAAAACAACGAAGCCAAAAAAGCAGCTGAAAATAAAGCACTTACCAACTTTGGCGTAACCACCGATGCTGGAGCCGGTTTTGCTAACAACAAAGGCAAACTTTCCATGCCGGTTTACGGAACCATCACCCATAGATTTGGGAGACAATCGCATCCTATTTTCAAAAATATTGTTGAAGAAAACAACGGAATAAAAATTGCGGTAACCAAAGGAACCGTTGCCAAATGCGTTTTCCCAGGTCAAGTCACCAAGATCCTTCAAGCCAACGATGGGACCAAAACGGTCATGGTAAAACACGGAGACTACTTCACCGTATATACCAACCTGGCGAATACCATGGTCAACACCAATCAAAATGTATCTGCAGGAACAGCTATTGGTGCTGTAGGTCTCGATTTCGACGGCACTTACACCCTTGATTTCCAAATATATAACAGCAATGGAACTGCTGTTGACCCAATGGGTTGGGTAAATTAAAAATTTAGATTAATTTTGCAAAAAATAAATATTATGTTAACCACATTTTTAGCACTTTCAGCATCGCATATTATTATTGCTGCTATTGTCATTTTATTATTATTTGGTGGTAAAAAAATCCCTGAATTGATGAAAGGCTTGGGTAGCGGTATCAAAGAATTTAAAGACGCTGTAAAGGAAGAAGACAAAAAAACTCCTGAAAACAACGATTCTCCAAACAATATCAATCAATAAAAATATTGACCATGAGTTTTAGTCAGGAGGCTTGGACAATTTTCAATCAATCCATTGAAGATTACCATGTTCATGATCATGTCGATCAACCCATCAACAATCCCTATCCAAAAGAGAGTTTGGAACATCTTTTGTATACTAAAAATTGGATTGACACCGTTCAGTGGCATTTTGAAGACATTATTCGTGATGAAAACATCGATCCCACAGAGGCATTGAAACTTAAACGAAGAATAGACGCCTCCAACCAACAGAGAACCGACTTGGTAGAATATGTGGACTCTTGGTTTTTGAATAAATATCAAAGTACAGCACCAAAAGCAGATGCGAAAATAAATAGTGAAACTCCAGCTTGGGCAATCGACAGATTATCCATTTTGGCATTAAAAGTATATCACATGGCTTTGGAAGCCAATAGAGATAGCGCTGGTGATGATCATAGAGCCAAATGCCAGGAAAAATTAAATGTTTTACTGGAGCAACACAAAGACCTCAGCACTGCCATCGATCAACTTCTTTTGGATATTGAAAACGGTGTGGTTAAGATGAAGGTGTACAAACAGATGAAAATGTACAACGACGAAAGCCTTAACCCAATCCTTTATCAAAAAGGAAATAAATAATGACGAAGACTCTTTTTTTAATTTTTACATTAACCCTATTTGTTTCATGCGCAACGGAAAAGGCCAACATGTCGCCCATTGCAAATGCCTATTCCGAAAGCAGCATAAGTACCGAAAAGATCTCGACCAGTTTTAACAGATCGGTGGTGGCCAATGCTTATGCTTCTGAGCTCACGAATACTTGTTCGCTTTTCCCAAAGTTTAAAAACAAGGCTCTAAATTCTGAAATTGTTAGCTTAAAAACCAATATTCAGAATTATGTGTATGCTTTGGAGGCCAACAACAAAATGGGCAAAACGAGAGAATTAAAAAAAGTAGAAAAATCGTACATTAATATACAAAAATTGAGAAAGGATCTTCCAAAATTGGAAGATGAAAAACTCAATTCCATTTTGGTTAGAATAAAAAGAAACATCACCTTCTTAGAAGCCAATTATTCTAATCCTAAAAAATAAAAAGAGAACCAATTATGATAAAACTTCAGGCGGAAGCCAATGTTCCTACTCAATATGGATCTTTCCGAATGATTGCTTTTTCTGACGATGTCGAAGATTGGATGCCGCACATGGTACTCATTGCAGAAAATACGGATTTCTCCAAACCCATCAATGTTCGTTTTCACTCAGAGTGCATTACCGGAGAGGTTTTTCATTCTTTAAAATGCGAATGCGGACAACAATTGGATGCGGCTATGGAATACATCCAAAAACACGGTGGTTTGATTATTTACCTTAGACAAGAAGGTAGAAATATAGGCATCATCAACAAACTAAAAGCCTATGCCCTACAAGAAAAAGGACTGGATACGGTACAAGCAAATTTAGAATTGGGATTACCGGCAGACGATAGAGATTTTCAAGTTGCAATTGAAATTCTTAAAAAATTGAATGTACACGAAATTCGACTGCTTACTAATAATCCGGACAAAATAAAATTTGTAGAAAACAGCGACATTAAGCTGGTCGAAAGAATTCCTCTACAAATAAAAGCCAATAAAAATTCTAAGGAATATTTAAAAACCAAAAAAAATTATTTTGGTCACCTACTCGAAGACAATATCGATACCGAATAAAAAAACACCAAAAGGTGTTTTTTTATGTTTTTGAGATTGATAATTTACGCCACAATTTCCTGCCGTAAACCAATACCGTCAGTACCAAAACAACGGAAACGACAACCGCAATTATAGGTAAAGCCAAAGCCAGCGCAGACATAAGTCCAGCACCTGCAGTTTCGCTTGTGGCAACAACAGAATTTCCCAAACCTCCTGTTGTAGCAGTAGAAACCGCCCTAACTCCGGCAAAGCCAGAACTTATCGTTGCGGCAGTACCTCCGCCAGCGATTAAAGCCAAGGCCCAAAGTGGGAAAGCATCCAACCCTGTAAATTGACTGGCAAATAAAACCGCACCCGCAACAGTAGTCATGGGAACGGATAACGAATCCAAAAGATGATCGACATAAGGTATGTAATACGCAAAAATTTCAACAACTGTTGCAATTCCTGTTGCAATTACCGTGGGCAAACCGGTTAACCAAGAGAAATTTTCACCGATCGGTATCCATCCTAAATACGAAGCCAAACTAACGACAAACATCGGCAGAAAAACCCTAAAACCGGATGCTGCAGCCAAGCCAACACCTACGAACGCTCCTAATAAATAATGCAAATAAGGCCAATTTTCTAACATCATTTCGTTTTTTCTGTTTTTATAAATTAAAAGTACATATTTTTCTTTTAATACTTCAAAAAAAATGAAGCTCAAAAACTTGGTTTTCAGCTTCATTAAGAATTATAAAAAAACAACAAATTAAGAAATAGCTGTTTCTAATGCAAGAGTTATCATTTTCTTGAGAGCCGTTTCTCGTTGATCGGCAGAGATTTTCTCACCCGTTGGGATCACATCAGAAACCGTCAGGATGGTGGCTGCATTTTTCTTCAGGTATTGAGCATTGGCGAATAGAGCAAAAGCTTCCATCTCAACTGCTGGACAATTGTTTTCTTTAGCAATTGCAGGTACATCCAAATCTTTTCTGTAAAAAATATCGCTGGTATGGATGTTCACCGATTTCACAGGCAAATCCAATGCTACGGCCGTTTCATTAATTTTAGAAAAGACATTTCCTTGGTGACCAATTCCTTCTCCTTCTATTCCCCAAGCAAATTTTGCATAAGTCGATTCGCTGTAGGATTTTTCCACATTCAAGATGTCATAGACTTGTAGATCGGTCGTATAGGCACCACAAGTACCAATTCTGATAATGGTTTCCACCTCGTATTCTGTAAAAAGTTCAAAAGAATAAATCCCAATACTTGGCGCACCCATTCCGCTGGCACCAACAGAAATCCTTCTCCCTTTGTAAGTTCCTGTGTAGAAAAAAATATTTCTTGTTTGGCTGACTAATTTCACCTCATCTAAAAAATGATCGGCAATAAATTTGGCTCTTAGCGGATCTCCCGGCATAAGAACGATAGGAGCTATCTCTCCTTTTTGGGCTGCAATATGAACGCTCATAATTTCTATTTTATGATGCAAAAGTAATCATTTAGAAGTCAAATAAAAGTGTACGGCAATTAGAAATCTCTTTATGTTGAATTTAACTTCAGACAAGAAAAGCAATCCTATCAATAAATCAATTAATAATTTACCGATATGAAAAAAGCAATCGTATGTGCAGTCCTAGGAATTGGATCTTTGATGATGGCACAACAAACTCCCAACAGACAAGAAGCTCGAGAGCAAAAAAGAATTGAAAATCAAAAAGCCAACTTGGACAAAATGAAACAAGAATTGGGTCTGAATGATGCTCAGGTAGCGAAAATAAAAGACATTAGAGATCGTGAATTTCAGTTGAGGAAAACCAAAATGGAGCAAGAAAAAGCAGAACGAAAAGCACGAATGGAAAAGCACGATTCTGAAATGAAAAACATCCTTAGCACCGATCAATACAACAAATGGAAAGCCAACAGAATGGAGAAAATGGAGAGAATGAAAAATGAAAAAATGAAAAGACACAGAAAAATGCGTCCAGAAAAAACAATTTAAAAATGAAGTCCACTTTTGCGGTGGACTTTTATTTTCTTAAGATTTTAAAAAAGATTTGGAATAAAACCAAGCCGAAACAAAAACACCAGCCGTTTCCGTTCTCAACCGTTGGTGTCCCAAGGAAATGGCTTTCACTCCTAAATCCGAGAGTTGTTGAATTTCTTTTGCGCTAAAATCCCCTTCTGGGCCGATCAAAATGGTAAGCGATTCTTTAACATCCAAGATGTCCAATGACGATCTTTCAAAAGCATCATCGCAATGGGCAACAAAAGTTTTTTGTGGAACGCTGTTTTTAATAAAATCCGAAAACTTTTGCACATCATTAATTTTTGGAAAACGAAAACGATGACTTTGCTTGGAAGCAGAAATGCTTTGTTTGATGATCTTATCGACATTCAAATGTTTTCTTTCTGTTTTTTCAGTTTGCAAAAAAGAAATTTCTGCAATTCCCATTTCAGTCGCTTTTTCAACAAAAAAATCGATCCTGTCCATATTTTTTGTCGGAGCTATCGCGATATGAAGCTGAAGGTTGGGGTTGGGCAATTCTTTTTGAATTTCAACAACTTTCAACACGGCTTTTTTACCTTCAAAATAAAGAGATCCTTTGGCTAGATTACCTTTACCATCGGTTACAAAAAGCTCCTCGCCCTCCTTCATCCTTAGAACTTTTGCAATATGCTGTTGTTCTTCAGGATCAATGAGCACTTCATTTTCTAAAATTTCTCCGTAAAATAATTTCATGCTTACTTTTTAAAATCTTCTTCGATATCGTATCTTGCAGTTGCTGAAATCGACAAATCTGCAAACTCACCCCTCTCGTATTTCAGTTGGGCGACCATCGCAATCATCGCAGCGTTATCTGTTGTATATTCAAATTTTGGTATAAACACTTCCCAACCTTTTCTTTCTACATTGGCCAACATTGCGTTTCTAAGCGCTGAATTGGCTGAAACTCCACCTGCAATCGCTATTTGATTGATGTTAAAATCTGCTGCTGCTTTTTCCAATTTTTTCATCAACACCGAAATGATGGTTGCTTGTACAGAAGCACAAAGATCATTCAGATTTTCTTTGACAAAGTCTGGATTCTTCTTTAATTCTTTTTGAACAAAATAAAGCACGGAAGTTTTTACCCCACTGAAAGAATAATTGTAGGCTTCCAATTTGGGCTTGCCAAACTCAAACGCTTTTGGATTTCCTTCTTTAGCCAATCGGTCAATAATAGGACCGGCAGGATAGTCAAGGTTAAAGATTTTCCCAATTTTATCAAACGCTTCGCCGGCAGCATCGTCTATGGTTTTACCGACAATTTCCATGTCAAAATAATCTTTGACCAAAACAATCATGGTATGTCCTCCAGAAACGGTAAGACAGAGAAACGGAAATTTTGGTGGATTGGGATTGGCATCGTCAATAAAATGCGCTAAAATATGAGCCTGAAGATGGTTGACCTCTATCAGCGGAACTTGCAAACTCATGGACAATGACTTGGCAAAAGATGTCCCCACAAGCAACGAGCCTAAAAGTCCAGGTCCTCTTGTAAAACCTATGGCAGCAATTTGATTTTGTTGTATATTTGCTTGGCTGAATGCTTTTTGCACTACGGGAATAATGTTTTGCTGATGTGCTCTGGAAGCCAATTCCGGAACAACACCACCGTATTCTATATGGATTTTTTGGTTGGCAGCAATATTAGAAAGGATTTTGTTTCCACAGATAATGGCTGCAGAAGTATCATCACATGAGGACTCGATTCCTAAAATAATTTTTTCGCTCATAATAATGGCAAATTTAGAGAATAATAACGACAACCAAAATAATAAATCCAATCCAAAGAAATCCGCTGTGTCTTTGGGGAAAGAAAAAATATCCGAAGGGCTAAAAGAAGCTGAGGACTTTACGAATGATGCCATCCACCATCCTTTAGAAACCGCAGAAGCCGTGGCAAAACAAGCCGGAAAAGATGTTGTTAGTGTAAAATGGTGGGCACGATTACTGCAAATTCTTTTTTGGACCGTACTGTCTATTTTCGTCCTAATTTTTGTGATCATCAGTTTGCCGGCAACCAAAAATTACGCAGCTCAAAAGGTAATTGCGATGTTGAATAAAGATTTGAAATCTCAAATTTCTTTTCAGGATGTCGAAATCAACTATTTTGGAGATGTTACCATCCATCGTGTACAAGCCAAAGACAATAGAAATTTTCCTTTTATAAAAATTGAAAAAGTATATGCCGACTCCAACTGGTTTTCATTGATTTTCAACTCCAGAAACATTCGTTTTCAATCGATTGCATTGGATCATTTGGACATGAAGGTCATCACCTACAAAGGCGACAGCATATCCAATTTCGTACGGTTTGTAGAATTGTTTGATGACGGCAAACCCAGGGATCCGAAAAGACCACCGTTTGAATTGAAGTCCAGAATTATGGTCACCAATTCTACAGTTTCCATCGTAAACCAAAACAGTCCTGGAGATGCCGGAAAATGGTTGGATGCCAAAAATCTTAGTTTAACAATTCCTGAACTAAAAGTAAAAGGAGCCGATGTCCATGCACAGATCAACAATCTGAGATTCACGACCAATCGTTGGAATAAAAACCATTATGTAGAAACATTTTCTGGCGATTTTTTCTATTCGAAAAAGGCTTTAGAGATTAAAGACCTTACCTTCAACACTCCGCATTCTTTGTTGCAGGGCGGTATCAAATTCAACATAAACAACGGTTCTTGGGCAGACTTTAACAACAAAGTAAAAATGGAGCTCGACTTCGTACAAGGAAGTCAACTGAGCGGTTACGATCTGAGCTATTTTGTCACCAATTGGGACAACCATAAGCCGGTAAAAATTTCGGGACAACTTGCAGGACCTCTGAACAGCATGGTGCTGAAAAATTTTGTTTTGGGCAATTCATTATTTAGCTTCAATACAAAAAAATTGAGCCTAAACAAGATCACAAATCCTGAAAAATTCACCATCCAAAGTGAAGGCATCTCGACCGACTTCACTTATCAAGATTTGAAATCGGCCATGCCTACCTTTATTTCCAAAAAACTTAAAAACTTTGCGGATAATTTTGGTAGAATGAAATACAACGGCTCGATCAAAGTGCAGCCTCATGAAATTTTTGTAGAAAAAGGACAAGCAATTACCGGAATTGGACAAGCCACAATCTCTCAGTTCTACCTTAGCGATTACAGCACCAACATGCCTAAATATCGCGGTTATGCCGAAGTAAAAGACCTGAACACTTCAGTAATTACAAAAAGCAAACAAGTCGGATTGCTTTCTGGAAAATTTAAAGTGGACGGTAGAAGTTTTGATGTGAACACCATGGTCCTGAACACCCAATCTCAGGTAGAAAAAATTGAAATTGCCGGTAAAACCATCCACAATATCAATCTTGATGGTCGTTTGGATCACAAAAAATATTTCGGGAAAATAGACATTAACGATCAAGCTGCAAAGCTTACCGTAGAGGGTTTAATCGACTTTAGCACGCCGAAATTGAAAGCAGATATTGAGAGCAACATCCAACATTTGCAACTTAATTATTTCACCAATACCAGCACTCCACAAATAGTAAGCGGCAAGTTAAAAGGAAAGATCCTATTTACCAACATGAACGATATGCATTTGGAAACGGATATCGATCATTTGTCGGTATTTAACGGAAAAGAAAAAATCCTGATTCCAGCTTCGCAAATAAAAATTTATAACGAAACCAGCAATAAAATAATCGCTGTTAACGCACCATCCGTTTTGCAAGGAGAACTACGAGGTCAGTACAACCTTTCCGACCTTGGTGGCATGCTACAAAATGGACTGAATAAAATTTTGGTGGGACCGCATCCAAAAAAATTATACAGAAACCAATATTTTGATGCCAATTTCACAATTCAACAAAACATCATCAACTATTTTGCACCTGAATTAAAACTAAAAAAAGGAGCACACATCGTTGCGAAGTACGATGGAAATAGCAATAACCTTAAGCTGAATGCGCAAGCCGAATCTTTAAAATACATGATGACCAAAACCGAGGACATCACCGATGCTGAGCTGGAACTTGCCAAACAAAACCCCAATTATCACCCAAAACCCAAAGTGGTAAAAGACAGTATTGTGGCAGATCAGCTTGCGATTACCATAGATACTTCAAAACCAGAAAATCAAATCGTTGCTAAACTTGAACATTTGGAGTACGGTGAAAATAAATTTAAAAACATAGAAATACACGGAGAAAACGAGGACGATAGAAACCTGCATGTGACCACCAACTTTAAAGTTGACAACAACGATGTGGAAGGCAAGGAATATCAAATTGCTTTCGACCAAACCATCAACTCCAACGGTGATTTTGTTTTTCGTTTTGAACCCACACAGATTGATTATAAAAATGTTAAATGGAACATCGACACCAATCACGATTTGGAGCATACCATCACCTATAAAAAAGCAACCGGGGAAATTGACATTAGAAACCTAAAAATATTTTCTGACGATAGCGAGATTGTGCTGAATCGATTTAACTTTAAATCCGGAAAAGAATATGAAGCCGATGCGGTGGTACAAAATTTAGAAATTTCCAAAATACTTCAAATGATTGGTGGCGAAAAGCCCATTGATGCAGAAGGGTTAGCAAACGGTAATCTCCATATAAAAATGGACAAAAACACCATAAAACCACTGATCGATATCGACTTCAGTAACCTAAAAATGAACGGTAAAGAAATGGGTAATGCCGAAGTTATTATAGAAAATTCCGAACACCCAAACATCTATAAAGTATCTACCGTAATAAAAAGAGCTCAACTCTTGGGCGAAAACCCTTTGGATATCAGCGGTACTATTGACAATACCGGAAAAAAAGCAATACTAAACCTTTCGGCTCAGCTCAAAGACTTTGAATTGGGATTTGCCAATGAATTTGTGAAAGGAATTTTTAGCAATCTGAGAGGTAAAGCCAACGGAGAATTGAAAATCACAGGGCCTCTGAACGACATTGACTACAGTGGAGACATTGCCTTGAAAAAGTTCGGACTGAAATTGGACTTTACAGGGGTAGATTACAATATGGACGACTGTGTCATAAACCTTTCCAAAGGATTGGCCATTCTGAATGACATTGGCATAAAGGACGGCAGAAAAAACTCAAGTGGAACCATTTCAGGAGCCATACAATTCCAAACACTTTCTTCAATGGGCGTCAACTTGGTAATGAGAGCCGACAATCTACTCATGTTAAACACGACCCAAAAAGATTTCGATTTATTCTGGGGAATGGTTTATGGACAAGGCACGCTCTTTGTCGATGGTCCCGTTTCTGCGTTAAACATTTCCACACCCGACATGAAAGCCCTGAACAACAGTACCTTCACCTTCAACTCCTCCTCTGCGGGATCCGTAGAAGAATTCAAATTATTGAGGTTCTTAAAAACCGATCAAACCGGAATTATTTCTGAAGAAATGAAGAAAAAATCAGGTGCCAATATGGACATCGATTTCAATCTAAGTGTTGACAAAGGTACCACAGTAAATGTTTTGGTTGGCGACGGCATGGGAGATATTTCCGTACACGGTCACTCCAACAGTTTACGATTCCAGATGAGCAGACAAGGCGTTGTAGAAATGAACGGTACCTATGTGGTAGACAACGGAACTTTTATTTCCAAAGAAATCCTGAACCGTACTTTCCAAATTGTAAAAGGAAGTAACATCCGTTGGGACGGAGAAGCCATGACCCCCGAATTGGACATAAAAGCCAATTATCCAAGAATGGTCACCAACGCCGGTGCCTACCTTGGGATGACTTCTATACCTCCAATCAATATGTTGTTGGAAACCAAAATTACCGGTACCCTTAACAAACCCGAATTGGGATTTGGTATTTCCGCATTGGATGTCTCCACTCAAGTTAAAGAAGCATTAGCGGCGAAAATAAACCAACAAGACGAAAAGGTAATTCAGTTCGGATCCATATTGGTACTCAGCAATTTTAATGTCCAAAACACGGCATTTGACATTGGCAATATGGGAAGTTTTGCCGAAAGTTCGGGATACAACCTATTATTCAAACAATTGGGATCGGTTCTAAACACCATCAGCAACCAAGTACAAATTGACTTGAATTATGTAAAAGGAGATCAAGCCTCGCAAATGGGAGACCGAGCCAATGCCGGTGTCAACTTCAGCGTATCTCCAAGAATAACCATTAAGACCGGGATGGGTATCCCGCTCACCAAAGGTACAGCAAGTGCAGCTGTAAATTATTTGTCCGCCGAGGGAACCTTAGAATACGATGCCTCTAAAATGAACGACGGCAGCTTCATCATCCGTGGATACTCTAAACCATCCAATATTGGTATGATCGGTACACAAGGGGTAACCAACGGAATGGCCAACCAAACTTATGGAGTGGGTGCGGTTTGGACCAAAAGTTTTCAAACATTGTTTAAACGAAAAAGTAAAGCAAAAAAATCAGAGAAAAACAATGACAAAACTCATATTATCGTAAATGATTCCATCAAAAAAGACAGTATTAAATAATTATAATCGACTAAGTATGTTAAAAATTATAAATTTTTGTTAATATTTATGTATTTTTTTCAATTTTAAGATATTGTTGTAAATTTGCAGAATAATTAAAATGTTATTAACAAATTTATAATATAGCAAAATGAATTACCAACTAGATGAAATTGATAAGAAAATTCTTGATTTTTTAGTAGAAAACACAAGAATGCCTTTCACAGAAATTGCAAAGCAAATGGATGTATCTGCCGGTACGATCCATGTGAGAGTAAAGAAAATGGAGGATGCAGGAATTATTTTGGGGTCTTCACTCATTATAGATTACAGTAAACTGGACTACCATTTTACTGCTTTCATCGGGATTTTACTAACAAAATCCAACAGAACACAAGATGTATTGAAAGAACTAGCAGAGATACCAAATGTTATCGAAGCTTCCGTAATCTCTGGTAAATACAACATTTTCTGTAAGGTAAAAGCAAAAAACACAGACGATGCTAAGAGAATCATCTACCAAATCGACGACATCCAAGATGTTATGCGCACGGAAAGTATGATCTCTATGGAAGAGTTCTTGTCAGACAAAAACAGATTAATCAAGGCCATTCCTGTTTAATCTTCGTTAATCGATATTTTCAATGAAACTTTTGGATTTCTATCCAAAAGTTTTTTTCTATTTTTGAAGCATGGAAAACCAATATTTTGGAGAAGTAAAAAAAAGAAGTCTTTCTTTTTATTTGGCACTTGCAATAACATTTATATTTTACATCCTTATGCTGAATACGGACATGGCTCAGTATTCTCAGCACCATGAGACCGGAGTTCCGTCCTGGTTTATTTCCGTATTATTTGGCGTAGATGCTATCATTTTGGTTTCATTAATTTTGGTTTATTTTTTCAAAAAAATTGGAGTATATTTACTTCCGTTATTTGTCATGGTACACCATTTGTTATACGAGTTTTATCTATCAACAACCCTTTTAGCGGGGCTACATCTCCTATTTGTTTTCCTAACTGCAGGATTATTGGTGATTATCCCTCGTTGGAAATTATTTAAATAAGATTTATGTTTTCAAAAGCTTGTGAATACGCAATAAAATCTTCCATATACATTGCCCAAAGCAGCATAGCCGGCAAAAGAGTCAATGTAAAAGAAGTATCCAAAGCTGTGGATGCTCCAGAGGCATTTACTGCAAAAATCCTGCAACAACTTTGCCGTGAAGGCATCATGGAATCCATCCGAGGCAAACAAGGTGGTTTTATTTTTTCTGAAGAAAAACTCTCAGAAATCAAAATTTACGACATCGTAAAAGTGATTGATGGAGATGCCATACTGTACCAATGCGGCTTGGGTCTGAAGGAATGTTCGGATACCAATCCATGTCCTGTACACGACACTTATAAAATCATCAAAGAAAATCTGATGGTTATGGTGAAAAAATATTCTCTGAAAGATTTAGCCGAACGATCAGAACAAGGACTTTTCCGATTGAAAGTATAATTTTTTGTTAATAAATAAGATAAATTTGTCCGCATAACTTTTATTCTATAAATTTGCGGCATCAATTTATCCTATATTATGACAACGATAAATAAAACCATCGGAGAAATGGTTGCTGAAGATTTTAGAACAGCAGCTGTATTCAAAAAATTTGGCATTGATTTTTGCTGTAAAGGTAACAGAAGCATTGAAGAAGCTTGTGAGTCACAAAATATTAACACAGAAGAACTGTACGCAGCTCTAGAAAATTTGAATACCGAAAACAGTGCTGGAGGCGATTTCAATACTTGGCCATTGGATTTATTGGCCGATTATGTAGAAAAAGTACACCACTCTTATGTTGCTGAAAAAACTCCTGTATTACTACAATTCCTCAACAAAGTTAGCCGTGTACACGGAGAAAGACATCCCGAATTGGTCGAAATATACCAACTGTTCGAAGACTCTGCCCAAGACTTAGCGGCACACATGAAAAAGGAGGAATTAATCCTTTTCCCTTTCATCAAAAAAATGATGCACGCCGAGAAAAACAATATTGAATTGGACAATCCTCATTTTGGTTCTGTAGAAAATCCAGTTGCCATGATGAAACACGACCACGAAATGGAAGGCGAAAGATTCAGAAAAATTGCAGAACTGAGCGACAATTACCAATTTCCGGAAGATGCTTGCAATACTTACAGAGTGACCTACCAAATGTTGGAAGATTTCGAAAACGATTTGCACAAACACATCCACCTAGAAAACAACATCCTTTTTCCAAAAGCTGTAGCTTTGGAACTTAAACTTAGGAATAATTAATATATCCATATTGTTATCACTTTTGATTTTTGCCCCTGTTTTTCAGGGGCTTTTTCATGGAATATAGATTACTTTCTGAGCTTTTATATTTTTTCCTAATTTCGTCAAAATATTGCAATAGGTATCAATCTGTACTTGGTGCTCCGGTTTTTCAACTCCGGTTTTAAAATCAACCACCATCCACTCATCCGATGGCGTTTTCATCAAGCGATCCGGCCTAAAAATAGGACTGTCACCGTCCGAAGAAATCATAAGTTCCCTTTCATTCAAAACTTCCAAATCATCAGAGAAAAAGTCCTCGTTCTGACTAATAATTTCTATAATTTCTTTTTCTAAAAGTTTCGCTTCGGAAATTGTAAGCAATCCGTTGAGTAAATAATCATTTAGCACCACTTCCACATCTTTTTGTGTTTCTATTTTCGAAAGTACATCGTGGATGAAAATCCCCCTTCTCACCTTTTCATTTCTATGCTGATAATTTTTAGAAGGAGTTGCTATTTTCAACTCAGAGATGGATTGATGTTTAGGAAAAACCGTATCGATTTTTTGGGTATTAAATCCGCCTTTGGTTTCAATAATTTTCTTTGAAAAATCTCCGGGATACAGATCAAAATCGTCCAAGTTATTTGTATTAAATTGCTTAACAAAATCGATAATTCCCAAGTTTTTTTTAGGCGAATCGTCCTTAGACTCTTTGTGTTTTTCAAGATACAAAAACAACTGCTCTACCGGTCGGGTTGTGGCAACATATTGCACACAAAGATCATCAACAATCGCTTCATAACCGTTTTCTTCATTAAATTGTTCGGCTTGTTGATCGTATCGAGCAATTTCTGAACTGAATTTTTTAACATACACCGAAGACAGGACGGGATCATCAAAATCCAACCAATTGTTAAAACTTTTTTCGGCTTTATTTTTTAAAGGATAAAACACCACAGGAAACTCCAGTCCTTTCGCCTTATGAACCGTCATCAATTGTACGGCATCAATATTATCCGAAGCTTGAATGGAAGAATCTGCACCTTCGTCATTCCAGAATTGAATAAAATCTTTGAGGGTAAGACCAGAACTTTGCGAAAAGGCATGAAGAATTTCGAGGAAATTCAAGATAAAGTCCGTTTCTTTTTCTTCCACAGAAAATTCTTTCAGATAAAACTCAACAAAATTGTAGAGGTTAAGTTGTGGAATGTCCTTGTGGTCCAAATTAAGTTGATATTTCCCTTCAATAGCATCCACCAAAAGCGAATCTTTTTTAATGGTAAACAATTGAGATAATTCTTCGGAAAAATCGGAAAAATTAATCCGACCCAACTGTCCCAGCCAGTACAACGCTTCAGCAAGATACCTTCTATTTTGGGTATTCACTTTCCATTCCAGAAAACAGACAACCGCTTTTAGAGTCAACGACAGATTTAGGGTCAAGCCTTTTTCCGAAAGGGTTTTTATAAACACTTCTTGTCCTGAATAATTTACTTTTTTTTGTCCCAAAAGTTTGGAAAAATCTAAAATTTCATCATTTCCACGACACAAAATACAGATATCAGAAAAAGAAAAACCATTGTCCAAACACTGCTGTATGTCCTGATGCATTTTATCCGCCACCTCTTCAAAAAAAACAGAACGATTTGCATTTTCGAGCAAATGAACACGAACCCGTCCGTCAACATTCGTTTTTCTGGGATTTTGCGAGGCATCTTTACCAAAAACTTTCTGATGTTCTACCTTCAAATCGCGGGAGAGAAAGTCGTACAAAGCATTGTTAAATTCAACAATATTTTTGGCACTTCGCCAGTTGTCTTCCAAAACGAAGACATCGGCAAAAACTGGTGTTTGTTCGGTTTTATTGATGATGTCCAACATCAATTGGCTGTCGCCACCACGAAAGCGGTAGATGCTTTGCTTGGGATCGCCCACAACGGTAAAAGCGGTATCGTCCATAGAAACCGCATGATCACGAAGCGGCACAAAGTTTTGCCACTGCATTTTGGAAGTATCTTGAAACTCATCGAAGAAAAAATACTGGAATTTGGTTCCTATTTTTTCGTAAATGAAAGCCGAGGGCTCGTTTTGTAAATTTTCTTTGATTAGGGTATTAAATTTCGACAGAAAAACCAAGTCGTTTTCATCTTCAATTTTCTGCAGTTCGTCCTGTATGTCCTTATTTACCTTGAGTGGGAGCAGTGCAGAAAGTATGCTTTTATTTTTGAGTTGTGCAATTTCATTGTTGATAATCGTCCGTCTGGATTCCAGTAAATATTCCAAAATCTCACGAACATCCGCTTCTCGAGATTTGGATTTTGTCGAACATAATTTTTCAAAATTCAAAACAGCAGATTCTTCATCTTTCGGAAAAGGAAACTTGTCGTTAATACCTCGATAAAATTTGGAAACTTTATCAAAGAAAAGTGCGATACCGTTTCGTGCTCCGCCATAAAAATCTTCAATGGAAAGGTCTTTGGTTTTCAACAAATCCAACACAGAGTTTGCTCTTTCTAAAGAATCTTTTTTCAAGCGTTTTATTTCGGCTCTCAACAATTTGGTTTTGTCTATGTATTGATGTATGTCGAAATTTTTATTTTTTTGAAGGTTTTCATAATGTTTGTCCCCTAAAAAATCTTTGCTTTTCAGAAACAATTCATCGTTCAGCTTGGTACTTCCGGTATTTTCAAACTGATAATTCATATAATCCAAAAAGAGATCCGTATAAAATTCGTCATCACCAATATGATCCAAAAGTTGATCGATGGCTTCTTTTAGATACGGATCTGAATTGATTTCGAGATTAAAATTTTTTGCCAGCCCCAATTCATTAGAAAAACTCCTTACCAAACGGGTATTAAACTTATCAATGGTACTGATATTTAGGATGGAATAATGATGAAGGATGTAGTCCAACAATTTTTTGGATCGTTGTTGCAAGTCGTCCAAAGTCAGTCTAATTCCTTCTTTGGCGAGTACTTCTTGAATATTTTTGAGTTCAGGATTTGCAGTACAATCCGTACGAACAAAACTCATGAGCCAAGAAAGAATTCTTTCCTTCATCTCATTGGCAGCTTTGTTGGTAAAAGTTAGCGCTAGGATCTGTCCAATTTTTTTTTCGGAATTGGGATGTCGCAAGCAGATCAGCAAAACCTGTTGTACGAGATAGTAAGTCTTTCCTGAGCCTGCTGAGGCATTGACAACGGTGTATTTATTTTTCATCAAAAGACATTTAGAATGGTGCACTGTAAATTTATTCATTAAAAAACAATGAATAAAGAAAACGCATATACGAGGAGCAATTTAGTGAATTTTAACAAAAATAAAATTGAAAAATCATAAAAGATTCTTAAAATAAAATGTAAAAGTTAAACTTGGTTAAAGAGAAAAAATCTGTTCCTAAATAAAATATATTTGGGTAAAATAATAAACATGAAATACCTATTGACGGGTTGCCTCTGCGTATCTTCTCATTTTTTCTTTGCCCAACAAAATATACAAGGACAGGTGATTTCCGAAAATGGGACTGCAATATCAGGAGCCACTGTTTACAACCTAAGCTCATATCAAATTACAAACACAGATCGTTCTGGAAAATTTATAATCGCCGCAAAAAAAGGTGAAAAAATCAGAGTTTCCAAAGAAGGTTTTGACAGAACAACCGTATCATTGACCACAGAAAACAATAGCGACTTGGTGATCCGCCTCATAAAAACGGCAACAGAGATTGAGGAGGTTAAACTAAAATATAAACCCACTGGAGATCTTTCAAAAGACAGCAAACATTTTGATAAAAATAAAAAAAACAAGAAATTGGATGAGAATATGGGCCAATACATTGCTAAAAAATCATCGCCCTCCGTAACCGCTCCACGACATGGAGAGTTTGTACAACCTGTAGGACCGGGAACATCCGTCACACTTTGGATAGAAAACAAATGGACAGATGTTGACCTTTACGAATTTTTGGTTAAAAATATTGATAACGATTTTTTTACTGTAGAAATGAAATTGAAAAATCAGGAAATAATGCCTTTTATTTTTTATATTTTTAAGAGTTATGAAAGAAAAACAATCTTAAAATACGGAGTTTTAACGGAAACCGATAGGGCGAGATTTCTGCAGGAAGCCTACAAAATACAGCCCTATTATAAAAACGGAAAAGAGAATCCTTTTTCCACAAAAAAAATGAAAAAATAAAAATAACAAAATGATAATACATCGGCATATCTTTTGTTGATTTCCAAAAACACTAAAACACTAAAACACTGAAAAAAATGAACAAAACAACCCTTCTAACGGCCGGCATTGCAGCGATAGGATTTTCGTTAGGTCTTGGATTATTAGGATATGCAATTAAAAACAGAAATACTGGCGAAAACACCATTTCTGTAACCGGTTTGGGAAGCAAAAAATTCACTTCTGACTTGATAACTTGGAACGGAAATTTTTCCAGAAACAGTTTTGAACTGAAGGAAGCTTATGCCCAATTGGCCAACGACAAAAAAATCATTGAAAACTATTTAATTTCCAAGGGAATCGCAAAACAAGATTTGGTATTTTCTGCGGTGGATATCCAGAAACAGTACACCTACTCCAACGACAGCAGTGGAAACAGTCATCAAAATTTTGCAGGATATTTGCTATCACAAAAAGTTTCTATTGAAAGTAAAGAGGTTACTAAAATAGAAAACCTGTCCAGAAACATCACTGAAATCATCAATTTAGGAATTGAATTTACCTCATCACCACCCAGTTATTTTTACACCAAACTGGCCGATGTAAAACTTGCGATGATTGCCGATGCCACAAAAGATGCCAAAGAAAGAGCCGAAAAAATTGCCAACAACGCAGGAAGCGATTTAGGCAATCTAAAAAAAGCAACCATGGGTGTGATACAGATTACGGCTCCCAACTCCAACGAAGATTATTCTTACGGCGGCACCTTCAATACCAACTCTAAAGAGAAAGAAGCCAGCATCACCATAAAATTGGAATATCAAGTGGACTAAAAAAATCAAAAAAAATCCCATTTTCAATCGAAATGGGATTTTTTGTATCAATAAAAACGATTAGTGCATCGGTATTTTGAATTTTGCCAAAGGAGCCATTCTGCCTTTAAAAAGCTGAAGCTCGTCACCAACCACTTGAAAGGAATCGGCTCTTTTTAAGACATCTTTAAACTGAATTTCCAAATCGTTATTCTGACAGGCCATCATGGTCGAAATCCCATCTTTCAGTTGCAAACGATTGAAGGAACCCAATTCAAAACCTGCAGAAATGGTGTTGCAACCCACGGAGGCCGAGTAGCGATTTTCTTTGTCATCCAACATCAAAAAAGCCTCCTTCCCCATGGTTTCGTTAGAAGTTATTTTTTTTCCCATCAGCTCAGTCAATCTCCATTTTTTATTAAGAATGGAATAATTTCCTTTGGTCAAAATATAATTTCTAGCCAAATCACCCGTAATGGCATTTCCCTTTTGATCCAGCATGGTTAGGGTATTTTCGCCTACTTTATACTGATTTTTTTGATCGCCATCGTTCAAAGAAATAATCGTACCGGTTTTGTCCCAAGAAAATCTTCCTTTGGATTCAAAAGATCCTGACTTTTCACCTTGATATTCAGACACCAATTTATAGGTATTGTCCCTCATGAGATAGATTGTGGTTTTTATCCCCTCACAACTTGCACACGGCAAATATCCACGGTAGATTCCGTCCCAAGAAAGCGCATTCTGAGAAGTGTGCATATCCGGTTTTGCACTGTCCGAAACCTTTACGGTTGAGCATGAAGTTAGCAATACGGCAGAAAGTGCCACACCCAGTCCTAATTTTGAAATTAATTTTTTCATTTGTTATTTGTTTAGGTTATTTTACTCTTATTTGCAAACACCTTGCCAAACATTTGTTTAAACTTGATATACTTTTGTGTGAATCTCTTGCACCAAAGCCTGAACTTCATCAACGGTAAAATTGGACATCAAATACAGTTGAAGATTGTTTTTTTCTGGATCATACGCCGGTTGAATGTACTTGTCATCGATGACATGAAATCCATTTCTTTCATAAAACCCAATTCTTCTTGCAGCCATTTCATTAAGAGTAGAAGGCTCCGACTCCAACACCAAATGAGGATGCATTTTTGAAAATTCACTTAAAATTTTAGCCCCGTATTTTTTATTTCTAAACACTTCGAAAACCTCAAAATGTTCGATAAAAACGACCTTTCCCAAGAACCAAGTTATAAGATAGCCTATCATTTCATCTTCTACATCAATTGCAAAAATAGTTGCATCATGATTTTTTATAAGCGCCTGAAATTGCACTTCACTTCTTCTTTCGTCTGCCGGAAAAGACAACTCGTAGGAGTCAAATATCTTTTCTAATGAAACGGTATCCAGATGGGTTAATTGCTGAAAATGCATACAAAAATTTTAAAATTTAAAGGTCGAAAACATTAGGCCTTCTGGTGATAAAAATATCTTTGATCCACAAAGAAAATGCTAAAAATAAATATAAAAGAAAAAAAATACCCGCTGTTGCAAAGGTGGAATAAATAAAAAACACCCGCAGTTTGGTCACCGGCATTCCGATTTTTGTTCCCAAACGAGTAAGCACACCAAACCACTCTCTTTCGGCTCTGTGCCGTATGTTATTAATAAATTTTGGTTCTGTCATTGAATTAGGATTTCAAAAGCTGAAAAGCAATACTGCAATTTAAACATTTTTTTTCTAAACAATAATTTTTATAATGAAAGAGATATGCCTGACTGTCCAAAGCAGAGTGCATATTCAGTCCCAACTCTTTCCACCTTCGGATCAAATGATTGTCTTCTGCAGGTATTTCTGCATACATTTTCATCAAATCATCGACCACATCTTCATTTTGATTTTTTTTGTAGGCATAAATCATGGGTAAAACGGCATTAACAATAAGCAGATGGATAAAATCTCGTGACAGTGATTTTTCTGATACTTGAGTCGAAATTTTCCCAAAATTAAAATGATTGTCCCAATATTCTGAAGCTTTAATATTGGAAAAAACAGCATATAAATCGTCTAACTTTTTGGCATTCATAATTTTTGAAAACAAATGCACTTCTTGATGATACAGACCCGCCAATTGAGACAAACGAAGGGTTGGAAAATTAGGAGGCCGCAGTCGTAAAAATCGCGGTTGAAACAGGTTGTTATTCAAATTGAACTTGGATTTCAGAAACTGAAATTCTTGTGTCCATCTCTTGCTTTGATGGTCCTTGGGATCGTCCAACCAACCGGCAGTTCCGTAAAATAAAGCTTCGAGTTGTTCTCTATTTTGTCTAATTTTCTGAACCACCGTAAAATCTAAACTTTCCGCCAATTGCTGAAAAATTTCTGCATTGATCTTCAATCCAAAAGCATAAGCCAAGCTGTGGAAAAGTACGGCTTCAAAATTATTTTTGAACCGCGACAATCGCTGTTCTATCGCTATGGATTTTTCATCTAATTTTTGTAGAACTCCTTCTTCTGAAAACTGAAATGGCACCTTCTCCGGTTCAAAAATCGATTGACACGGGATAAAATCATGGACTTCAGAAAGCGTTTCGTACTTCATCAAAATCGCACGGTCGATGTAGCTTTTAAGTTCCAGAGTTGGAACATTTTTTTTCACCAAATCATCAATTTCAACATCGTGAAAATAGACAACATGCAGTATGGTATTGTCGTAGGCTTTGTCCTGAGAATGCTGATGCGCCAACCAATCCGAAGATTTTAAATGCAATTCGATACTACCGGCGATATCTATATTTTCAATCTTGATTTTGCCCAATAAAAAATCGGGACCGGCATTGGTATTCCATGTCCCGAATTGGATTATTTCTAAGTCACGACCAAGAGTATCTTTAAAATCGATGCGATTAAAAATTTTGTAATTCCACAGATATTGCAATAATTTCTCGGTCATGGAATGCAGTTTTTAGGATTATTCTTTCTTAAATTGCTCTAAGGTCTCACGATACATTTCTTCGTATAAAGGTAGAATATTTTTTATTTCAAACCTATACGCTTGATTCAAAGCGTTAATTTTCATTTTTTTCATCAATTCATCATCGCTCAACAAACGGATGGTATAATTGCTCATGGCTTCAACATTTCCCACTTCGGCCAGATATCCGGTTTCCCCTTGAATGTTCACTTCAGGGATACCACCGGCATTGGAGCTCACCACAGGAGTCCCAGCCGCCATGGCTTCCAGAGCTGCCAAACCAAAACTTTCTTGTTCTGAAGGCAAAAGAAACACATCCGAAGCTTGTAGAATTTTATACAAATCATTGACCTTTCCTAACAATCGGATTTTATTTATCAAATTGGGGTTTTCTTCCAAAAACTGGTTTACTTTTTCCATTTCTGGCCCTTCTCCAATGATGATGAGTTTTGATTTTATTTTGGCATTTACATTTTTAAAAATCTGCAATACATCTTCAATCCTTTTTACCGGTCTGAGGTTGGAGACATGTATTAAAATTTTCTCATCGGGATTTGCCAATTGGCTTCTTTGGCAAACATCGGAATCCTTAAACTCAGAAAAATCAATAAAATTGGTAATGACCTTGATCTCTTTTTTGATGTTGAAAAATTGCAAAGTATCTTTTTTCAAACTTTCGGATACCGAGGTAATCGTATTCGATTGATTGATGGAGAATTCTACCGCGTGTTTATAACTTCTGTGCTGTCCTACCAAAGTAATATCGGTACCGTGCAAAGTGGTTACCAAAGGGACATCTTGCCCTTCCTCCTTCAACATTTGTTTCGCCATAAAAGCCGCATAGGCATACGGAATGGCGTAATGGGCATGCAAAAGATCCAGTTTATACAAATTGACCACACGATAAATCATGGAAGACAAGGCAATATCAAAAGGTTGATATTGAAAAAGTGGATAAGGCTGAACATTGACTTTGTGAAAAAATATATTGGGATTGGTAATGTCCAATCTTGCCGGCAAATTACTGGAAATAAAATGAACCTCGTAGCCTTTGTTGGCCAAGGACATCCCCAATTCTGTCGCAACAATGCCACTTCCGCCGTAGGTTGGATAACAAAGTATTCCTATTTTCATTTTTTAAAATTTAGGTTTTGAATTAAAAAATTAATGCATTTTATCTTTTCTGAATATCCATTCCCATACCGTACAACAACTGTGCGTTGACAACGACGGGCAATCTTCCCGAAATTGTTGTTTCGCCCATCAAAGCTTGAGCTGTGGAAACCATAGAGTCTTCATTGTTTTCGTAGGAAACCACAACGGTCGAAACTCCGTCTATGGAAACATCCTTCAAGGCATAAGGACTTCCAAAAACATTGAGAAGCACTTGGTTTTCTTTGCTTAATTTTTGGATGATGGATTTTGAATTTTCTGAAATTTTATACGGCTTGTATGCCGTAGAATTGTCTTTGTGTAAACCAATGATGACTTTAGATCCCGTAGGAATGCTCGATATTTCAGTAGGTTTTTTAATATTTATTTTTGATGATAGGATCATTTGATTGTAAAACGCATCGTAAGGAGCTTCTTCTAACGGAACAAAGTAATAGGTTTCTTTACAGGTGAGAGGTAACATTTTCTTGCTGTCTTTCAGCACCGTAATGGCGTGGGAATAGACATTTCTCACAATTTTTTTATGACTATCGTTGTTCAGATCTTCATTTACATTGTTGGGATCTACAGGTTTATACGCATCTAAACCCAGATAATATTTGGTCAATAGTATTTTCTTCACGCTCTCTTCCACTCTTTTTTGGGAAATACGACCCTGGTCTATCGCTTGTTGAATCAGTTTTTTCCCCACGGCAACATCTTGTGAAAAAAGCATGATGTCGTTACCCGCCTCAAAAGCCAAGGCATCCAATTCGCCTGCTTTATATTTATTGGCAACAGCACCCATGTTCAGAGCATCGGTAATGATTAAGCCTTTATAACCTAACTTTTCTTTCAACAAACCGGTTACAATATTTTTAGAAACCGACGCCGGTATTCCTTTTCTTTTTTCCAGAGCCGGAACAAAAAGATGGGCGACCATAACCCCACCAATTCCTTTATCCATCAAAGCTTTGAAGGGTGCAATTTCGACTGAGTTTAATCGTTCCAAATTATGAGATACCACAGGCAAATCCAAATGCGAATCCTTATCGGTATCGCCATGTCCAGGAAAATGTTTGATGGCTGCCAATATTTTAGAGTCTTGCAATCCGTTGGAATAGGCCAAGCCACTTTCCACCACATTATTGACATCCGAGCCAAAACTTCTGTTCCCGATGATCGGATTGTTGGGATTGGTATTGACATCGACCACGGGAGCAAAATCCCAATTGATGCCCATTCTTTTGCAATCTTCAGCAATTTTTTGAACCATTTCGTAGATTACTTTTTTATCTTGTACAGCACCCAATGTGATGGCCCATGGAAATTTATGAGCCTTGGCTATTCTTTGAAAAACACCCCATTCGGCATCCATTCCGATCATCAGTGGCACTTTGGATTTGGCCTGGAACTCATTGACCAAATTAATTTCTCTAGCAGCATCATCTTGCATCAAAATTAGACCTCCAATTTTATCATTTTCTACAATTTTTCTAACATTATTGATAAAATCTTCGCCTTTATTGGTGTAGAGAGCAACTATAAAAAGTTGCCCTAATTTTTCATCTTGAGAAAGCGAATTGTATGTTTTGTTGACCCAGGCATGTGCTTTTTCCACATCAGATTTACCCATATTTCTAGGGATAAATTGAGACTTTAAACTTTGTGTTGCTATGAAGATTGAAAAAAATAAAACGATTTTGTTTTTCATATTTTTAGTAGGAAATTGTAATGATTTACAAAAATAGTATTAATTTTTCAGTCTAAAATTTTCGCATGCATAAACTTTTGGTATGTGATTTGAAATAAGTAAAATATTAAATTTAAAAAATCAATTATTATGAAAAAATATCTTTTCCTTTCCGCCTTTACAGCTCTTTCCCTAACCACATTGGTAAGTTGCGAAAGAACTACAGATTACATCCAACAGCAAGACAACGATACCTATTCGGTAATGAAAGATGTCACCGGAACGCTAAATGCTGGGAACAATTACACCATCAATCAAAACATTTCCATTCTGAATACCGATGTGGTTTTGGTGTATAGAAACATCAACTCCAACACTGCAGGAGGGAAAGTTTGGCAACTCATTCCTAAAACTTCGTACTTATCCGGAGGTAGAGAGTTAGATTATAACTTCTTGTTTAACACACAAAATGTAGAAATTTTCACCGAAGCCAACTTTGACCAAAGTACGATGACGACTACCGAAAGCAATGCATATCTTAACAATCAAACTTTCAGAATTGTTTTGGTACCGGCATCGGGAAAAAATGCCAATGTTGATTTTAACGATTATCAAGCTGTCGTAAAGTATTTCAATTTGAAAGAACCTAAATAACTTCAATAAGTTAAGAGCCTATTTAAAAAAATCCAACCTTTTGCAATGCATGGGTTGGATTTTTGTTTTCAATTGTGATGTGCTTTTAAGTATTCATTTCCATTCTCATCGTATCATAAGAGATCACCAAACTTTCAGTAGCCAGCTGACAGTTATTGGCGATCAATACCGGTCCGATGTATTGAGACGGAAAAGCATTGTACAACATCCAAAATAAAATTGGAACAAACTCATGATTCAACAAAGAAATTTTAATATCTCGGCGTTCAACCTCTCCAAATTGGTTGGTGTTGATCCATTCAAAAAACTCATTATTCCCTTGTGTGATGTATCTTGTGAGCGTGACATCCGAGTATTTTGTCAGTCCCGGCATTTTGATTTCGTTATTCAGTTTAGAATCTGAATTTCTCACCAACTCTACACAAACGGAAAGATTTAACCCATTAACTTCAAAGATTTCCGATGCTTCACCACCCCATTCTACAGAGAAATGATAGCGATTAATATTTCTTATTCTGGACATGGCATTTTGGTTTTACAAATTACTTTGTAAAAGTACTCATAAAAACACCACAACAACTAACAACCAGACATTTACAGGAAAAACACGGTGCTTTTTGATTTCAAAAAAATGGCCGTCCAACACTTGTTGAACGACCATGGAAAAAATGAAAAGTTTGAAAGTATTATTTTCTACGAATTATCTAAATCCGCCTCTTTTTCCAGATTCTGAAGCAGAACCTTGAGATTGGTTTCTGCTTTCACTACGGAAACTTCCACCACTGTTACTTCCTCTAAAACCGGAGTCACGATTTCCATTACCAAAATTAGTATTGGTCTGTTCTATTCGTTGCGGTTTTTCAATTCTACCTTCGTTTCTAAAACCACTGTTGCTTCTTTCCATTTTGGGTACTGAAGAATTGTCTCTATCGCCACCTCTAAAACCGGAATTTCCAGATTCCCTCACCGGTTTGTTTTGATTTTGAGAAGAAAAACCTTCGTTTCTAAATCCTCCAGATGGATTTTTGGATGAGTTGGATTGATCTCTAAATCCTCTATCCGAATTGCCCGCGTTATTTTGGAAACCTGTATTTTCTCTAAATCCTGATTTGTTATCGTTAGAAATTGCCCAAATGTTATTTCTCAAACTTGAATTTTGAGATTTAAAACTTCCACTATTGTTATTTCCATTTCCATTTCTAAAACCCGAGTATTTAGGATTATCGACAAAGAAACGATCTCTACCCACATAATAGTTGCTTACTTTTACATGCTTATACTTCGGTACGCAATGGTAGTGTCTGCTATAATATGTTCGGTTATAATTTTGGAAATACACAATTGGGTTCATTCTTCTGTAATAACGATCTTGGAATATAACATAAATTCTAGGCCCTAAAATTCGCTCCAACATATAGAATCGGTCGTAGTACCAACGATTAGGATTGGCTCCATAATAAGAATACCAAGAGTTGTAATTTCCAAACCTGTTGTTAACGATCATTATTTGTTGGATCTGAACCGGATTTAAGTTAAATTCAATAAAGAAATTATTCCAATTGATGCTAACAATACTCCTTCTATAATCGTTGTAAAAACCTTGATAATAACCTGAAGGATAGTAATCCGTAGGATAATTGTAATAATAATCTTTAGGAAAATTACCGTAGGCATAGTCATAAAAATTATCATCATAATAATCGTAATCACCGTATTGATCGCCATACTGACCACCGTATTGGTTGCCGTAATATCCACCTCCCGAATTGTATTCTGGATATTGGTTTGGTGGAGGCATATTGTTGTTACTTGGGTAATACTGAGCCACCGAAGAGGTTGCCAAGCCCAATGCTGCTGCTAATAATATTGCTTTCATTGTATTTCAATTTAAGTTTGTTGACAACGATAATAAAAAAAGTATGCCACAATCTTAAAACAAATTGCAAATGATTGAAAAAAGTAAAATTTTAACATTTCCATGAAAAACAAAACACACACGCATACTGATTAACAAAGAGTTACAAATAACAAACTAAATGAGATAAGATTTTATAAAGCCGTATAAAAAACTTAAATTTGCAAAAAATAAATCTTAATAAAATGAGTAAAAGTATTGTTGAATTAAAATCTCTTGCTACACAAGTAAGAAGAGATATTTTAAGAATGGTAGCGGCTGTTAATTCGGGGCATCCGGGCGGAAGCCTTGGTTGTGCAGAATATTTTGTTGCCTTGTATGGTAATATTATGGACTACAAACTTCCTTTTACCATGGAAGGTAAAAATGAAGACCTTTTCTTCTTGTCCAACGGTCATATTTCACCAGTTTTTTATTCGACATTAGCAAGAAATAATTTCTTCCCGGTAGAAGAATTAAACACTTTCAGAAAATTAGATTCCAGACTTCAAGGTCACCCAACCACTCACGAGGGACTACCGGGTATCCGTGTAGCTTCTGGCTCTCTTGGACAAGGAATGTCTGTAGCCATAGGTGCTGCTCTAGCAAAAAAAATGGATGGAGACAAGAATCTCGTTTTCACCCTTCATGGTGATGGAGAGTTACAAGAAGGGCAGATTTGGGAAGCCCTAATGTTTGCTGCTCACAACAAAGTGGACAATTTAATTTCTACCATTGACTACAACAACCGTCAGATCGATGGTGATGTAGATGATGTCCTTTCATTGGGAGATCTAAGAGCCAAACTAGAAGCCTTTGGATGGTTGGTATTGGAAGAGAAAAACGGCAACGATATGGAAGCGGTAATTTCTGTTTTGAATAGCGCAAAAGAAAAATCAGGAAACGAAAAACCCATCGCCATCATCCTTCATACAGAAATGGGTAACGGTGTCGATTTCATGATGGGGACCCATGCTTGGCACGGAAAAGCTCCAAATGCTGAACAACTAGAAAATGCTCTTGGTCAATTGCAATTGGACGAAGTAGCCGATTATTAATTCATCAAAAAAAAGAAAAGATAAAAATGAAATATACATACACAGAAAAAAAAGATACACGAAGCGGTTTCGGAGCTGGATTGGCTGAATTGGCTGATAAAAACCCGAATGTTGTAGCCCTTTGTGCCGACCTAATTGGATCGCTAAAAATGGAGAAATTCATTGAAAAAGCACCAGAACGCTTCATACAAACCGGTATTGCTGAAGCCAACATGATTGGTATGGCAGCCGGATTGGCAACAGCCGGGAAAATACCATTCACTGGGACTTTTGCTAATTTTTCTACCTGTAGAGTTTACGACCAAATCCGTCAATCGGTAGCGTATTCCGGAAAAAATGTGAAAATATGTGCTTCCCATGCTGGGTTAACCCTTGGTGAAGACGGTGCAACTCACCAAACATTGGAAGATATTGGATTGATGAAAATGTTACCTGGAATGGTCGTTATCAACCCGTGTGATTACAACCAAACCAAAGCGGCAACCATTGCCATTGCTGATTATGAAGGACCGGTATATTTAAGATTCGGAAGACCGACGGTACCCGTTTTCATTCCGGAAGATATGCCTTTCGAAATTGGTAAAGGAATTCTTTTGCAAGAAGGGAGCGATGTTACCATTGTTGCAACAGGACATTTGGTTTGGGAATCCCTATTGGCAGCTGAAGAGTTGGAAAAAGAGGGCATTTCTTGTGAAGTAATCAACATCCACACCATCAAGCCTTTGGACGAAGAGATCATCCTGAAATCGGTTGAAAAAACAGGAAAAATTGTAACCGCTGAAGAGCACAACTATCTTGGTGGACTTGGAGAATCTGTTGCAGGAATGTTGGCAAGAAAAAGACCAACCAGACAAGAGTTTGTTGCCGTAAACGACACTTTTGGAGAAAGTGCAACACCTGCTGAATTGATGAAAAAATACAAAATCGATTCTACAGCGGTTATTGAAGCAGTGAAAAAAGTTTTGGCATAATTCCAACTTTTTAAACGATAAATAAAATCCTTCAAAATTTATTTTTGAAGGATTTTTGTTTTATGAAAACCAACACTTGGACCGGCTTGAATAGAGCTTTCCTGTTTGAATTTCATTACTTTTTTTTCAGAAAATCTTGATAGATTTCATGTCCGCTTCGAATGGAGTTGACAGCCCAACGAATTTTAAGTTGCATGCGTTTTTCCTCGCTCAATCGGTGTTCGACACCGGATTTTATAAGTTTCTGTTTTAGATCGTACATGCAAATTGCTGCAGCTACAGAAACATTATAACTTTGTGTAAATCCGTACATGGGAATGGCCAAAGTCTCGTCGCAGAACTCTAAAAAATCGTCCGTAACACCGTGCCATTCGGTGCCAAATACCAAAGCTACAGGTTCATGAATTTGGAAGTCCGGAAGTGAAGTCGCATTATTTTCTGGAGAAACGGCAACTATTTTATAGCCTTGATTTTTAATTTCTTGGAGGGATTCCAGTTGATGAGGTCGTTTTTCGACTTCTACCCAAGTATCTGCTCCTTTGGTTACCGCCAAGTTGGGATCGAAGACATTCTTGCTTTCTAAGGCTATAATTTTATGAAAGGCAGATGCTTCTGCACTTCTAACGATGGCAGCCGCATTACGAAATTGATAGACATCTTCCATGATGGGGAGAACAAAATCTGAACTTTCGTATGATTTTCGTTCAATTTTTTCCAATCTTTCCGGGGTTAAAAAGCCTTTTAGGTATTCGAAATGTTCGTTAAAATCTGTCATGTTGCAAAGTTAAAATTTTATTTTTTAGAAATAAATCCTTGAAGAACTAAAGATAACTTTGTGTATTGTACCCAAAAAAAATCTATGCTCTCTACCCTGCACCCCGACTTGAGTGGAGCTCTTTTTATTTTTTTGATTGAAGCGGAATGTAGATCAATCAAAAAAATAAAAAAGCGGGAACGGAAGGCGGAAAAGGTGCCCAAAAAATTATAATTAATTGTAAATTTAGGCCATGAAAAGAAAAGTTTTGATGATCTATACCGGTGGGACGATTGGTATGGAAAAAGATCATAATAGTGGCAGTTTGAGAGCGTTTGATTTCAATCATATATTCGATAAAATCTCTGAGATGAATCTTTTGGAATGCGAGGTTTCTGTGCATGCTTTTGAGCATCCTTTGGACTCGTCGGATGTGGGTCCTGAGGAATGGAAGATCATTGCAGGTGTTATAGAAAGTAACTATCACGATTTTGACGGCTTCCTGATCTTACACGGAACGGATACGATGTCTTACACCGCTTCGGCATTGAGTTTTATGCTGAAAGGGCTAAAGAAACCTGTGGTATTGACGGGCTCCCAACTTCCGATTGGAGATTTGAGAACCGATGCCAAAGAAAATTTATTGACCAGTCTTTATTATGCGAGTTTGTATGAAAATAACGAAGCTCTGATACAAGAGGTGGTGGTGTATTTTGAATATAAATTGTTGCGTGGAAACAGAACATTGAAATATTCTGCGGAGTATTTTGACGCGTACAGAAGTCCGAACTATCCCATTTTGGGTGAATCCGGTGTGCATCTGAACATACGAAAAGAGGTACTTTTAAGGAATGACGCAACCGAGTTCAGCATCGATTTGCATTTGTGCAAGGACATTGTATTTTGGAGGATATTTCCAGGGATGAGCTTTGAATCGTTGCTCCATCTACCCAAGACCAAAGTGATTATCTTACAGGTTTTTGGATCGGGAACCATTTTTAACAGTCCAGAAACGGAGAGAATTTTGTTGGAAATAAGAGAGCGAGATACAGAAATCATTGTGTTGAGCCAATGCATTTCTGGTGGTATTAGCATTGGTAAATACGAGAACAGTAATGTTTTCCAAAAAATTGGGGCAATCAGTGGTAAAGATCTTACGGCCGAAAGTGCGATTACCAAAGCGATGCACCTGATGGGGAACAAAAACTACAGCAGTAGCTTTGCTGAAAATTTTTCGAAAAATTTACAAGGAGAACTGAATGAAAACTTTGGTGATTAAATAATTATTTGTACTTTTGCATCACCAAAAAAAAGAAAGGTGTCCGAGTGGTTGAAGGAGCTACCCTGGAAAGGTAGTATACGGGTAACTGTATCGAGGGTTCGAATCCCTTCCTTTCTGCAAAAAAATCCTGAGAAAATATTCTCAGGATTTTTCTATTGGTATCTTTTGATGTCTATTTCGGGATGGAGCTCGGCTCCGTTTTCGATGTGCTGATACAATTCGTTGGCAAAATAGCAACCGTTGAGCACACCTCGTGTCCCCATTCCGTTGAGGATGTACATGTTCTTGTGCTGAGGGTGCTCACCTAAAGTGGGTCTTCTATCGGTCAGTGTAGGACGCAACCCGACTTCTACTAATTCGACAGAATAAGGATGAGGATAAATCTCTTCAATGCTTTCTTTCAAAGCGTTTACCGAGTCATCCATAATGGACTCATCGGTTGAGTTTCTATCAAAAGTACCTCCTGCGTAATACAGTCCGTTTTCCATTGGGAAGAAGAAGTGTTTCTTTTTCAAAATACCACCTTCGGTAATGGGTTCTGAAAGTTTAACAGAAAGGTGATGCCCTTTGCTTGGGATGATGGGTAAATTTGAGAAATACGGATTGTTTAAGACACGAATACCTTCGGAAAAAACCAAATTTTGATATTCGATATTTTGATATGTTTTATCATTAACATTCAAATGATTAAAATCAAAAGTAGCATTGAAGTACGAATTGTTTTTATCCAAATATGAATAAAAATCACTAAAAAAGGTAGAAACAGCAATTCGGCCCGATTGTAAAACTTCGCCTATTCCGTAGGGATTGATTACGGAGGTGAAATCTAAAAATTCTGGACTAAGATAATCTGAAAGTTCGTCTAACTTCGATTTTTCCAACCAAGTTTGCTTTTCATTGTCGTCGTGTAAAATACGGTGAACAGGCTTTTGTTCAAAATAGTCTTTACCTAAATAATTTTGAATTTCACTAAGCGTTGTTTTTAAGAAAGTCATTTGCTCATTCCCCAACCAAAAGCTGGTAAATTTATTGAGAACTATGGGATTGACAACACCCCCTGAAACTTCAGATGCACTTTGTTTTCTGTCCGAAACCAAAATGAAAGATTTGTTATTCTTGATGAGTTGATGAACAAAAAATAGCCCAGCAAAGCCACCACCAACGACAATATAATCTACTTTTTTCATATAAAAATGTACTATTAATGATTACTAATTAAACGCAGAGAAAGATAAAAAAGCAACATACTTTATGAGATGTTTTTATCTTATTTTGCAAATTTAAGGATAAAAAAAAACCTGAGTAAAAATACTCAGGTTTTTTATATGAATATGAGAAATCTTAGTAATTCCACATTTCGTTATCCATCTCAAGAATCGTTCCTTTGATTCTGTCGCTTTCTTCGATTTGTTCGTCTGCATTTTTAGGGATATAATCCTTAACAACACCATCACCCAATCCGCTTGTTGATTTATAAATAACAGAAGAAAATCTTCTCATGTTAATTACATCATCATAAGAAAGGTCAGCAGAAGCGTTTCCTTTGTTGTAAATGTAGTTGTTGGCTAGAACTTCTCTTGCATCTGGATAATAGATCCAGAAAAGATCGATAAGTTCATTCGCATCACCAATTGGTCTTCCGTCTGGACCAACTTGACCAGCAGTAGCTGGATCTGGACCTAGAGCTGCGATTCCCAATGGACGATACTTCAACATGCCGTCTCTTTTATCGACAAACCACATACCCATAATTTTAAGAACTCTAACTTTATCGGTCGTTGTTCTGATGTAATCGGTATATTGTCTTCTTTCGTCTTCTGTTAACTGACGACCAGAATTCATGATATCGATAGCGGCTTCGTCTAATCTTACAGATTCCAATCTTTTAGGGATTGCTTCTTTAGCTAATTTGACTGTAAAATTTTCGTCGTCATATACCTCTTTCAACTCACCACTTAGAGCAGCATCTAGAAGTACATCATAAATGGACTTAGACGATTTGAAGAATCCATCTTTATTGTTTTTGTAAAAAGGTTGGTTGATTTTATCGTTCATGTCGATAATTTCCCAAACCATCATTCCTTTAACAATATCGTTTTCGTTAACATGTCCATATTTCAATGGAGTTACTTTTGCAGAAACAATAGAATCACCAACGATTTTTTTGTTTTCTGCTCTCATTTGTCTAAACTCTTCTGGAGATTTTGCATTGAGAATAGATTGGGAAAAAGCAAATCCCGAAACTAAAACCATTAAACTGCAAATATATTTTTTCATAGCTGAAAATATTTCTAATTAAAAATTACTATTGAATGTTAATTACAACTGGTGATGCTTGTTTTGGTTTATAAGCTCCTAGACCTGAAATTGTAGTTTCAATATCAAAAATCCATGCAGCTTCACCAGATTTCAAGTTATTTGTCATTCCAGAAACTGAACTTAAACTGTTCCCTGTAACATAAGTAGCGGCTCTACCTGCAACTTTGAATTTAAATCCTGTTACAGTAAAGGTCACTGGGAAGTCAAAGTCTGGAATAGTTGCTGTTACAATTTGGTTTTGGATAGAACCAGCAGGCATTCCGACAACATTCTTACCTCTAACTTGACCTTGTGGAGCAGGTACATTTTTAATTCTATATTCAAATACTTGAGATAAAGATTTTCCATGAGGGTCTCTACCTGACAATGTCATTTTCAATACATTACCCGATTGTGGTACTACGATCCATTTTCCTTTTCCTAAAGATTTAACAGATGCACCAGGAGCAGATAGCGATAATTGTGCGTTATCAGCACCTAGAATAGATCCAGAAATAGGGTTTTCTAAACCTCTGTACACCACATTCATCTTATCCGCGCTAAGCATCAATCCTTGTTGAAGTTTTACTTCTTGAGGACCAGAGATTACATTGTAGGTATGTGTAAATGGAATCGTTTGAGGTTTTCCATCTGCAGTATTTACCGTAATTGATCCGCTGAAAGTTCTTTCACCTAAACCAGAAGTTGGTAAAGACTTATATCCTTTTCCGTTTTCAACTCTATCCACACCGTTGATGGCGATTTTATTAGAGTTGGAATACGATGCTAAAACTACAGTTGCTTCAGCAGGTTTTCCAGCAACAACATCAGTTGGAGCAGAAACGATAGCTTCGTACTGGTTAAACTTGATGTTGGCATCAACTTTTTCTTGAAGCATCATTGCCAATGCATCGGACTGTACATTTCTAGCATCATTTTGCAAAATCTCTAAGTTAGAGATGGCCGCAATTAGAGGTTGATGATAGAATTTGTATTGCAACCAATTTTTTTGATTGATTTTTTGTCCTTTTGGGAATTCAGTAATCAATGCTTTATCAGCTCTTTCTACAAGTTTCTTAAGATTTGGATTTCCTGCAAAAGTTTGGTCGATATAATTTCTTACATCATCAATTTTCGCTTTTAATTCTTTTGCTTTTCCAGAAGGGATGTTTTCATCACCGCTGGTAAAGAAATACTCAGTTACCGAAGTATTATCATTCAATGCATTGAAATTATCTGCTAAATCGGCTTTCATATCCAATCCTGCATCTTTTTGCAATTTGTCTTTGATTTGGTCTGCATGAGATACCAAAGCATCAATTTTTTCTTTTAACTTAAGATATTGTTGATACGGTTGCTCATAAGTATCCGGTACACTTGCAGCTTTTGCTTTCAAGGTTACCTCAAAGATTTCTGTATTTTTCTCTTGAGTTAAAAGTCTTGTGTCTTTCAACGATTGAGTAGAGTCATAGTATGATCTAATGATTTCTGCATCGATGTTCATGGCCATCATGGCAATGAATACCAAGTACATCAAGTTGATCATCTTCTGACGAGGGGTCTGTTTTCCTTGTGCCATTCTTACTACTTTTTTTTAGATTAATAATAAAATGAAGAGGAAATTAAGACTTCATAGCGGTTAGCATTCCGCCATATACTCTATTCAAGTTGTTCAAGTTAGATGTTAAACCTTGTAATTCTTCGTTAAATTTATTAGAATGCTCTACAGATTTCTGCATATCTTCTACATATTTTCTAGAGAAATCCGATTGCATTTTTCCAGTTTCTAATTGAATTGCATACAAATCGTTCATGTTTTTCATGTGATCTGCAGCTTTGTTCATTTCGTCGTTATAACGGTGAGTAGATCCTGAGATATCAACCGTTTGAGAGATTTGATCCACAGAGAACGATAATTTATCGATACCTCCTTTCAATCTTTCGAATAAAGCAACATCCAGTTTTGCATCTTCCAACATTTTATCCAATTTATTAGATAGATTGTTTTCTAATTCAGCAAATTGATTTCCTGCGCTTTTCATTGCAGATACATTGGAATGCAAAGGGTTAGGTTTTGCATGTCTGTCCAAAAGCTCTGGATAAACATTTTCCCAAGCATAAGATTCTTCAACTTTTGGTGGATCAAAAGCAAATACGATAAAAATAATGGCTTCTGTAATAAGGCCGGCTGCCAAAGTTACATTCCCTGTTAATGGACCTATACTCCAGTGCGTAATTTTAAACAATGCACCCAAGATTACGATTGCTGCTCCAAATGAATAAACGAAATTCATTGTAGCTTCTTTAGTTTTAAACATATTCAATTTTAGTTTTTATTAATGATAATGTGAGTTTTATTTGGTGTTTCTTCTGAATCTAGCAGTCATCGCATCTGGAACATCTTGAACAGTTCTGAAACCGATGTAGCTTCTTGCAGAATCTTTATATTCTCTGTCTCTGTATCCGGTCATCAACATATAACCTACATCTTTCCAAGACCCACCTCTTACAGATTTCTCGTCGTTGGTTGCATGTTTAGTAGAAGGATTTAATGTAGAAGCGAATTGGTAAGTTGCATTGTTATACGGAGAATCTGTCCATTCAGCAACATTTCCTGCCATATCAAACAATCCGTATCCGTTCTTTCTGAATTTTTTCACAGGAGCAGAATACATATAAGTTCCTTTTTTATCGTCTTCGACATAGCTACCTCTTTTTGGTTTGAAGTTAGCCAAATAACAACCTCTGTCGTCCATCATATACGGACCTCCCCAAGGGTAAGTTGCATTTTGCTTTCCACCTCTTGCTGCAAATTCCCATTCCATCTCTGTTGGTAATCTGAACGCTAAAGGTTTTTGTTTTTTCTTCTTTAATTGGTCGTTATAATCAGACTTTAACTTTGATCTAAAGTTACAATATGCTCTCGCTTGATCCCAAGTAACACCAACTACTGGATAGTTTTTATACGCATTGTGCCAGAAATATTGTTCGAACAATGGTTCGTTATATGCGTAGTGGAAGTCTTTGATCCAAACGGTAGTATCCGGATAGATAGCAATGCTTTCTTTTTTCAAGAAATTTGCACCTCTTTCTTTGTCGTTTACGGCTTTTTCCATATCTCCCCACTGGTAAGCATACTTCAACTTACTGGCATCGATAATTTTCTCGTTACCAATTCTAGAAGAAGCTGGAAGGTACATGGACTCTAACACCTCTGCATATTCAACATCTGGATAGCTTTTGGTATTCCAATGCAATGGAACTTTCCAATCAAGTCTTTTCGCTTGATCAAATTCAGCACCTCCTTGGCTCTCCAAATATTCTTGATACGGTGTTAAGTTTCCGTTTTGGTTTGGATCTCCTTTATAAGCATAGTCACTAATACTAGCGCCTCTACCGTTCCCTCCACCACCGTCACCAGCAGCTTCAGCCAACAAAGTTCTCGCGATGGAGTCTCTTACATAATTTACAAAAACTCTGTACTCTGCATTGGTCGTTTCAGCTTCATCCATATAGAATGAATTAACAGTTACCGTCTTCAGGCCGGTTTTCTCGGGCATTTTCGTAGGATCCTGATCGGCAAGACCTGCGATAAAAGAACCTCCAGGAATAGCAACCATTCCGTATGGTCTTTCTGCCACAAAAGATTTTGAATTCTCTCTAGGTATCAATTCTCCTTTTGTTCCGGGCTTACCAATTGAAGATTTGCCACCAGAACAAGATACTGCTAAAGACGCTGATGCTAATAAAAGAAATATCCTTTTCATGTTGTTTTTTATAATTAAGCGGTAAATATATAATTTTTTTAACAAACTATTAAGATTTTTTTTGAAAAACCGAAAAAAATCTTGAATTATTACATTTCAAAATGGAAATTACTCCACGGTTACGGATTTCGCAAGGTTTCTCGGCTGATCTACATTTGCCCCTCTGTACACTGCAATGTAATAGGCCAACAACTGCAACGGAATCGCAGAAACAATTGGAGAATAGCATTCTGAAGTTTCTGGGATTTCGATAACATAATCCGACATTTCGCTCACCTGAACATCTCCTTTGTTCACTACGGCAATTACTTTTCCTTTTCTGGCTTTGATTTCCTGAACATTGCTTACCAATTTATCATAATGTCCTTTTTTAGGAGCAATAATCACGATAGGCATATTTTCGTCGATCAAAGCGATAGGTCCGTGTTTCATTTCAGCTGCCGGATATCCTTCTGCATGGATGTAAGAAATCTCTTTCAATTTTAGAGCTCCTTCCAAAGCTGATGGATAATTATAACCACGGCCTAAATATAGGAAATTTTGAGCATTTACAAAATCTTTTGAAATTTCTTTAACCAAATCGTGTGTTGCATGCAGAACTTCTTCAATTTTAGTAGGTAAAGCATCCAATTCCGCAATGAGACTCATGAACTCGGCATTGCCCAACTGACCGTTGTGTTTCCCCAATTTCAATGCAATCAGAGACAAAATCACCAACTGAGCTGTAAAAGCTTTTGTAGAAGCCACTCCAATTTCTGGACCTGCATGGGTATAAGATCCCGCATCGGTAATCCTCGCAATGGAAGAATCGACAACATTACAAATTCCGTATATGAAAGCTCCTTTTTCTTTTGCTAATTTCAATGCTGCCATGGTATCTGCCGTCTCTCCAGATTGAGAAATAGCAATCACGACATCGTCGCTATTGATGATTGGGTTTCTGTATCTAAATTCTGAAGCATATTCTACCTCAACAGGGATTCTTGCAAATTCTTCGATTAAATATTCACCGACCAAACCGGCGTGCCAAGAGGTACCGCAAGCGATGATGATGATTCTTTTGGCATTCTTGAATTTTTCTAAATGATCCCAAATCCCGGCCATTTTTACCACACCTTCATTCACCAAGATTCTTCCTCTCATGGTATCGTGAATGGATTTTGGCTGTTCGAAGATTTCTTTCAGCATAAAATGCTCGTATCCTCCTTTTTCAATTTGTTCCAAATTGAGTTTTAATTCTTGAATGGCCGGTTCAATTTTAGAATTGTCTTGGATGCTTCTAATATCCACTCCTTTTTCTAGAGAGATGATCGCCATGTGTCCTTCTTCCAAATAGATGGCTTCTTTGGTGAATTCAACAAAAGGAGATGCGTCGGAGGCGATAAAGAATTCGTTTTCTCCCAAACCAATAGCCAAAGGAGATCCCAATCTGGCAACAACCAATTCTCCAGGGAAATCCTGATGCATTACTGTAATTGCATACGCTCCGTAAACTTCATTCAATGCAAATCTTACGACTGTCGGAAAATCCAAATTGGCATTTTCGTCCATTACGAATTGTATCAAATTGACCAAAACTTCAGTATCTGTTTCAGATTGAAAGGTAAATCCTTTCTCCGTAAGCATGGTTTTTATGGTATCGTAGTTTTCGATAATCCCGTTATGCACCAAAACGATTTTCTCGTTATTGGACATGTGTGGATGCGAGTTTCTATCACTTGGCACTCCGTGAGTTGCCCATCGTGTATGTCCCATCCCAATGGTTGAAGTTTCCTTTAACTGAGATGAAACCTCTACCAAATCATCAACTTTTCCTTTTGTTTTCTTTAATTCAAACTGGTTGTTTTTATCTCTCAAAACAATACCAGCACTATCATATCCTCTGTATTCCAGCCTTCTCAGTCCATTAATCACCACTTCATAAGCATCTCTAAAGCCGGTATATCCTACAATTCCACACATAATTTTTTATTGATTTTAGTTTTTAATTTTTACTTAGGTTTATTTTTTCTTTTACTTTTTTCCGTAGATCACATTCAACTGTGCTCTGTTTGCATTGTTTGCATCGGTACCCACCAAGACAATTCTATTGGGTTTGTACGCTCTATCGTGATAGTTCAGACCAAAGAAATTTCCGGTTTGTGAGTTTTTCAAATAACTACCGATATTGATCACAAAGTCTGAATTTGCTTCCTCTTTTTCTACAATATCCTTCAACGATTTGGTAATCGTAATGTCGTAATATGCAGGATTTTTGTCGATATCATAATACTTTATCAGTTGAAAACCCGGCGCACCGGTCAAGGTATTGATATCCGATATAAATGAGGTTGCATTTTTGGTATTGAACAAGAAATCGGTTGGCTTTGCATATTTATTGTTCCAAACGGTAACATCTGAGTACAAACGGATTTTGGCGGTGATGATGCCTATTTTTTCATTTTGATATTTTGCTTTTAATTCAGCAATGGTTGCTGCCGGAATTTTCAAAACCGCTCCTGGACCTCCCATTCCTTGAAGGAATAATTTGGAGTCACCGTTCGGATTAATATTCCCCATCGCCGTTGCGACCATGGTTGAATTACGATTGTACTGAATCTGACTGAACTGGGTGTTTCCCGTGCCCAGATTGAAATTGAATGTTTTCTGAGGTCGGGTATTTACTCCGTTTTCTAATTTGTCGTATTTATAATACATCACAATTTGAGCATCGGTTGGGGTAAACTTCATCATGTATCCATCATTTTCATCAACGGAAACTCTAACGCCTTGAAAATAACGGATGAAGTTGGAGGCATCGCTCAGTTCTTGACTGCCTTTTTTGGCTATAATTTTTGATTGGAAAAAGGAAGCATCCAACGGTATTCTAAGACTTCCTACCGTAGAACTCCACAAAGCAGAAGCATCGGAGTCCTTAGTGATTTTCACCGTGTTTACTTGACCGTCAAAAACTTTAGATCCCAACAAAGTATTGTAAGCAACAATTTTGTTGGAATAAATGGGATCTGCATTTCCATACAAAAATTCGGATACTTCATGAACTTTTATATTGAATAGGGTTTTACCACCAATTTTCGTTTTACCGTATTTCTGAACCGGATACGACTCTACCACTTTTTTAGCAGGAATATTTCCTTCAGGATAGATATAATTTTCGTCTGTAGTTGTGGTTAAAGAATCCGATGCGTACAACGGTTTCAGCACCAAGACTGCAGAATCGACAACGGCATTGGTTCCGAAGTCCGGATTGTAAGCATCCATTCTGACTTGGGTTACGAAGGACGATTTTTGCATACCAAAAACAGGCTCGTCAAAAGCACCAAGACTGGCGTATTGCAAGCGAGTGGCATCTACCCTTACCGTATCGTTATTGTTCAGGTTATTTGCGATTAGTCCGTACGATTTTTGTTCGCCTTGCACCATGCTGTCAGCAAAAAACTGTTCACCTAAACTGTCCGCATTGGGTTCGCAGTTTAACAAAAAAACACTTCCGAAAACAATTGCAGAAGCGCTATAGATTTTATTAATATTTATTTTCATCAATGATTATTTATCGTATAATGTTCCTATGGCATCAATTTCCAAATATTCCATTTTAGTGGTTTGGGTCTTAGTAAACTCTTTATCTAAAAGCCCTTCAAGGAATTCATCTCCTTTCACCACAGCGTCAACAAAGTTCATACTTTCGGCAACGAAACTTTGGAAGGTCGGTTTCTTAAACGCAGAAAGTCCTTCGATATTATCGAATTTCATTTTATCTTCGATTTGATTTTGGATCTTACCGTCTTTTTCATTGTACAAAGAAAGTACAATTTTGGTATCTGCAAAATAATTATCGTTTTTATAATAAGTCTTTAGATAAATTGGCACAAAAGAAGACATCCATCCGTTGATATGAATAACATCCGGAACCCAATTTAATTTTTTAACGGTTTCGATAACCCCTCTGGCAAAGAAAATTGCTCTTTCATCGTTGTCATCGAAAGGTTGATCTTGGTCGTCAAAATAAAATTGTTTTCTCTTGAAATACTCTTCATTTTCAATAAAATACACCTGAAGTCTTTCGCCAGGAAGAGAAGCCACCTTTATAATCAAAGGCTGATCCAAGTCATTGATAATCACATTCATACCAGAAAGACGAATCACTTCGTGAAGCTGGAATTTTCTTTCACTGATTTGTCCAAATCTTGGCATAAAAACCCTAACATCGTTACCTTCCTGATACATCTTTAGAGCCATTTTATTTACCATTGCGGCCAAATTATCATCTTCTTGGTAAGGATACATTGCAGTGGTAACATAAAGTATTTTCTGATTCGGCATAATAATAATTTCTATCTTGTTTTTAAAGTTGATACACCTATATTCTGCAAATTTACAAAAAAATTAAACGATATTTTTTTTCTCACTGATTTTTAAAGTAAAACTTGATGAAAAACACCAATATTACTAACAGTTAACAAGGATTTTTTGAAGAATTAATACCCAACAAAAACACCTAAAAGGAAGTACAAACCTCGTTACGACCGCCACATCAATTTAATACTCGTTTTCAAAACCGTCTATTGTTCATATTCCATTTACAATACGATAAAATTATTAACACTTTTTTAAAGATTTATTAAAGATTACAAAATCGATTATTTTCCTGTTTCAACCTTACTTTGCGGTGTTAAAAAAGATAAAAAAGTAAGAATGAAAAATTGTAAATTAAGCATTGCTACACTCATTATACTATGCAGTTCGCAATCGATATTTGGACAAAAAAAAGAAAAGGACAGCCTAACAAAAACCAAAGAAATCGAAGTGGTTATCCTGCAAGGTGTTGGTAAAAAAAGTACAGAAAACAGCATCATGAGCATCCAAAAAAAATCGGCAGAAGTTATCGAAAGACTGGGCATCAGCCAATTGGAAAAACAAGGAATTGGAGACGCCTCTACCGCCATTACCAAAGCAACAGGATCACAAAAACAAGAAGGAAGCAACCAAATTTTCATCCGTGGTTTGGGAGACAGAAACAATACGACAACCATTAACGGATTGCCCATCCCATCGAACGATCCTTTACTGAAAAACATAGACCTTTCCATCATAAAAACGGACATGATCGAACACATCGGTTTAGAGAAAGTGTATCACCCAAAAAACTGGGGCGATGTTTCTGGTGCCAACATCGATATTTCATCGAAAATATATTCCGGGAAACCCTACTTCAAAATAAACATAGGATCCGGATTCAACACCAATACCCTAACTAAAAATCCATTTTTAGTACAAGATGGACCTAATTTTTGGGGCAGTAAAACCACACAACAACCGATTAAAAATAAAATTGCACAAATTGGATACGCTTTTGAAACCTCAACCATTAACCAAGAAAGAGATACCCCAATTAACTCTTCGCTAGGACTGGATTTTGGTACGCATTTCAAAGTGGGAAATCAGGGTAAAATTTCAGCTTTCGGATATGCAGGATTCGATAACGATTACCATTACCAAAAAGGAATTACAGGAGGGAGCTACAACGGACAAAACGATCCTTTGAAAATCTACAACAATTCTGAAGAATACAAATACGCCACCAACACCACGGCTTTGATCAATTTAAATTATAAAATAAATCCAAAACACAACCTCAATTACTCTTCCAATTTCTTGCACACCACAGAGCAAAAACTTGGCCTTTACAAAGGCTACGACAGAGATTTTGATATTTTTGATGACCTCGCTTTGACCAAACACGAAACTCAGGTCAGAAGAGCCACTTACAAGACCAACAACCTTTTCATCAACCAGTTACGAGGCGAGCATCAGATTTCCGAACCTGTGAAATTCTCATGGAATTTGGGTTATAATTTTCTTGAAAACCAAAGACCAGATCGACAACAAAACATCAGCATTTACGATAAAACCAGTCAAAGAAATTATTTTGCCAGCTCTAATCCAGGAGCCAATAATCGCTACTTCGACCGACTGATTGAAGATGATTTCGTTGGAGACTTCAAAATCAATTATAAATTCAGCAAAAAAGCCATGCTTACCCTTGGGTACAACGGCAGATACAAGCAAAGCGACTTCAAGGCTACGCAATACAATTTCAAAATTTTAGCACCTCAAAATTCGTATTCGTTAGATCCCAATAACTACGATGCTTTTTTCAACCTTGCCAACTACCAATCCGGCGCCTACTTCGATATTGTCACATTTCGTGGAGACATAAAATGGGATGCGAAAACAGCATTGAAACCGCAATATTTCAAATCGGAACTTAACAATCATGCGGCTTATGCATTGGCTGAATTTCAAATCAATGAAAAGCTAACTGCGCAATTGGGTTTGAGGTTCGACATTTTGCAACAAGAAATGAGCTACAACACATCCATTCTTCCTTTGGGTGGAACCATCAATAGAGAATACCAAAAACTCCTACCTTCAATCAACTTAAAATATGCTGTAAACGAAAAACAAAACCTTCGTTTTTCAGCATCTAAAACCTATACGACTCCTTTGTTATTGGAAGTTGCACCATTCGAATACCAAGATATAGACGACACCAGTTTTGGAAACATCGACCTCTATCCTGCCGACAATTACAATGTCGATTTAAAATGGGAAATCTTCCCCAACAAAAGCGAAATGCTCTCTGTAACGGCTTTTGGAAAATACATTGCCAACCCCATAGCCAGAATCACCATGGCATCTTCTGCCAACACCGTTTCCTTTGCTAATGTTGGAGATTACGGTACAGTTTACGGTGCTGAAATGGAACTTAGAAAAGACTTGTTTCAAAAAGGTAAATCCAAAATATATACCTTCCTAAACGCCAGTTACATCCATACCCAGCAGGAACTGAACAAGGAAAAACTAGATCACGAAAACCAATATGTCACCAGCAATTTCATCTCGAATCTGGACAAGATGCAAGGCGCATCCAGCTTTTTAGCCAACATCAACCTGGGCTGGGAACACAAATGGGACAAGAAACAAATTTTGGATTTTGTGATTTCTTACGCTTATCTGTCGGACAACATCTATGCTTTGGGATTCGAAGAACGAGGAAACATGGTGGACAAAGCCATACACTCCTTGGACAGCACCTTAAAGCTAAAATTAAAATCCGGATTGGGAATTTCTTTGAGCGGTAAAAACCTTCTTAACCCAAAGTTTGAAAGGGTTCAGGAGAACAAAACCACCAATCTCATTTCCAAATCGTACCGAAAAGGCAGCGGCGTAAGTCTTGGACTGTCCTATGAATTTTAAAATTAAACAAAATATAAATCAATAAAATAAAAATTAAATGAAAAAATCAATTTTCAGCATCCTAGTCGCTGCAAGCATTGCAACAACAGTAATCACAGTACAATCCTGCAGATCCAATGACGATGAAGAAATCACTGTAAACACGGGAAACACCATGGACCCGAACAACTTTCAGGGAGAAATTAAGAAAGGAGAAATCCTTACTTTAGATCCCAGCAAGGTTTACAAAATGACCGGCCCAGTCTTTGTAAACGACGGTGCCACTTTGGTTATCCCTGCCGGAACAAGAATAGAAGCCTCAGGAGGCACCTCATCCTATCTTACGGTAAAACAAGGCGGCAAAATATTCGCCAACGGCACCGCTTCCCAACCTGTAGTTTTCACTTCGCTTAGTGCAAGTCCCGGTAGCTGGGGTGGACTCGTAATTTGCGGTAAAGCACCCATTAACAAAGGCAGTTCAGCTACTGCCGAAGTTGGGAATGCTACCTATGGAGGAAGCGAAGCCAATGACAATTCCGGAGTATTAAATTATGTGAAAATAGAATATGCCGGAGCTATTTTCACGGCCGACAAAGAATTCAACGGACTTTCTTTATTTGCCGTAGGAAATGGAACTTCCATCAACCATGTTGCTTTGTTAAATGGATCCGATGATGGAATTGAATTTTTTGGTGGAACGGTAAATGTTTCCAACATTATCTCGATCGGAAACGAAGACGATGCCTTTGATTGGACCGAAGGCTGGAACGGCACTGCCACAAACATCTTCACCAAAAGAAGAGCCGATGGCAATGGAAACCGAGGTATAGAAGGTGACAACAACTCCAACAACAACAATGCCGATCCCAGATCCAACCCCACCATTAAAAATGCCACCTTTATCGGAGCAACTACCGGTGAAGCCGATGGCCTAAAACTGAGAGTAGGCACCCATGGGAATTTTGACAACATTGTACTTTCAGGATGGAAAACAGGCATCAACTTGGAGCACGATGCTACATTGAACCATTTCAATGGAAACGGAAAAATTACCAATGTGAAATTTGACAACATCACCACAGAAATTTCTGCAAAAAACAGCAGCGGAAACACCGTAACAACCAACAATAACACCTACACCATCAACAACAACGCCAGCGGTGCCGGTAACGGAACCACCACCCCAACTTGGGCGCTGGGTTGGTCCGGACAATAATACTTTTTTTATCCTATTTTAACTTCAGCGATCAATGAATAATCATTGGTCGTTGTTTTTTTATAAAAAACAATCAAATTTTTAAATTGAAGTTTATTGACGGTAAATTTTAATTATTTTTGAGGTTGAAATTCGTTCATCATGGAAATCATTAAAAACAGAAAAAAACTACAGGATTATATCGAAAGGCAGAAAGAGATGGGAAAGAAAATCGGCTTTGCCCCAACCATGGGCGCTTTGCACGATGGACACCTTTCACTTTACCAAAAAGCCAGAGAAGAAAATGATTTGGTGGTTTCGTCCATTTTTGTAAATCCTACCCAATTCAACAACGCCGAAGATCTTGAAAAATATCCTAGAACAGTAGATCGCGACATTGAAAAACTAAAAGAATCTGCCTTGGTGGATGTCGTGTACCTCCCGGAAGTCGAGGACATCTACCCGGAAAAAGCAAAAAGTAAATCGTATGATTTCGGAGGCATCGAAAAAGAAATGGAAGGCGCCTCCAGACCTGGACACTTTGATGGCGTAGGTACTGTTGTGGAAGAGCTTTTCCGACAGGTACAACCCGACCAGGCCTATTTTGGTGAAAAAGATTTCCAACAACTGGCCATTATCCGAGAGTTGGTAAGGCAACTAAAACTCCAAATAAAAATAATTGGAGTCCCAATTTTTCGTGAGCAACACGGCTTGGCCATGAGCTCCAGAAACGAAAGGTTGACCAACGAACTCAAGCTAAAAGCAGGAAAAATCCATGAAACCTTAAAATGGGTTGAAGAGTCCTTTCCAAAAACACCACTTCCTGAAATTCATGAAAAGGTAAAAGAAGTTTTTGAAAATGACCAAGATATGGAGCTGGAATACTTCATCATTGCCGATGAAAACAACTTAAAAACAGCAACCACCCTTGAAAAAGACAAAAAATATAGAGCTTTTATCGTAGTGGTGGTTGCAGGAGTTCGACTGATCGACAATATGGGACTAAAAAATTAAATCAAAGAATGCTTCGGCATCCGTCTCACCACCTTCGGCATGTCCAAAGGTGGTATTATTTTGGCTTTCTGACACCGAAATCGCACCGTGATTCATGGTCAAAATTAGCTGAGCACCTGCCGGTTGCAAGTCCAAGACTTTCCATTTTGTTTTCAATCCCACTTTCATACCATCAGACCTAAGATCGTTCGCTCCATCCAAACGACTAAGCTCTACTTGGGCATTTTGAAAATTGAAAAGCAAAAAATGTTCATCTTTGGCTGCAATAATTTCCGAATTCAAATCTTCATCTCCATTTTTAAACACGAGATCTGCGGTATAGGTTTTTCCTATTTCGAGTTTCACTTTTGGCAAATCGTATGCATTGGCGGTGTAATTATAAGCCTTCACCTCTCCGGTCTGATCGTCTTTTAAGAGAAGTACAATATTTGAAATTTCTTCTTGAGCGAGCACATCCAAATCTTCATCTGCACGATGACAAGACGACAAAGCGAACAATAAAAAACTAAGGGCAACTATGATTTTTGTTTTCATTTTATTTTGAATTTAAAACTGATATTGAACAGATAGTATAAAATCTCGTCCCGTTTCGTGGGCGAAAAATCGCATTCTGTTCATGTAATTTTTATAATTTTTATTCAGCAGGTTATCTACTTTCAAACCAAATGTAAAACGAGAAAGCAACTCAGTTTCTACATACAAATTCCAAAGTTGATACCCCGAAGGAGGTGTGGAAAGATCCAGATTTTTTTCGATCTCTATTCCGTTTCCAAAGATTTTTAAGGTTGGATTGTACACCGGATACCTCTTTTGTTGATCTATCCATTGATGTTCAATTCTCAGAAAAGATTTTTTCCAGGGCACATTGATTTCCAATGCATTTTTCAACTGCATGGGCATCATCATAATCAAAGGTTGACGATTGCTTTTGTCCTGACCGTAAACATAAGAAAACTGTGCAATCCATTTCAGTTTAGAATTGAGTTTCCATTGTAAATCTGCATCCAAGCCGTGCATTTGTGCATCAACTTGTTGGTAGGTCCAAACTGGAAAAACACCACGAATGGTATTTTGAATTCCTGTAGGAACTTGGGTCACAAAATCTTTTATCTCAGAAAAATAAGGCGTCACATTTAGTTTCAAGCCATCCAATGCATTTATTTTGGCATCCATTTTCAAAGAAACCTGTTGTGTCTTTTCATTTTTCAAATTCAAAGTCCCTACCTCTATCATCGCTGATGAATGATGCAATCCATTTGCAAAAAGTTCGGCCACATTCGGCACTCTACTGGTGTTTGAATACGAAACTCCCAACTGATTGTTGGTGTTAATTTCCCACAAAACCCCTGCGTTTAATCCGAAATTATCGTAGGACAAATTCGGTATTACAAACACTCTATTCCCCTCTGTTTTCTTGTAGAATTGAGAAAAATTCTGTGCATAATTTTCTTCCCAAAACTTTTCATCAAACCATGCCTTCACCCTGTAATTATGATGGTCGTAACGGATTCCGATTTCGGTTCTCAAAGTTGGAATAACCGTATATTTAAACACCGAATATCCGCCAAAATTATATTGATGATAATTGGGAATCAATCGCTTGGCTTGGGTTGTAATGGGCGAATAGTTGTACTGATACTGAGCGTTAATGCCCGCTTCTAAAGACCATTTTTCTCTTTCTATAACATTATTGATATTGACTTGATTGGTAAACAGCTCCAGCTCCATGGCTGCAAGATTATTGAGCTCGCCACGGCGGAGATCAAACTCTTTTCTGTTATTGTATTGGAAACTATAATCTACAGAAAATTTACCCCAATTTTCATATCTTTTGTATGCTGAAATCTTGGCAATATGATGCTGAATTTCTTGATGTGGATTGTCTATTTTATAAGAAAAATCTCGTGTGTAAATGGGTTTTTGATTCAGAATACTTTCGTACAAATCGTTCAGATTTCCGACATCAGAACCTCTGAAAATTCCGATTTTCTGATTGGTCAGATAATAATCAACCGAAAAACCTTTATAAAAATCGCTGTTTTGAACCGTAAAACCAAAAGAATTCATTTCCATACCTGTATTCATCAGTTTATAATTTGGTGTGGACAGGTCGCCCCATTTTTTGTAACCTCCACGCGTTTTTACAGCCCAAGCGTTGTCCCAAGTTTTCATAAGGCTCAAATCGGCTGTCATACCTTTTCCGTTAGACAGTGCAGAAAGTTTTGCTTTGCCTTTTAGGGTGTCTTTTTTGGGAAATATTTCCGGTTCCAAAACCACCACTCCACCGCTGGCATTCATCCCAAACCTTAACGCCGAAGCTCCTTTAACCACATCAACATGATCAAAATTATTGGTATCGACATTGGGAGCATGTTCTACACCCCATTCTTGATCGGCCAACTTCACTCCATTGTTCACTACGGTTACTCGGTCGCCATAAAGACCATGGATAATGGGTTTGGCAATATTATTTCCGGTTTTCAAAGCAGAAACTCCGGAGATATTGGACACTAAGCTCCCCAAGTTTTCGGTAGCGTTTCTTGATAGTTCCTTATTTGAAATTGTCGAAACCCGAACCGATCCGGACTCTCGACTTTTTTTATGAAGTTTTACCGTCTCGATTTCGGTAACATGGTGTTCCAGAATGATTTTCAAAAAAAGATCCGACTGTATTTTGATTTCTTCTTGGTAGTCGTCGCATTCGGCATGCTTCGCCAGCAAACGATATTCACCCGCTTTTAACTTTAGTTGGAACTCGCCTTTGGTATTGGTAGTTGTTGTATGGCCCCCCAGCTGTACCGTTGCATTGGACAGTGGAGTTTTGTCGTGAAAATCCACAACAACACCAGAAACGCTGTATTGTTGTGCGGGTATTAGGGCCATTCCTAAAAAGAACAGCATCAGTTTAAAAAAATTCATGAATAAAAATAATGATGTCGATGTCCATCTCTTGCATACACAAGAAAGTACTCATTGAAAAATGAGTTTAAATACATCAAACAGGGTTAAAAAATAAAAAATAAAATTTATAATTAACCCAAAAATGGAGGACCGCGAAGGTAAAAAGAGAGAAATAATGACGATTGAACCGAAGGCGTTGTGGAAGCAAACGATGCATCGACCCACAGATTTTGAAAATCTAACGCATCAAAAGCAAGCATTTCTAATGCATGTCCATCCAATAAGAAATGACAGGAAAGACAGTCTTTTGAAGCCCCTTTAAACGGTTGATCTGAAATGTGTTTTTGACCTTTCTCAAACTGTAAGAAAACGCCATGATTGTGTTGGTGGATGTCTTGAGAGAAAATGGCTACAAATAAATATACCGCCATGACCAACATGGCGGATACCTTTTTATATTTCCTCAACAATTTCATGGTTCAAAGATAGAAAAAGTATTCATACTAGCTTTCCAATTCCAAAGATAGAGTTTCCCACTCGGCCATTACTGCATCTAACTCGGCTTGAAGCTCGTTGTATTTTTTCAGGTCGGCTTCTGTAGGGTTGGTTTTGGAGAAATAATCTTCCAAAGTCGCAATTTCCTTTTCGTATTCTGAAATTTTCTCTTCGGTTTTCTTAATTTTATTTTGAATGGCTTTTTGTTCTTTAGACACAAAATCCGGTTTTGAATTTTTGATTTGGTTTTCTGAATTTTCAGAATTGTCCACTTCAGCCTTCACCGTATTTTTTACTTCCAACTTGGATTTTTCCACCGATATTTCTCGGATGGATTCTTTCTGTCTGTACTCCAAATACTCATCGATATTTCCTAAAAACTCTTTCATTTGTCCATCACGGAATTCAAAAATTTTATCGGCCAAGCCTTGTAAAAATTCTCTATCGTGGGAAATGACAATTAGGGTTCCTTCAAATTTATTGAGAGCCAATTTTATAATTTCTTTGGACTGAATATCCAAGTGGTTGGTAGGTTCGTCCATAATCAGGGTATTGAACGGTCTAAGCAACAACTTACAAAGAGCCAAACGATTTCTTTCGCCTCCGGAAAGCACTTTTGTTTTCTTTTGTACATCTTCTCCGGTAAACAGGAAACTTCCCAGGAGGTCTCTAACTCTCGGTCGGGTTTCTTCGGTTGCCGCATCTTCGGCTTCTTGCAATACGGTATTGTTTCCGTTCAAGACTTCGTCCTGATTTTGTGCAAAATAACCGATGTTCACATTGTGTCCCAGCTTCCAATCGCCGGAGTAGTCTTTAATTTCACCTGAAAGAATTTTTGCCAAGGTGGTTTTCCCTTGTCCATTTTGTCCAAGGAGCGCAATTCTATCGCCTCTTTCGACAAAGAAATCGACACCGTCAAAAATTTGTTTTTTCCCGTAGGCTTTACCCAGGTTTTCGGCTTCGAAAATCACCTTTCCGGGCACTTGACTTTGTACAAATCGAATGTTGAATTTAGAAACATCTTCGTTATCCAATTCAATTCGTTCTATTTTATCCAATTTTTTTATGAGGGATTGTGCAAAACTCGCTTTGGTAGCTGATGCTCGGAAACGGTTGATGTTGTCTTCCATTTGTTTGATTTCGGCATCTTGATTTTTCTTGGCTTGTTCCAATTTCTCTCTCCTTTCCTTTCTCAATTCCAAATATTTGGAATAATTGGCCTTATAATCGTCCACTTTTTTGTTGTTCACATCAAAAGTTCGGTTGCAAATGGCGGTCATAAACTGCTTGTCGTGCGACACCAGGACGATGGCTCCGTTGTAATCCATTAAGAAATTCTCTAACCAAATAATGGATTCCATATCCAAGTGGTTGGTAGGCTCATCGAGAAGTAGCAAATCATTTTGTTGAAGTAAAAGTTTGGCCAGTTCTATTCTCATGCGCCATCCTCCGGAAAATTCATCGGTTATTCTATCGAAATCATCCGCTTTGAAACCCAAACCAAGAAGGACTTTTTCTACATCGCCTTCCAAATTGTATGCATCGTGATGATGCAAAAGATCGTTAAGATCCGTCAGTCGATGGATCAGGTCACTATAGCTATCACTCTCATAATCGGTTCGGGTTGCCAATTGATGATTGACTTCTTCCAGTTCTTTTTTCCAAAGGTTAATTTGTTCAAAAGCTTGCAAGGTTTCGTTCCACACGGTTCTGCCTTTTACAAATTCCAAATCTTGCTTCAGAAAACCGATGGTAATATTTCCATCTGGAACGACTGAACCTTCAAAGAAATTTATTTCGTTGGAAAGAATTTTAAGCAGAGTCGATTTTCCGGCGCCATTTTTCCCGACCAAACCGACTTTGTCGTTTTTTTTGATGGTGAAATTAACATCGCGGAACAGATAATTTCCTGCGTGATGAAGCCCTAAACCTTGTACTGAAATCATTTGGATAAGTATGAGTATTGTTAGTTTGTCCTTTTTTCGGTTTGCAAAATTAAGAATAAAAAAACGAATTGCATTTGGATGAATCTTATGCAGAAAACCAACACACCTCTTAAAAACAAATAAAAATTAAACATTTGCATAAAAAGAAATAGAATTGTACTTTTACCGATGGTTAACTTGCTGAAAACCCAACACTGAAGATGATTTCTTACAGAAATTTCATTTTACAAAAAAAACAAACATCGATCTGGACTAATATTATTTTCCTGATCATTTCATCGTACACAGTCATTTCGTGCACTAAGAAAACCAATCCTAATCTCATCGAAAAAAAGAAAATTGACTCGCTCTATCAAAAAGCCACAAAGCATGTCAATGAAGGGAAAGATGAAAAAGCATTTTACGAATTCAACCTTGCCAAAGACGGGTATCTGAACAACAAAGACAGCATTTGGGCTTCGAGATGCTTAACCGAAATGGCCATCATCCAAGAATACAGTGGTGATAATCTGGGCAGCATAGAGACCAGTATTGCTGCCATAAAACTTTTGCATGAAAATGAAAAAGACCACTACGAGTTGCTTTTTGACAATTATATTAATTTAGGAACCAATTCTACAAGTCTCAAAAATTATAATGAGGCCGAGAAGTTGTATTTGAAATCATTGGCATTTGTCCAGGAAGACATACAGAGATTGAGAAGCATGCACAATTTGGCCATTGTTTACTTCAAAAAGAAAGAATTCAAAAGAGCGCATGACATCCAAAATCTTGTGGTTTATGGACTATCTAAAGACAATGAAAATTATTATAAAGCCCTAATCAACCAGTCCCGTTATCTTTGGCATGATCAACCGAATATTAACCCAACACAAAATTTAAGAGAAGCCGAAAGACATTATCAAAAAGTTGAGGACTCATGGGGATTGGCGGCAACTTACTGTTATCTTTCTGAATATTACGAAGATAGAAAATCGGACTCGGCATTGTATTTTGCAAAAAAAATGTACGAGGTCTCTAAAAAACTTAAATCGCCAACGGATGAATTGGAAGCTTTGGAAAACATCATCAAATACGATCCACAGCCTCAGAAATATTTTGTCAAATTCTCAAAAATATCCGACAGCATTGCCGTCCACGGTAATAAATCGAGAAATCAATTTGCCATCATCCGATATGAAAGTGAAAAAAACCTGAGTGACAATCTGAAACTTGAAAAAGACATCAGTCAGAAAAATGTACTTTTATTTTTTGTTGCTTTATTGTTGGTTAGCACCACTACGGGTGGCTACATCTGGCTTCGAGCAAGAAAAAAGAAAATAAAACTGATTGCAGACAATAAAATTAAAGAGGAACGACTGTCCACTTCCAAAAAAGTGCACGATGTGGTAGCCAATGGTTTGTACCAAATGATGTCTGCCTTGGAACATCGAGAAGATTTAGAAAAAAATGAATTGATGGATCAATTGGAAAAGATGTACCAAAAATCCAGAGATATTTCTTATGATGGACACCTGCCTTTGGCTCCGGACCACATCAAAGAGCAAATCTCTGAAGTGGCAGAAACTTTCCAAAATGAAAACTTACAGGTCTTTGTTATTGGAAACGAAGACCGCCTTTGGAAACAAGTCCCTCAAAAAATCCACAACGACCTCTACATCATTATTCAAGAATTGTTCATCAATTCAAAAAAACATGGAAATGCATCCAGAATTGTTTTGAAATTTGAAATAAAAAATGAACATTTAGAGGTGAATTTTAACGACAACGGCGAAGGCATCTTCAACCAAAGCACAACTTTTGGCAATGGGCTGAAGCACCTTCTAGATCGCATAAAAAAACACCACGGAAAACTAAACATCCCCGACAGTGACACAAAAACCAAAGGATTTAAAATAAATTTCAACTTTCCAATACGATAATCATGTTTCATAAAATCATTATTGCAGAAGACTACCAAAGTACCAATCTGTCCATTCAAAAAGCACTGCACGAATTGCAAATACACCAAACACAATATTCCAGTTATTGCGATGATGCTTATCATAAAATCTACCAAGCGATAGAAGCCAAACAACCCTATGAAGTTCTGATTACGGATCTGTCTTTTGATGAAGATGAAAACGAACAGAATCTAAAATCGGGTTTTGATTTGATAAAAGCAGTAAAAAGATTGAAGCCGGAAACAAAAATTATTGTTTTTTCAGCAGAAAAAAAAGACGGTATTATTCAAAATTTATTTCAAGAATATTGCATTGATTCTTTTGTACACAAGGGGAGAAACGATATGAAGGAACTAAAAACAGCCATCGAAAAAGTATATTTGGGAGAAAAATACATCTCATCCGAGACCAGAAATTCTTTTAAAAAGATGAATAGTTATGAGTTTACAAATTACGACATCACCCTTCTCCAACTCATCTCACAAGGAGTTGCGCAAAAGGACATCCCTACCCTACTTCAAGATAAAAACCTAAAACCCAACAGCTTAAGTTCTATCGAAAAACGATTAAACATACTCCGAAAATCCCTTCACCTTTCGAGTAACGAGCAACTTATTTCTTTCTGTAAAGACTTGGGAATTGTATAAAGTTTATTTTTTTATGGTTTCCCGTATTTTTTTTATTTAAAACATAGTATTTTTGCGCTCCGAATACGGGAATAGATCAACCACAAGTTATCTTTTCCGTATCCAAACTAGTAAAAACTAAAGCCTTAACCATGTTAAAAATTTTATTCTCATCATTGCTCCTATTTGGGGTGATGGCAAACTCACAGTCTGTAAAGAAGAAAAAAGCAGTAGTTAAATCTGCTAAAAAATCTCTAATTACCAAAAAAAGCAATAAAACATTAAAAGCTAAATCCAAATCGGCTGTAATGGTTGCAAAAAAAAGCAACCAAAACTACGAAGTTATTCAAGATTCCGATACTGAAAGCACTACCGTTACCATTACTTTCAAAACCAATAAAAAAAGCAGTGCCTCACCAGTAACTCCGTCTGCAACACCGGCCAAGGATCATCTCAACATCAGTACGACCAGCTTTCAACCCCAATTCACGAATCAATCTTTAGAAAATAAAGAAAGTACTACTTCCCAAAAAGAAGAAAAAGCGAAACTTCTAATTTCTTCTGAAAAAACAGAGTCTAAAAGCTCGAACTATCATCAAATTACGGATAAGCTGTTGGGTCAGAAAGGTTGGATCAACAATAGAAATTCTGCCTACATGGACGGAATAGAAGGTTTTGTAAAAGGTGTTTATTTTAATCAAAATCAAATTTTCATCATGCTAGAATTTGATAACAAAACCACGAGCAGTTATCATATTGAAGAGGCATCTTTTATTTCAAGCACAGACCAACCCAAAAACATTTTCGCCCAAGAGCCGTTTACGGTAAAAACAATTTTCCCTCTTTTCAGTTATCAGCCTGAGCAACTACCCAATAACACCTTCACCAAAATGGTTTATATCTTTGATAAAACGGTGCTTATCGATCAAAAGAATCTACAATTCGTCATGACTGAAAAGAACGGTGGAAGAAAAATAGCTTTGGACATAAAATCAAAATTTCTAGAAAAAGCTGAATTCATCAACTAAACCATCAACATGAAAAATAAATATTTCACCGCCCTATTCGTATTAATCACCATCAGTCTCCAAGCTCAAGGCAGAAGAAAAAATCAAGCTTCCATCCATGCTCAATACGGCTTCACCAATAATGGAAGCATGATAAAAGCGGGATACGGCAAGGTCTTTGGAGACCAAGGATTTCTGGGGAAATCTGAAGTTTTTTATCAGAATTACAAGGTTGCTTACATTGACAATCAGTCTTTACCTTATGAAAAATACGGAGCCGGTGTGTCTGCCGGTTACAGTTTCGAAAGGTTTTCTCCATTTTTTATAAATGCTTGGTTAGGTCTCTATGGAGGCTATGAAAAAATCAATGAAGGCAAAGAGTACGACTCCAAATACCACGCACCAATTCCATCTAAAGTAAAAGGAATGATCTACGGTGTTAGTGGAGCTTTAGAAGTGGAATACAATATCAATCGTAGATTTTCCATTATTGCCGACTACAGTCAATTTTTTGATTTAAAAAGTGATTTTTCTAAATCGAAATTTGGAATTTTTGGAGGATTGAAATACAACTTAAACTAAAAACAAACGAATCATTCATGAAAAATATTTATTATTTTTTCCTTACCCTTCTCAGCCTATCGTTTCTTCAATCGTGTAGAGAAGATGGCGATTGGGAAAACCATGTACAATTTAGGTTAACCGTAGATAGAGATTATCAATTCAGTGAAAAAGGGATGGGAGAAGCTCAATCGTTAAAGTTCAATCTAAAAACCCAATACAACTTTAACGCTCTTCCTACAAAATTTAAATTTGACAATACTCTTTCAGGAGTTTTAAAACTGAACAATAAAATTCTTAATCCCAATCAAGAATATACATTTACAAAAAGTGATAACATTTTTGAATATGTTGGTAATGCCCCTGGAGAGCACCAGCTAAAAATCACAGTCTTCAACGATAAGAAATTTAGCATTCAAGAAGATTTTCTATTAAAATATGGAGTATCCAGTTTCACACATACCTATACAGGAGGAATTACGGAGACCTACCAAGGAGACAGCTCCCAATACACCATGAAGATTGTTCCTGGAAACAACCAACCCACAACCGGTTACGAAATAAGATTCAATAATTATTCTGGAAACATCAAGTACAATGGAGCACACGCAAGCTTGGGTCAATTTTACCCCATCAATAATTTGGATGAATTCAATGTAATCCTAAACACAACTATCGCTGGCCAACAAAAACTTGATTATACCATCCGAAACTCCACAACTTCTAAAGATTACGAAATACAACATGAAGTAAAAAAGAGACAAATTTCTTTTGAAAACATTCAAATCAACTCAACAGCTGTACCTATCAATTCCAATCTTAACATTACTGGAATTATAAAAAAATCTCCAAACAACACCAATACATCTATAAAGTACAAAACTTGGATTTCATCTGCGTCCAACAACAACAATTCAGGCATACAAACCACCAACAATACCTTTGTTCCGTATGCTTTAGGGAACAATGGAGCATTTAATTTCAACTTTGAAACTTTAGAAATAGGAAATTACACCCTCAACATTCAAGCTCAAGACGAATTCGGCAACGAAACGGAAATCAAGAGTTTCAACATCATCGTAAATACCCCGATGACGATCAACGGAATACCGAATCTAATTTTCACGATTTATAAAGCAGATAGCAACTCGCACTATGTAGGACAAGTAAAAATAAACGACCTGAACGCAACGGCTAACTATAACAACAAAATTTCAAAAATTGAGGTAAAGTTAAAGTTCAGAAGTATAGCAAGCAACAAATGGTTTGATAAGACTTTTACTTATACCCAAAACCCTAATGAAACAAACCTAAACCACCATTCAGAAAAGACGATATATGGTTTCAAAGACTCTTCAGCATACATTTCGCATGGCGATTGGAGCGGTCAGGATAATCTAAATGCAGAAATTACAGTTTACGACAACCAAGGTCAAAAAACAACCGTTAACCCTAGTGTTAATGGATATTGGTATGCCGACTACAACTATTCTGTACAATAAGGCTAAACAAAATTCAAAGAAATTTGCCATTTTTACGGTTTCCCGTAAAATAATGGATCTCAAATTTCTAACTTTGTCCTCGAAACACAGATGAAGAAGAAAAATTATTAAACTAAGACGAAAGTGCTGCTCTAACACAAGGCAGCACTTTTTTTATCTACATACCTGACCTACAGCACTTAATTTCTTATCCTAGATCAACAATTCTCAACGAACACTTGTTGTAATTTTGCATCATCAAATCAAAAGAATACCGTATGAAAACCGTATTTCACAGTTCTACAAGCCGAGGATTCGCCGATCACGGCTGGCTAAAAGCCCACCATAGCTTTAGTTTTGCAGGATTTTTCAATCCCGAAAAAATAAATTTCGGAACCCTTCGGGTTTTGAATGACGATGAAGTCCAAGGAGGCATGGGTTTTAGCAAACACCCACACCAAAATATGGAAATCATTACCATTCCGTTGGAAGGCGAATTGGAACACGGCGACAATATGGGAAACAACGGCATAATCCGAAAAGGCGACATCCAAGTTATGTCTGCAGGATCCGGAGTGATGCACAGTGAAAAAAACACAAGCTTACAACATCCTGTCCGTTTGCTTCAGATTTGGGTATTTCCTAAACAACAGAATGTCCATCCAAGATACGACCAAAAAAACATTGAAAAAGGAAAAATCAATAACGATTTCCAAGTCATCCTTTCTCCAGATCCTCAAGAAAACAGCGTTTGGATCCACCAAGATGCTTGGTTTTATTGGGCCAACTTTGATCATGGAAATTCGAAAAAATACAAAATTAACAAGGAAGGAAATGGAGTTTACCTTTTTGTTATCTCAGGAAAAATAAAAATTGGAGATCAAATTCTTGAATCCAGAGATGCCCTTGGCGTTTGGGACACCGAAGATTTCACAATAGAAGCGATAGACAATTCGGAATTCCTAATCATGGATATCCCAATGGAAATCCCTAGTTTTGAACCCTAAAAAAAATAAAAAAAATGAAAATATTAGCCTTTGCAGCTACCAATTCCAAGAAATCCATCAATGCTCAACTGGTACAACATGTTAGCAGTAGGTTTAACAATGCAGACATCGACTTCGTTGATCTTAACCATTTCGAAATGCCCATTTATAGTATGGATCGAGAGATCGAAAACGGCGTGCCGGATTTAGCGGTCGATTTTGCTAAAAAAATTGACGCTTCGGATCTTATCATCATTTCTTTTGCAGAACATAACGGTACCTACACCACAGCTTTCAAAAATATATTTGATTGGATTTCCAGAATACCGGGACGAAAAGCATTTGGCGATAAAAATATTTTTGCACTTGCAACTTCCAACGGACCAAGAGGCGCGCAAGGGGTACTGGATGTAGCTACCACAAGATTTCCATTCAACGGAGGCCACATCATTGATCAATTTTCTTTACCCCATTTTTCTGAAAATTTCAACCCTGAAAAAGGCATCACTCATCCTGAATTGGAAGAAATTCTTTCAAATAAAATAGACCAAGTTAAGTTGCATCTTCAAAAAGTAAAACAAGAATCGTGTTCGTAATTTGAACTTCGACATGAAACAACAAAGCTCCAAGAACGATTTGCTCTTGGAGTTTTTTTGATTCTCACCTTCCGCACAGTTATGTAATTGTTAATAAAAATGTATTTTTTTTATTGTTTTAAAATTTATTTACTACATTAGCAAGACAAACAATAAAAATCACAAATATGACTAGAAAATTATTGGCTGAGTTATTCGGCACATTTTGGCTGGTATTCGGAGGTTGCGGATCTGCCATTTTCGCTTCTCACATTGCACCGGCAGACAACGGACAAATCGGAATTTTACTTTTAGGAGTAGCGCTAGCATTCGGGCTTACGGTACTCACCATGGCTTATGCTGTGGGACACATTTCTGGTGGTCATTTCAACCCCGCTGTTTCTTTCGGATTGCTGGCAGGAGGTCGGTTTTCTTCCAAAGAATTAGTCCCTTACATCGTTGCACAATGCATTGGAGCTGTTGCAGCTGCAGGCGCTCTGGCTTACATCAATGGCGGTGTCGGCGATGGAAGTGCAGGATCTTTTGCTTCGAATTTTTACGATTCTGCTGTTTATTTTGGTAAAAGTTACGATTTGGGACAGGCTTTCTTAACCGAATTTTTACTAACAATGTTTTTCGTTATTGTAATCATGGGGACGACTGACAAATTTGCGAACGGAAAATTTGCTGGCATTGCCATCGGATTGTGCCTTACGCTTATCCACCTGATTTCCATACCCATCACCAACACTTCGGTAAATCCTGCAAGAAGTCTTTCTCAGGCTGTTTTTGTTGGTGGACAAGCTCTTTCTCAGCTTTGGTTATTCTGGGCTGCCCCCATCTCTGGTGCTGTGGTAGGTGGAATCATCTATAAATCGTTGATGCAAAATACCGATAACGAATACAAATATACTGACGCTTAGTGGCGAAAATATTTTTTACAAATAAGAAGAAACTGTTCAGAAATGGACAGTTTTTTTTATGAAACCAAAAGACTGCATCCTCGAACATCGGAATGGTCAATTCTCCCTAAAACCTGAAACTTACCATCCTTCATCTTCCCCAAATCTTGTGTCGCAATAAAACTACAGGAATGAATATTGGCGAGATCAATAATGTTGATAGCTCCCGTTGCGCCCTCTTTCACAAAAGAAAAAGGATCTTCTACATTTCGTATCAAAACACGCATCCAAGCTGGGCAGCTGTATTCATTATTCCCCAAAGAATAGGCTTGTGACAAAAGTTCGGTCATGGAATATTCCGAATAAATGGCATCCGTTCCGAAATCGTTTTTCAGGATATAAAGCAGTTCGTCTTTGGTCATTTCCTTCTTCCGTCCCTTCATACCTCCGGTTTCTATGATGATGAGGTTGGGAAAAGAAATTTTGTATTTTGTTTTACAAAAATCTAAAAAATCCAAAAGCGCAAAAGAAACTCCAAAAAGAATCACTTTTCGATCAGTTAAAGATAATTTTTCTAAAATACCGAGCAAATCTTCGTGGTTATAAAGGAAATATCCATTTTCGGGTTGATGGGATTTTTTCATCAGAAAATCGACCATATAAATCAATGACGAATGGTTGTTTTCAGAATAATTTGGAAGCAATCCCAAGAATACAAACTCTTTTGGAGAACCAATAAATTGCTCGAAACTCTTTTCTATACTGGCTTCATACAAATGAAAATCAGCAATCCAATGCTTGGATCTATTGAGCATCGCTGTAGTTCCGGAACTTTGAAAATACCGTTCGGCTCTGAAATTTTTATCCAAAACAAGGTGATTTTTGAACATCTCGATGGGCAAAAATGGAATCTGCTCTACTTGCAGCACTTTTTTAGGATCTATATTCAGGAAATCTACAAATTTCCTGTACACCTCAACCTGCTCATATTGAAACTGAAAAGTCTGAATACAAGCTTGTTCGAAATCGGTTTCGGACTGTATTGAAAATATATCGGATTGCATAAATTAAGATTCCCAAGTTTCTAAATTAAATTGGCTGCCATCAAAAACTCCGTAGGTAAAATAGACGATCCAGTCGCCAAGATTGATGTATTTGGAATACGAATTGAGGTCCAAAATCATGGGAAGGTGTCGGTGTCCAAAAACGAAATAATCAATTTTCTGGGTTTTCAGTTTTTCTTTGGAATACAAAATCAAAAACTCTTTATCTTCACCTAAAAATTCTTTATCCTCTTCACCGGATATTAATTTATTTTTTTGGGACATGTAGTTGGCAATTTTCATTGCGATGTCCGGATGCAGCCACCGAAAAGCCCATTGTGCAACGGGATTTGTAAAGACTTTCTTCATTCTTTTGTAGCCCTTGTCTCCTGGACCAAGACCATCGCCATGAGCCAAAAGAAATTGTTTACCCGCAATTTCGTAGTATTGTTTTTCAAAATATACCGGCACCGATAGTTCGTCTTCAAAATACGATTTCATCCAAAGGTCGTGGTTTCCAACAAAAAAATGAACCTCAATTCCGGCATCTTTCAGTTCGGCAATTTTCCCTAAAACCCGGATATAGCCTTTTGGCACTACATGTTTCCACTCGTGCCAAAAATCGAACAAATCGCCCATGAGAAAAACAATTTGGGCATCTTTTTTAATTTCATTCAGCCAACGAACAAATCGATCTTCTCTAATTTTAGAAGATATTTGGTCGGGAGCTCCGAAATGTTGATCGGATGCAAAATAGATTTTTTTTCCAGGTTGCAGGTCGATTTTCCTCATGAAATAGGCAGAATAATAAGTTTTAACAAAAAAATTAAGGATTTTCTTCAGCAAACCACTCTCCGTAGGAGTTTTCGGTTTCGTGCATTTTTAGATAAGCCAAAGAAATTCCGTCCGGAAGTTTGGATTTTATTTTTGAGGCGATGTCGTACAACATATTTTCGCAGGTGGGTTGATAGTTACAAAAAATAACCTTGTGACCTTTGCTCTCCAAATCCAATCCCAATTCTCTATGCGGTGTATCTCCATTCAGCAAAACGGCATGATCCCAAACATCGATTATTTCTTGTTTTACAATCGTTTTAATATCTCCAAAATCCACAACCATTCCATTTTTTGGATGGTTGACATCGTTTATAGGATTTCCTTTTACAGTAACAAATAATTTATACGAATGTCCGTGCATATTTTTGCATTTTCCATCGTAATTGTACAAGACATGCGCCGTCTCGAACGAAAAAATTTTTGTAATTCTTATCATGGTACAAAGATAAACTTTTGAAATAATAATATTTGTGTAATTTTAATCAATGATTTTGGACATTCTTTTCCCCAACCGTTGCCTGCATTGCAATCTGATTATTGATGGCAAAGACTTGTTGTGCGAAGGGTGCTTTTATCAAATCCCATTTACCCATCATCGGTTTGGAGAAGAAAATGATCTTTCTAAAAGATGCAGAACCCACTTCCCTATCGAAAATTCTTTTGCTTTGATGAATTTTGAACAAGGCAATCTTGCGCAAAAAATCATTCATCAATTGAAATATGCAGATAAGGAATATTTTGGAAAACACATTGCCCAATGGACTTTTGATCGTTTAGAATTTCTACAAAAACCGGACTTATTGGTTAGTGTCCCGCTACATCCTAAGAAACAAAAGAAAAGAGGCTACAACCAACTTCATCTTTTTGCCAAAACCCTATCCGAACATTATGGAATCCCGTTGGAGAATGATTTATTGAAAAGAAATTTCTACAACCAAGCTCAAGCCAAAAAAGATAGAAATCACAGAACGGAAGTGGATCGTTTGTTTTCAGTAACCCAAAAAATTGAAAACCAACACATTCTATTAGTCGATGATGTCCTAACCACTGGAAATACACTTTCTGCGATCGCTTGGGAATTTCTAAAAAATTCCAACAATAAAATTTCGGTTTTGGTAATGGCTTTGGATTAGCCTATCGTTGTAACTTTTCACCGTACGAAAGATCTCCTGCATCTCCCAATCCGGGTGTGATGTAACCTTTGGAAGTCAACTTTTCATCCACTGCGCCTATCCAAATATGGGCATTGGGATACGCTTTTACGACAGTTTCTACACCTTGTTTGGAAGCAATTGCCGCTACGATATGAAGTTGAGAAGGTTCTCCATGATTTAACAAATCTTTTAAAGCTTCCACCAAACTGGCTCCGGTTGCCAACATGGGATCTGCAACTATTAGAGGTCTTCCATCAATATTTGGGCAGGTAAGATAATCCTGTTGAATGGAGAAATAATCGTTGGCATCGTGCTTTCTGTATGCAGCAACAAAACCACAATCGGCTCCATCAAGATAATTCAGAAGCCCCTGAAAAAGCGGAACACCGGCTCTCAGAATGGTCGTAATAACCGGTTGGGTCTGAAGTTCTTTGACCAATATTGTATCGAGTGGTGTGGTAATTTCTACCTCACGATGGTCCAAGTTTTTACTGATTTCGAAAGCCGCTATTTCGCCAATTCTCTCCATATTTCTTCGGAAGCGAAGACGGTCTTTTTGGATTTCGACATTTCTCAGTTCATTAATCCAGATGTTTACTAATGAAAATTGTTCGGATAATAGTGTTATCATGATATCTAAATAAAAATGAGATGGAAACAAATATACTCAATACATCTTGAATTTTTGTTTCCATCTCATAAATTTATGACTTATCCCAACTTATTTTTGTCTGAAATAGACTTCGATTGGCACCCCGGTAAATCCAAATTCTTTACGAAGTTGGTTTTCTGTAAATCGTTTGTACGGTTCTTTCACATACTGTGGTAGGTTACAGAAAAATACAAATTGAGGCGATGGTGTTGGCAACTGTACACAATATTTTATCTTGATGTACTTTCCTTTAATTGCAGGCGGTGGTGTATTTTCAAAAATAGGCAACATCACTTCGTTCAGTTTGGATGTTTTTATTTTTTTAGCCCTATCGTTGTACACATCCATGGCTGTTTCTACGGCTTTTAGAATTCTTTGTTTTGTCAGAGCCGAGATAAATAAAATCGGAATGTCTGAGAACTGACCAATTTTATGCTTGATGACCGCTTCGAAATCCCTCATGGTATTGGTTTTCTTATCTTCGACCAAATCCCATTTGTTCACCAAAATAACAATACCTTTTCTATTTCTTTGGGCGATACTGAAGATGTTCATATCCTGAGATTCCCAACCTAAAGTGGCATCTACCATGATTACGACCACATCAGAATATTCTATGGCTCGTACGGAACGCATTACGGAGTAAAATTCAAGGTCTTCAGAAACCTTGTTCTTTTTTCTCATTCCCGCAGTGTCTACCAATACAAACTCATGTCCAAATTTATTGTACAACGACTGTATGGAATCTCTGGTTGTCCCTGCCACATCGGTTACAATATTTCTTTCGGTGTCCAACAAAGCATTGGTCAGTGTAGATTTCCCTACATTTGGTCTTCCCACAATTGTAATTTTTGGCAATCCTTCGAATGGATCTTTGTAATCTGTCGTTGGAAAATCCCTCACGACATCATCCAGTAAGTCTCCTGTTCCAGAGCCAGTTGCAGAGGATATGGTGTAATATTTTTCTATACCCAATTGGTAAAATTCTGTTGCTGGAAGTTCTTCTTTAGATGAATCAACTTTGTTAATAACGATATAAGTTGGTTTTCCGGATTTTCTCAGCATCGCATAGATTTCGTGATCGGTTTCCAACAAACCTTCTTCCACATTCAGCATAAAAATGATGGAGGTGGCTTCGTCTATTGCCAACTGAACTTGTTTGGAGATTTCTTCTTGGAAAACATCGTCGTTATTGACATCGTACCCTCCGGTATCAATCACCGTAAAATCGACACCATTCCAATCGGATTTTCCGTAATGACGGTCTCTGGTAACTCCGGAAGTAGAATCTACAATGGCTTCTCTTCTTTCTAATAAACGGTTAAATAAAGTGGATTTCCCTACATTGGGACGGCCGACAATGGCTACAATATTGCTCATAAAAATTTTATTTCTTTCTTCGTTTCATTTTCTTTTCGAAGAGGTTAAGAATGGGTTCCTCGGTCCTTCCGAGCCCAAAAATTTTTGCAAAGATAAGAATTTCAAATTTGTAATAAATTAACTTTAAATTAGCAAATCTAAAACACGATAAAGTGGAAATAAATACCGAAAAATTTTATGTTTTGTACGACGGCGACTGTGGTTTTTGCAATTATTGGGTACAATGGATATTAAGAAGAGATCAAAAAGACCTGTTTTTATTCGCTTCGTTACAATCTGATTTTGGTCAAAACTTTTTAAAATCCAGAGGTTTGGAAAATAAAATATTCAACACGCTGATTTTATGGTCTCCAGAAAAATATTACCTCACTAAATCCGAAGCCTTATTAAAAATTGCTAAACTCCTAGGTGGAAAGTATCAGATCTTGGCCAGCATGAATATTCTCCCTTTGTTTCTCACAAACTTTTTCTATGATAAAATATCAAAGAATAGACACAAAATTAAGATAAAAAACTGCTCTTTGCCTACGGAAAAAGAAAGACAAAAGATGATATAAAAAAAGCACCTCTTAAAATCGAGATGCTTTTGGAATATTTACTATGAAAAAGAATTATTTCTTCAAAGAAAGGATGTATTCAACCATTTTCTTTGCGTTGTCTTTGCTCATACCTGCGTGTGGTGTCATTGGAATATCTCCCCAACTTCCTTTACCACCAGCGATAATTTTATCTGCTAATTTATCGATATCTGCTTCCGTATATTTAGCTGCAACTTCTTGGTAAGATGGCCCCACCAATTTAGCATCTACTTTATGACAACCCATACAGTCAGCTCCTTCTATTAATGCCAATCCTTCGTTACCACCAGCAGCTTCTCCACCAGCAGGTGCAGCAACAGGCTCTTCTTTCATTACATTAGTATCTTGAGCAGGTTGAGTACTTGCTTCTTTGCTACATGCTACTAAAGCAAGAGCTAAAATCGAAATTCCGAATATTTTTTTCATTTTCAAAATATACTTTTAATATTTAACTCTGCAAAAATCTAAAAAATACACCCTACCACCTATGACTTCAATCATATTAAGATAAAACAGTCGCTAATATATATCATGTTGATTTTATGATTGCAATCATACGGATAATTCACTAAGCCTTGTAAATTTGCTAACAAATAAATGATACTATTATGAAAAACTTAAAATTCTTAGCATTAACTGCTTTCGCTTTCGCAATGATTTCTTGTGGAGGAGACAAAAAGACCGACACCGTACCAACTGCAGACACTGCTACAACTGAAGCTCCTGCTGCTGACGCAGCTGCTCCTGCTGCTGCTGACGCGGGATCTTACGACCCAAAAAGAGGTATGGGAAAATGGGATGCATCCAATGTAGATGTTAGCAAGTTTGATGCCGCAATGGCTGATGCTGGTAAGAAAGCTGCAGAAGTAAAATGCTTCTCTTGCCACAAACTTACTGACGAAAAATTGGTTGGACCAGGATGGAAAGGAATTTCATCTAAGCACGAACCTTTCTGGATCATGAACTTCATTACGAACCCAGATCCAATGATTGATGTAGATCCAGAATTGCAAAAGCAATTGGAAATTTGTTTAGTAAGAATGCCAAACCAAGGACTTAGCGACACTGAAGCTAGAGACATTTTGGAGTTCATGAGACAAAATGACGGAGCAAAATAAGCTCTAAAAGCAAAAAAAAACAAAACAAAAATAAAATGAAAAGTTTGAAATTTTTTGGACTTTCAGCACTTGCTATGCTTACAGCTCTAACCAGCTGTAAGCCTAAGGGTGCCGAAAGCGTAGCAACCGGTGACGCAGCACAAAAAGTGTATGTTGCACCTGGAAAGTTAGATGAGATCTACAACTTTGTGAGTGGTGGTTTCAATGGACAAATGAATGTCTATGGATTGCCAAGTGGAAGGTTATTAAAAGTAATCCCTATTTTCTCTGTTAACCCAGAAAACGGATACGGATACTCTGAAGAAACTAAACCCATGCTTCAAACTTCACACGGGTTTATTCCTTGGGATGACCAGCACCATTTGGAGCTATCACAAACCAATGGAGAGCAAGACGGAAGATGGATTTTCGCCAACGCAAACAACACACCTAGAGTTGCAAGAGTTGACCTAAAAACATTTAGAACCGTAGAAATTTTGGAATTGCCAAACTCTGCCGGTAACCACTCTTCTCCATTTATCACAGAAAACACAGAGTATGTTGTAGCTGGAACTCGTTTTGCTGTTCCAACAGACGATATGAACGGTGATGTGCCTATTTCATCATTCAAAGAAAACTTTAAAGGAGTGATCTCTTTTATCGGTGTAAATAAAGAATCTGGAGATATGAATTTATCTTTCCAAATTGAAGCACCTGGTGTTAACTTTGACTTGTCTCACTCTGGAAAAGGAAAATCCAAAGATTGGTTCTTCTTCTCTTGCTACAATTCCGAAAAAGCAAACACTTTACTAGAGGTTAATGCATCTCAAAACGACAAAGACTTCATCATGGCTGTGAACTGGAAAAAAGCTGAGGAATTGGCTAAAGCCGGTAAAGGTCGTAAAGTAAAAACCCAATACGCTCACAATAAATTTGATGAATCCACTCAGATGGCTACATCAAAAATGGAGCAAGAAGTTACAGTACTTTCTGTAGAAGACATGAAAGATGCTATGTACATGATCCCTTGTCCTAAATCTCCACACGGATGTGATGTTGACCCAACGGGTGAATACATCGTAGGATCTGGTAAATTGGCAGCATTGATCCCTGTATTCAGTTTTGATAAAATCCAAAAAGCAATTGCCGGTAAGCAATTCTCTGGAGATTATGACGGAGTACCTGTAATTAAGTACGAAGCTGCATTGCACGGTGAAGTTCAAAAACCAGGTCTTGGTCCGTTGCATACAGAATTTGACGGAAAAGGAAATGCATACACCTCAATGTTCGTTTCTTCTGAAGTTGTAAAATGGGATATTAAATCTTTAAAAGTAATTGACAGACAACCAACTTACTACTCTGTAGGTCACTTGATGGTTGTAGGTGGAGATACTGCAAAACCTTACGGTAAATATTTAGTAGCTTACAACAAAATTACTAAAGACAGATACTTGCCAACAGGTCCAGAATTGGCTCAATCCGCTCAATTGTTTGACATCAGTGGAGAGAAAATGCAATTATTATTGGATTTCCCTACATTTGGAGAACCTCACTATGCACAAGCTGCCCCAGCTGAGTTAATCTCTAAAAACCAAGTAAAATTCTATAAATTAGAGGAAAACAAAAACCCTTATGTAACCAAAGGTGAAGCTGAGTCTAAAGTGGTAAGAGAAGGCAACAAAGTCCATGTTTACATGACTAGTATCCGTTCTCACTTTGCTCCAGACAACATTGAAGGAATAAAAGTTGGCGATGAAGTGTACTTCCATGTCACAAACCTAGAACAAGATTGGGATGTACCACACGGTTTTGCAATTAAAGGCAATGAGAATGCAGAACTATTAATCATGCCTGGTGAAACTTGTACTCTGAAATGGGTTCCTAAAAAAGCTGGAATGTTCCCAATGTATTGTACAGACTTCTGCTCTGCACTTCACCAAGAAATGCAAGGATATGTAAGAGTTTCTCCAGCAGGAAGCAACACTCCACTTATCTACAGTCTTAACAATAAAAAAGACAATGCTCAAGGTCCCGTAAAGCAAGGGGAAACCAAGTAAAAAAAATAAAATTTTAAAGGGCAGTTTTACTGCCCTTTTTTTACTCTGACATTTGTCAGTTTGTAACCGTTATCACAAAGATATTATCGTAAATTATCGTAAATTTATATCACCAAATACAAGGTATATTCCCCTAAAATTCTTTGAAGATTTTCCCGAATTAATAAATACGGTTGAATTATAAATCCTTATACGATACTTTAAAACCATTAATAGAATATCATAAAAACATCATAAAATGAAAACCAATTCATTACAAAAAATTTCAAAAATCTTATTGGCCTTATCAGGCATCGGATTATTCATTAGTATTTTCACTCCCATTTGGGCCATTTACCTCGAAGCACCGCAGTACCCGGAAGGATTAAGCATGTTTATCCATTCCAACAAATTGGCTGGAGAATTTGACATCATCAACGGTCTTAACCATTATATTGGGATGAAAGAAATAAAGGCAGATGAATTTGTAGAATTCAAAATCATGCCTTACGCATTAGGAATTCTTGGTGCCATTTGTCTTTTGGTTGCAGCACTCGGAAAGAAAGCTTGGTTGTACGGAATTACCATCTTGTATTTGGTATTTGGTATTGCTTTTATGTACGACTTTTGGCAATGGGAGTACGATTATGGACACAACCTGGATCCTAACGCAGCCATTGTTGTACCTGGGATGTCTTACCAACCGCCACTCATTGGGTCTAAACAATTATTAAACTTCACAGCCCATTCCTATCCCGACATTGGAGGATGGATCATGTTTGGTGTTGCTTTATTTTTAATGATCTCTTGTTATATCGAGTTTAAAAAAGCAAAATAAGTTCAAACAACTCACTTAAAAAAAATCCTACTAAAGAGCAAGTAAATCATTTGGTTTTCAGTAGGATTTTTCATATTTTAGCCTTTTAACAAAAAATAGAATAAGTAAAAATAAATACTTGATATTAATCAATCCTTTTTACGATCAATTCCCATTAATCATTTGTAAATTTGAAACATGAAAAACATTAAGAACATCCTAGCAGCCTCTACTTTTACACTATTTTTAGCTTCATGTGGAAGCGATGATCCTAAGAAAATTTCTGTTGGCGAACAATGCGAACATTGCAAAATGTCCATAGAAAATGTTAAATATGCAACAGAACTGGTAACCGAAAAAGGTAGAATTTACAAATTTGATGACATCAAATGCATGAATGGTTATGTCACTTCCAATGCGGACAAAGTAGCCAATGCCAAAACTTATGTTACCGACTATCCGTCGGAAAAATTAATTGAATTTGAAAAGGCTACTTTCATCAAAGGAGGATCAATAAAATCTCCAATGGGAGGCAATATGCAAGCCTATGAAAGCAAGGAAGAGGCTGAAAAAGCTAAAAAAGAATTTGGTGTAGAATAAAAATTCTTCATTGTGATTTTATAATTTAGATAGAAAATACAAATCAAAAGAGTGGAGAGTCTATATTGATTTTCCACTCTTATCTATTACAACCTTGGGATACCAACATGAAACAATTTCTTCTTTTTTTATTGACCTGTCCATTCTGGTTACAAGCAACCACATTAAAAGTGGGGAAAGACAAGCCTTATAAAACCATACAACAAGCAATAAAAGTCTCTAAACCTGGAGACAGCATCTTGGTGGATGCAGGCACTTACAAGGAAGGAAATCTCAACATCACAAAACCACTTACCATTTTGGGTATCGGAAGACCCATTTTGGATGGCGAAATGAAGTACGAAATCCTATCTTTTAGGGCCAATCATATCGTACTGAAAGGGTTTAGAATAATAAATTCTGGAGAAGACGAGGTGAAAAATATTGGAGCGCTTCGCTTGTACGACAGCCACTTCACAACCGTTGCAAACAATATTTTTGAAAATAATTATTTCGGAATTTTTATACAAAGAGGCTACAAATGTTTAATCCAAAACAACAAATTCACAACAAAAAGATCCAAATCTCAGGAAGGAGTTGGTGACGGTATCCACGCTTGGAGCAGCGACGAGCTTTGGATAAAAAACAACTATGTCGAGGGGCATAAAGATGGAATTTATCTTGAAAAAGTACTCAACTCCTATGTTGCCAGAAACTATTCTAAAAAAAATCTTAGATACGGTTTGCACTTCATGTTTTCTAACGACAACATCTATTCTCACAATACCTTTGACGGTAACGATGCCGGTGTAGCCGTTATGTACAGCAACAATGTAGGCATGGTTGGCAACCGGTTTATCAACAACTGGGGAGATGCTAGTTATGGACTTTTACTGAAAGAGATTTCATTCTCAAAGATTAAGGAAAATTATTTCGATAACAATACCACAGGCATTTTCATGGACGGAGCGACCAAGATTGATTTTTACAAAAACCAATTCAGCAACAACGGATGGGGACTAAAAGTGAATGCCAATTGTATGGAGAATAGAATTAACAACAACAATTTCTTGGGAAATGTTTTCGACATCAGCACCAACGGCACCATGGTTTTGAATGATTTTAAATCGAACTTCTGGGACAAAAACGATGAAAGATACGACCTCAACAAAGATGGAATTTCCGATATCCCTTACCATCCTTTAAGTTTATATGCCGTTTTATCCGAAAGAAACCCGTCTGTGATGCTGCTTTTCCGTTCTTTTTTTGTTGACCTCATGGATAGGGTGGAAAAAATATTACCCAGCCTTACACCAGAAAACTTTGTTGATGATAAGCCCCTGATGAAACCGATCAAAATTTAATTCAATGAAAAAAATAATACCCATTGCATTCATTATATCTTTGTTTTTCAATGGTTTTCTGATCTATTATTTCATGGTAAAAGGAGATGTAAAACCAGCAGACCAAGACCAAAGAAGAGCCATAATTACAAGTAAGGAAAATAAAGATTTTGTAATGGCAGAAATGCGTGGTTTCCTAGAAACGATACAAGAAATAAACCTAGGCCTTACCCACAACAATCCCGAACAAATAATAAAAGCTGCAGAAAAAGCCGGTGGTGCAGCAACCGAACATATCCCAACAGGTTTGTTAAAAGCACTTCCAATCGAATTTAAAAAATTAGGGTTTGACACCCATGACAAGTTCGATCAACTAGCTGAAGCGGTTAGAAAAAAATACAACAAAGAGCAAACACAAGAACAATTGAACGGCATACTAAGCAACTGCACCTCGTGTCATAAATCTTATAAATTTGAAACTCAACCATGATAGAAATAAAAAATCTGAGTAAGAACTTCAACAAATTCACTGCGCTCAACGATATCAATGTAAATTTTGAAGACGGGCAATCGGTGGCACTTATCGGACCGAATGGCTGTGGCAAAACCACCCTTATCAAGAGTATTTTGGGATTAAATGTCTTGGAAAAAGGAGACATCATCGTGAATGGCGAATCCGTAAAAGATCATTACAAATACCGAGTGCATATTGGATACATGCCACAAATAGGACGGTATCCAGAAAACATGTCCATAGAAGACACCATAAAAATGATCAAGGAAACCAGAAATATTCCGGAAAATGAATTGGACACCGAATTGCTCGAAGCTTTTCAGTTGGAAAAAATGTTCGACAAAAAGATGAGAACCCTTTCCGGAGGTACAACCCAAAAGGTAAGTGCTGTACTGGCATTCATGTTCAATCCTTCCATTATTATTCTGGACGAACCGACTGCTGGACTGGATCCTTTGGCATCGGAAATTTTGAAAAATAAAATTCTAAAAGAAAAAGCAAAGGGCAAACTCATCATCATCACCTCTCACCTTCTGAGCGAGTTGGATGATATTGTGAGTGAAATTGTTTTTATGAACGAGGGTAAAATTCTTGTTCACCAATCGGTAGAAGAATTGATGAAAGAAACCAGCACACAAAAAATCTCTGACGGAATTATTTCCATATTGAAAAACATGAAGGGAGATGCTAGAACCCAAATATAATCTCGTAAAAATTAATTGAAATGAATAAAATAGCTAGATTTATACTTTTTGATATATTAAAAAATAAAATTATCATATTCTACACGATCTTACTTTTCATTATTTCCTGGTCTGTACTTGGTTTGGACAGCAACAGCACAAAAACCACACTCAGTCTGCTCAACATTGTCTTGTTGGTAGTCCCATTGGTCAGTATTATATTCTCGACCATTTATGTGTACAATTCCGGTCAATTTATCGAGTTGCTCCTCAGTCAGCCCGTAGCAAGAAGTAAGGTGTGGTTCAATTTATTTTTAGGATTGTCTACTGCTTTGGTTTTTGCATTCTTAATAGGCTGTGGCATCCCAATTGCCATTTATTCTTCTGTAGAAGTCGGTTTTTCATTGATCATTGTAGGGATCATGTTGTCCATAATTTTCACTTCATTGTCCATGTTGGCAGCCATTACCAGCAGAGATCGAGCAAAAGGAATAGGCGTTTCCATATTCATTTGGATGTTTTTCGGAATTATCTACGATGCCCTTTTATTAATATTTTCTTTTCAGTTTTCGGATTATCCAATAGAGGGCATCATGGCGGGACTAACAGCTAGTAATCCCGTAGGACTGTCCAGGATATTTGTTCTGTTACAGCTCAACATTTCCGCCATGCTTGGTCATACGGGTGCCATCTTCAAGCAAGTTTTTGGATCAGGAGGCGGCTTAGGAATCTCCATGGTCGTACTGATTCTTTGGGCCGTGTTTCCATTTTTAATTTCCCTGATAAAATTTAACAAGAAAGACCTTTAGCAACAAAAATCACTTAATGTTAAGTGATTTTTTGTTTTTAATAGAATATTTACACCGAAAAGACAAATTGTTTAGTGATATGACATAAATCACTGTGCGAAAATAAAAATACTGACTTTCATCATTTTAAATTAAGACCAAACCCTCTACTTTTACATAAAAATAATCGTTATGAAAAAGTCCCTTTAAACTCTCGCCCTAGTTTCTTTGGTACTTTGGAGCTGCAAGCCCAATGAAGCTGCTCCAACAGAAGCTGCTGCTACCTCTACAGAAAATGTAGCCGGTGGACAAGAAGCTGTACAAGATGAAGATTCTGAGCCTACAATTGTAAAATTAGCTGCAGGAAACAAAGATCTTTCAACCTTGGTAAAAGGTGTGGAAGCCGCAGGATTGGCAACTTCATTGAGCAACGCAGGTCCATTTACCGTATTTGCACCGCTAAATGCTGCTTTTGACAAACTGCCTGCAGGAACAGTAGAAGATTTGTTAAAGCCTGAGAACAACGGCAAATTAACCGATATCCTTGGACATCATACTTATGTTGGTGTTATCAAAGCAGAACAATTTACCGATGGTCAAAATCTAGGTATGGTCGATGGTAAAAACATCACCATTAAAATGGTGGATGGAAAACCAACCGTTAACGGAACCGTGAACATCGTGGCCTCCGTGCCGGCATCCAACGGGATTGTCCATGTTGTGGACGGTGTAATCCTCCCTCAATAGAAAGAATTTTATCATAATAGTTTGAATTTAATGTTTGTGAAACAGCATCTAAAGCAATTTAGGTGCTGCTTTTTTTGTTTCAAAATACTATTGATAGGGCAAATTATTCTTATAGAAAAGGAGCCTGAAATTTTAAAATTAATCACAAAAAAAACTCCAAATCGGAGTTTCTTTTATTTGAAATGTTTTGAAATTAATCGTTTGCTTTATTCATATTCATAAAGATGTAGAAAGCCGAAAACATTATGAAAAACGATATCACCACCAAAGCTTCTGCCGTGTATGGAATGGTAAAATAAATTGTCGACAACAACCCCATTGATCCCAAAACCAATTCATTGAGAAATACGCCTAGAAGGAAAAATTGAACACCCAGCAACAGCGCCTTGGAAAGAGAAAATAGATTGGACGCCAACATTTGGCCTACCAAAAATGCCGACACACACATAAGAAGAACCAAATGCAGATAAGCAATTACAATATTTCTAAATCCAAATGCAAACTGATTAACAGCCGGGATATTAGATCCCAATTGCAATATAATCTTCACTCCAAATGCGAAACCAACATAGATCAAGACTAACCTAAGCATGGGAGACCAATGCTGCTTGATCACCGACCATCTATCTTTAATCACTTTAAACAACAAATACGCACCCCAAGTCTGCATGAGCGTTGTAACGGTTATGGCTGCAAACATCCAAAGCGGCATTTTGAACCATAAAACGGACAATCCGTATCCGACCAAACATCCAACAAAGGACAACCAAAAAATTAAATTATTTTCTTTTTCAGAAGGTGCAACCCCCATTTTCTTAAGGTTATTCAACAAGAAAGCGATGCAAGAAAAAATGAAAAATCCATTGTACTGAAAATGGAGATAAAAATATTCTGAAGCTAAAAAAACATCTTGAGAAAAATTCTTAGTCGCCATCATGATGCTCAAAGTAAAAACCCCTAAAGATGAAAATACGGCAAAGAAAAACGCAGCATGCAACCATTTTTTTGAAATGTCCGAAATACCCTTCATGTCTTTTGAAAAAACAAAATAAAACACAAAACTGGTGAGCAATGCCATGGTTGAAAAAGCAATGGACAACCAAAAATATCCGTTATAAATGAAAGAAATAAGCATACCGAAAGAGGCTACAAGATTGGAGATGACCAACCATTTGTACTTTCCTTCTTTAAGGTTGGGAACAACTTCTCGTAAATATTTTACGATTAAAACATAAATAATAAATGTAATCCAACCGTAAAAAGCAAAATGCGAATGACTTTGTTGAAGGTTTTTTTGTTCGACTATCGGAAGTGAGAATGCAATTTTGTAACGCATAACCGTTCCCAAAACGGCAACAATAAATAGGTTGAATATTGCGAATTTGAGCCAGATATGTAAACTTTTCATAAATTATAAATTTGAATTTTTTATTGAATTTAAAAATAAACCTTTCCATTCTTAATGGTCAGCTTATCTTCTTTTTCCATCTTTTTTATCGTACGGATTACGGTTTCTATTCGCAGTCCCGTCATGTTGGATATTTCTTTTCGAGTCATTGGGATCAGTAAGGGCTCACCTGGATTTCCTTGTGAATTTCTATAATCGTTCAATTGATTCAGGATACGATCTTCAGGATTTAAGAATACGATACTCTTCAAGGATTGGCTTCCTCTCAGGGCTTTTTCTGCAATGGATTTGGTGAATTCCATCAACTTTTCCGGATGTCCCAACAAGTAGTCCAAGAAATTTTCTCTCTTTATTTTGAGAATTTTTGCCTTGTCCGAACTCACCTCCACCGATCCAGGAAACGGCTTGCCCAACAAAACGGCGGGTTCGCCAAAAAAATGTTCCTTCATCACCTTATGCTGAAGAAACTCTTTGCCCTCTTCTGTGAAATTAAACACCGACAACTCGCCTTCGATCAGATAAAAAAAATACTGAGAACAATCGCCCTCACAAACGATGCGCTCACCTTTAATTGCTTTTTTTATTTCGCCGTGCGTTTCTCGAACTAAATTTTCTTCTACCATTGCCTTCATTTAGGAATTTCCCAAATTTAAAAACTTTTAATCAGAGTTCAAAGCCTTATTTAGATTTAATATAAATTTGTCTTGTTATCAGGATTAATTCTGTATTTTTGAATCATAAGCCCACACACAATGTCAACACCCTTTAATCCTCGAGATCTCACTTGGTTAGCCTTCAACGAAAGAGTATTGCAAGAAGCCATGGACAAAAGCGTTCCTTTGCATCTACGAATTCGTTTTTTAGGGATATTCTCCAACAATCTGGACGAATTTTTCAGAGTTCGTGTGGCTGGACTCAAAAGAGCGATGGATTTCAAAGACAAATTCATCACCGGAAGTTTTTTTGCTCCACCCTCAAAAATCATCGATCAAATTAACAATACGGTTATTGATCATCAAAAGAATTTTGACAAAACCTGGAAGAGCATCCAAAAAGAAATGGCTCAACAAAATGTCCACATAAAAACCATAAAAGATCTTAGTAAAAAACAAAAGGAAGAAGTGGTAAAATATTTTGACGAAGTGGTAGAAAACAACACCATACCCATCATATTGCACGAAAACCTACCCATGCCCTATCTTCGGGACAAAAGCCTATACTTGGGCATTGTGATGCGCAAAAAAAACATACAATACCACAGCCAATATGCGATTATCGAAGTGCCGTCCAGATTTGTAGGCCGGTTTTTCATCATTCCAGAAAACAGTGAAGAGAAAAACATCATCCTCTTGGAAGAGATCATTAAGCTTTGTTTGCCTCATATTTTCTCATATTTTGGTTATGATGAATTCCATGCACATGCTTTTAAAATTACAAAAGATGCCGAGTTTGACCTGGACAACGACATCAACACCACACTTGCTGATAAAATTGAAAAAGGAATAAAAAACCGTAGAAAAGGAAAGCCTACCCGATTTGTTTTTGACAAAGATATGGATCATGCCTTGTTAGAATTTTTGATTAGAAAACTAAATCTCACAAAAAAAGACAGCATCATCCCGGGTGGAAAAATTCATAATTTCAAACATTTTATGGATTTTCCTAATGTTTTTTCGGAACATAAAAAACTGTTGGAACGAACTCAAATCCGGCATCCAGAGCTCAATTCTGGAGATCGCATTTCGGACATTATCCTGAAAAAAGATTTACTTTTCACCTTTCCCTACCATCAGTTTACCCCTGTAATTGATTTGATACGGGAAAGCGCGATTGATCCGGATGTAAGATCCATTAACCTCACCGCCTATCGATTGGCTGAAAAATCTAAAATTGTAAATGCCTTGATTGGTGCTGCACGAAACGGCAAAGAAGTAACGGTCATGCTGGAACTTAGAGCTCGGTTCGACGAGGAAAGCAACCTGAAATGGAAAAAAATCCTGGAAACCGAAGGCATTAAAGTCCTCACAGGAATCCCAAACCGAAAGGTACACGCCAAGTTGTGCATCATCAAAAAAAGAATCAACAACAAAACCATACAATACGGATTTGTGAGTACCGGAAACTTTAATGAGAAAACAGCAAAAATATACGGCGACCACCTCTTGATGACTTCGGACAGGGAGATTATGGCGGACATCAATAAAATTTTCAATGTGCTAAAAAGTCCAAAAACGGTGACTTTGGAGAGCATGAAAACCTTCAAAAATTTATTGGTCTGTCCCAATTTTATGAGGGAGAAAATCGAACACCTCATCGACAAAGAAATTGAAGAAGCCAAAGCCGGTAGAAAAGCCGAAATCATCCTAAAAGTAAACTCGCTCAGCGACAAAGGCCTCATCGAAAAAATATATTCGGCAGCAGAAGCCGGTGTCGAAATCAACATGATCGTTCGTGGGATTTATTGTGCCATCAACCAAAAATCGTTCAAAAAGAAAATGAATGCAATTTCTATTGTAGATGAGTATTTGGAACACGCTCGAGTAATGTATTTTCACCACAAAGGAAGTGAAGAAATCTACATCTCCTCGGCCGATTGGATGACACGAAATTTGGATTACCGTGTAGAAGCAGCTGTAAAAATAAAATCGAAATCCTTAAAAAAAGAAATTGTTGAACTGCTACGAATCCAGTTGAAGGACAATGTAAAAGCCAGAATTTTGGATAAAAATCTTGTCAATAATTATGTGAAATCCAACGAGAAGGAATTTCGATCTCAGATTGAGATCTTTCATTATCTGAACAACAGAGTAAAAAACAACCATTAATCTATCTAAAACATGATATTAGCCGCCATCGATATTGGGAGTAATGCCGCGAGATTGCTCATCAACGAAGTTAAAAAACAACCCGGAAAAAAAGAAGAATTCACCAAGCTTAATCTTTTGAGAGTCCCACTTCGGCTGGGGATGGATGTATTCAAAAACGGTGAAATTGGTCCGGAACGACAAGCCATGTTTATAAAAACCATGAACATCTTCAAGGATCTGATGGACATCTACAAAGTCGAACATTACCGTGCCTGTGCAACCTCGGCCATGAGGGACGCCAAAAACGGAAACGATTTGATAGAAATAGTCCAAGAAACCACCAACATCAACATCGAAATTATTTCCGGTGACGAGGAGGCGGGCATCATCTACGAAAACCACATTGCCGAAAGCATGGACAAGGACTTCGCCTATCTGTACATCGATGTCGGAGGTGGATCTACAGAGCTCACTTTTTATGAAAAAGGCAAAATGAAATTCAAAAAATCGTACAACATCGGCACCATTCGTTTGTTGAACAATTTGGTCGAAAAAAAGCAATGGGAAAACCTGATGAACGAGGTTAAAAGCAAAATAAAATCCGACCAACCGATTTTAGCTATTGGCTCTGGAGGCAACATCAACAAGGTATTTTCACTAAGCAAAACCAAAGAAGGCAAAGCCATGACTTTGTCGTATCTGAAAAAAATGCACAAAGAAATTTCGAAATTATCGGTAGCCGAAAGAATGGAGCAACTAAACATTCGAGAAGACAGAGCCGATGTTTTGGCACCTGCGTTAGAGATATATACCCAAGTATTGCATTGGGCCGATATTTCAAAAATATATGTCCCAAAAATTTCCGTTGCCGATGGGCTGATCCATCAATTGTATGAGAAAAATAAATAACAAAAAAGCCTCCGAAAATCAGGAGGCTTTTTCTATTAAAAATAAGTTTCTACAAATTGTTTTTCCAATTCTTTGTAGTCTTCTACCACCATGTTGGCCAGGGTATAATCCTGCTTTTCAGAATGTGGACTTTTGTATGCCGCACAGAAAATTTCAGCTCTGTGGGCGGCCAAAATCCCATTGGTAGAATCCTCAATCACCATGCAATTTTCTTTGGGCTCGCCAGCAATTTCGGCGGCTTTCAGGAAAATCTCCGGGTTGGGTTTGGATTCTTTCAGGTCGGCACCGGAAATCTTTCCAACAAAATAAGGATCCAGACGAAATCGCTCGAACACCCAATTGATGGTATTGTTACTTGCCGAACTTGCCAAGACCAACTTCACTCCGTTTTCGTGATAATGCTTGATCAGATCCAACACGCCCGGGATTAGATCAAACTCTTCATCGTGGTCGAATAAATATTTGAAATACCTTCTTTTGATGGCGGTAATTTCTTCGTGACTTTCTTTAAGGTCGAATCGTTCAATTAATTTTTCGCACACTTTTTTGGTCGAATTGCCTGTAAAAGAGGCGTAAAATTCTTCTGAAACATGGATGCCCAAATCGTCAAAAGTTTTGAAATAGGCTTTACGGTGAAGAGGTTCGGTATCCACAATCACCCCATCCATATCAAAAAGAACTGCTTTAAAATTCATTGCTTTTTATTAAATTTTTGCAAAGGTACAGTTTCTCTGCCGTTATTTCAAACCCAATAGCCAAGTTGAAATTGCACCAAGAACTTGCGGCGCCATCGTTTCTTCGATTTGTCCGTACTCGTTGGGGTTTCCCGTTTTTGCAGTTTGAAAAAGATGATTTAGACCCTTGAATTCTTCTGTTTTATAGTTTTTATTTCCCGCTTTGGCCAAGGATTTTTTTATACCTTCCAAATTTTCTTTTGCCGAAACTTGCATATCCAAGCTTCCGTTCAGTGCAAAAGTGGGAATTTTTATTTTGGACAAGTAATCCTCCGGATTGAATTTCAGAAAATACACCATCCACGGATTGGCGAGTTGCTCGGCATTGGCATCCAACGCTTCGCCCGATAGCCCTTGAGATTTTAACACTTGATTTTTCAAATCGCTTTCCAAATCTTTCCCGTTGTAATTGATGACAAAATCATAAATCTTCGCGTTGATTTCTTTGGCTTTTTCCAATTGAGTTTCGCTCATCCCGGCTGCTTTTCCGATCATTTCGTTTTGTTGGATCATCAGATTTTTTATCGGCTCTCCGGGAGCGGCAAGCAAGACCATGAATTTTACATTTTTATTTTGCGAAGCCACAATTGGAGCGATCATTCCGCCTTCAGAGTGACCGAGAAGTCCAATATTTTGATAACCTTTACTTTTCAGAAACTCAACAGCGGCATCGATGTCGGTTGCAAAATCTGCAGAAGTCGGGTTTTCTTTTCCTTTTTCCGAACCGCCTACACCTCTATCGTCCATTCTCAAAGTAGCGATTCCTTTTTTTGCAAAATCATCGGCGATCACCAAAAACGGTTGGTGACCGAACAATTCTTCGTTTCTATTTTGGGCTCCAGATCCGGTGATCAGCACCAAAACCGGTGATTTCTTATTAAAATTCTTTGGTAAAACCAAAGTCCCCGCTAATGCATTTCCTAGTTTATTGTTTTTTATGATGACCTCTTCCTGCAGATAATCGAAGGGAGGTTTTGGACTTTGTGGTCGGTGAAGTCCCAGATCATTTTTATCGGTTTTGGCAAGTACGAGAGGCAGCTGCATTCCGTTTTGCGAGAAGGTTCCGTTCAGTTTTCCATCTGTTATTTTTCCGTTGAATTTTGCATTCATGGCAGATTGGGTCAGGATAATTTCACCGGAAACCACTTCTGTTTTATCCACAGGGATCCCCACGGCTCCTTGCATGGGCGAATCTATGGTTGATGAATATCCTTGAGGCGTTTTGGAAATATTAAAAACCAAAGGGAGCTGTTGTCCCATGACTTCGAGATTTCCCTTCCAAGAACCGACAAAATCTTGTGCAAATCCCAAGATGGAGAAGATTAATAACAGCATCGACAGTTTCAATTTTTCCATAGCAATTGTTTTTTTGAATTTTGATTACGAAATTAGGGAAAATAATTTTTAATGTAATCTTTCCCAAAAAAAATAAAATCTCCAAGCTGTGCAAGGAGATTTCAATTTTAATCTTTCTTGGAGGGCATACCTGCCAAAATAAGATTTAGGAATGGGATAAGAAATAAAAAACCAGAATACCCTGCATCTTGTACTCTTTTATATCCCAATATGATTAATATAACAAAACTTATTATTGTATAAATCATATAAGTCATTTCTGTAATAACTTCTCTTTGATTAAACTGTCGCATGATGACATTTAATAAAATATAGGCTACAAAAAACAACCAAAAATGTGGGAGCTTAACCCTTAACGCACTTACATTTAATTTCATTGTATTACTGTTTTTACTTTTGTAGGACAATTATCTATTGTACAGTTAATATACCAATCTAGAACACACCCAACTCCCTCCGAAATGCATTTTATCATTTGAAACCAATTCTGGCTATGAATCCCTTCATCAACACATTTTCTAATACCTTGGTAGGTACACGGGTATTTTACTGGTGGAGTAGAATTTAACTGAGAAAAACTTAAAAATTCACCATTAGTAACCACAACATCATTTATCTTATATCCATCAAGATAAAACTCCATCACTACATTTGCACTAGTCGAATTATCTTTTACATAATTAATAAAATCATTTTCATTATTAAAAACCTGCATATCACCAGTACTATATAAAACAAATTTCATTGTATGAAATTCATAGTCTGGATTATTAGTTTCTAATTCCTCTAAATTTACTTCTGAAACATTTTCTATTTCATAAGCACTCTTTTGTCTTGTATACTTATCTACTTTAATAATTGATAATTGCTTCTTTTGAAAAATAATTCCTTCGATCTTCATTTGAAAATTTTGAAGTTGATTCCTTTTTCCCATTTTCACTTTTTTGTAAATTCATTTCAAAATGTTCTCTTGAACAATTCAATACACTTACAAATGACATCACTAAGAGTGAAAAATTGATGATTTTTCTCATAACTTTTTTATTTTTTATTGTTAATGAGATAAAACTAAAACTAAAACTAAAACTAAAACTATGCAAATTTTCACGAATATATCTTAAAAATTTAACATACTTTAACACAATATCAATAAAAACTCTCGTAACCTTTCGCCTTCATTTTGAACTTTGTTGTAAAGTTCTCTAACCACAATGAGACTTCTTTTGTTTTTACCTTAACCACATAGATTCTCATAGAAATTATTATTTGAAGTCGACAAAAAATTAACGAATAAAAAGAGTGAGCATCGTAAAAATTTTATTTCCTATGAAAACTTATTGAACAGCATATATAACTCTATATGATAAAAATATCCTAACCTCCAAAGTCATTAAAATCAACTTGTTTATTTCTTAAGGACTCTACTCCCGCAGCCCAGCTTGAGCGGAACTCCTTTTGCGAGGAGGTACGACAAGCAAAAGAGTGGGAGCGGAAGATGGATAAGCTGCCCCAAGAAAAACTTATAAATTGTATATTTGCGCTGTTAAATTTTTGAATAAATACTTAAAAATATGAAAACTTACGCAGCCATTCCTGAGGAAAATGCCACTTATGAAAACTCTAAAGTAACCCTAGTTACCGTGCCTTACGACGGGACTTCGACTTGGGGCAAAGGTGCCGACAAAGGTCCTGAACTGTTTTTGGACGCTTCGGAAAATATGGAATTGTACGACATAGAAACCGGTACCGAGCCGTATTTGGAAGGGGTTTTCTTGGCTGGAGAAGTCAGTGAAAACACCACTCCTGAAGCCATGACGGAAGCCGTGTACCAAAAGACAAAAGAATTGGTGGGGAAGTCGGACAAATTGTTCACCCTTTTTGGTGGCGAACACTCGGTTTCCATTGGCTCTATCCGTGCTCTGGGCGAGAAATATCCTGACCTTACCGTTTTGCAATTGGATGCGCATACCGATCTGAGACCGGATTTCCACGGATCGACTTCTAACCACGCTTGTGCGGTGTACGAAGCTTCGCAGAAACTGAATTTGGTACAGGTGGGAATTCGTTCTTGCGACATCGAAGAGATGCAGTATGTGCCAAAAGGACAATGTTTCTGGGCGCACGAAATTGCCCACAACGAAAACTGGATCAACGATGTTTTGGAAAAAGTTTCGGGCAATGTGTACATCACCATCGACCTAGATGCCTTTGACCCGTCCATTGCTCCATCAACAGGAACGCCGGAACCGGGCGGATTGCAGTGGTATCCGACTTTGGAACTGCTAAGAAAAGTGTTTGAAAAATGCAATGTGGTCGCCTTTGATATTGTAGAACTGATGGACTCGCCGTACAGCAAACCTACGGCTTTCCTCGCAGCGAAATTGTATTATAAAATGTTGGCTTACTACCACATCAATAGAGGTTAGAAGTTAGAGATTAGAAGTTAGAGGTTAATAATTTCTTTAAATTCCATTTTACAAAAGCACCAATTTAGTTTTTAAATTGGTGCTTTTGTGTGAAAAATATATTTTTAATAAAATTTTCAGTTTTTAAATACACAATTCCAAAAAAAGTATATCTTTGTTTGGTTATTAATTAAATAGAATACACTTATGAAAAAATCATTTAGCATGGCCGTTTTAGCAATCGCTATTTCTTTCGGCTCTATTTCTTGTAAAAAAACAATTTCCGACGCGGATCTTTCCAAAGCAGCTACAACTGCACTAACCTCTTATGCAGGGACTTCAGTTGAAGTAAAAGACGGCGTTGCCCACCTTAGTGGAGAGTTTGCGTCTGATGCTGACAAGCAAGCAGCAATTGATGCACTAAAAAAAGTTACCGGAGTAAAAGATGTTATGGATATGGCTTCTGTAAAAGCAGCTGTACAAACCGTGGTTGAAACCGCTTCTGCAATTGACCCGGCCATCACAAAAAAAATCACAGATGCATTGAAAGACTTTCCTTCTGTAAAAGTGGGTGTTGTGAACGGAGAACTAACCTTGACAGGAGATGTTTCCCAAACTCAAGCAAGAAAAATCAAAGAATCTGTTGATGCTTTGAAAGTAGGAAAAGTTAACTTTAATTACACTGTAAAATAATTGAGCCATGGGAATATTACAAGATAAATATGCAGGTGTAGTGAGTGCAGCACAAGGCGCTGGAATCTCCGAACTACAAGTTATCGAACAAGATGGCATCCTTTATATCTCGGGAAACGCAAGTGATACTGCCGGTAAAGACGCCGTATGGAATGCTTTGGGCGCTATCGACGCTTCTTATTCCGCATCGGACATCAACATCAATGTTCAGGTGGTAGGATTGGTTGCTGGAGCTGCGCTAAAAGTAATCACGGAGTCGTCTAACCTAAACCTAAGACAAGAACCGTCCACAGAAGCTGCTGTTGTTGGAAAAGCTGCCCACAACGGTCAAGTAACATTGGTAGAACAAACCAATTCCGAATGGTGGAAAGTTAAAAATGAAGACGGTGTAGAAGGTTATGCCTATTCTAGATACTTGCAAGCTTAGTTTTAAATAAAATAAGATTACAATACCAAACACTCGTTTTGAACGAGTGTTTTTTTTATCTTCGCAAGGTTGAAAATGAAATTATGAAAAAAATACTTGCAGTTTTTGCATTCTTATTAGGAAATCTATTAATTTTTAGTCAAAACCATGTCATTAATGGAAAAATTATCAACCCAGAACAACTTCCTTTAGAAAATGCTACCGTTTACCTTTTAAAACAGAAAGATTCGTCCATCATCAACTACACCAGTTCGGGTAAAGAAGGAGGTTTCAAACTAAAAATTTCCAACTTGAATGAAGCCAGTCTTTTGAAAATAGACCATCCTAAATATGCTATTTTTTCTAAAGAATTTAAAAACATCGATAAAGATGTAGAAATGGGCACCCTCATTTTACAGAGAAATTTGGAATCTAAAATTGATGAAGTAAAAATTACAGCAGCTCCCATAAAAATAAAAAAAGACACCATAGAATTCAAAGCATCAGCAATAAAAGTAAGACCCGATGCCAAGATAGAAGAGCTCCTGAAAGGCATCCCTGGAGTTGAGATGGACAACGATGGCAAAATCACCATCAACGGAAAAGAGGTGGACAAAATTTTGGTAAACGGAAAGCCTTTTTTTGACAAAGACGGAAAAATTGCTTTGAAAAACCTGACGGCTGACCTCATCAAGAACATACAGTTCACCACGACAAAAACCAAGGAAGAAGAGCTGTCCGGCAAAACTGCAAAATCCGAAAATGCCACCATCAACTTCAACATCGACGAAAAGAAAAACAAAGGTTTCTTGGGAAGAGTCAATTTAGGTTACGGCTCGGACCAACGGTATGAAGGAAGCCTTTTGACCAGTTATTTCAACAAAGACAGCAAGGTCAGCCTGTTATCATCTGCCAACAACATCAACTCCGAGGGGTTTTCCAACGACGAAATTTTCGACAGCATGGGCAGTGGCAGAAATGCGTGGATGTTGCAAGGTGGAAATGTATCTTATAGCGGAGGTAGCAGGTACTATTCCTCATCCAGCGGTGCTAAAAAAGGCATTCAAAAATCATCGGTTTTAGGTGTAAATTACTCGGATCAATTTGGAAAAAAGGTCGATTTGGAAACGATGAGCGTTATGGTAAAAAATGGAGATAGCGAAACCCGATCCAAAGTAAACCGAACAACGCTTCTGACGGATTATACCCTGAATACACAATCGGAAAACGAGGGCAACAGCGACAGTCGTCAATTGTCTTTTGACCAATCGATTGTTGTGAAACCCGACACCTTAACCAGCATTTATATTTCTCCGGCTTTCAGTACTTCTTTTTCCAAGAGCATCAGTAAGAACTTGTCTTCTACCAGAAAAAATGGAGTTTTACTCAACAACAATTTATCGTATTCCAACAGCGAATCGTTGAACAACAGCTTCAACAACAACATCTATATCACCAGAAAATTCAAGAAAAAAGGTCGAAGCTTTAGTTTGGATGCCAATACCAACATCAACCAAAGAAACAGCGACAATTTGAGTATTTCCGAAACCGAATTTTTCCAAGGTTCTGGATCCAACGACAATAGAAACCAACAAACCAAAAATAAAGACAACGGCTACAGCTACGGTTTGGGCATCTCCTACACAGAGCCCATCACAGATTCTGTATCTTTAGATATCGCTTTGGATTATAGTCGTGACCGTAACAATCAAGATGCCAGAGTTCATGATTTTGATGCTGCTACTGGGACTTATTCTATTTTCAATTCGGCATTGTCCAATTTTATGTCGAAAAGAACCAGCAGCATAGACCCGAATGTTAGCCTGAACATCAACAAAAAGAAACTCAACCTTTGGATGGGCTTGGATTTCAACATTGATAAAATGAATATTGAAAGCGAATATCAGAATGAGAAATTCAGCTTGGAGAGAACTTTTTTCAATCCGAGTTCTTATTTTGGGATGCAATATAAATTCAACGAAACCTCAAGATTAAGCATCAACAATAACAATTCGTTTTACACGCCATCGGCCAGTCAGCTTTCCACATTTACGAACACTTCCAATCCGCTCGTTTCCTATGTTGGAAATCCGGATTTAAAAAACACTTGGAGCAACTACACCAATGTCTATTTTAGTAAAAACAACATCCAAAAAGGGACAAATTTTTACATCTCTTCGGGCTTCAACTACAGCAACAATGCCGTTGCTTATTTCAGTACCATCGATGACTCCGGCAAGCAACACAGCACCTACACCAATATCTCGGGAAACAAATCGGTACGATTGTCTTTTGGTTATTCCAAAACTTTTAAATGGAACGACAACAAAAGTAAATTGACCATCTCGCCAAGGACTTCCCAATCGTACAGTTACAGCAAAGGTTTTATCAACGGAAATTCGTACACCAGCAACCTATACACCCTTTCGCCGGGGATTAATTTTAGTTTTGAAGAAAAAGACCGTTTCACCATCAAACCTTCTTACTCTTTGAATTATACCACTTCCAAATACGACAATTATGTCATAGATCAGTCCGAAGTATCGTACAATCAATTCAAATTGGAGCTGACCAATTATTTTTTCAAATCCAATCTGGTCATCGGAAATGATTTTGAATACAACACCAATTCGATCACCCAACCCGGATATAAAAAGGATTTTTATTTTTGGAACACCAGTATTGGATATTTATTTTTTAACAAACAACTCACCGCCAAAGTGAAGGTTTATGATGTACTGAACCAAAACCAAAGTGTAAGCAGAAGCATAAACTCAACCTACATCGAAGATCGCGAAGACCTTATCCTAAAACGATACATCATGTTTTCGTTGAGCATGAAGCTTAATAAATTTGGAGGTAAAAAATAGATTTTAGACTTTTTTTCATAAACCTATTGAAAAGATTATATTTGTAAACTTACAAATAATAACTATGAAAGGACAAAATAAGCTTTTTATCGCCATCATTGTTTCGCTTATTCTCGGGGTTGCTGCAGGTGCAATTGTACATCTTCAGTATCCGGAATCGGCCGATGGTTTTTCCAAAAACATCAAACTATTGGGTACCATCTTCATCCGTTTGGTACAGATGATCATTGCACCGTTGGTTTTTACGACACTTGTGGTGGGCATTGCCAAGATGAGCGACATCAAAATGATCGGAAGAGTCGGTTCCAAAGCCATGTTGTGGTTCATTACAGCCTCCTTGATCTCTCTGATGATCGGTTTGGTCTTGGTCAATTGGATGGAACCCGGAAAAGTAACCAACTTGGATCTTAGCGACACCTCATCGGCATCGGAAATCATGCATTCAACAAAAGATTTTTCTTTAGAAGATTTTGTAAAACATGTGATCCCTAAAAGCTTGTTCGAAGCCTTTGCAACCAACGAAGTATTGCAAATTGTGGTTTTCTCCGTGATGTTTGGGATTGCCCTTGCCAATATGGGCGAGCAATACACCAAGCCCATCATCAAAGCATTTGATATTTGCGCACATGCCATTCTGAAAATGGTTGGCTACATCATGTGGGTGGCTCCACTTGGGGTTTTCGGATCTATTGCTGCCATTGTAGCCACCAAAGGATTTTCTATATTCACGGTTTATGCCGTATATCTTAGGGACTTTTTCTTTGCCTTGGCCATTTTATGGTTGGTCTTGTTGGCTGTAGGTTATATGATTTTAGGAAATCGACTTTTTGAATTGTTAAAAAGAATTAAAGAACCTTTACTCATCGCATTTTCCACCACCAGTTCCGAAGCCGTTTTCCCAAAATTGGTAGAAGAATTGGAGCGATTTGGTTGCAACAACAGAATTGTATCCTTCATCTTACCACTCGGATATTCCTTCAACCTAGACGGCAGCATGATGTACATGACTTTTGCATCCATCTTTATCGCTCAAATCTACGGCATCGAAATGAGCCTTGGACAACAAATCGTTATGCTATTGGTGCTTATGCTTACCTCCAAAGGAATTGCGGGTGTCCCAAGAGCCAGTTTGGTAATCATTGTCGCAACCTGTTCCATGTTTGGGATACCACCAGAAGGGATTGCCCTTATCCTTCCAATAGACCATTTCTGCGACATGGGAAGAAGCATGACCAATGTTCTTGGAAATGCACTTGCAACATCTGCAGTGTCCAAATGGGAAGGACAATTGGACAATCACGGCGGTGAATTGTAAATCGAAATACAACCATCATCCTCTTCAAAATTTGGAGAGGATTTTTTAGAACCTGTTTAAAATTTTACCGAAATAATAATTCGGCTATTTCTAATCTTTCTTATCTGCCTTTTTGTATTCTATTCAGTGTATTTTGCATTTTAAATTTTTGTTTTAGCCCGCTAAAACTTCAATTTTAAAACCCAAAATCCATCTAAATATCGATACAAAAAATCTAGATATAAAATTTAAACATGAAAAAAAGCACCATCATAACAACATTAATTGTTCTTGTCCATACCCTTGTCATTGCCCAAACCCAACGCACTACCGTTTTCCGATCCGGTGAAGACGGCTACCTCAGCTACAGAATCCCGGCCATCATTTCCCTAAACAATGGTGAGTTGTTAGCTTTTTGTGAAGGTCGAAAAAATGGAGCTTCAGATTTTGGAGACAACGACATTGTCATGAAAAGAAGTACCGACAGAGGCCGAACTTGGCAAAAGCTACAACTTGTGGTAGATTACACCAACTTACAAGCCAGCAATTCGGCTCCCGTATTGGATACTTCAGACCCCAAATATCCCAACGGCAGAATTTTTCTCTTTTACAACACCGGCAATGCCCATGAATACGAAGTTAGATCCGGAAAAGGACTGAGAGAAGCTTGGTACATCACCTCTACCGATATGGGTAAATCGTGGTCGCAACCCGTGAACATTACCAAAGAAGTACACCGACCGAACCAACCGAGATACCATACAGAATATCGATTCCCTGAAGATTGGAGAGCCTATGCCAATACTCCGGGACATGCTTTGCAAATAAAAAACGGAAAATATAAAGGCAGAATATATGTCGCTGCCAACCACTCCAAAGGCAATCCCAAAAACGACTACTCCGATTATCAAGCCCATGGCTATTACACGGACGATCATGGAAAATCGTTTAAAATAAGTAAGTCTGTAGAATTTCCAGGTTCCAACGAATCCACAGCTGCAGAACTGAGCAGTGGAAAATTGATTCTGAATAGCCGCAACCAAAAAGGAGATGCCAAAGCAAGAATTGTCTCAACAAGTAACGACGGTGGCGAGACTTGGGCCGAAACAAAAATAAACCACCAACTTCCAGATCCCGTCAACCAAGGGAGTCTTTTGAATTTAGGCAAAAAAAATGGAAAAGAAATCCTTGCTTTCTGCAATGCTGCCGACACCCAACAAAGAAACAACCTGACATTAAGAATCAGTTTGGACGAAGGAAAATCGTGGACCAAATCCTGGAAAATAGATCACAGTGACGACCCCAAAATCGACTTTACCGCCTACTCGGATTTGGTAAAAATTGGCGAAAATAAAATTGGAATTCTCTACGAAAGAAACAACTATCAGGAGATCGTCTTCACTACCATCAATTGGAAATAGACGGTTTTCGGACTTGAATCCGGATCAAAGTTTAGCTTCCTTAAAGAAAATATTTTGCGTAGTTTATGTTGAAATAGTACTTTTGTTGAAATTTAATAATTAAAAATGAAGAAATTATTTACACTCGCTGTTATTTCTGGCTTATTTTTAAATTCTTGCGGAAAAGAAGAGGCAGAAGTTATATACACTCCATTGATCAACGGAACTTGGAAGTTGTCCAAAGTAGCACAAATTTCAGGTAAAGACGGACACATCATCAATTCCATTACCATGGAAGGTTGCGACTTGGAGAATACCTACACTTTTAATGCTAACAATTCTTTCAAATTCGAATATCACGAGGGTAGCAATTGCGAAACCATCACTTCGGAAGAAGGAACTTATGATTACATCAACAGCCCGAGCATCAACAAATTGGTATTAAAATACGCCAACGATCCTGAAGTGGAAGAATTGATCGTGCAAAAGCTTGATGAGTTGGAGCTTCAGACCTATTCGCCCGAGTTAGAAGACTTTAACGGAGACGGTGTTTTGGACAAAACCGTGATGTACATGCACAGATAAAATGCATAATCCACCCATGGATAGAATAAAAATACCTGTAAAAACGGGATGGTTGCCCTATTTGGTGATTTCCTTGATTTTTGCATTACTCATATTTTTGGGGGTTGATAAAAGTTCATGGATCCCGATAGCCATTGTTTTTTTCACTCTTATTTTTGTTGCAATTTCCTTTTTCAGCATTCGATATGAGATGGACGATAAGTTTCTTTACATCTATTCGTTTTTTTACCTATACAAAAAAGTTGAAATTAGGAGAATTTACAAAATCGAAAAAACTTGGAATCTTATTTCATCACCAGCGCCTAGCCTTACGGGAAGGGTCGAAATCTATTGGCCGGCATACAATTCGGTAGTTGTATCTCCAAAAAATTTTGAAGATTTCAAAACAGAATTACTCAAAAGAAACCCGGACATCGAAGTCAAAGAATAAATATAAAAAGCTCTACTTTCATCAGAAAATAGAGCTTTTTTCATGGGATAAAATCCAAATTATTTTACAGAAATCTCATCGATAAAAATATACGATTGGTTGCCGGCACCTACATGCCAATCGGGTAAAGTACCGAAGTTGTAGGCTTTCACCTTAATGTATCTTGCAGTGGTCGGCAATACTTTTGCGGTGTACTCTTTCACCTGAGATTGGGTATCTTCAGACTTGACATCTGTATTTTCGACTGTTGTAATCAAGAAGAAATCTTTGTTGTCCGAAGAAGCATAATATTCTACTTTTCTGGGCATCAAAATCCAAGATCTGCTGTCTTGAAGATAAGAAGATGAAATTTCGTGAATGGATTTTTGGGTTTTCATATCGATTACCGCTTCAAAGTCCTGACCTTGATAGCCCTGCCATTCGCCTTTTCTCCAGTTTTCAGTTCCTTTAATTCCGTCAATTAACGATTTGAAACCACCGTTGTGGTACTGAGCCACGAAGGTTGAAGAAACTTGAATATCCCAGTTGTTGGGTCTTTTGTAAAAAGTAGCTTCATCCAAAGTACTTTTTTGTCCTTTATTTTCAGAAAAAGCCGTCACCTTCGTTGTTTTGTTGATGGTAAATGGTTTTTTATACGGTTTAAAATCTGTGCTTTTCCCACCTTCGGTCAGTTGATAAAAGACTCTATCTTTAGGGTTCAATGCTTCAATTTCTACTTTAGATTCAAAATCAAAAAGCTGCTTGGACTTCACCACAGGAGTTTGCACCAATGCTGTGTACGGAAGAGGTTGCAATCCCTGAACATTCTGGAAACCGAGTTTTTTAAGATCAGATTTTGGAGTATTTTTCGTGATGATGGTCGAAGTACCGTCTTCAAAATTAATTTTAACTTCATCAAAATACGGCACGGTCGTTTCCCATTCCGGCTTTCCAGGAGTTACGCTGTATATCCCCATGGAGCTTAAGATGTACCACGCAGACATCTGTCCACAATCTTCATTTCCGATCAATCCATCCGGAGTATTTTTGTAAAAATTATCCAAAATGTATTTTATTTTGGCATCGGTTTTTTCAGGTTTTCCTACAAAATTATAGAGGTAGGCAATGTGGTGACTCGGTTCGTTTCCGTGTGCATACTGACCGATAAGTCCTGTGATATCAACTTGTTCCCGGCCTGTGGTTTTTTCTGGAGCAGAAAATAAGGCATCTAAAAAGTCCTCAAAATTCTTTTTGCCACCGTGAGCATTGATGAGCCCAGAAATATCCTGAGGCACAAAAAAGGAATATTGCCAAGAGTTGCCTTCAGTAAAATTATTATTCACCTCTCGTGGATCAAAAGGCTCTAGCCAAGATCCGTTTTTTCTGGCTTGCATAAATCCTGTTTTGGGATTGTACAAATTTTTCCAACTCTGAGACCTCTTCATGAAGTACTCATAGTCTTCTTTCTTGCCCAACATCTGAGCCATTTGCGCAATACACCAATCGTCGTAGGCGTACTCCAAAGTTTTGGAAACGCTTTCGTGCTCGTCATCTATGGAGATGAAGAGGTTTTTTTTATACGCATCCAAACCAAAAATATTGAGCATGGCCGAATTTTTTGAAGCTTTAAAAGCCAATTCGTAATCAAAACCTTTTATCCCTTTCGCCATGGCATCGGCAATTACGGGAACTGCGTGATAACCAATCATACATTCGGTTTCGTTGGCTGCCAATTCCCAAACCGGCAATCGGCCTCCCTGCTCATATTGTTTGATGAAAGTATTGATAAAGTCGGTCGTTCTTTTTTTATCGATGAGGGTCATCAAAGGATGAGCACCTCGGAAAGTATCCCAAAGGGAAAAAACGGTGTAATAATCGTAGCCATCAGCGGTATGGATTTTATGATCTCGACCACGGTATTTTCTGTCCACATCAAAATAGGTATTGGGTTGGGTAAAAACATGATACATCGCTGTATAAAAAATGGTTTTCTTGTCGTTATCCTCAGACTTCACCTCTATTTTGGCGAGTTCTTTATCCCAAAGTTGTTCGGCTTTTTTATGGATTTCATCAAAAGAATTGCTGCTTCCTTCTGCCAACATATTTTTTCTTGCACCTTCGTAAGAAACCGGAGAAATAGAGACTTTCACCAACAACTTCTCCCCTTTTTTCATATCCGAAGAAAAAGCCAATGCTATTTTTTTTCCGTTGATGGTCACGGTTTTTTGGTTAGGCAAACTGGTATTGGCTAGGGTTTCGGTTTTCTCACCGTTGGATGCAAGATCTAAGAACTTCATGGGTTTTGAAAACTCTATTCTGGCATATACGAATTGATTTTCTGCCCACGCTTTACTTCTTCGGAAAACCTCAACGGTTTTGTCGTCTAAAATTTTCACTTCACCTTCCAGCACCTCATCACGGTGGTTAAGATCCAAAATGACATTCCCTTGCCCCGATTGGTTGTAGGTATATTCATGATAGCCCACTCTTGTGGTGCTGGTCAATCGGACATCGATATCGTTTTTCAATAATTTTACAGAATAAAATCCTGCACTGGCTTTTTCTTGTTGATGAGAGAATGCCGACGAGTAATTCTGTGGCTGAAAATTAGGTTTTCCCATGGTAGGCATCAACATCACATCGCCATAATCCGAAACACCGGTTCCGTTCAGGTGGGTATGAGAAAACCCATAAATTATAGAATCCGAATAATGGTATCCGCTGCAACCGTCCCAACTGCCATCGATACGGGTATCTGGAGAAAGTTGGACCATGCCAAAAGGTACTGTAGCTCCGGGAAAAGTATGTCCATGTCCTCCGGTCCCAATCATGGGATTGACATATTTTGAGTAATTCTGGCCAAAAAACAAACCAGAAATTAAAACACTTGAAAGTAGTATGTTTTTCATAATGATGAAAAAAGAATTTTAAAACTCTCAAAAATACGCATTTATTATTTGAACAATTATAAAAAACAGACCCGCCTACAATCACCAATTAATAATTAAAAATATTCAATATCTCACTATTTATTATTAATTATTTTAACTAAATTTGATGTAATACTTTTAAAAACAACAAACAATACGCCATGACATAAGAACACTCAACTACTAAAAACTAAACCACCATGATTACTTTTACGATCTTACTCATCTTCATAGCGCTGGGCTTTTTAATTCCTCATGCTCTTGAAATTTTCATTCCTAAAAACGCTAAACAAATCACAATTTTCAGGGATCACGAACAAAAATACCCGTATTATTTCAGTCCACAAAAACCCGTTCATTGGTTCGATTTTCAAGGCCTCATCAATACTTTCAGACGAGTTTCTTTGTCCAGTGACATTCTTTCTGTCATTGATAAAAGAGAAGTTCAAGCCAATTTTGGCAAAGATAATTTCAACGAAATCTTTGACAAAAGAAGCCATCCTGATGAATATTGGCTGGATTTTATTGCCGATACCGGAGACGGATTCGATACAACCACATCCGTATTTTATCACCTTACCCGATCCCATTTTAGCAAAAATCTGGGAGTAAATCTAAAACCGGGTGATGCCTTGGTGATTGGCGGAGATCTGGTCTATCCTGACGGTTCGGACAAAAATTATGGAGACCGCTTCAAAGGGCCTATACGATTTATTTTCCCATCAAAATCCAGAGAATCGGCTCCTTATTTACTGGCTGTTCCTGGCAACCACGATTGGTACGATGGGCTCACCGCATTCTATCGTATGATGGCGCAACAAAACATCATTGGAAATTACAAAACCATACAAAACAGGAGCTATTTTGCCTATCATTTGGGCTTCAACCATCACCTTTTTGGTTTGGACAATCAATTGAAAGGAGATTTGGATCTTCCTCAAATGGAATATTTTAAAAAATACATTGAAAATTTATGCAAAATCGGTTCTACTCATCATATCATACTGTTGGTTGCCGAACCGTATTGGTACGCCTTTGAAGCCAAGGATTTCAAAAAACGAAGACAGAGAATGGACAGCATCGACTATTTTGTGAAAGTCATGCGAACGGTGATTAATAACAACAAGGCTTACGATACCGAAGTAGAATTTGACATTGTAATCACAGGCGACATCCATCATTATTCTCATTATGAATTGCGTTCCCCGAATCATAAAACCGATGTCAAACATTACATCGCTTCCGGTGGTGGTGGTGCTTTTGGGCATGTTACTGGATTTTTGAAAGAAGAGATTATACTTCCTAAATTAGGAAACTCGACCACAGAATACATTCCCTACGACCTTAAAAAACGATACCCTTCCAAAGAAGTTTCAGACAAGTTCATCGGTTACAATCTATTATTTTTCATTAAAAATTACAAATTTACCTCTCTCATTTTATTTTTCTCTTTGATCGCCATTTATATCCATTCATTCACAGACAATATTGCAATTGAGATCATCAGTATTTTCATGGTTCCGGCTATTTTAACGCTAACGGTCGTTCAAGTTGCCAACCCTGAACCTTCGGATTTGGAACGAAGACATAATAAAATTTTATACGCATCACTTTTTATTGTTTGTTCTGTCGTATCAAGTATTTTTCATTTAAATCTTTTCGACACGGATTTTATCCTTCCCGATTGCAATCCAAAATTCGGGTTATTTATTATTCAATGGGTAATTCCCGCCTTGATACAAGCTTTTTTGATGGGGGTTTATTTTTATCTCAGTTATCGCTTTTACGGACTTCATGTTACTGAAATTTCATCGGGAAAAATTCAAGAAGGTTATAGAAATTTTATAAAATTCAAAATCACCAAGGACGAAATTACACTTTATGTTTTCGGAATTAAGGAACAATATCAATGGTTAAATCTCATCAAAAAAAACAATCCCAAAGACCTACAAAAACAGATGTCTGAAGAAACCACTTTTGATGAAAATGGACACGACACATTTCTAAAAAAACACTTCAACAACTACAAAGACAACCTAAAGCTAATAGAAACCATTAAAATTAAACACCATGAAACCACAAGCCCAACCCAACAATCATGATCACCACGACAGTGTAATCTCGTACAAACAACTCCGAATGTTTATAGGATTACTTGGCTTTTTACTCACTTTTTTATTGATACTAACTACTTCTGTATTAGGTGATTCTAAAGTATTCAAGATCAGCATCAGCCATTACTATTACAGTTTTGGACACATTATTTTTGTAGGTTCCCTATGCATTATGGGAGGATTATTTCTCACCTACAGAGGAAAAGATCGCTGGGAGAACCGCGTTTCTAATTTATCTGGAGCATTTGCCATCGGTGTAGCTGCATTCCCGACCAAACTCAACGGCTATGAAGGCAATGAATATCTTAGTATTTTTGATCCTTTTTACAGGGATTGGATGAACATTGTACATTTCGCTTGTGCCTTTTGTTTATTCCTTTCTTTTTCTATTTTTTGCCTTTCCTTTTTTCAGAAATCAGACGAAGACATTTCGGAAGCAAGCACCGAAGATATGGACAAGAAAAAAAACAGAAACATGTACTACAGAATTTGCGGCATAGGTATATTGCTCAGCATTGCACTGATCGCTTTCTTCAGCTTCATCGTCACCGAAAAAGACCATCCAAATAGCATTTTGGTCAAATACTCTACCATTATTTTCGAGTCCACTGCATTGTTCTTCTTTTCCACTTCTTGGCTGATGAAATCCAGTGATATTTTAAGTCCTAAAATACCATTCATGAATTATTTCAGATAAAATAGTCTTACTTTTATTCATTCTAAATTAAATAAAAACCGTATTTTTGTACTTCATTTTTTTTATACCATTAAATCATGCTTACAAAAATAAAAGTTCAAGAATTTCTGAAAGAAATTGAAGTGGACGATCTGGTGAACAATCTACAAATTATGGGCAACGAAGTTTACATCGACATGACGGCACATTCGCCTGCCATGCACGAGAAGAAAAAACTAGAAGTAGCCATGAAACAAGCTTTTGCTTCGGAATTCGGAGAGCAAGTAAACTTGAAAATAAAAATCGTTTCTCCAGAACCCAGTCAAGTTCAACAAAATCAGATTAAAGGAAAACAAATCCCAGGAATACAAAACATCATTGCGATTGCGTCCGGAAAAGGAGGTGTAGGAAAATCTACCGTTGCAACCAATATGGCTGTGACCCTTGCCAAAATGGGCTTCAAAGTTGGATTATTGGATGCCGACATCTACGGACCGTCCATCCCAACCATGTTGGATACCGAAGGATCTAGACCTTTGTCGGTAGAAGTAAACGGCAAAAACTTGATGGAACCTGTAGAAAATTATGGCGTGAAAATGCTTTCTATAGGCTATTTTTCCGGAGCCAACCAAGCTGTAGTTTGGAGAGGACCCATGGCTTCAAAAGCATTGAACCAAATGATCAGAGATGCACATTGGGGCGAGTTGGATTTCTTATTGATCGACCTGCCTCCAGGTACAGGTGATATCCACCTATCCATCATCCAAGAAGTTCCTGTGACCGGTGCAGTAATTGTATCTACACCACAACATGTTGCCTTGGCCGATGTTAGAAAAGGTATTGCCATGTTCACCATGGAAAGCATTCATATCCCTGTTTTGGGACTTATCGAAAACATGTCTTATTTCACACCTGAAGAATTGCCAAATAACAAGTATTATATTTTTGGTAACCAAGGTGCACAAAACATGGCAAACGATTTAAACATCCCTGTTTTGGGCGAAATCCCAATCATCCAAAGCATCCGTGAGGCGGGTGATGTTGGAAGACCGGCAGCTTTGCAAGAAGATTCAAAAATAAGTGAAATTTATTACCAAACGGCCCAAAACTTAGTCGCCAGCTTGGTAGAGAGAAACAACAACCTGCCACCTACCGAAGCCGTAAAAATTACGACCATGGCTGGATGCTCTCCAAAAAAATAATCTTATTTTTGACGAATTTTTAGAATTTCATTTATTACGACATGAACCACGAAGAAACAGTTACCAAAGTATTAGAAGCTTTAGAATCCATCCGTCCTTTTCTACACAACGACGGAGGCGATATTGAATTGATTGAAGTAAAGGACAATAAAGTTTTTGTAAAATTAATTGGCAATTGCAACGGTTGTCCGATGAGTTTTTCGACCATGAAATTGGGGGTTGAAAACACCGTTAAACAATTTGTCCCGGAAATTACAGAAGTAATAAATGTTGAGTAAAAAACAATCTATTTTCCCATAAACAAAAATCCACATTCCGTTCGAATGTGGATTTTATGTTATTGGATAACCTTAGTACCCCAAAAGTTTCAAAACATCTTCTGGCTTTTGTTCTTCACGAAAAACCGTATAGACAAACTCACCATTTTCGTCCTTATCAATGAGGATGTGCTTGGGTTGCGGCAACAAGCAATGGTGCACACCGCCGTATCCGCTGATGGTTTCCTGATAGGCTCCCGTATGGAAAAACCCGATGTACAAAGGTTTTGTATCGTTGAACACCGGTAGATAAATCGCATTGGTGTGCTGCTCGGAGTTGTAATAATCGTCGGAATCACAAGTCAATCCACCTAAAAACACCCTTTCGTAAGTATCGTCCCAACGGTTGAGCGGAAGCATGATGAAGTGTCTGGAAATTGCCCAAGTATCCGGCAATGTGGTCATAAAAGACGAGTCGATCATGTTCCATTTTTCTCTATCGTTTTGTCTTTTTTGAGAAATAATTTTATAGAGATGCCCTCCAGATTCGCCCACAGTAAAACTTCCAAATTCGGTATAGATGTTCGGTTCATCCACTCCTTCTTCTTCGCAGAATTTTTTAATTTGCATCACAATTTCATTCACCATATATTGGTAATCGTAATCGAAATTAAGCGATGTTTTAATAGGAAAACCTCCACCAATATTCAGACAATCCACCTCTGGAGCAATTTTCTTTAAACGGGCATACACACGAAGACATTTGTACAACTCGTTCCAATAATACGCGGTGTCTTTGATACCGGTATTGATGAAGAAATGCAACATTTTGAGTCTTGCATTGGGATGCTCTGCAATTTTCTGAGAATAATACGGGATGATGTCTTTGTATCCAATTCCCAATCTCGAGGTATAAAATTCGAATTTTGGTTCTTCCTCAGATGCTATTCTGATCCCAATATCAAAGGTAGAATCGATGCTTTCCGTTAGCTTATCCAACTCTCTGTAATTATCGATAATCGGAGTAATGTTCTCGAATCCGCTGTTGATCAGGTTAGAGATTTTGGTTAAATAATCATCGGTTTTGAAACCGTTACAAATTACTTCTATCGATTTATCGACTTTACCCTCATCGTACAAAGATTTCACAATGTCCATATCGAAAGCCGAAGAGGTCTCTATGGAAATGTCATTTTTTAGAGCTTCATCCAATACAAATTTAAAGTGGCTGGATTTGGTACAATAGCAATAGCGATAGCTTTTTTTGTAATCGTTTCTTTCAAAAGCCTCCTTGAACCATGCTTTTGCACGATTGATGTTCATGGAGATTTTGGGTAGATAATTAAATTTCAGAGGGGTTCCAAATTTTTCGACGACATCCATCAACGGAATGCCATGAAATTGTAATTTGTGCTCGGCAACATCAAACTCTTCTGTTGGAAAATAAAGGGTTTGGTCGATTAATTCTGAGTATTTAATTTTCATTATACGGATAAAAAATTTTAGACTGCAAAATTGCTAAAAAAGTTTGATTTTTTCTTAAAAAAATAACACCAAATTATTGGTGTTTATTTCTTAGTTGTGACTTTGAAAAATCAAAAGTTCACCGGATTGATATTCTATACAAACAACATGCTGTAGTGCACGGTTCCTAATCCCAATCCTGGAAGACAGATCCAGATCTTCGGCATCCAATTCCCACTGAAGTCCCAGAGACTTTACCTTTTGGGCTTTCGGAAAAGGATAAAGTGAAATCATTTTGCCTTCAACATCATTCAGCATCGTTGTTTTTTCAGCAAAAAAATAGTTAGAAAACTCATCAACAAAATAAATTTTCAGCTTGGACTTCATTTTCAGAGCCACATGCAGATTTCCTAAATAATGATCCATCTCGCCGCCACTGCCTCCATAAACGACAACTTCTGAACCTCCGTTTTCCAGGATAATTTCCAATGACTTTTCAAAATCGGTTTTATTTTGATCGGGCGTGTGTATGAATTTTTCTTGATAGATGGCATCGTCGATTCCGGAATGCGAATCGAAATCGCCGGAAATAAAATCCAATTTTTCTAAAGGAAAGTTTTTTTCTTTTAAATAATGAAAAGCTCCGTCCGAACAGCCTACACCGTCGTACAATTCACAGTTTGGAAGTACATTCGGCGGTTGACCGTTGATAAAAAGCAGGTACTTTTTCATTTATAAAAAAACAAGAATTTTTAGGGAAAAATTAGCGTTGGTTGGGATTCCAGAACTCTTCAGGCTCGCTCTGATTTTTAGAAACAAATCGTCCCAAAACAAAAAGATAATCCGAAAGTCGGTTCAGGTATTTCACCAATTCCAGTCTCAATTCTTCGGATTCGTTCAAGAAAACCAAAGCCCTTTCGGCTCTACGGCATACGGTTCTGGAAACATGAAGTGCTGTTGCCGCCTTTCCACCACCGGGCAAAATAAAATATTGCAACGGCTCCAGTTGAGCTTCCATCTCGTCCATCCAGACTTCCAACTCTTCAATTTCTTTTTCAGAAATCACCAAAGGCAATCTCGATTTTCCATTGGCCAACATCAGTTTATCCGCTGGAGTTGCCGACTCGGAACCTACAGTAAACAAGTCGAACTGAATTTTTTTCAGTTGCTTAATGGTTTCTTCGCTTTCGATTTGGCTTTTTGCTACGCCGATAAACGCATTAAGCTCATCAATGGTTCCGTAAGCTTCTACCCTTGCAGACGCTTTAGAAATTCGGGTCCCACCGTACAAAGAAGTTTGGCCTTTGTCGCCGGTCTTGGTGTATATTTTCATATTATTTTGTAATAAATTATCCTTCGAAAGAATAAGTGGTTAAGTATTTTAATGCTTCGGCACTTTGTTGTTGAGCTTCTGTTCGGGCATCGTCCAAACTGTACTGAGCATTAATTTCTTTTTTAAGTAAGACAAATGAGTTGTAGGCATTTTTATCGATTTCTTCTGAAAATACTTTTTCAATTTCAGAATTTCCGAGCGAGGCAAAGCCAATTTCATCAAAGCCATAAAGCAATCTCAATTGCTCTTTATTTTCAAAATTTTCATTTACGAATTCTTGAAAATGAGTTTTGGCCTCGAAATTCCCACCCCAAACTTGGTACACAAAATGTTTTTTCTTGGGTTTGTTCAAAATATCTTGGTACACGAAATTTTCTCCCAGATACGCCTCACGCACCTGTGGGTCGTTTGCCAACTCTCGTGGTGCACCTTCTTTTAGAATTCGACCTTCGAACATGATGTAGGTTTTATGGGTGATGGCCAAGGTTTGTTGCACATTGTGGTCGGTGATTAGGATGCCGATATTTTTATCCGTTAGGCTTCGTACAATTTTCTGAATATCTTCTACAGCAATGGGATCTACACCGGCAAAAGGTTCATCCAAAAGTATGAAACTGGGATCCGTTGCCAAACACCTCGCAATTTCCGTTCTTCTTCTTTCTCCACCGGAGAGCAAATCGCCACGGTTTTTTCTAACATGCTGAAGGGAGAATTCTTCGATCAGCTCGTCACATTTGCGTTGTTGATCTTTTTTGGAAAGTTTGGTCAATTGTAAAACTCCCATGATATTTTCTTCCACCGATAGTTTTCGAAAAATGGAAGCTTCCTGTGCCAGATAACCTATCCCATTTTGAGCTCGGCGATACATGGCATCTTGAGTGATGTCTTTATTGTCTAAAAAAATTTTTCCAGAAGTCGGTTTCACCAAACCCACGATCATGTAAAACGAGGTGGTTTTCCCTGCTCCGTTCGGACCGAGCAAACCAACAATTTCGCCTTGTTTAACCTCAACAGAAACACCTTTTACTACTTTTTTGGGACCGTATTCTTTTATTAAATTCTCTCCTCTTAATATCATAAGGGCAAAGATAAATAAATCGTAATGAACTATTCACATAAAAAAATACATTCAAAAAAAAATAAAAACTACTTTTGCTTTTATAATTTCACAGCTTATGTTTAAGAAAATAGGAATAGCCGCATTAGCATTATTGGCTACAACGCCCGTTTTTGCTCAAAAAAACACTACTTCAGAACAACCCAAATTGGTTGTAGGATTGGTCATTGACCAAATGCGTTGGGACTACCTCCATCGATATTATTCAAAATTTGGTGACGGCGGTTTTAAAAGATTACTGAACGAAGGTTTCTCCTTGAACAATGTACACATCAACTATGTACCAACCGTTACCGCTATTGGACACACCTCGATATACACAGGATCTGTACCCGCCATACACGGCATTGCAGGAAACGATTGGGTGGACAAGCAAACCGGAAAAAACATGTACTGCACTGCCGACGAAACCGTACTTCCCGTTGGTACCAGCAGCGACAAGGTTGGCAAGCATTCTCCAAGAAATCTGTGGAGCACAACGGTTACGGATCAATTGAGATTGGCCACCAACTTCCAAGCAAAAGTTATTGGAGTTTCTCTTAAAGATCGCGCCTCCATTTTGCCAGCCGGACACAATCCCAATGGAGCATTTTGGTACGATGACACCAGTGGGAATTTTGTAACCAGCTCTTATTACATGAACGAGCTGCCCAAATGGGTACAACAATTCAACCAACAAGATTTGCCAACAAAATTAGTCGCAAACGGTTGGAACACCCTTTTGCCCATCCAACAATATACAGAAAGTTCTCCGGACAATTCTTCGTGGGAAGGACTATTAGGATCGGCAAAAACTCCTACTTTCCCTTACAACAACCTGGCACAAGATTTCCAAAAGAAAAAAGGCGAAATACGAGCAACTCCTTTTGGCAGTACACTCACTTTGAAATTGGCCGAAGCATCTATAACCGGTGAACAATTGGGACAGGACAACATTACCGATTTCTTGGCCATCAACATTGCTTCTACCGATTATGCGGGGCATAAATTTGGACCCAACTCTATTGAAGTTGAAGATGTATATCTAAGATTGGATAGAGATCTAAAGGATTTCTTCAACCATTTGGATGCTAAAGTTGGCAAAGGACAATACACCGTTTTCTTATCTGCAGACCATGGTGGAGCTCATTCTGTAAGCTTTTTGGAAGAACACAAAATACCAACCGGATTTTTTGAAGAAGACATGAAAAAGAATTTGAATGCCGTTTTGAAAGAAAAATTTGGGGTTGAGAAAATCATCAACTCATCACAAAACTACCAAGTGTACTTTGACAGAAAAGTAATTAGTGACAACCAATTGGATCTAGAAAAGATTAAAAAATTCACGATTTCCGAGTTGGAAAAAAGACCGGACTTCCTTTTTGTAATTGATGCCAATGAAGTGCAAGAAACCACTGTCCCTCAACCGATCAAAGAAAGAGTCATCAACGGACTGAACAGGATCAGAAGTGGCGACATCCAGATCATCACCAGAGACAATATGCTCCCTTCATATTCTAAAACCGGAACCACGCACAGCGTTTGGAATTCTTATGACGCTCATATCCCATTAATATTCATGGGAACAGGAGTAAAACAAGGTGAAAGCAATAGAGAATATCACATGACCGATATTGCACCAACCGTTTCGGCCTTGTTAAAAATTCAATTTCCAAGTGGAAATATAGGAAACCCAATTGTCGAGGTTTTGGGCAAATAAAACTTCTCAACAACAAAAAAAATCCATCTCTGAAACATCGAGATGGATTTTTTGTACTAATCTTCGTCTTCGTATTGCTCCAAATAATACGAAAATGAAAAATCCTCCAATTCATCTTCAGCATCTTCCAAAGTGGTCAGTAAGTCCTCAAAAATTTCCAACTGCTCCACAGAAAGGTTGACAAATTCTATATGCAAAGGCAATTCGACAAAACCGGTGAGGCTGTCGTAGAGGGCATCCAGATTATCACCAAAATCCTTCGGCAGAGTCAATTTGGATTTCAGTTGATCGTAAAAATCTTCATAATCACCTAGATCTACAAAGTCAATATAAACGGTATTTACACTCATTTTATTTATTATTATTTCTTTTCAAAAGTTTTATAATGATCGTGGGTCACCCAAACATCACCCGATTTGGTATAGACCATGCGATCGGTCTGTCTTCTGCCGCAAATATAATTCAAATCGGCTTCAAAATACTGAACTCCTTTTGGAAGTTGACCTTCACGATTGCTGAACTTGTCCCCGCCTATGGCTTTACCAGGTACTGCCTCGCACAAGTTTCCTTGAGCAGGTACCCAACCACGACTTCTGGCTTCGGATTTTTTGATGTAATAGTTCGGCAATTCATGATTTTCTTTTACATAGTCCACCACAACATCTTCTTGGGTAAGTGCGGTAATGTCTTTGTTTTCAGAATTATTATCCTTATAATTTTCCTGCTTATTTTCAACCTTTTTCTTTGGATATTCAAAAGTATTTCCTACTTTTTGAGTGGTTTGTTCCGTTCTTTTTTCAATTTTATAGGTTTTGAAAAAAAACATAATTCCCAAACCGAGTACAATCCCAACGAAAAGGATGAAATAATTTTTAATCTTATCGTTCATAATTATAAATTAGCGTTACCTCCAATCTTCCTGAATATCACAAACCGGAATGGGATTAATTTTATGTTGTGCCGCAGCATTCATTCGTTTAAATATTTTGTAAACTTCTAAATCACGACCCGAATAATCCGATTCGGATTTCAGTCCCCATTCTTTTTGAATTTTTTCCAGCTCGGGATAGGTCGCACCAATTTGGTTTTCATCGGTTCTTTCGGCATCCCACAATCCGTCGGTCGGTATCGCATTTTGGATGTCATCAATAAGATTAAGAGCTCTTGCCAAGGCGTACACTTCGGTTTTATACAGATCTCCAATGGGCGATACATCGACACCACCATCACCGTATTTGGTATAGAATCCGATGCCAAAATCTTCCACTTTATTTCCCGTTCCGCACACCAAAAGTCCGTGGATCTGACCAAAATAATAAAGCGTAAGCATCCTCAAACGACTTCTGGTATTGGCCAAAGAAAGATTTTGTTGCGACAGATGATCATTCTCCTGTGCCAGGGTCGAATAAAAAGCTTCAAAAGAGGCATCCAAACTTACGGATCGTGTTGTTACATTCGGAAAACGATCCGCCAACCACTCCATGTGTTTTTGCGCACGATCTACCTGATCTTTTTTTTGACGAATCGGCATTTCTATTGCCAAAACCTCTAAACCCGTCATGGCACAAAGTGTGGAAACCACTCCGGAATCCACCCCACCAGAAACCCCAATAACATAACCTTTTACACGAGCTATTTCGGCATATTCCTTTAACCAAACAACAATTTTATCTATTATTTTTTTTTCTTGCATCTTAGAATTTGTATGAATTTGAAGGACAAAAATAAACAAAAAAAATCCGCATCGAAAAATCAATGCGGATCAAAAAGTGGTTTCTCCAGGAATCGAACCAGGGACACACGGATTTTCAATCCGTTGCTCTACCAACTGAGCTAAGAAACCTTTTTGGTAAACAACACTTCAGAAGTATTGTGGTGCAAAAGTAGGCTTTTGTTTTATATCTTGCAAATGCTTTTCGAAAAAATATCAAATTATTTGTCACCCCCGATTAGGCTTCACTTTCACAACCGCGAAAGAAATACTTATAAGACCCTGAAAAACTGAACATTAACACAAGCTAAAATCAATTTAGACTTTTTAACAAAAACAAAAACATTCCCACAAAAATATTCAAAATCACCTTACAAATAATTGAGGATGCCGCGATTATTGCTTACTTTTGCATACTAAAATTTGACTCGTATAAAATGAAGATTTTCAGAAACCTTGCCCTTGCAACTGCTCTAACCTTAGGATTGATTTCTTGTGAAAAAGAAAAGCAAAACAATTGGCAAGTCGAAATAAAGAAGCCCATTTCCAAAGTAGAATTGGTCGATATTTCTAAAGATTTTTTTGATCCAAACATGGGTTTAGAACAGTTTAAATCCCAATATCCTTGGTTTCAAGGAACGGTAAGCGATGAGGATTTTTCTAAACGAAGAACGGACGCCAAGGAAATTGAAGTTTATAAAAAAGCATTGGCAAAAATAGACCTCAACAAGTTGAATGCGGGATTGGCCGATCTATTCTCCCACATCCAGCATTATTTTCCGAAATTCAAAAGTCCAAAAGTCTTCATTTACTCATCCGGCTTGCAAGCGTTGGACGATCCTATTTTTTACCAACCCGAAGCCAACATGGTGTTCATCGATATTTCGGCTTTTATGGGCGAAGGAAACCCGCATTACGACGGATATGAAAAATATTTGCAAAAATCCATGAATCCTGAGAACATTGTCCCAAAAACCTCATTGGTTTTCGCACAAAATATTGTTCCCGCCAACAAAAACCACATGAAATTCATCGATCAGATGATCTATCAAGGTAAAATCATGTTGCTTCAAGATGCTTTTTTACCAACGACTGCAGAGCATTTGAAAATGAACTATACCGAAAAACAGTACGAATGGTCACAAGCCAACGAAGTCAATATTTGGAATTATTTTGTTGAAAACAACATGGTCTTTGGCGACGATCCCCGATTGGAAGAGCGATTCATCCTACAAAGTCCTTTTTCTAAATTTTATACAGAAATCGACAATAAATCTTCGCCTCAAGTGGGAATTTTTATCGGATGGCAAATCTGTAAAAAGTTTTTGGAAAAACACCCAGAAACCAAGTTGACCGATTTATTGTCCATGGACTCTACAAAAATATTCAACGAAAGCGAATACAAACCTAAAAATTAATACAAACAATCCTTAACATACCTATAATACAATGAGACAAACCACCATCACCATCAATGTAGAACTTGATGACAACCATATCCCAGAAAAACTAACTTGGAATGCCGAAGACAGCGGTGTAAAAAATGAAGAAACCAAATCGGCCATGATTTCCGTTTGGGACGACAAAACCATGGAAGCCCTAAGAATCGACCTTTGGACTAAAGATATGCCACTCGATCAAATGAAAATGTTCATCCACCAATCCATCGTTTCTTTGGGACAAACTTACCAAAGAGCTTCTGGCGAAGAAGATGTCGCATTGTGGTTGGAAGAAATGGCCAATGAATTTGCCATAAAATCAGCCATCAGAATATAATTCAAAAAAACAAAAAAAATGAAATTCAATACCAAAGTTATACACGGTGGACAACACCACGAAGCCGTAACCGGAGCGGTCAATGTTCCTTTATTTTTAACCTCGACTTTTGCACAAAAATCTCCCGGCGAACATTCGGGATATGAATATTCCAGAGCTGCAAACCCAACAAGGCAAGCCTTGGAAGATGCCTTGGCAAGCATAGAAAACGGAGCCAGAGGTTTGGCTTTCGGATCCGGTTTGGCGGCCATCGATTGCGTTTTAAAATTACTAAACCCGGGCGATGAAGTAATCGCTTGCGATGACCTTTACGGTGGTTCTTACAGAATGTTCGTTAGGCTTTTTGAAAAATATCAGCTGAAATTCCATTTTGTAAATATGGAAAACACCGAGAACATCACCGAAAAAATTACGGCCAAAACCAAGCTGATCTGGTTAGAAACCCCAACCAATCCTTTGATGAAACTCATAGACATCAAGGCGGTTTGCCAAGCTGTGAGCGGTAAAGGAATTTTAGTAGCTGTGGACAACACTTTTGCTTCGCCGTACCTACAAAACCCTTTGGATCTGGGTGCTGACATCGTAATGCATTCGGCTACAAAATACATTGGCGGACATTCGGATATTATTGCTGGAGCATTAATTGCTAAAACCCCTGAATTGGGCGAGCAATTGCATTTTATACAGTTTGCCAGCGGTGCAATTTTGGGTCCTCACGATTCGTATTTGGCTCTGCGAGGAATAAAAACTTTGGCGATTAGAATGCAAAGACATTCCGAAAATGGACTAAAAGTAGCTGAGTTTTTACAGAACCACCCAATGATCAAAGAAGTCATTTACCCAGGACTTAGCAACCACCCACAACACGAATTGGCGAAAAGCCAAATGAGAAATGGTTTCGGCGGCATGGTTACTTTCACTTTCCGTTCCGGTAAAAAAGAAGATGCCATCAAGTTTTTAGAAAATCTAAAAGTTTTCACTTTGGCAGAAAGTCTTGGTGGAGTTGAGTCTTTGGCCAACCATCCTGCTTTGATGACCCACGCCTCTATCCCGGCTGAAAAAAGAGCCGAGATTGGGATCACCGATGATTTGGTACGACTAAGTGTTGGTATCGAAGATATCGAAGACCTTCTTACAGATATCGACAACGCTTTGAAAGCATAAGTACAATAAAAAATCCCGAATTATTCGGGATTTTTTTATGCTTTTTATTGTTCTTCTTCAAAATAAAGACGGTAGTATTTTCCTTTATCATCCTGTCCGGTTTCCAGCATTTTGCGATCACCATGAATGTAGATGTGGAAGTTTTTATCCAATTTGATGATGGATTTAAAATGTCTCTGTTGTTTTTTAACCGCCGTTTGATGGATCGGGAAATCTTCAGAAAGAGCCACCTGCATTTCTTGTTCGTAATCGGATTTAAAATTCCCAAAACTCTCAATAACATGTTCGTCTTGCAGCACGGTTTTAGAGAAATCATCAAAATCAAACTGTTCTTTTTCTTTGAAATAATTCAGAGATTTATTTAGAAATTCCGCCTGATCGGCTTTAGAAACTTCAAATTCTTGAGGCAATTGCTTGGTGATGTAATCTTTGTACACCGTCAGTGTTTCTTGAGTATGAAAATAATCATCGTCTCTCTGTTTTACTTTCAAGAAGTCTTCATACCAATAATAGATATCACCGGACTTATTGTTATCGTACACAGAAAGTACAAATCCCGTTTCCTTGTCGTTGTTGTAGATCATCACTCCTTTGTCGGGCTTGGATAGACCTATTCCGAAATCTTTATCCAGATCGTAGCCGTCGTTATCATTGGCATTCACTTTTAGGAACATTTCTTTTTTTTCGGTTTTAAAGATGCCTATTTTATCAATTTTTCCGGCGTCACTTTCTTCACCTTCAAAGAAAATTACAAAAATCTCTCCTCCGCTAACTCTTGGGTTTTCAGCAATTTCAAAAAGATGCTTTGCAATGGTTTCGCTTTCCCAAAGAAACTTCGCCTGATCTTCAAAAATTTCGCTTACGGCACCGTACACCACATTGTTGGCAAGATAAGAATCGCTGTAAAATTGGAATTGCTCTTCGGATTTGAAGCCGGAAAGAAAGTAATTCTCCAGAACTTCCAACATTTCTTCGTCCAACTTCAGCTCTTCGTTGGACAAGAACAAACCTTCCTGATTGATTTTGTTACCAACTTTATGTACAACTATTTTTGATATCATTTTTTTTAGAATTTTAGAAATGCAAAAATAGAATTTCAAATCGACAAAGAAGAAAATAATACTTAATTTTGAAAAATGAATGCCTCACTTTTCAATCTTGTCGAACAAACCAACAGAAGTATTTTTTTAACCGGAAAAGCCGGTACCGGAAAGACCACTTTCCTGAACGATTTCGTGTCGAAAACTAGAAAAAAACACATTGTGGTTGCACCTACAGGGATTGCAGCCATCAATGCAGGTGGCGTAACCATACATTCCATGTTTGGATTGCCGCTGCGACCGTTCTTGCCCACTTTGGAAAGGGTGGACAGCAATCTTGGAAATAACATTGTGGATCTTGTACAGCATTTCAGGTACAGAAAAGACAAGAAAAAATTGTTACGAGAGATCGAGATCATCATCATAGACGAGGTTTCCATGCTTCGTGCCGATGTTTTGGACATGATGGATTTTGCCTTGAGAACCGTGAGGAGAAATCAGCAAAAATTTGGAGGCGTACAAATGCTTTTCATCGGCGACCTGCAACAGCTTCCGCCCGTGGTAAGGGACGAAAACATCTTAAAAATGTATTACAACTCACCCTTCTTTTTTGATAGCTTGGCACTTAAAGAAACTCCTTTAATAACCGTTGAACTCACAAAAGTATATCGACAGACCGATGAAAAATTCCTGAAAATCCTCAATGCCATTCGGGAAGGAAATCCTTATGAAATAGATTTTGATGAACTGAACAAAAGATACGACCCACAATTTGAACCCAAAGATGAAGCGTATGTCTATCTTACCTCTCACAACAGAATGGCGGACGACATTAATCAAAAAAAAATAAAAGAGCTTCCTGGGAAATCGAGATTGTATCATGCAAAAGTACATGGCGAATTTAAGGAAAGCCAATATCCCAATGAGGAAACTCTAGAATTAAAATGCGGCGCCCAAGTGATGTTTATCCGAAACGATGCCAGTGGCGAAAGAAAATATTACAACGGAAAATTGGCAGAGATCACCCGTATTGAAGAACATGAAGTTTGGGTAAGAATTGAAAACCATACCGAAGAATACCAAGTGAAAAGAGAAGTTTGGGAACACAAAAAATACACACTTGGAAAAGACAAAAAAATTGAAGAAGAAGTCGTAGGAAGTTTCGAACAATACCCCATCCGTTTGGCTTGGGCGGTAACCATACATAAATCTCAGGGGCTAACTTTTGACCGATTGATTATTGATGCAGGCAGCTCTTTTGCCTCTGGACAGGTCTATGTAGCGCTTTCCCGATGCAGGACTTTGGAAGGCATTGTTCTGAAATCCAAAATCACCCCAGAAGTCATCTTTAGCGACCATAGAGTAGAAAACTTTCAAGAAGAAACCAATGCAAACGATAAGATTGATGAAATATTAGAAGCCGAAAAATACGATTTTGCCATCCAAAAAGTACTGCTAAAAATCAATTGCTCTTGGTTGAAAAACGCTATTGACGAATGGAACCTCCATACCAGAAATGCCCAACTTCCGGACAAAGTGAAGGTGCAAAACATGTACACCACCTTAAAAGCCGAAAGTGAAAACCTAAATACTATTTTTGTAAAATTTGAAAAAATACTTTTACAAAAAGTTCAAAAATATACGATCGGTGAAGAGAACTGGACAGAAATAGAAAATAAAGCCACAGGCGCAGCACAGTTTTTCCTGAAAAATACCCGAGAAAAAATATTTGTCCCACTCAAAGATCTCTATGCCGAAACCAAAGGTGTAAAAGGCATGAAAGGCTACAACGAAGAACTGAAAACCATCTTGGACGATTTGGTGGACTACATGGACAACATAAAAGACCTTTATTTATTAGAAAAACCACTCATTAAGGAAGAAGAAAAACAAGAAAGCACGAGTAAAACGGTAAAAATACCGACACACATCGTTACTTGGAGGCTCTTCCAGGAAGGAAAATCCATCTCCGAAATTGCCAAAGAAAGAGGAGTTTTGAACACAACAATTATTGGTCATTTCTCTAAGTTTGCTGAAGCAGGAACACTGGAAATGGCTGACCTGAAAAGAATCATCACCAAAGAAAAAATTGATGTTTTCAAAAAAAAATATCAAGACCAACAATACGACAACCTCAACGACTGGAAATCTAACCTCCCGAACGATTTTGATTATGGTGAAATTAGATTGCTATGGACCTACCTGGACCACAAGAAAAATCATTCATAAACCGTATCTTTGCAAAAAAATTTACATAAAAAATGTCACAGTCTAAACTCAATACCATACCAGAAGCCATAGAAGATCTTAAAAACGGAAAAGTCATCATCGTTGTGGACGATGAAGACCGTGAAAACGAAGGAGATTTCCTATCGGCTGCAGAATTGGTAACTCCAGAAATCATCAACTTCATGACCATCCATGGTAGAGGATTAATCTGCACTCCACTTCCTGAAAAAAGATGTGACGAACTTGGTCTGGACATTATGGTCAGCAGAAGTAGCGATCCTAAAGAAACGGCCTTCACGGTGTCCATCGACTTATTAGGAGACGGCGTTTCCACAGGAATTTCTGCCAGCGACAGAGCGAAAACCATTGCTGCATTGATGGACGAAAAAACCAAACCTACAGACTTTATGCGTCCGGGACACATTTTCCCACTGAGAGCAAAATCCGGAGGCGTGTTAAAAAGAGCAGGACATACAGAAGCAGCAACCGACCTTACAAAATTGGCAGGACTGAAGGAAGGCGGCATCATCTGCGAAATCATGAACGACGACGGTACCATGGCCCGACTACCGGAACTGATGGAATTGGCAAAAAAATTAGACCTTAAAATTATTTCCATAGAAGACCTTATCGATTATCAATTGAAGAAAGGAGATTTGGTAAGAAAAATTGAGGAGAGAAAAGTAAAAACTCATTTTGGTGAATTTACTTTCCACGCTTTTCAAGAGGAGCATACCGATCAGATCCACTTTGCCTTCTCCAAAGGAAATTGGGAAATTGGAGAGCCGGTCTTGGTTAGGGTGCAAAGTTCCAGCTCTTACTTTGATGTTCTCAGCAGATTTACCAACGGCGAAACACCACTTTTGGAAAAGGTGGCCGAAAAAATAAACCAAGAAGGAAAAGGCGTGATGATCTTCATCAACAATGTTTCTAACGCCGAAAATACGATGAGAAAGCTTCAACAATTCCTAAATTTCCAAGACGGACAAGCGCAAAGACCAACACTTGCCGCCAACTTTATGGAATACGGAATTGGGACACAGATTTTGAAAAAAATGGGCATCAACAAATTCCGTGTCATCAGCCAAAACCCGCAACACAAACCAATGGTTTCCGGTTATGGTGTAGAGATTACAGAAATGGTGCAGTTGTAAAAAAACATCGATTCAATAATAAATCCCACAAGAAATTTTCTCGTGGGATTTTCTTTTCCACAAAAAAAAGTTGCACCCGTAGATGCAACTTTTTTATCATATAGATCAAAAATTATTTTTTGATGATTTTTCTGCTCACTTTATTTTGAAAATTATCTTGAACTGTTACAACATAATTTCCTTTTGCTAAATGAGATAACTGAACCGATTCACCATCATTAACTCTATTTGATGAAACCAATTTACCATCAACCGAGTAAACATTAACAGTCGATCTTGAAGGCAATTGCAATTTAAGTTCATTTTCAACAATAGTATTCATCTTAACCACTTTATCAAATTGCTTGATATCCATTACAGAAAGTGTAGATTTATCATAGAAAGAAATATCATCAAAATAAATTACTCCTCCACCATTATTATTACTTTCAGGATAAATTCTTAACCCTGGTCTTGCAACGGTAGCATTAACATTAGGCATCGCCTCAGCATAAAACTGTACCCAACCTGGAGCATCTGTAGAATAAGTTGCCATCTGCATATCATTACCACCAGTATCAGCACTCGCAGTTCTAAATTGGTTCCAATATCTGAATTTTGCAGTTGTAGAGTTATCTAAATACCACCCAGTAAAAACATAAGTAACCCCTTGTGTTACAGGAGTATCAACTGCCGGGCTAATAGTTTTATTTCCTGTCGCAGGCGCTGTATATGCCAGAGAAGATGCACCTCCATGTACGGTAGTTGTAGATTGAGCCACCGTAGATCCTGTTACATACCATCCGTCTGGTGCACCAGCATTCCAATTTTCAAACCCTGGATTCGGAATTAAATTGGTCTGTGCATTCGCAGAAACCGCTAAAGCCACCACTGCAAATAAAGAATACAATTTTTTCATAATTTCTAAGTTTAATTAATTAATATTACAAAATTAAACAATAATCCAACATGCCAAAAAATTTAAGTATTAAATAATTGTTAACTAACCACTTAGCACAGTCTGAAAAATTCTTAATTTTACCACCAAAGCCTTAAGCAGTTTGAAACAAAACCTTTTTATCCTTGCTTTTCTTCTAACAGTATTCCATTATGGTTATGCTCAAACTTTTTCTTGGCAAAACCCAAATCTTAAAAAAGACTATTTAAAAAAGGATTCCATCCTTTCGGCCAAATTGCAAAAAGACTATTTCACAAGAGATACTTTGGATTTCATCAAGCATAAAAATAAAATTGTGGTGGATGAAGAAGTTTTGGTAAAACCCAACCGACAACAATTTCTTGGTGGACTCAACTCCAAAGGATCCATCATCCGTGGGATGACTTTTGGCAACAACCAAGGTTCGTCCGTACAAAGCTCCATGGATCTTCAGATTTCCGGAAAACTCTCCCCAGACATTTCTCTTTTGGCCTCCATTTCCGATCACAACCTCCCGATACAAGCCGACGGATACACCCAATCGCTGGAAGAATTTGATAAAATTTTCGTGCAATTGGGAATTAAAAACCATACGATTATCCGCGCTGGACATTTGGATATTTTGGACGACAAAACCTACTTTGGCCGTTACCAAAGACGAAGCATGGGATTGCAATTCCTCTCCCAATTTGGTGAGAAAAACAAAACCTTCATCGATGTTTCCGGAGGCATTGCCCGAAGCGAATTTCATCGTTTACGATTTCAAGGCATCGAGGGCAACCAAGGACCTTACCGATTGACCGGGAAAAATGGAGAGCAATTCATCACCGTTATTTCCGGTTCCGAACAGGTTTTTATCGACGGAATTTTAATGAAAAGAGGTGAAAACCTCGATTACACCATCAATTACAATACAGGCGAAGTTACCTTTACCAGTTTCAGACCCATTCTGAAACAGAATTTCATCACCATTTCTTACAATTACACCAACAGAAATTACTCCAGATACCTGATAACCGGAAGTCTAAAACACGAAAGAGAACGACTAAAAGTAGGGATAAATTGGTTTTTGGAAAACGATAACAAAAATGCACCTCTCGCCCTGAACCTGAGCAAGGAAGATGAAAAAATCCTGAGCTTAGCCGGGAACGATCCCGAACTGATGTACGCTCCATCCGGAGTGGTTACCGAATACGATGTGAATAAGGTTTTGTACGAACAAATTACCGATCCCAACGGGAATTATTACCAATATTCTACCAATGCCTATGCAACCTTGTATCAGGTAGCATTCACCTATTTTGGAAAAAATTTGGGCGATTACAGTCTAAAACAAACGGTAAACAACGGAAGAATTTTCGAATTTGTTGGCAACAACAACGGCGATTACAAAGCCGTAAGGAAACTTCCTGCGCCACAGCAATCCCAAGTTTTCTCTACACAAGCCGAATATCTTTTGGAAAATGGAAAAATAGGTGGCGATCTTTCGTTGAGCAATTACGATCCCAATTTGTTTTCATCCAAAGATTCATCGGAAAATACAGGATTTGCCACACGACTTTTTGCGTACAAAACATTTACCAAAAACAATTGGACAGGAACTCCAGGGCTTGAATTTCAACACATTTCATCCAGATTCCATGTCTTGGACAGGATCAACGATGTCGAATTTGCAAGAGATTTCAACCTCTTACAAGAGTTCAGCCAGAAAACTCAAAACAGACTTTCCTTCAGCTTCCTGAACGATTGGAAAAAGATCAGCCACCTGAATTATCGTTTTAATTATTTGGACGAAAAAGACTCCTACAAAGGCATTAAAAATGAAATCGATTTGGGTTGGAAAAAAAACAAAATCGCCACAAAAGCCTATTTGTCCTACCTGAAAACCGATGCCACCTTCCAAAATACCAATTTCATAAAAGGAAACATCCTTGGAGAATGGTTCGGTAAGAAAGGAAGTTGGGCAGTAGGCGCAGCCATGGAACACAACCTGAAAAACTACAACGACACCGGACTGAAAGATGTTACAAGCTTCAGCTGGAAAGAGGTTTTTGCACAGAAAAAAATTGGCGATTCGGCAAGGACAAAACTCCTCACCAAAATATATTTCCGTACCAACGACTCCATACAAGACAACCGATTGGTGAAGATGAACAATATTTTGGGCATGATGGCGGAAAGCCAAATCATAAAAACCGAAAAAACCACCCTGAACGCTCTGGTGCATTATCGAAAGTTTTACTATAAAAACCAAAGTACAAACAGTCATCAAAATGCAGATTTCATCATCGGAAACATTGCTTACAACCAACAACTTTTCCAAAATGGGATGCGCCTTCAGGCTTTTTATGAGCTCGGAAACGGACAAGAAGCCCAAAGAGAATTTCAGTACATAAAGGTTACCGACGGAAAAGGCATCTACAAATGGACCGATTACAACGGCGACGGCATACAACAATTGGACGAGTTCGAAGTGGCAGAATATGCCGACCTTGCCCAATACATACGCATATACACCAATTCAGTACGCTACATTCCGTCCAACAAAAACAAGCTCACCTTGGCATTGTTTGTCAACCCATCGGTGGTTTTCAGTTCCGAAAATGCATTTCTAAAAAGATGGAACATCAACCTCTCACTCAACACCCACAATTCATATTTCAAAAACGACAAAGCGGTGGTCATCAACCCGTTTGAAAAAAATGAAACGCAGATTCTTAAAAATCAAAACCTCTTGGTAGCAGCTCAATTCAACCCTACAGAAAAGTCCGGTTGGAACGGATCTTACCGTTGGCTGAACAACAAAAACCTCATCAACGCCAACTTCAGCAACGAAGAAAGGGATCAGAATGCGCATTTCCTAACCGTAGGTTATTGGTTCAGTAAAATTTTCAGAATCGATTGGGAAAATTCTGCTCAAAACATCAACAATGCTTCGCAAATGTTCGACACCAGAAATTTCCAACTTTTCAACATCGAGACCAAACCAAAAGCGACTTATAAATTTACAGAAACCATACAGGCAGAGCTTTCCACAGCGTTCCGAGACAAAAAAAGACAAGACGGCACGGAACGGTTAAAAGCCCTGGATCTGACCGGAGCGGTGCAATGGGAAAGAAAAAAAACCTCCATCCGTGGCAGTTTTTCTTTCATCAACAACGATTTTACCGGCAACAATTATTCTTTGGTCGGCAACCAAATGCTCGATGGACTCAAGCCCGGCAGAAATCAAGTCTGGTCCGTATTTTTGCAACAAAACATCAACTCCTTCATCATCCTGAATGTCAATTATGAGGGACGAAATTCCGGTGACAGAACCATACACATCGGCAGCATGCAGGTGAAGGCAAGTTTCTAATTTTTTTTAGGAGCGTCACCCTTTATCCTTCACATCAAGACCCGTCCAGCTGTCCGCTGTATCTTTTGCTTCCCTCCCACTTTCCGGGCTTAGCAAAAGGATGCCGCTCCCATCTGGGCTAGAAAATCGAGTAGAGATTCTTTCAACAAAAAATTAACAGGTCGCTCCTACGGAGCTCTACCAAATTTCACAACATCCCGCTATGAACAGATCGCTCCTACGGAGCAAAAAAGCCAAGCTAAAAGCACACTTTCCATTAAAACATTTATCCAAGACAAATCATTCAAGCAATCCTTTCCTGATGATTAAATCCTGGCAAAAATTAATTTCAGGAAAAGAAATACAATGTTCAGACATAACCAATATTCCATTTATTTTTTAGATTTTTGCACTATGGCAAAACTCAAAACGGCATACATCTGCAACAATTGTGGCACACAGTTCCCACAATGGCTTGGGCAATGCAAAAGCTGCGGCGAATGGAACACCCTAACCGAAGAAATTGTCGAGAAAAAAACCTCGCAATACGACATCATCGGCAGTGGCAAACAAAAAATAGTGAACATCACGGAGGTAGAAACCGGCACCGAGCAACGACTAAAAACCGTTAGCGAAGAGCTGAACCGTGTCTTGGGCGGTGGTATTGTTCTGGGATCCGTTACCCTGATCGGCGGCGAACCCGGCATCGGAAAATCGACACTTCTGCTGCAACTCGCCCTGAAAATGAAGAAAAAAATCCTTTATGTATCGGGCGAAGAATCGGCTTCGCAAATAAAAATGCGTGCCGACAGAATTACCGACATCCAAAATCCAGAATGCTTTCTGTATACAGAAACTTCTATGGAAAAAATCCTAAAAGAAGCCAAACAACTCGCTCCTGACCTGATGATTGTGGACTCTATACAAACCTTGCAATCTCAACTTTTAGAGAGTTCGCCCGGAACGGTTTCACAGATCAGAGAATGCTCTTCGGAACTGATTAAATTTGCCAAAGAAAACAACATACCCGTCATTTTAGTCGGCCACATCACCAAAGATGGACAAATTGCAGGTCCCAAAGTTTTGGAACACATGGTGGATGTGGTCCTTAATTTTGATGGCGACAGAAACCACCTTTTCCGATTGTTGAGGGCCAACAAAAATAGATTCGGTTCGACCAGCGAAATTGGGATTTACGAAATGATCACCCAAGGATTAAAAGAAATAAAAAACCCTTCGGAATTGCTCATCACCAAAAAATCCGAAGAACTTTCTGGAAACGCTGTAGCCGTAACTTTAGAAGGCAACCGACCGATGTTGCTGGAGATACAAGCTTTGGTGAGTTCAGCCGTTTATGGCACACCTCAGAGGAGCTGCACCGGATTTGATGCCAAAAGACTCAACATGCTCTTGGCGGTTTTGGAAAAAAGAGCCGGCTTCCAACTGGGTACCAAAGATGTTTTCCTGAACATTACCGGCGGTATAAAAACCGACGATCCGGCTTTGGATCTTGCCGTTGTTGCCTCCATACTTTCCAGCAACGAAGACATTGCCCTTTCGGAAAAATATTGTTTTGCAGGAGAAATTGGACTGAGCGGAGAAATTAGACCTGTACCTCAAATAGAACATCGAATTACCGAAGCCGAAAAATTGGGCTACGAAAAAATCTTCATCTCCGGACTGAATAAGTTGTCCAAGAAAAAATTTGGTATCATCATAGAAAATGTAAATAAAATTGAAGATTTTCACGAAAAAATAATGTAAAAAAAATGGAAATCATTTATTTAATTGTTGGTTTAATCGTTGGAGCTGTGGCATGCTATTTTACTTTGAAAGCAAGATCGGTTTCTAAAAAAGACCATGACGAATTGAACATGAACTGGGTCAAAACCAAATCGGATTTCGAACATTTGGTTCAAAAAAAGAAAGAAGACGAAGAAAAATTCAACAATGAAAAAGACCTCTTTCTGGACACACAGAATATCCTGAATGAAATTCAACTTGAAAACAAAACATTCCTTGCTGAGAAAAAATTTCTGACTGAACAAATTGCAACTCTAAAGTACGACCTGGTTGAGAAAAACAAGTCCATTGAGGAAATGACTTTAGAAAAAAATGAATCTATTGCAATAAAATCCGACATTCTTGCAAAAAACAAACATCTGCAAACCCAATTGGACAACCAGAAAGAAGAAATCATCAAATTGCAGGAAATGGCTAAGAATGAATTTCAGAATTTGGCCAATAAAATTTTAGAAGAAAAAACGGAGAAATTTACCCAACAAAACGAGCAAAACATAAAAACGCTTTTAACACCTTTGCAAGAAAAAATTTCGGATTTCGAAAAAAAAGTAGAAAACACCCACAAGGAAAGCATTGACTACCATGCAGCCCTTAGACAGCAAATTGTTGGACTGAAAGAACTGAACCAACAAATGAGCAAAGAAGCTGTAAACCTGACCAAAGCACTAAAAGGCGACAACAAAATACAAGGAAATTGGGGCGAGCTAATTTTGGAAAATGTTTTGGTAAAATCCGGTTTGGAAAAAGACAGAGAATACGAAATACAAAAAAGTCACACCACAGACGAAGGTCGATTGCAACCCGATGTCATCATCCATTTGCCGGATGGAAAAAAAATGATCATCGACTCTAAAGTTTCATTAAATGCGTATGAAAAATATATAAATGAAGAAGATGAGATCCAGAAAAGCACCCACCTACAAGAACATCTCAATTCCATAAAAAGGCATACAGAACAGTTAAGCGCAAAAAACTACCAACAGCTTTATCATATTGAAAGCCCGGATTTCGTGCTTATGTTTGTCCCGATAGAACCCGCTTTCGCATTGGCCCTAAACGAAGATACAGACCTTTATAACAAAGCATTTGCTAAGAATATTGTGATTGTAACGCCATCTACTTTATTGGCAACATTAAAAACCATTGACAGCATGTGGACCAACCAAAAACAACAAGACAATGCCATAGAAATTGCAAGACAAGCAGGAGCGCTATACGACAAGTTTGAAGGTTTTGTAGTTGACCTTATCAAATTGGGTAAAAAAATGGACGATGCCAAAATAGACTATGAAGCCGCTATGAATAAATTGGTAAGTGGAAAAGGCAATTTGGTGAAAAGCACACAGAAACTAAAATTAATGGGTGCAAAAGCTAAAAAATCTTTGCCCGAAGGATTGCTAAAAAGATCGAATATCGAAGATAATATGATTGAAGAAAATTAATGCCATGATAGAAAGTTTACAAAACGAAAAAATAAAATACCTGGCCCGTCTGAACGACGATAATCGCTTTAGAAAAAAAGCCGGATTGGTGATTGTGGAAGGAAAACAAGAGAACAACAGAGCTAAAAAATTCAATTTTGAACATGTTGAATCGTATATATGTGAAGCTATTTTCAAAGAAGAACTCCCGCAAGGAAAAATCCATTTGATCAGTGAAAAAGTTTATCAAAAAATAGCGTATCGTGGAAGTTCAGAAGGGATTATCGGAATCTACAAAGTACCGGAGAACGCTTTAATGAATTTTGCCCCCAATGAAAACACTTCAATCGTTATTGTTGAAGGTATAGAAAAGCCGGGCAATCTTGGGGCCATCCTTAGAAGTTGCGAAGCTTTTGGGATAGATGCACTCATCATTACAGACCCAAAAACCAACCTTTACAACCCCAATGTCATAAGATCCAGTGTTGGATGCCTGTTCGGAATGAATGTTTTTACATCGACAAATGAAGAAACGGCAGCTTTCTTAGAGAAAAATAATATAAAAACCTATTCTACCTTTATGAGTGAGTGTGCAAAGGATATTTATGAAGTAAATTTCAAAAAGAGCACAGCCATTATATTTGGTACAGAACACTCTGGCATAAGTGATTATTGGCTGGATCGGTCAGAAAACATATTAATACCAATGGCTGGCACCATAGATTCTCTAAATCTGAGTAATGCAGTTGCCATCAGTTGCTATGAAATTTTAAGACAAAAAAAGGCATAAAAAAACCGTCTCGATGTTCGAGACGGTTAATCTTAATTGCGTAGTGCTAATTATTTTGCAGCTTCTTCAGTTTTTGGAGCTTCAGCAGCAGGAGCAGCAGCGTCAGCAGCAGGAGCAGCAGGAGCAGCAGCAGAGTCAGTTGCAGGAGCAGCAGCAGAATCAACAGCTGGAGCAGCAGCAGAATCAGTAGTTACAGCTGTAGAGTCAGTTGTAGCTTCAGTAGTTTCAGCTTCAGTTTTTTTACATGCTACTAGAGAGATTGCAGCGATAGCAGCTACGAACAATGATTTTTTCATAATGATTTAAATTTAAATTTGTTTGTTAAAAATTGTTTCTTATATTAATTGTGTTCTCATTTGAACAAGACAAATGTATGGCGAGAAAAAAAATTTGCACAGAAAATTAATTGTAATATCTTTGTAAAACAGTTTACAAATTAGCACAACTGATTATCAGACTTTTAAATAAATACAGAAATTGAATCCTCTAGATATTTTACATTTTGAACAGTTAAAAACCGAAGTTCAAAACCAATATTTGAAGAATCACACCCCTTCTCATGATGATATATCAAAATGGAAAGGGATAGATATCATCTATTTTCAAGAGGACTTGAGGAAAATCACGAAAGCCAACATTTCCGAGAAGTCTTTTTACACCTATTTCAAATCCTCGTCCGTTACAAAACTACCAAGAATAGATATGCTGAATTTGCTCAGTATATATGCAGGTTATGCATCTTGGTATGAATTCAAAAAGACCCATCTTTTTGCTAATGAAGTATTAAATGAAAACGAAGATGAAGTAGAAACAGGTGAAGCTCCATCTTCCGAACAAAAAATAGACACCCCTTCCTTTGAACCGGTTAAAATTGAAGAAAAAGAAGTAACCTCCGAGACTGAAAAATCTATTTTACAAACAAGCGATTCTGAAAACAAAGATGTTACGGGAATTCCAACAATAAATTTGGATGATAAAAAAAGAAAGAAAAACAGTATTGTAAAAGAAAATTTATGGGTAGCCATTTCGATTCTTTTATTGATTATGGTTGCTTTTTTTGCATTTAAAGACATGCTTTTGATGAAAGAATATACTTTCAAATTTATTGATGCCGATAGAAATTCTAACATCAATGCCGATTTGGATGTGAAAATTTTAAATAAAAACGAATCGCCCATCCTTATAAAAGTTCTACCTAACCAACCTTTTGTGTACAAAACCCACAATAAAGAGCTTACAATGGTTGTTTCTTCGCCGTATTACAAATCCGACACCATACAAAGAAATTTAGTAAACGCTCCTGACACCGAAAATATAGAGTTGAAACCGAATGATTACGCCATCATGCTGTATTATTATTCCAAATCTATTCAGGATTTAAAGAAAAAAAGAGAAAACCTCAATAAATTGATTAACAACAACGCTGTCATCTATCAAGTTTTCGACAACGAAAGATACGGTGTTGAAACGATGGACAAACAACGATACATCAGCTTGGTAACCCTGCCTACAACCTCTCTAGAAAATCTAGATGTCATCGATATTATTGGTGATAAAAATGGAAAAATCAGCATGATTAAATTTAAAATCGGAAACAATGAGAAAAATAAATAATACCGTACTAAGCCTTATAACCATTTGGTTTTGCTTCCTATCTTGCAACAATAAAGTTGAAGAAAAAAGCGAATTGGACACCTTGAGAAAAAGCAACAATAAAAAATCCTATCCCGTTACAAAAATGGATAGCGTACAAGCCATACAGTTTATTACCAAACAAAAAATACAAGAACTCTTTGACCTTTCTGCCCTGTACACCTCAGGTACCAAAGACACAGAAATAGACTCCATCATCTATCAACAAATGATGGGTTATTTTGAAAAACCCGATTCTGCAAAAGTGAGCAGTACCCTTCTGCAAATGGACAGTCTAAAAGTGAGAAAAGCGAAGATTGGCGATCTCGAAGTAAACAAGGTGATTGAAGGGAAAGACACGATGGATTTGGCTAAATTCAAAGTAGAGTTTTTTGGTGAAAACAACAAAAAAATTGGAGATTTTGACAAAACCGTTCGCTACACTTTGACAACCAATCCGGTAAAATTCAAAAAAGAATTCAAATTTTATTTTGTCGATTTTGATATCAAAGCTCCAAAAGACAGCACCTCATTGGGCAAAACCAAATAATCCAAAGCCACATCTTCCGGCCGAACATCTTCGATGATGTCTTTGGGTTCGAAAAAATTGACACCAACCTTTTTTGCATCGGTATTGATTTGATTAAAAAATTGATCGTAAAATCCTTTACCATAGCCCACTCTATGCCCATTGACATCGCAATACAACAAAGGTGTGAGGACAAAATCAAATGATACATTCTGCACCTCGGTGTTCGATTTAGGCTCTTCTATATCCCAATTATTTCTAACCAATTCGGTGTCGGGAAACAATTCAATCGTAATCATTTCATTTTCAATCAATTTAGGAACAAAAACTCTAATTCCGTTTTTGAAAAAATGATCAATAAAAAATTGAGTGTTGACTTCTTTAAATTTTTCGATACTCAGGAAAAGATGAACTTTCTGACCTTTTTGAGGTTGGAAAAAAGATAAAAAAGAATGAAAAATTTGTCTAGATCTTTCTTCCACTTCAGTAGGGCTAAGGTTCTTGCGCTTTTGCAAGTACTCTTCTCGGATCGACTTCTTTTTCATTCTTTTTTGTATGATTATACCTCTTTAACAGAGATAATGTTTACCGGACACGCTTTCGCTGCCTTTTCACAAGGTTCAAAAGCAGTTTGCATGGGAGTTTTCAGTGTAAAGAATCCCTTCTTTTCAATTGATTTTAGCAAGACGGATTTTCCATCTTTTTTGGACATTCTGAAATATTCAGGAGCAAATTCGGCACAATAGTTACAACCGATGCACTTGTCCCTTTGCAATGTGATGATGACCATATAAATATTAGGATTGAACGAGTTCCGACTGGACTACTTTATACAATTTATCACTTGGTCGCACTCTGAAATCCGTTTTAAAGGTAATAACATCCGCCTTTGTTGCTTTTTGAGCATCTCCTTTCTGATCGACCATCATATCCTCTATCACCATTTCTTGCGAACCTGTTGTAGGACCTTGTATCAGAACGGTATCTCCAACGGACAAGTCGTAGGCTTCTATCAAGAATTCTGCAATATTGGATTTTGGATAGAAGTGTCTTCCTTTTCCAATATAAATTTTCTTTTGAGTTGCGCTAGAACCGGAGTTATCGGACCATTCTCCTAATTTTTGTCCTAAATAATAGCCGTCCCAGAAACCTCTGTTATATACTTTAGCCAATTCGCCCATCCATACATCTACTTTTTCCGGTGTAAATGTACCTTCGGCAATGCTATCGATAGCCTCACGATATGCTTTGGTAACGGTAGCTACATATTCTGGAGCACGACCTCGACCTTCAATTTTCAGTACCTTCACACCTGCATCTACGATCTGATCTAAGAAACCTATCGTACACAGATCTTTTGGTGACATCATGTATTCGTTATCCAACTCAATTTCAAAACCAGACTCTTGGTCTATAACGGTGTATTTTTTTCTACAATTTTGTTTGCAAGCTCCTCTATTTGCAGATGAGTTATGAGAATGAAGACTCAAATAACATTTTCCTGAAACCGCCATACACAAAGCACCGTGCCCAAAAATCTCAATTTCTACAAGGTTGCCAGAAGGACCTTTCACTTGATCTTTTTCAATTTGTTGACAGATTTTTTTGATCTGGGTAACGCTCAATTCTCTGGACATCACCATGGTATCTGCAAATAGTGCATAAAACTTAACCGTTTCTATGTTGGTAATGTTAATTTGAGTAGAAATATGAACCTCCATCCCAATTTGTCTTGCGTAGGCAATTACAGCCTGATCCATCGCGATTACCGCAGTTAGATCCGCTTCTTTTGCTCTATCCAAAAGTGTTTTGATGATGGACAAATCGTGATCGTAAATAATGGTATTTAGGGTAAGATAAGTTCTGACATTTTTCTCTTTACATCTTCTTGAAATTTCCGGCAAATCGTCAATGGTAAAGTTCATCGAAGCTCTGGCTCGCATATTCAGTTGTTCTACCCCAAAATATACCGAATCGGCACCGTTATCTATTGCAGCTTGAAGAGATGTAAAATCACCTGCTGGCGACATCAACTCTATTCTTCCTGATTTTGTCATTGTAAAATTAAAATTTTTGCAAAGATAAGTAATTTAATGCTAAACCATTTCCTACGCTGCATTTCAAAATTCATCCCAATTGTGAACACAACTTCAACCTAAAAAAATTAAAAAAAAATTAAAAGAATGTTTAAGTTTTCATAAAATCCAATACATCCAGATGCATTTTGTTAAATTTTAGTTAAAACTACGATAAACCCACAGTCGTCAACAACAATTTTGCATTATATTTGATATATCGAATCAAAATTCAAAAATAGAATCAGCATGAACAATACAATCAAAAAATTTCTTCCATTTGCAATGGTTGGGGTAATCTCTGGAGCTACAACATTTGGAGCCATTCATTTCGCTGAAGCATCAAGAAACAGCACCTCCGATTTAAATTATTTTAAACCTGCAAATGAAAATGCACAGTTTGCAGGACTAAACACAGCCGTAGTTGGTGAAGATTTTGTAAAAGCAGCAAAATCTGCAATTCCGGCTGTGGTCACCATCAAAAGATATTCCGACGCTGCCCCAAGACAACAAATGAACGACCAAGACCTGTTTGATTGGTTTTTTAAAGACCAAATGAGAGGTTCGCAGCCTGGACAAAGAGCCCAAAAACCTAAAAACGCACCAGACGGGATGGGTTCTGGTGTCATCATCTCTCCCGACGGCTACATTGTCACCAACAACCATGTTGTGGAAGGTGCAAGTCGATTGGAAATTGTACTTTCAAACAAAAAAACATTTGTTGCCAAAATGATTGGGACCGATCCCAATTCCGATATTGCTTTGTTGAAAATCGAAGAAAAGGGACTTCCATTCCTTAATTTTGGAAATTCGGACAATGTAGAAATTGGACAATGGGTATTGGCTGTAGGAAATCCTATGGGATTGAACTCCACAGTTACCGCTGGGATCATTTCTGCAAAAGCAAGAAACATCAATTTATTAGGCAGAAATGCCGCTGCTAAAAACCCGTTAGAATCCTTTTTACAAACCGATGCCGCCATCAACCCTGGCAACTCGGGAGGCGCCTTGGTCGATACCAATGGAAACCTCATTGGGATCAACTCCGCCATATCGTCAAATACCGGTTATTATGAAGGTTACGGATTTGCTGTCCCTGCCAATTTGGCTAGAAAAATTGTAGAAGACATGAAAAAATTCGGGATGGTGCAAAGAGGATATTTAGGAATCCAGTTGGTTGACCTCTCCAATGAAGAAGAAGTCGCAAACTACAATTCCATCAAAAAAGCCAATCTAAAAGCAGGAAAAGGCGTTTATATTACGGGATTGAGCGACAACAGCGGCTCTAAAGATGCCGGATTGAAAACAGGAGATATCATTACTAAAGTTGATAACTCGGTCATCTCCGGACAATCTGTATTAATGGGAATTATTGGAGAAAAAAGACAAGGAGATAAGGTGCAAGTCACTTATTTGAGAAACGGCGTTGAAAACACAACCTTGGTCACACTAAAAGATCAAAATGGAAACACTTCATTCAGAAGTTTAGCAGACTTGACCATTCCTGAAAAATTAGGTGCCGATTTCGCACCCATCAATCAAAAAGTAAAAGTATATTACGGTATTGAGAACGGTGTGATTGCTAAAAATGTGATTGCAAACGGAGAGTTGGCCAAAATAAATGTCTCGGAAGGAAATATTATTTTTGAAGTTAACAACAAGCCTGTTAATTCACAAAAAGACATAGAAAATATCTTGAAAGGTTATAAAGGTACGGTATCGGTTAAATATTTAGACGACAACGGCAGAATAACCAGCAGAGGATTTAGCATGCCTTAAGCCTGAAGTTCATCAATAAAAAAACGCATCCTAGGATGCGTTTTTTATTTTTTTAGAATTCTTCTTTTTCCTTTCGTAAAAGACTTCAACAATCTTACCTCCTATCCAGGAAAACGGAAAATAGATCAGAAAAATGGATATCTTATAAAAAGTAGGATGATGCGGAAAGACCACGACATCAATCATGGCTACGAAAAGCATGATGAAACCGATCAAAATGGCATACGCTACTTTCGCATACTTCACAATCATGGCGGTAACTACACCGGCAATGGTGGTACCCAAACCTGATATGAACAATAAAAAACCAAAAAATCCTGAATTGCCGTCCATACTTTGCAAAAATTTGTTCCAATGTTCAAAAGGCGAATATCCATCAAAGGTTCTCCATTCGGGAACCATACGGATACCGACAGTTACGGTAAAAGCAACAATGCCCATACCCACAAGAATCGCAAAAGTATTTCTAATAAAATTCATTAATCTTGGTGTGCAATCATAGAGATTTCCACATCTACATTTTTTGGTAAACACGAAACTTGAACCGTTTCTCTTGCTGGGAAATTTCCTCCTTCGAAATACGATGCATAGATGTCATTCATCACGGCAAAATCATCCATACTTTTTAGGAAAATCGTAGCTTTAACCACATTGTTAAAAGTCATTCCTGCTTCCGTAAGAATGGCTTGAAGATTTTTCATCACTTGGTGTGTAGAGGCTTCAATACCTTCGGCCAGCACGCTTCTACTAGGATCTACAGGGATTTGTCCAGAAATGTACAAAATTCCGTTAGCAAGTACAGCTTGAGAATAAGGCCCGATTGCTGCTGGAGCATTTGTTGTATTGATGATTTGTTTCATAATTAAAAAAATTGATTGTATTATTTTTAGTTTAAAATTAAATTTATTTCCCGATAATTTTTTTTACAAATATAAATCATTCGACCAATAAATCTCTAAAACTTCGCATTGGGTTGGTTAAAACTTCTGTCCTTATACTTCACTGCGTCTTTTAAGATGTTCGCTTTGATCCCGATAAAAAAGTCATAAACTTTATATTGCCCGAACGGAACCCAATTAAAATTGATCGTAAAACTTCTCTGATCTCTTGCAAAACCAATTCGCGTATAGGCCAATTCTTTGGTTACAAAATCGTAATTGGTGGTTGCAGTCACATTCCAATATGGGGTTAATTTTATATTTCCGTCCAAACCAATGGTTGCAATGGTGTTTCCAAATCGATTGGTGGTTTTGGAATACGCGTAATTGGCTGTAACATTTAAAGTCCAAGGCTGGTCAAAATGAGCATAATGATCGTCATCAAAATAATAATTTTCATTTCGAATTCTCCCTTTTGAACTGTACTTTTTACTGTAATCCTCCTTTTTACCAAACAACTCGTCGCTCAATGGATAGCTCAATTGCATATTAAATCCTTGAATATGAAAATGTCCGAAATTTTCAGTTCGCACACCAACATCCGAACCTTCAGTAAACACCACCTCATACGGATCGATAACCAAACCGGTATTGATGTTCATTTTCCCGTTAAACAAAGAAGTCTGCCCATTGATATTGAAAGGAGACCAACGATGGGATTTGGCAGCAAAATTATAATTCCCGGAAATATTAAGCGTTTCGAAAATTTTAAGCTTTTTAAACCCTACAGAATCGGATTTACTCCTCACCTTCATTTCGATGTTATTTCCTAAAGAAAATCCTACACTCCCCATCATCCCTGTGGTTGGCGTGCCAATTATTCCTTTTTCGAAAATAGAATACGGAGTCAGCACCCCTGTAGCATCGTAATAATTTTTATAATAACCAAACTCGGGTTTTCCAAAATCCGGTGAATAATTAAAACTAATCTGTGGAGTCATCATGTGTCGTATCCCTTGTATTGCAGATCCTTTCTTGAACATGACCGTTTTGTACAAAGTAGTTTGCACACTGGTAGATGCCGAAAAATACGAAAATCCTGCAATCCCTTTGTTCATTTCATCAACCACTTTATTTTCTATTGGATTGTAAGAACGGTTCAGGGATTTCGTAGTCAGACCGTTATTGATATTGGCTCCCAAGCTAAAGGTAAAATATTTTGCAATGGTGGTATTGGTTCCCAAGGCAATGCTGTTCTTCAGTCCCGTTTGCATATTGTCCCACATTTCTTTTTTGAACAGTTGATCCTCGGTAACCGACACATAATTGTTGAAATCAAATCCCGTATTCACGGTAATATTTTCCAACAAGCCTTGTCTTATCCCGGATTTGGGATTGAAGAGATAAAACTGATTGATGGCCACATTCATCTGAGGCAAACGAATATCCGAAAATCCGGTAGAAAAGTTTTGAGAATAACCTGCAGTCCCGGTGATGGTTAGTGGCAAGGTCAAAAATCTTTTGGTTAAACTAATGGTCGAATTTTGTTGTGCATTCAACACATTTTGGTTGAAAATGTAATTGTTGTTGATGGTGTTGTTGTAAAACTTAGAGCTTACAATATCCACAGAGGCCGAAAAATTCAGGAAAGGATTAGCTTTAGGATCCTGGCTGTGCCTCCAAGAAACTCTAAAAGTTCTGTTTTTAGAATAATTATCCAATCCGTTGATCCCACGAATGGTCGTTCCGAAATCGGACTGAAAACTACCGCTGTATTTATATTTTTTCACATAATTGACCTCAGGTCGGATGTTCCAGCTCCCTTTGGTATAGATGTCCGAAAGAATTTTAAGGTCAAAGTGCTCACCCAGAGGTTGGTAATATCCCAAACCGTTCAAGAAAAACCCGACATCCTGTCTTTCACCAAAACTTGGGATCAGGATTCCGGCACTTCGGTTATCTGAAAACGGCAACACTGCAAAAGGCAGTATCAACCGAGTTGGAACCCCTTCTACAAACAATTGAATAGGCCCGGTGATTATTTGAGACTTATTTTTCCCTTTCACCAATTTTATACTGGACGCCAGCATGTGGTAATCCGGAAGACTGTCTTTTTTCTTAATAAAATATTCGTCGGTCGTAAAAACGCCATTTTTCATAAAAAATACCGAATCGTTGTATTTTTTTGTTTTTTTGGCTACAATAACCCCTTCACTTTCTTCGGTTCGGGCATTAAATGCAATGGCTCTTTTGGTTTTATAGTTAAAATTAAAGTGATCCGTTTCGTATTTTTTACCTCCTTGCAGGGTGACAACCGGTTCTAAAACCTTTCCTAGAGAATCCAACTTACCTTGGGCGAAAATCACTCCTTTATCCCAATCTATACTAATATAATCGGCATCTACTTGCATATCTTGATATTTCACCTGAGCTTTATGCTTGAGATAAGTCATCTTTTTAGGCAAATCATTTCTTATGCTTTCGGCTTTATACCGAACAACATCGTCCAACGCTTCTTTTTGGGTAGTCGTTGTGGGGGAAACGGTATCCTGATTCTTTTTAACAGCCAATAATTTATCACTTTTTTGTTGTGCTAAAAAATTGTTAAAAATTAGGATAATTAAAATATGTAATATATTTTTGGAGCAGTTACTGAACAATTTTATAAGTATAAAAATTCGGCTTCAAAATTAAATATAATTTTTAAAATTTAGAGATGAACCTAATAAGATTTTATTTTAAAAGATATTTCACATTCATTTTCGTTTTTTTATTTGGATTAACGATGGCTCAAAAAAAATTCACCATCGTCCTAGATGCAGGTCACGGTGGCGAAAAAGATCCGGGTGCAACTAGAAAATACGACGATTTGGGTACCGTTCGTGAAAAAGACATCACCTTGGCAATCGTACTAAAACTGGGTAGGATGTTGGAAAAAAACAAAGAATACAAAGTGATCTACACCAGAAAGGAAGATTTCTACCCGTCCTTAGGAGATAGAACCGACTTGGCCAACAACAGCAAAGCCGACTTATTTATATCCGTACATGTAAATTCTACCGCCAGCAAAATAGCGACTGCTACAGGTACAGAGACTTTTGTACAAGGTCCTAACCAAAACAAAACCAACTTAGAAGTTGCTAAAAGAGAGAACGATGTGGTCTTTTTAGACGACAAGGATAGAGAACGATTCGCGTCTTACGATCCCAGTTCTCCGGAATCCCTAATTGCATTAAAGGTTAACCAAAGCAAATACCTTATGGCCAGTCTTACCTTTGGAGCATTGGTGGAAGAAAATTTTGTAAACAAAGACAAAAGATACTCCAGAGGAGTAATGCAAAAGGATCTCCATGTCCTTAGGATGAATGCCATGCCTTCTGTTTTGATAGAAACCGGCTTCATCAACAATCCGGAAGATGCTCGATATCTGGCTTCCGACAACGGCCAAGACGAAGTTGCAGCCAGCATCTTTGATGCAATCATCAAATACAAGAAAACCATTGATCAAAAAAGTGGAATAAAATCCGGACCTAAAAAAGAAGACAAACCCGCTGAAATTCCTTTGAAAAATGATTTCAGAATCTTTTTATTCAGCAGCGCCAACAAATACAATGAAAACGACCCCGAACTAAAAGGTCTCAACAACATTTTGATCTTAAAGGAAAACGACATGTACAAATATTATTATGGTGCTACCAATATGGCTTCTATAAGAGACAACAACCAAAAGACTGCAAGAGATGCAGGATTTAGAAATTCTTATTCCGTTGGCTTCGTCCCTAACCAAAGCATCAATTTTGGATATTACACCTTAGAAGTTGCTGTAAGTAAAGAGAAGTTAAACTCGAAATCGTATGTACAACAAACGCTTAGTCCATTGGAAAGAAACAAGAAGGACGGTATATTCTATTATACTTACGGTAAGGTAAACAACCTGGAAGACGCTATAAAACTGCAAAAAGAAATAGAGGCCAAAGGGATAAAAAACTCAGTAATCGAAAAAAAAATAAAATAAATTAAAAATACACTTGCAGATATAAAAAATATTCCTACTTTTGCAACCGGAAAAACGGCCTATTCGTCTAGTGGTTAGGACTCAAGATTTTCATTCTTGCAACAGGGGTTCGATTCCCCTATAGGCTACTAAGTTTTTTCAAATATTTTCTCAATCGAAAAAAAAATTGAAAAAATATTTGCAGAATAAAAAATAAGTTATATCTTTGCAACCACAATTGAGACAGTAAGTAATTATGGCAAATCATAAATCAGCATTAAAGAGAATCAGACAAAACGCAGTAAAAAGATTGCGTAACAGATATTATCATAAGACTGCTAGAACAGCTATGAAAGTATTAAGAAATGAAGAGGACAAAAAAGTTGCTACTGAGCAATTGCCTAAAGTAATTTCTTTGTTGGATAAGTTGGCTAAGAAAAACATTATTCACAAGAATAAGGCTGCTAACTTAAAAAGTAAATTGACTAAGCACGTTAACAAATTAGCGTAATTATAAAATCTACGGCCCGTTCGTCTATCGGTTAGGACCTCAGATTTTCATTCTGGTAAGAGGGGTTCGATTCCCCTACGGGCTACAAACCTTCAGAGCAATCTGAAGGTTTTTTTATTATATTTGAATAAAAAAAAAATAAAATGAATATTCTCATTGTCAACGGTCCCAATCTTAATCTCTTAGGTAGTCGCGAGCCTGAAATCTACGGCTCCACAAGTATGGAAAGTTTTTTAGAAACTTTAAAAAAGGAATTTAGTAGCTTGAATATTCATTATTTCCAATCAAATATAGAAGGGGAAATTATCAACCGTTTGCATGTTGATGATTACGACGCCTTAATCATCAATCCTGGTGCTTATTCACATTATTCCTACGCCATAGCAGATGGCCTTAAAAACATTAAAAAACCTAAAATTGAAGTCCACATTTCTAACATCTACAAAAGGGAAGAATTCAGGCAAAAATCGGTTACTGCTGCACAATCGGACGGTGTAATTACCGGTTTTGGTCTTAACGGCTACCGATTGGCTGTTTTAAATTTAGTACACTCGTAACAAAGGAAAATCAGAATGCCAACTCAAATTGTCCCACAAAATAAAAAACCGCTCTCTTTTGAGAACGGTTTTATTATAATTGATAAGATAATTTTATAGTTGAGGACCTGCTGCAACCAATCTTTTACCTTCTTCGTTATCGCAATATTGCTCGAAGTTTTTAATGTATCTTCCTGCAAGATCCTTAGCTTTCACTTCCCACTCAGAAGCATCGGCATAGGTTGCTCTTGGATCCAAAATACCTTCAGAAACATTTGGCAACGCTGTAGGAATTTCTAAATTCATAATTGGCACGATGGTTTTTTCTGCTTTCTCGATAGAACCGTCGATGATTGCATCAATAATCGCTCTGGTGTCTTTTAGAGAAATTCTTTTACCAGTACCGTTCCAACCAGTGTTTACCAAATAAGCTTTAGCACCGTGCTCTTTCATTTTACCGATTAAAGTTTTAGAGTACATGGTTGGGTGAAGGGTTAAGAAAGCCTCACCAAACGCTGGAGAGAAAGAAGGTTGAGGTTCTGTAATTCCTCTTTCAGTACCCGCTAATTTTGAAGTATATCCACAAAGGAAGTGATATTGAGCTTGATCGTCATTTAAAATAGAAACCGGAGGCAATACTCCAAAAGCATCTGCAGATAAGTAAACTACTTTTTTTGCATGTCCCGCTTTGGATGGCAATACAATCTTGTTGATGTGATAGATTGGGTAAGAAACTCTGGTATTTTCTGTAATTGAGCCGTCTTTGTAATCGGCAACACCGTTATTAACAACTACATTTTCCAGCAAAGCATCTCTCTTAATCGCACGGAAAATATCCGGTTCTTTTTCTTCAGAAAGATCGATCACTTTTGCATAACAACCACCTTCATAGTTGAAAACTCCATTGTTATCCCAACCGTGTTCGTCATCACCGATCAAATATCTTTTAGGATCTGCAGACAAAGTAGTCTTACCTGTTCCGGATAGACCGAAGAAAAGGGCAACATCGCCGTCTTCACCTACATTCGCAGAACAATGCATAGAAGCCATTCCTTTTAAAGGTAGATAATAGTTCATCATGGCAAACATCCCTTTTTTCATTTCACCACCGTACCAAGTACCGCCGATGATTTGCATTTTTTCGGTAAGGTTAAACATTACGAAATTTTCAGAGTTTAATCCTTGTTCTTTCCAGTTCGGGTTCGTTGTTTTAGAGCCGTTCATAACGATGAAATCCGGTTCTCCAAAGTTTTCCAACTCATAATTGGAAGGACGAATGAACATATTGGTTACAAAATGTGCTTGCCAAGCTACCTCCATAATGAATCTCACTTTCAGACGGGTATCCGGGTTGGTACCGCAATAGGTATCTACAACATATAATTTTTTTGAACTTGACAATTGGTCGATAACCAAAGATTTACAAGCTGCAAAAACTTCTGGAGTAGTTGGCAAATTCACTTTACCGTCCCAATTGATGTTATCTTTGGATACATCATCTTTAACGATAAATCTATCTTTAGGAGAACGCCCTGTGAACACACCTGTTTTTACAGAAATCGCTCCAGATTCAGTCAATTCACCTACTTCGTATCCTTGGTTTTCTGTTGAGATTTCGTCTTGATAAAGTTCTTCGTATGAAGGATTATAAACTACTTCTTGGAATCCTTTAATTCCCATTTGATGCAACTGATCAATAATTTTGTCGTTTTTCATAATTACTTCTCTGTATTTTACAGATTATTAGATTAATTTATAGTTAAAAAAATAAGGTTCTAAAGATATTAATAAAGCACTAAATTGGCAAATAATTGTAACTGATATAAAACATTATCAATCACAAAATTAGTTGTTCCCAATCCCAGATATCGGCAAATCCTTTGTCCGAAAAGTATGCCCGGTATCCTTCAAATTTTTGGGTAAGGACAAAATCTCCACCCCAAGCCCCAAGACTTTTCACAAAAACAGGACAGTCGGAAAAGCGACTGCTTTTCACCGTTTCTAGTCCTAAAAACTCAGAGACTTTCCCTTCATGAATGTCCATTAAATTTGAAAATGCACTCATGTTTTTAGCATTCAAAATTTCATTGGTTAAAGAAGACATTTCGTCAATCATAGAGGTGCTTTTCTCTTTTGATCGATACAATCGTATGCCCTCACGAGAGTCTTTTTTTTGATTGAGATGAATAAAAATAAGTTCAGAATAAAAATCCGGTTTATAAACCATAGATTTTATTTCTCTTTTGGGTGTACACGAATATAAAATTGCTGTTTTTCTTTCGGCAACAGCGATATCATAACCGCTACCACCAAGTGATATTTCGTTGAGTTTAAAAGGACAAACTCCGGCCCAACTTGCCAAATTGGTCATCAAAGTCGAACTACTACCCAAACCATAATTGGATGGAAACTGAAGGTTGGTTTTAAAGTGGTACGAATTACCTTTTTCGAAAATACCTCCTCTCAAAAATTCAACATTTTGCAAGGTTTTTTTCACAAATTCAGCCGAAACCACATCGTTCGTTTCAATTATTTCCCAAGTCGTGAAGTCAATAACGGCTTTTAGCCATGGTCTATTTTGATGATGGGCTTCCCAAAAAATAAAAGAAGCTTGGTCTTCCATAACTCGAACCACCATTTCCTGTCCGGCTTTTGTAGGAACAGCCAAAGCAAGTGCTCCATCCAAAACGAAGTACTCTGATGTTAATAAAAGTTTGCCGGGAGAAAAAATAGGAGACTGAATCATGAGTATATAAAGAGAAAAACCACAATTTTCCTGTGGTTTTCTGTTCTTATTTTAAATTGCTGAAGACAATACTGCTTCTGAGTTGATCTTTTTCACAAGACCTTGCAGTGTTTTTCCAGGTCCTACTTCTACAAAATTAATTGCACCATCGGCAATCATATTTTGAACAGTTTGAGTCCATTTCACAGGCCCTGTCAATTGTTTAATCAGGTTTTGTTTTATCTGTTCAGGATCAGAAACGGCTGTTGTAGTTATGTTTTGATACACCGGGATGGTTGCATTTCTAAACTTTGTATTTTCTATGGCAATGGCCAATTTTTCTTGTGCGGGCATCATCAAAGGAGAATGAAAAGCCCCATTCACAGGAAGCAACAAAGCTCTTTTTGCACCGGCTTCTTTCATTTTTTCACAAGCCAATTCCACAGCTTTTGTTTCACCTGAAATTACCAACTGACCTGGGCAGTTGTAATTTGCCGGAACCACAATACCATCAACAGAAGCACAAATTTCTTCCACTTTTTCATCGGCCAATCCTAGGATTGCAGCCATAGAACTCGGATTGGCATCGCAAGCTTCCTGCATGGCTTTAGCTCTTGCTGCCACCAGCTTCAATCCGTCTTCGTAAGAAAGAACTCCGTTTGCAACCAAAGCAGAAAACTCTCCCAAAGAATGCCCTGCAACCATTTCGGCACCCAGTCCATTCACTGCTTTTAGAGCAGCTACAGAGTGTAAAAATATAGCCGGTTGCGTTACCTCGGTTCTTTTAAGATCTTCGTCTGATCCGGAGAACATGATGGAAAGTATATCGAAGCCTAAGATCTCATTTGCTGCTTGCATCAAATCCTTTACATCTTTTCTGGAATCGTACAATTCCTTTCCCATTCCTACGAACTGAGAACCTTGACCAGGAAATATTAGTGCTTTCATAAATATAATTGAATGTTTTATAGGTTTTTAGTTGTTTATTTTAAAGGTATCAATACCTTACCACTCTGAACCCCGTATTGATAAAAGCGCCATTGTTTTTAGCTTTTACAAATTCAAACTTGGTTGCCAATTGAGTTTGTACCTTCGTTATTTGCTTAAATAGTTCACCGGATTTGTTCTCACGGCTTAACATATCGTTCACCACATCAAAACCTATGATGGCGTATTTGGATGGTGTTGTACAGTATTTAGCTTTGTAATCGGCTAGGATTTCTTTTTCAAAAGTCCCATCCGTATTAATTTTTCTATCAATAAGATACACGAGATTCACCTGAGACAAATCGTCAATTTTCTTCTCAAAACTAGAAGAATAATACATGCTGAATGCTTTATTCCCCGTAGATTCTTTGGACAACTGTATCATGCGATTGGTAAAGGCTTCGCCAGAAATTTGTTGAGGATCTGATAAAATAGCAATGATGGGAGCCGGTTGTCCGGTCATCATATTCTTATCGATCTTGATGTCGTCCGCTGATTTAACAATACTTACGACCGCATTTTTTAATTTTTTCTCCAACTGAGCACGAATGTACTGTGCGTTTCCGGGATCGTTACCTGCTAAAATATAAATTTTTTGGTTGGAATATACTTTTTCCACCTCTTCGTTGATCTTGTCGGCATAGACTTTATCGTTGGTTTCAACAATAATCAGATTGTTATAATCGTATAAATCTTCTGAGTTGGCAAATGGAGACACGATCGGAATTTTTTTATCCCCTACAAATTCCAAAGCTTCTAAAATACTGGACTTGAAAAAAGGACCGATCATCAAATCGGTGTTGTTGACATTGATCTGAGAAAGTGAATTTTTAAAACTCTGTTCATTTCCGGCATCAACCACTATAACATCTAATTTTTGACCGGATTTTGCATTTCTTTCTATTGCTAATTTTGCCCCTTTTAAAAACTCTAGAGACATCGCTCTGTATTTAGAGTCGTTGGAGTTGTATCCAAACGGCAACATCAAAACTACACCAAGTGCATCACCACTTTTCTTTTTATACGCCACATCCAGTTTTCTAACTTTCAGATTCATCCCAGCTTTTAAGCCTTGAGACAACGATGGATTCCATGCTAAAAGTTCATCGATGCTGGAACCGAATTTATTTACCAAAGAAAAAATGGTATCACCAGATTCTACGGTATAAGTCGCAAACTCATCTTTTGGTGAAACTGAAGTGTTTACAGAAACCGGTGTTGCTGCAACAGGAACAAATACTTCTTGCGGATCGCCGTATTTTTTGATTTTGTTCATAGGAAGCTTCAATTGAGCTCCTATTTTTAAACCTTCTGTTTCTAGTTGTGGATTGTATTTTTTAATATCGCTTTCAGAAACTTTAAATTTCTTTGAAATTCCGTATAGCGTTTGTTTGGGCTGAATGATGATGATTCCCAAATCCGAATCGGATTTTATATTCCCCGAAGGTTTTGATTTAGAATTCACCGTAAGAACATCGCCCAAATTCACTTTTCCATCTTTTATAGAAGGGTTCAGTTTTAAAAGGTCGTCCAGCGTAATTCCGTATTTTTTTGCAATACTGTATGCCGTATCCCCTTGGGATACCGCATGTGTCTGTTGGGCAAAAAGTCCAACAAATAGGGTTGATAATGCTACGGTGAATATTTTTTTTCTCATGTTTTTATAAAGCACAAAATTAAGGCTTTCAAAATGAATAGACAACAACATTGAGTTCGGATTTTTCAATTGAAATATTGTTATAGCAATCCTGAAGCCATTCTGAGCCATAATCGGCATAAAATTCAGAAAAATTCCAAACTCTTTCTTGCCAAATACCGGCAGGATGGACTTCTGAAAATACATTTTCTATTCGAGATACCTTTTCTTGTTGTTTAATTTTCTCCGCTTTCAAAAGTCTTTTTTTCATACGATCGTACGACTTCATTTGTCGCATTTCCTCAGCATTAATCAATTGTCCAAAGCTAAAATCGGTATGAATGGATTGGAATTTAAGTTCCTGAAAAATGGTTTTCAGTTCATTTTCCTTTTCAGAAATTAAGGATTCCAACGGATGATTGGACAATAATTTCGTTTTGATTGCCGTCTGTTTATTTCCCAAAACCTCTTCAATACTTAATCCTAATTTTTGCATTTTCCCTAAAGTTTTTTCAGACAAAAACAGAAGTGAATTTCTAGGGACCAGAATGGGAAAATCCAAATTTATTGACTTAAAACATTCGATCAGTTCCAACCAATAGGCAATTTCCGCATTCCCGCCAATGTAGGCTAAATTGGGTAATATTATTTCCTGAAATACAGGTCTCAAAACCGCATTGGGGCTGAATTTTTCAGGATTATTTTTAAGCTCATTAAGAATTTCTTCTTTTGAAAATTGTAATGAAGTATCTACCACCACAAATTTTTCGCCATCAAATTCAATACGGTTTCTGGTTTTCTCAAGATAAAACAAATTGATTTCTCGAGGATTTACCTGAACTTTTCCATAGTGCTGCTTCAAATCAAGGATGGTCTTCTGAGTACTTTTATACAACAAATTTTCCGTTAGCTCCTTTTGAAAAGTTTCTTTCATAAGAGCTTTCAATCGTTTGTCATCGCCATCGATCATCAACAAGCCGTATTCGGAAAAAAGTTGATGCACCAACTTTCGAGTTGCTTGGGTCAGAGTTTCCCCTTCTTTGTAGGAACTCTTCATGAGGTCTATCAAATCGCCACCAAACTTTCTATCTTTAAAAGAATTTTCAAAATTTTGGATAAAATCTAAGTCTGAAACTTGAATTCGTCCCACTGCTCCACCCGATTCTTCTCGAATCGAAAACACTTCTCCTTCGGCTTTAAAATGATTGATTTCTTCAAAATCATGATCCTCGGTCGCCATCCAAAATAGTGGAACAAAATGATGATTGGGATGGATTTTGTTCAACTCGTTAGTGCTTTTGATAACCTGCGCAATTTTATAAATAAAAAATACAGGCCCCGAGAATAAATTAAGCTGATGCCCCGTCGTTATGGTAAGTGTATTTTTGTTGGATAACCTATCTAGATTTTCTTTTTGCAAAGCACTCAACGATAAATCTTGATGCTGATCGCACAAAACTTCAGAAAGAATTTCTCTATTATAAGGTGAAAAACCTAAAGTTTTAGATTCTATTTTATTCTTAATATTTTCATGATTCCACACCAAAGATTGAGTTCCTTCAATCTTTGCGTTTAGAAAATCTTTCACAAGAGTTGGGATGCTTTCTAAATTCTGAAATGGTATTTGGGCTAAGGCTTTCACGAGACTAAATTAGGAAAATAAATACCACACAATACCTAAATTCAAACGAAAATCGTAAAACGGATAATGTGGCGCTGCATAAACTTTGTTAGGACTGATCAAGGTGGTAAGATGCTGACCTTCGATAAAGAAGAACATTTTTTTTACTTTAAAATTAAAATATGCATCGACAATGGGTTGTCCTCCAATTGCAAAAGAAGTAAGTCCCGGCAAAGCATATTCATTTAAAATGGGCGAAAATTCTCTGGAATTGAATTTACTGAAATAGTACACTTTTATTCCTGTTTGTATTTCAGCTTTATCCTTGAATGCTCTGGATTGATAGAAAAAATTGGCTCTTCCTAAAAAATTAGGAAGTGGCAGCATGTCTTTTCCAGAGCTGTTTTGTTGAAATTGCAAACGGGTATTCAGGAAAAAGCGACCGTAGTTCATGGTAGTCTCACCTCCGAGTTGGGCAATGCCTACGGCTTCTGAACTTTGTTCGGGTTGATAAAAACGGTTTAGATAAGTATAATTTTCTATTCTGTGGTATTTAGCAAAAAACTTTGTTTGCCAGAATTTCATACCCAATTCACCACCAAAAGACAGTGCATTTTCATTCTGAAAAAAGGGCATTTGGAAATTGTACGACAATACGGGAGATGAATTTACTAAATAATTAAAGCCCGGAGCCGAGGATTTGAAATTGGCAAAAGCATGAAGTGTATAGTCTTTGATGGGTTGAATAAACAAAGAGTTTTGCGATAAAATATAATTTCCAAAAACAGATCCTTTGGACAATTCTAATTTTGAAGCAAGAGAAAATACATCAGAAAATTTATACTTTAAATTTCCGACAAGCCCCAAGCGGTTCTCGCGATATTCCGGCAACATGGGATTTCCCAACAAAGCTTCGTTATTGGTTCCTAAACGAATGAGCTGATGTCGTATCCCCGCATCCAATTTAAACTTTTCGGCATCGTACAACAAAGAAATGCTGTTGCTTAAATTATCAGAAAACTTCTTGGACGAATTGTTTTTATGGTCTATGGCATCAGAAAAAAGACTTAAATCGGCCGATGACATTTCGTAGTAATACTTGTTGCTTTGATTGGAAAAAGTATGGTTGATCTTGAAAGGAAATCGTGCAATATCAAACAATGCCAATTGATGACTGAGATAATATCTTCTGTACGCAAATCGGGAATACGAGTCCGAAAAATTAACCGGTATGGTCTGTCTGTTGCTGATCTCAGAATTTCCCGCTTGGTAGAGCAAATCATATTCGTTAGTTATCCCTCCGTTTTCTTGATTGGTTATGTTTTGATGAATGAAATGTCCAAACAATTCGTAACGGTTATTTTTGGAAATATAATGGGTGGAAATTGTTGTATTGTTATTTACGGCCAAAGATTTTTGATAAGCCCCTTGTGATCGTAGTCCAAAATAATCAATTGCAAAATTGAATCGTTTACCTATATTTTGGGTATAAGTAGAATACAAAGAAGCACCGTTGCTAATACCGTTATGGAATACAAAAGCCGTAGTTGGTGTTTTCACATCGTAATATTTTACTTGATCCGCCGCTACAATTCCGTACGATTTATTGGTTGGCATAAGAGAAAGGTCGTACTGCCCATTCCAATTGTAGGTTAAAGAATTGTATCCAGAACCGATGTTGGCATATTGTATTGCACCAAAATTATCGTGATTGGTGTATTGTGAAAAGGAGTACGACTTGTCATGAGTCAGCAAAGTATCAAAAACTTTTTTTTCTGAAAACTGAGTCTGAAAACGGTAATCCGAAATGGTCGGATTAAAAATTTTGAGAGAATCGTTTTTACCTGAATTAACAACCAAAGTATCTTGATCTACTTCTGTAACTTTATTATTAGGCTTTACGATTTGTGAAAAAATAAGATTGGAAACCAATAAGAATATTAAAAATAAACTTCGCATAGATTAAAGATATCTTGCAAAAATACGAAAATATAGCAATAAAAAACCCCGCTTTAGAAGCGGGGTTGGTATTTATAAAGTAATCAATTACAAAGGTGTAAAAGTACATTCAGTAATAAATACATCAGAGAATAAAGCTTGATCTAACTCAAGATAGATTACTCCAGTGATTGGGTTATAAGTACCTTCTCCACCAGGAGCCCAAGCATCATCACCTACATAAGTAACTTCGGTACAGTTAATGGTTAGAGTACCTTTGTATAGATACTGACCTGCATAACTGTTATTACCTGTAGCCCAAGCTACAAAGTTTGGTCCCCAAGCAGAAGCTACTTTGAACTTGTTATCCGTTCCGGCAACCGGTACGAAAGTTTGAATATGGCTAGGAGCATCTTCGTTGAAAGCATATACATCTACATTGTAAGTCAATGGGAATGTAGTGCTATCAATTGGGCAATTCAATTTGAAAGTTACAGTAACTTCTTTATTGAAGATTGCATTAGAAAGTGTAGAAGATTTAAGAGTAAATACCGCTTTCTTTCCTGCGGTTGCTCCAGCGTTGGTAACATTGATAACAAAATTACCCAAAGATTGACCAGAAACAATCTGACTAGTCCCTTGAACGATTGTGAAATCTGTTCCTAAAACCGCAGTAGATTTAGAAGGTTCGAAAACCAATTCTACAGCATGATCGCCTTCTACAACTTTAGTTGTTCCGAAAGTTACATTGTAGTTTGCACCAGCATCAGTCAACTTTACAAAAGCCGATTGATCAGCTTTGTTAAAGTGTAGTAAAGAATCACCGTCATAAACAGGTAAGTCTTCTTTTTTACATCCTATTAAGGCAAAAGCCATTAATGTGAATGGAAGTATTGTTTTAAAAAACTTTTTCATTGTTAATAAATTTTAAAATTAATAACCAGGGTTCTGTTGTATGGTTGGGTTACCTTGGATCTCCGTAGTTGGGATCGGCATGGTGAATCTATGATCGGTAATAGACAATGTAGTTGGCGTAGCAACGATGTCGTCCAAAGTACTTCTATCGATAGATACATTAGCCTCAGCACCCAATCTTCTCAAATCAATATAACGGTGACCTTCGAATGCCAATTCAACTCTTCTTTCTTTCAAGATATCTTGAAGAGCCTCTGTAGCATTTGCATACACAGGAGTTGCAGCAGTACCGGCATATTTTCTTACTTGACGGATTTGCTTAATATAATTCGCAGCAGTTGGAAGATCGTTTTCTTTAACAGCACATTCTGCTAAGATTAAATACATTTCGGACAATCTAACCACTTTAACATTGTTTTTCAATGGTTGATTCCCTTTACCAGGGTATTTGTCAATAACTCTGTAGATATCGTTTGGAGCCGCCCATTTCGAAGGATCCATGAATGCGTAAGTTCTGATATCAGCTAAGTTAGAAGTTATTGCATCATACAAATTAATACCTACTGTCCAAAGAACTGATCCGTCGATGTCCGTAGAGTTTGTCGTGTACAAAGAAGCAATATTACCTCCTACACCACCGAGTGGACGGTTAAGCGTGAAGATGTTTTCACCGTTAGATTTATCGTTCCATATTTGTCTGTACGGATTTCCTGTTGCCTCACTGTAGAATGAATTGTTCCATGATCCAACACCTGGCGTACCTGCTGGAATTGGAGTTGCAAGGGTAAGGTTAACTCCAGAAGTTGTAATTGCATCTTGTGCATATTGCTTTGCTAAAGCGATGTTTCCTCTGTACAGATACATTCTTGCTCTTAAAGCACTTACGAAAGCCTTGCTTACGAAAAATGGAGCAGCATGTACCGCAACTATAGTTGCAGTAGGATTTAAATTTGCATCAGCATAAGCAAAATCCGCTTCTATTTGAGCCCAAATATCGGCATTTTTTACTCTTGGTAATTGTTCATTTATATCAGGAACATTTGTTGACAAAATAACACCTAAAGCATTATCATCCTTCATATTGGTAGTGAAGTGAGATTGAAGGTTCAGGTAAGAGAATGCTCTCAATACTCTAGCTTCAGCCAATGTATTGTTATAAGCCGCTTGTTCAGTTGCATTAGCTGGAGTGATTTTATCAGCGATTTTCAACAATCTATTCACCTTGTTAATGGTAGAATAAGAAGTTGTCCAAATACCTGCAGCGTAAGCGTCATCAGAATTCACAATATATCTGTGTAGTGCATAATCCCAACCTGTATTGGTAGGTGCAGTACTCAATTCATCTGTAAATACAGAAGCGAATTTAATTTGGCTTGTAATATCTAAACTTGCATAAATAGCACCGTTTAGATACTTTTCTAGGTCAGAAGTCGATTTGAACATCGTTTCTTCTGTCAACTCACCTGCTTGTACAATATCTAGGGCATCGTTACATGATAAAGCAGACATTGATGCAAGTGCTATAAATAAGAAAGTTTTTACTTTTTTCATTGTATATTATTTACTATTAATAATTTACTAAAAATCTACATTAACACCAAGAGTGATGGTTCTTGTGTTTGGATAAACGGAAACAGAAGTTGCAAAAATTGGTTCTGGATCGTATCCTTTCCACTTGGTCCAAGTGTAAAGATTTTCAGCTTGAGCATAAATCTTAAGTCCTTTGATAGAAGTACCTTCTAGAGTTCTTTTTGGCACGCTATATCCTAAGCTAATGTTTTTAAGACGAAGGAAAGACGCATCTGTTAAGAATCTGTCTGAGTCATCAGCATAATCTACATTGCTTGCAGTAAGAGATGGTATATTGGTTACTACATTGGTAGGAGTCCAAGCGTTCAACAAGTCTGCAGAAACATTGGCACTCTTTACGGTTGTAGGATCATTTGCCCAAGCCATTTGATTATCCCATCTCCAAGCACCTTGTTGGAAAGAGAAGTTGGTATCCAAGAAGAATCCTTTGTATTCTGCATTGAATCCGAAACCTCCTGTATATTTAGGCAAATAGTTTTTACCTGTCTTTCTAGCGTCAGTAATGTTGTTTGGAGTTTCAGTTACATTACCGTTGATGTCTAAGAACAACAAGTTACCGTTGGATTGGTTAACTCCAACATAAGGAATAACATACCATTCAGATAACATTTCACCTGCAACATTTCTAATAGTACCAGTAGTGTCGTCTTTCAAAACTTCAAGGATTTTCGTTTTGTTGTAAGCACCGTTTGCGAATACGGATAATTTAACATCTTGATTGTTGATGATGCTGTATCTCAACAACGCTTCAACCCCTCTGTTTTGTAGGCTACCGTTATTACCTTTGATGGAACCCGCACCTGTAATCCAAGAAATATTGATATCATTGTATAATTTATCGGTTTCTTTGTTGTACACATCGATCTGACCGGTTAATCTCTTATTAAACACGCTAAAATCTAAACCAATGTTAGCTTGTTTAATTTCTTCCCATTGAACATTAGGATTCATCAAAGTACCGTTATAGTAAGATCCGTTGATGTTGCTGTATCCCATACCCGGTGCATATAGGTCTCTAACCAAGTTAACACCTGTAAGCAATGGATTGGTTCCTGGATTTCCGGCTACAACATTCTGGTTACCTTGGATACCGTAAGAAGCTCTTAATTTCAACATATCAAAAATAGACCCTTTCATAAAGTCTTCTCTATCGATGTTCCATCTACCGGAAGCCATCCAGAAAGTAGCCCACTTATTATCACCTGTAAAACGATAAGAACCGTCTCTTCTGATCAAACCACTTAGACCGTATTTTCCATCGTAATCATAATCCAAAGTTAGGAAATACGCTAAAGATCCTGCAGTAATTTTACCGGCAGACACAGAAGGTTTATATTTATTTGGATCTGCTGGTGAAAACGGAATATATCCTGTACCCGCACCAAATACCCAGTTAAGAGGGTTAAGACCATTTTGTCTTTGAGCTGTTGAATTGTAATGAACTTTTAAATAATCCATATACAAACCTACATCAAAAGTATGAACATCGTTCAGTACTTTGTGGTAGTTTAAGCTGGAAATGTTTTGGAAGTTAAATTCTCTCGTTTTAGAGAAGTCTTCCATACCTCCAAACTCTGTATTTTCATTCTTAGCAACGATCAATCCTAAATAAGACCATGGAGCTCTTGCGAAGATTCTTTCGTTGTTCTTATAATCGATGTTGGATTTGTTTGTAAAAGTCAAATCATCGGTGATTTTATAAGAAGCAGAGAAGTTGGTATTGATGGTAGTTGCCGTTAATTCGTTCGGAACATTACCTCTTAAGATATCCAACAATGAATAGATCCCTTGTCCATCGTTAAAGTTGGCACCAAAACCGTCCACCATTTGCTGACCGTTTTGGTATTTGTTAGGATCTATAGTCGGAAGACCCGTTAGCACCGCCAACAATGGGTTTTGAATTGAGTTATTGTTCACTCCAGAGTTTCCTTCTTGATCCAACTGATGTCTTTTAGAGAACGCTAAAGCAACATTAGCTGTATAGGTAAATCTATCGTTCAACGATTTACCGTTTAAGTTATTTCTAAAAGTAAATCTTTGGAAATCTGTAGTAGGTACCGTACCTTCTTGGTTGAAATAACCAAATGAAGTATAGTTATTTACATTTTTAGCTCCAAATACCATGGATACATCGTGAGATTGGGTAGTCCCTTGTTTGAAAAGGATTTTTCTCCAATCGGTATTAATCCCGTATGCATCGATTTGAGCATCGGACATCCCAACACCCATACCTTGGCCAGCTGCTCTTTGGATTCTCAAAACTTGATGAGAGTTCGCCATGTTATAATCCACTTCTGGAAGTGTACTTACACCAAAAGAACCGTTATAAGAAACCGTGAATTTTTGATTGAAAGAACCTTTTTTGGTATTGATAACGATAACCCCGTTAGCACCACGGTTACCATAAATGGAAGTACCTGCTGCATCTTTCAATACAGAAATGGACTCGATATCTGCAGGATTTAAGTTACGGAATTCGGTTGAGCTGGACATCATACCGTCGATAACATACAATGGATCTGCAGAAGCCGTCATAGACCCCACCCCACGGATGATCATATCGATTTTTGATGAACCTGGAGAACCGGAGTTGGTACTTACGGTTAGACCAGGAGCTTCACCTTGTAGGGAACTCAAAACAGAACTGTTTGGTCTATTTTCTAATTTAGCAGCACTAATTGTAGTCGTTGCAGACACATCTTTTGGCTTGGTAGCAGTCTTGCTATACCCCAAAATAACTACATCTTCAATTCTTTTCTCTTTCACTACCGTGTCTTTCTTCTTAGTTGCCTGGGCATTAATAGCCTGTGCACCAATAAAGAAAAGCACTCCAGTAGTAAGGATTTTAAATTTTACATTCATATTAACAAATTTTAATATTTTTATCGTACAAATATGTTAATTAATTTTAACATACACAATTTTTTTTTCTTTTTCTTTAAAGAGCTTATTTTTTAATAAATTTCAAAGAGATTTCCTTTCCTTTTTTATCTTTATACACCACCATGTAGTCTCCAGCGGTAAGAGATTGTACATTCAGTCTTCCGTCTTTTATGGTTTCTTTTTTCACAATTCTACCGGTCATGTCCACTACAGAAACCTGCGCTTCTACCAGGTTATTATTCTTAAAATAAATATAATCTTTTGCTGGATTTGGATATACAGAGATAAGATCTCCCGTCTTCACTTCATCTTTCACTCCTAAAGCGGTCATGTTTTGAGACGATGCAATAAGTGAGAAATTCTGATTTCCTCCTGACAAAGATCCTTTATGGGTAACAATAATGGTATAAGTCCCGGACGGGTTAGGGATATCTACTCTTTCGAAGTTATCCACATCATTGGTCGAAGTTTTTGTTGCAGGATCTGCAGGTGCAGACATCCCTTGCAATTTCCAAGGATAGTAAGTAACCCCGTTAGAGCCCACAACTTTTAAATCCAAATCATTTACCAAATACTTCGTCGTTGGATCTACAGTCCCTGAATTGCTGGTAGCGTATCGAGGATCTGTCCAAGAAATGGACACTCTCAACGGTTGAGTTCCGCTTGCCGTAATGGTTTTGGTATAAGTTCCGGTATTAAGAATGTTTTTCTCTTCTATTATACTTCTGTTTGCCTCTAAATTTTTATCTCTGATTACTTTAGCCGCAGCTTCTGCATTGATCAATCCCCAACCGAATGCATAATCCGGACCATCGAAATCTCCTGCTTCATCTGCAGTATGCAAAATTAAACCTTTCACCGTTGCTGCTCTCATGAAATTGGAGTACAAAGAATTGTGATATTGCTGCAATAAAGTAACCACCCCTGTAACACCTGGAGAAGCCATCGAGGTCCCAGACATATAACCGTAGGCATTATTGGCAGTATTAAGAGTTGACCAAACATTTACACCTTTCATAGAAATTTCAGGTTTAATCCTTCCATCATCTGACGGTCCCCAGCTACTAAAATCGGACATCTTAACACTTATAGGACCGGTATAGCTGGACACTTGCTTAACAGCTGCAACGGTCAAGACATTCTTGGCATTGGCATGCCCTTGAATCAAATCGTATCCAGATTTATTCGTATTCTGGGTGCTTTTAGGGGGTTCAGAATAATCATTCCTATCATTTCCTGCCGCTACAACTGGCAGATAGTACGGATTGTTATAACACAATTCATCGATTTGTCTTGCTCTAGAATCGTAAGCACCATAGAACCAAAGGGATCCCAACTGTCCCATCCCGTAAGAGTGGTTGGACATTAACAGACCTGTACTTGCTTCTGCAGTCATTTCGCTGATATCACTGGTCCAGTCATAGGATTTTACAGATGCATTAAAAGCCAATCCTCTTGCACCAGTATCAATCCCTTGTGCAACAACAGTCCCCACAACATGCGTTGGATGCTCTTGTGGATTTGCCAAATTCATCAATTCCACTTTAGATACACCACTCACCATAAATTCCTGATGACTGTCCAAAGCTGTACCTCCGTCCCAAACTGCAGGTGTCATCCCTTGACCTTGGATGTTAATCCCTAAAGATCCACCGTTGTACAATTTATTGGCTCTTGCTGTTATGGCTGCACCGGCATTGTCCGTTTTTGCAATAATCTTTTCACCATTTGGCAGGACATCCATCAATTCAGTAATCTGTCCATCTTTAGACACTTGATATTTTTCAACCTCTGGGTGCGCTTGTAAGTATTGCTCTAATCTTGCTAATCTTTGTTGCTCTTCAACTTTTAATTGCTGCATAAGTACAGCATTAGCTTCTTGGTTGGAAAAAGAAGCTATTTTTCTTTTCTCTTCTGCGGTTTGCGCATTTAGGAAAATAGGCAAAATCGCAACGATAACTAAAAGTTTTTTCATTATTACTATTACTTGATTGTTAATAAATTAAAGTTGGTAAATATACATATTTTTTACCAATCCATTTTTATTTAAATAAATGAAGCATTCATACCACTAACAAAGAGAATAAATCACACATAAACAGCTGTTTAATAGCGAATTTTTTAATTCATTTTCATAACTTATTCTTACAACTAAACAATTTCATCTGAAAACTGTGGTACTAAAACGATGGTTATAATGGATTTTCTTTGGAATTTCCATAGACTCTAAAACAAAACCGGAACTGCAAGTTGCAATTCCGGCTCTGAATATTCTATGAGAAAAAAAAACGAAATCTTATTTCAATTTTTTCTTCACTTCGACTTCCTCGTAAACTTCTAGGATATCACCTTCTTCGATGTCGTTGTACCCTTTCAGGTTCAGACCACAGTCGTATCCTTTGCTTACTTCTTTCACATCGTCTTTGAATCGTTTCAAACTTTCCAGTTCGCCATCAAACTTCACAATTCCATCACGAAGCAAACGAATCTTGGAGTTTCTGGTTACCTTACCAGTAAGTACCATACACCCTGCGATACTTCCCACTTTAGAAATTTTGAACACCTGACGGATTTCTACATTTCCGATTACCTGTTCTTTAATTTCTGGAGAAAGCATACCTTCCATCGCTTCTTTCACCTCATCGATGGCTTTGTAGATGATGGAATAAGTTCTGATTTCGATTTCTTCTCTGTCCGCCAATTCTTTTGCAGACGCTCCAGCTCTTACATTGAACCCGATGATGATCGCATCCGATGCATTGGCCAAGTTAACATCCGATTCTGTAATTTGTCCCACCCCGGAGTGCAAGATGTTTACTGAAATCTCCTCTGTTGAGAGTCTTTGTAACTGATCGGAAAGAGCTTCTACGGAACCGTCTACATCCCCTTTCAAGATGATGTTCAGTTCTTTGAAATCTCCAAGAGCAATTCTTCTTCCCAACTCTTCCAAAGTTGTATGTTTCTTGGTACGAATGGAAAGTTCTCTTTGCAACTGACCTCTCTTGTTGGCAATGGATTTAGCTTCAGACTCATCTTCGAATACACGAATTTTATCCCCGGCTGTTGGTGCACCGTCCAGACCCAAAATGGTTGCCGGCATGGACGGACCGGCCGTCTTCATATTTCTACCTCTTTCGTCCAACATGGCTTTTACCTTACCGTGGTTTTTACCGGCTAAGAGATAATCACCAATTTTCAGAGTACCGGTTTGTACCAAAACGGTTGCTACATATCCTCTACCTTTATCCAAAGAGGCTTCAATCACAACGCCTTGTGCTACTCTATCCGGATTGGCTTTCAGCTCTAGCATTTCTGCTTGGATCAAAACTTTTTCCAACAACAAATCGACATTGTTACCGAATTTTGCTGAAATTTCTTGACACTGTACATTACCACCCCATTCTTCAACCAAGACATTGAGTCCGGAAAGTTGTTGACGAATATTGTCCGGATTCGCTGTTGGCTTATCCACTTTATTGATGGCAATAATCATTGGTACACCAGCTGCTTGTGCGTGGGAGATGGCTTCTTTGGTCTGAGGCATTACATCGTCGTCCGCAGCAATTACGATAATTGCGATGTCGGTAACTTGTGCTCCTCTCGCTCTCATCGCGGTAAAGGCTTCGTGACCGGGTGTATCTAGGAAAGTTATTTTTTGTCCGTTTTCCAATTTAACATTGTAAGCACCGATGTGCTGCGTGATACCTCCGGATTCTCCAGCGATAACATTGGTTTTACGAACATAATCGAGTAATGAAGTTTTACCGTGGTCCACATGTCCCATTACGGTTACAATGGGTGCTCTAGCAACCAATTCTTCTTCGGTATCTTCAATTTCTTCAATGGCTTCCTCAAGGTCTGCATCTTGGAATTCTACTTTATATCCAAACTCATCGGTTACTAAAGTTAGGGTATCGGCTTCCAATCTTTGGTTCATCGTTACCATGACACCTAGGGAGAAACAAGCAGAGATAACTTCTGTAGGACTTACATTCATCAAGCTGGCCAATTCGCCTACGGTAATGAATTCGGTCACTTTCAAAGTTCTGTCTTGCGCATCCAATTCTTGTTGCATTTCGTCCTGCTCTCTTCTGAAAGATCTTTTTTCTTTTCTGTGCTTAGACGCTTTAGACTTACCTCTGTTGGTTAGCTTTTCAAGAGTTTCCTTGATTTGGTTTTTCACCTGTTCATCGGTCAATTCCACAGGCATAACCCTTTCTGGTCTTTTACCTCTTTTATTGTTTGCACCTCCTTGTTGTCCTGGGCGGTTTTGTCCACCTTGCTGTCCTGGACGATTTGGCCCGCCTTGGTGCGGAGGTCTATTGCCACCACCCTGATGTGGAGGTCTATTGCCGCCACCTTGAGTATTGGTATTGTTAGCTGTACCCTGATTAGGAGCATCTTTTTTGTCTATTCTTTTTCTTTTCTTTTTTGCAGAAGCACCTTTGGATTTGTCTGCAAATTGAGAAAGATCCACGGTTTGTTTTAAAATTTTAGGACCTTCCAATTTCTGATAAACCGTTTCTATCTTTTGAGGTTCTTCAAAAGAAACCTCTTTGATTTCCGCAGGTTTTTCGGCTTTTTTCTCAGCCTGTACTTCTTGCTTTGGAGCTGTTTTTTCGACAGGCTTCACCGTTTCTTTAGCTTCCGTTTTTGGAGCAGCTGTTTTAGGCTTTTGCTCTTTTGGACTTTCTGCTTTTGCAGGAGCTTTTTTACTGGATTTAGGTTTCGATGAGCTATCGATTTGGGACAGATCAATCTTGTCCAAAACTTTAAATTCTTGTTTTTCGGAAACTGGAGCAACCACTTTTTCAGGTTCTATTTTCGCAGGTTCTTCAACTTTTGTTTCTTGTACTTCAACTTTAGGGCTTTCCACAACAGGTTTGTTTGCTTCCAAATCTATTTTGCCTAAAATTTTGGTTTCTGTTTTCACAGATGCTTTGGCTCTTATCACCTCAGGTTCTTTTTTCACTTCAAGTTCCAGTTTTTCTTCTGGGACTTTAGCAATTACAACCTCATGAGAAGCTTTTCTCTGTTCACCGTCCTTAGCGAACTCCGCTTCCAATGCAGAATATGCCGATTCTTCCAATTGCGTATTAGGATTGGCTTCTACTTCGAATCCTTTCGACTGAAGAAACTCAACCAATCGGTTCATCGAAATATTAAATTCCTTAAGCGCTTTGTTTAATCTAACTTTTGGCATGTATTAATTGAATTATTTTTATAAAATTATGTAAATAAAAGTTTCTAACAACTTTATGGGGTATGAATTTGAAGTTTAACCAAAAATTAATCTTCAAATTCTGCTTTTAATATTTGCTTCACTTCCTCAATGGTTTCTTCTTCCAGATCGGTCATGTTAAGCAAAGATTCGGTTTCTTTGTCCAAGACACTTTTAGCGGTAGTCAATCCTACTTTTTTGAACTCTTCAATAATCCATCCTTCAATTTCATCGTTGAACTCGTTCAAATCCACATCATCGTCTTCGGCAGTTTCTCTGTACACATCTATCTCGTAGCCTGTTAACCAAGATGCCAAACGAATATTTTGTCCTTGCTTACCGATGACTTTAGAAATTTCTTCTACCGGCGTATGTACCAATGCGTAATTTTCTTCGGTATTGATGTCGATTTTATTGATGATCACATTCCCCAAAGCTCTTTTCACTAAGATTTCCGGGTTTTTGGACCATTGGATCACATCGATATTTTCATTGCGAAGTTCTCTTACCACACCGTGGATCCTAGAACCTTTTACACCAACGCAAGCTCCAACAGGATCAATTCTATCGTCGTAAGCATCTACAGCGATTTTTGCTTTTTCTCCTGGGATACGCACCACTTTTTTCAGCATGATGGTACCGTCTTGGATTTCTGGGATTTCTAATTCTAATAATTTCTCCAAGAATTTAGGAGCTGTTCTGGAAACAAAAATTTGCGGTTTAGAGCCTTTAAAATCTACGGATTCTACAATTGCTCTTACGCTATCTCCTTTTTTAAAGAAATCGGACGGGATTTGATTTTCTTTCAACAAGATGAATTCATTGTCTTCATCATCTACCAAAATTACATGCTTGAATCGAACATGGTGCACCTCTCCAACCACGATTTCTCCGATTCTGTCTCGGAATTTATCGTACAATTTAGAGTTGTTTCTTTCTTGTAATTTGGTTGCTAGAATTTGTTTCAGAGTAAGGATACTTCTTCTTCCCAATTGGGCAATAGGTATCTCCACGGTATATTCTTCGCCCACTTCAAAAGTAGGGTCAATTTTCTTCGCTTCAGAGATTTCGATTTCCAAATCATCATCTTCGGACATTTCGTCTTCTACGATGGTTTTGTTAAGGAAAATTTGAAAATCTCCTTTGTCCGGGTTAACGATCACATCAAAATGATCGTCAGAATCGAATCTTTTTCTCAACAAAGTTTTTAGAGAATCTTCGATTATGGCCATCAACTCGTGTTTGTTAATGCTTTTTTCGTCTTTAAAATCGCCAAAGGCTTCTATCAACGCTAAACTGTTCATCCTTTTATATATTAAGTTTAAGGTATTATTAAAATTTTATTGCAACCAGTGCTTTTTTTATTTCGGCATAAGGAATTACCTTTTCTTCTTCCACATCTACTTTTCCTTTGCCTACTTCTTTTGGTTTTCGGTATCTGAGCAACAAAGAAATCTGTTGATCATCTACTTTTACCAATTCACCAGAAATTTTAGACTCATCGCTTAGGATGATGTCCAAATCTCTGCCCATGTTTTTCTGAAATTGTCTTGGCATGGTCAACGGCTCACTCAAGCCACCAGACATTACTTGAAGTGAAAAATCATGCTCTTCTCTGTCCATATTAAATTCTATCGCACGACTGGCATCCAAACAATCCTGTAAGGTCACCCCTTGATCGCCGTCCAAAATCACGGTAATGTCATCTCCTGCTGATATTTTCAAATCGAGTAAAAACAAATCCTTTCTTTCTTCAAGAAATTGATTTAGCAATTCTTCTATTTTATTTTTAAATTCCATAATTCTAAAAAAACTAAACGGGATAGGCTTTTTTTATGCCTACGAAAAAAGGCTTTCTTTCGAAGGCCTTTCCATTTTTTCCGTAAATCTTTTGCAAAGATATGAAAAATTATACAAAATCCTACAGTACAATTTGTAATTATTTAAAAAACACCGAATTTCTAAAAAATATTCAAGTTCCAATTTGAAATAAAATTCAGATTTTAAGACTTAAAATTGACCAAAAAAAACAAACTTCTACAAGGTCTTCAAAAAAAAACTCGCTTTTCACAAGAAAAAGAAGATAAATCATTTATATTTACTTTTGGAATGCTATTTTTGTAGTTTGTTAAAAACACTATCGTTAAAAGAATGAAAAACATCATCATCACCGGAGGTGCCGGTTTTATCGGGTCGCATGTGGTTAGAGAATTTGTAAAAAACCTTCCCAATACCAACATCATCAACCTAGATGCACTGACCTATGCCGGAAATCTGGAGAACCTGAAGGATATTGAAAACTCACCGAATTATATTTTCGAAAAAGCCGACATCACCCAACCGGACGAACTGAGAAAGGTTTTTGAAAAACACCAACCGGATGCCGTTGTACATTTGGCTGCCGAATCTCATGTGGACAGAAGCATCACCGACCCGAATGCCTTCATCAACACCAATGTGAACGGAACCGCCAACTTGCTGAATCTTTGTAAAGAATTTTGGACTCTGAATCCGGATCATCAACACGGGAATTTCCCGGATGAAACCAGAAAAAATCTTTTCTACCATGTTTCTACGGATGAAGTTTATGGTGCTTTGGGCGAAACGGGTTTTTTCACAGAAGAAACTTCTTACGACCCGAAATCTCCATATTCTGCCAGCAAAGCCGCATCCGATCATTTGGTGAGAGCGTACGGCAACACTTACGGAATACCCTTCATCGTATCGAATTGCTCGAACAATTACGGCCCCAATCATTTCCCGGAAAAATTAATTCCACTTTGTATTCATAATATTTTGAATGAAAAACCACTTCCTATCTATGGCGATGGAAAATACACCAGAGACTGGCTTTTTGTGATTGATCACGCTAAGGCTATTTTCCAGATTTTCCACGAAGCAAAAACGGGTGAGACTTACAACATCGGTGGTTGGAATGAATGGCAAAACATCGATCTGGTAAAAGAGCTCATCAGACAAGTGGACGAGAAAACAGGCAAACCCGCAGGTTATTCAGAAAAACTGATCACCTTTGTGAAAGACAGGCCTGGACACGACAAGAGATATGCCATAGATGCCACAAAACTCCATAACGATTTGGGTTGGAAACCCTCTGTCACTTTTGAGGAAGGCCTATCCAAAACCATAGATTGGTTCCTTGAAAACAAAGAATGGCTGGAACATGTGACAAGTGGAGATTATATGTCGTATTATAACTCGCAGTATAAAGTGTAAAGGTGTGAAGCTGTAAAGGTGTGAAGTCGTTAGTAGTTTTCGAATAACCTTTTCCAATTTTCTCAGTTACTTTTTTTACGACTTTACAAATTTACAAATCAACGAATTAACAAATCAACAAAAATAAATAAAAATGAAAATTTATTATTTTGAAAGATTGGAAGTTTGGAAAGAAGCAAAAGATTTAGGAATAATAATTTTCAAAGTATCGGACGATTTCCTAAAATTGAACAATACGGAATTACGAATCAAATCAGAAGAGCATCATTCAGTATCTCCGCAAATATTGCAGAAGGGATTTCAAGAAAAACCAATGCTGATAAAGCAAGATTTATCAACCAAGCGTACTCTTCAAGTATAGAGGTATTAAATTTTTTAATTATTTCACATGAATTGACTTGGATTGAAACTGAAAAATACATAGAGATAAGGGAAAAAATTGAAAGCATCACAAACAAACTTAATTCCTTTTATAATAAACTAAAAAACAACGATAATTTAACTACTTAACAACTTTACAACTTCACAACTTCACAACTTCACGACTTTACAACTCAACCCCTCAAAAACCCAATTACTTAAAATGAAAGGAATTATACTTGCCGGAGGATCCGGAACCCGACTTTATCCGCTAACGATTGCCGTGAGCAAGCAACTGATGCCAGTGTACGACAAACCGATGATCTACTACCCACTTTCCATCTTATTATTGGCGGGGATTAGAGAGATCTTAATCATCACCACACCTCATGATCAGGAGGCTTTTCAAAAATTATTGGGAGATGGATCGCAAATCGGTTGCCGTTTTGAATATAAAATACAACCTTCTCCAGACGGTTTGGCTCAAGCTTTTGTTTTGGGTGAGGAATTTATCGGCGACGATTCTGTAGCCTTGGTTTTGGGCGATAATATTTTCTACGGAACAGGCTTGCCAGAACTTTTAGAGAGCAAGACCAATGTAAAAGGAGGTTGCGTATTTGCCTACTCGGTTTCTGATCCGGAGCGATACGGCGTGGTCGAATTTGACAAGGACAACAAAGCCATTTCAATAGAAGAAAAACCTACAGAACCCAAGTCCAACTATGCCGTTCCGGGATTGTATTTCTATGACAATTCTGTGGTTGAATATGCCAAAAACCTAAAACCATCGGCAAGAGGTGAGCTGGAAATTACCGACATCAACAAAATATATTTGGAAAAAGGAACATTGGAAGTGGGTGTGATGAGCCGAGGTACCGCTTGGTTGGATACCGGGACTTTCGACTCTTTGCACGAAGCATCAGAATTTGTAAAAGTTTTGGAAAAAAGACAAGGATTCAAAATATCCTGCATCGAGGAGATTGCGTACTCCAAAGGTTTCATCAATAAAGAACAACTGCTAGCTGCAGCCGAAAAATACGGAAAAAGCGGCTATGGCGATTATTTGAAAAAATTGATAGGCTAGGAAATTCCAAACATGAAAGGCATTTCACATATCATTTTCTTTATGCTATTGGCGATTACCGTCAATAGTTTTGTGTATTTTGGGTTTGCCAACACTTATTCGACCACGATCTTGAACCATCATCAATTTATCGAACAATTTCATTCGGGAATTTATCAGTACCGAATATTGAGTGGTTATTTGTTGATGGGAATCTATCAATTTTTGGGAGAATTCAACTTGGATTACTCGATATTCAAATTCAAGTTTATTGAAGAAAATTCCGAGCCAAGGATGTACTTGGCATTGTATCTGCTGAACACGATATTTTTGACGCTCTGTTCCTTATTCATTTACGGAATAACAAAAAGTAAACTTTTTAACGCTTCAAAATCCGAGAAGATATACCTACCTACTGTTGCTATTTTGATAATGGCAGTCACACAATTCGTCATTGTCCCCTACGATTGCAGCAGTTATTTCTTTCTTGCCTTATTCATATATCTGTTTTTGAAATATCTGAAAGAAAATAAAACTTCGACCCTCCTTTTACTTGGTCTAACTTTGGCGCTTTCAACCATCAACAGAGAGTCGTCGGCATTATCGATTTCTTTTGGAGCGGTTTTGCTGTACCATCAATTTGGAATTTCTAAAAAATCCATAGTTCCAACGGGTATTTTCGTCTTGGTATTCATAGCCATTTATTTAGGATTACGACTTTCCAGAGGAAGTTTTGACACCAACGATGGACTGTTAATTTATGAGAATTTCACCCAAGCCAAAAACCTACTTGGTTTAATATTTATGGGGCTTTTACTCCATTTTACCCTGATCATTTGCGAAAGCAAAATTCAGAAAAAACTCATTTGGAGTTTTCTATTTTTCGCCATCCCTTATTTGGCGATGTGCCTATTAACCGGAATATTGTATGAAGTACGATTGTATGTCCCAATATTCTTATCCACTTTGGTATTATCGAAGATTGACCTTGAAAAAATAAAGATTTAATATATATTTGTAAAAAACATTTGAATGACAGAAAAGAAACAAGAATGGACTGAAGTGATCGCAAGTCAGCATTCTTTATTTGACCTAAAACTAAAAGAAGTCTGGCGTTACAAAGACTTGGTCTATATGTTTGTGAAACGGGATTTTGTCTCGGGTTTCAAACAAACCATCTTGGGACCGCTCTGGTTCTTCATCAATCCCATTCTTACCACCATCGTTTATTTGGTTGTTTTCGGTAAAATTGCCGGACTATCAACAGACGGTGTGCCTAAAATTTTATTTTACTTGGTAGGTGTAACACTTTGGAATTATTTCTCTAGTTGCTTGTTGGGTACATCCAATGTATTCACCGCCAATGCCAATATTTTCGGGAAAGTCTATTTTCCCAGATTGGTGATGCCCATCACCATTGTCATCTCTAACTTGATGAAATTCGGGGTGCAGTTTGCCTTGTTCTTAGTTGCATGGATTTTTTATTTCTCCAAAGGCGAAATACAACCCAATATTTGGATTTTGGCAACCCCATTTCTCATATTCCTAATGGCCATTTTCGCCTTGGGTATGGGAATGATTTTCTCGGCACTGACCACCAAATACAGAGATTTGCAAATGCTTCTCAGCTTTGGGGTAAGTTTGTTGATGTATGCCACGCCGGTAATCTATCCCCTTTCTGCATTAGGTGGGATTTTCAAAAAAATTGCCATTTACAATCCACTTACCGGAATTTTTGAATGTTTCAAATACGGTTGGCTAGGTTCTGGTGACTTCTCACCCATGATTTTGGCCATAAGTACAGGGATCATTTTAATCCTACTTGCCATAGGAACTCTTATCTTTAACAAAGTAGAAAAATCTTTTATGGACACGGTTTAACTAAGGTGATGAGGTGATGAAGTGATGAGGTGATGAGGTGATGGAGTAGAATAGTTTTTCAAATCAAAATATAGGAAAATGGAAAGTAATATTCAGTCTCATAAAGATTTAAAAGTATGGCAAGAAGCCATGGAATTGGTAATTGATATTTATCGATTGGTAAAAGATTTTCCTGATTATGAAAAATACATTTTAGCTAATCAAATGAGAAGATCCTCAATATCAATACCATCAAATATTGCTGAAGGTTTTGCCAGACAAGGAACTAAAGAACTCATTCATTATCTATACATCGCACTAGGATCACTATCAGAACTAGAAACACAATTAGAAATTGCGATAAGGTTAAAGTACACCGAGACTTCTGACGAGTATTTCAACAGAATAAAATTTATTAGAATCTTACTCTCAAAACTAATACATTCCATGAAATCAAAACAACCATAACCTAACCACTCCATATCTACATCACCTCATCACTACATCACTACATCACCTTGTCACTACATAACTTTATAACTTGAAAAATGCTCGCACTAAAAGCTGAAAATATATCCAAACAATACCGACTGGGACAAGTCGGAACCGGGACCATTTCCCATGACCTGAACCGTTTTTGGGCTCAAATCCGCGGTAAAGAAGATCCGTATCTGAAAATTGGCGAAGCCAACGACAGAACTTCTAAAGGAAATTCTGAATATGTATGGTCTCTTCGAGACATCAATTTCGAAATAGAACAAGGCGATGCCGTGGGCATTATCGGGAGAAACGGTGCTGGAAAATCGACTCTCTTGAAATTACTAAGTAAAGTAACCAAACCCACCACCGGAAAAATCTATACCCAAGGTAGAATTGCCTCTTTATTGGAAGTAGGTACAGGTTTCCACCCCGAAATGACGGGCAGGGAAAATGTTTTCCTCAACGGTGCTATCCTTGGGATGACCCGAAAAGAAATTGCGAGAAAGTTTGATGAGATTGTCGATTTCTCTGGAGTAGAACGATACATTGATACGCCTGTAAAAAGATATTCCAGCGGAATGTATGTGCGATTGGCGTTTGCCGTTGCCGCCCATTTGGAATCCGAAATCCTGATTGTAGATGAAGTTTTAGCCGTTGGCGATGCCGAATTCCAAAAAAAATGTTTGGGTAAAATGGGCGATGTATCCAAAGGCGAAGGGAGAACGGTTTTGTTTGTGAGCCATAATATGACGGCGGTGAAAGATCTATGTTCATCAGGAATTCTATTGAAAAATGGGAATCTTTCTTTCCAAGGAAATGCCTTGGAAACCATTATCGAATATCAAAAAGATTACGAAATGGACTCTATCTACATTTCCGACATAAACAATGCTAAAGGCAATGATAATATTAAAATTGTAGAATTTTCTGCAAAACCTATTTTAGGAAAAGTAATTGATATTAATTCTGGAATTAGGGTAAGGCTAAAGTTTTTTAATGAAAATAAAAATATAAATTTAGACGCAACTTTAGAATTAAGAAATACGGAAGAACTTGTTATTTTTCATGTAGGTAAATTAATTTCAGAAAATAAAGATTCCAAAAGAGGGTTTTATACTGTAGAGTTTGACATACCTATTGGACTTTTGAATGCGGGGAATTATTATTTTAAACTTATTTTTGGCAAAAACCAAACGGATGTTCTCTATGCCATAGATAATCTAATCGGATTTGAAGTAGAAAATGTAAAGGTTGGAGTAAAAACACATCTTTATCCAGGAATTATGCGACCAAATTTTGACTATAAATTAGAATTTCATGACTAAACCCCACCTTATAACATTAGACAAGATAGGTTCTTCCGACCTTGGCTACATAACCATTGCGGAAGCACAGCAAAACATTCCGTTTGAGATCAAAAGAGTCTATTGGACTTATTATACGCCACAAGATGTGGTGAGAGGTGGGCATGCTCATAAAAATTTGGAACAAGTTATTTTTGCGGTTTCAGGAACGATTACCTTCAATACCGAAGACAAAGACGGCAACCGAGAAGCCTTTGTTTTGGACCATCCTTCCAAGGGATTGTACATCCCAAAACTCATCTGGAGAGACATCCACTTTACCCACTCGGCGGTATTGTTGTGTTTGGCATCCGAACATTATACGGAAGACGATTATTTTAGAAATTTCACAGAATTTAAAGAATATACTAATGGTTAAAATTCATCCTTTGGCTGATGTACAGTCCGAAAATATTGGTGATGGCACTATGATTTGGCAATTTTGCGTGGTTTTAAAAAATGCTAAAATCGGAAAAAATTGCAATATTAATTGCCAAGTTTTAATAGAAAACAAAGCAATAATTGGCGACAATGTAACCGTAAAACCCGGTGTGCAAATTTGGGACGGAATTACTCTGGAGGACAATGTTTTTGTGGGGCCTAATGTTACCTTTACCAACGATCTATTCCCAAAATCGAAAAATGTTGATTTTGAATTAAAAGAAACGCTCATCAAAAAAGGAGCTTCCATAGGAGCCAATGCAACCATTTTGGCAGGGATTACCATTGGTGAAAATGCTTTAATTGGCGCCGGAACTGTGGTCACCAAAGATGTTCCTGCTAATGAAATTTGGGTTGGGAATCCTGCAAAATATTTGAAGAAAAAGTAATTACCTAAGAGTAATGATACAAAATAAACCTCTCGTCACCATCGTCGTTATCTCCTACAACCAAGGAAAATACATCCGTGAAAATCTAGATAGTATAAAAAACCAGACCTATCCCAATATAGAATTAATCGTAGGTGATGACGCCTCACCAGACAACTCTGTGGAGGTATTTGAAAATTGGTTAAAGGAAAACAATTACCCTACGACCTATAAAAATTATCATACAAAAAACACCGGTTTGGCAACCATGCTGAATGAGTGTATAGAAAAGGCCAACGGAAAATACATAAAACTCATTGCTGCAGATGACTTTTTACACCCGGAAGCGATAGAAAAATGCGTGGAAAAATTAGAAAGTTTGGGAGAAAATTATGGGATGGTTTTCACCGATACTTTTGCCATTAATGACCATTCAAATATCATTGCAGAAATTGCAGATTATAACAGTTTAGGTAGTATTTCTCCATTAGAATTTAGAGCTAAATTAATAGATGGGAATAAAATCGCAGCATTAACCGTTTTAATGCGAACCGATGTGGTAAAAGAAACCGGAAAATACGACTCTAAATTTATAGTTGAAGACTATTATCGTTGGTTGAAAATAAGTGAAAAATATTACATTGCTTATATCCCAGAAAAATTAGCCTTCTACAGACAACACGATACCAACATCAGCAAAACAAAAGCAGAAAGAATTGCAACAGAAGATTTTCTCCTACGAATGATGTTTGATAAAGAGGGAGTCTATCAAAAATATATTAATACAAAAATTTATAAAGAATATATTGAAAATAAATTAAGTTCCGAAATTAGAAATGCTTTTCTTAACTATCCGTATAAAAGTAAAAGATTATATTTAGCATTGAAATACAGAATACCATCTTTTATTTATAAATTAATTTTATAACGATATTAAATTTAAAAATCTTGACTACACCATTAATATCCGTCATCGTTCCTTGCTACAACCAAGCCCAGTACTTGGACGAATGTCTGCAATCAGTTCTGGACCAAACCTATCCCAATTGGGAATGCATCATTGTGAATGATGGCAGCCCTGACAATACCGAGGATATTGCTTTGCAATGGACGGATAAAGACGATCGTTTTCTATATTTAAACAAAGAAAATGGTGGGCTTTCTTCAGCACGAAATGCCGGGTTAGAAAATGCAAAAGGCGATTGGATACAATTTTTGGATTGTGACGATACTTTAGAAAAAGAAAAGTTCCAAGAAAGTACAAAATATTTTGAAAACCATGATCTAATCATTTCTCAATTCAACATACAAAAAGGTAAAGCAAAGTTCCCAGGATATTCCATCATAAAAAATGAATTTCTCAATTTTGAAAGTATCCTTCTTTTTTGGGGCAAAGAAATAAGCATCCCCATACATTGTGGGTTGTTTAAGAGCAATTGCCTTCAGGATTTCAAATTTGACACGAATGTTAAAAGTATGGAAGATTGGCTGATGTGGTTGCACATCTTTAATAAAAAACCCAATTACAAAACCATTGACAATGCATTGGCCAACTACAGGAAAGAAGATGATAATTCGATGTCTGGAGATTTGAAAAAATTGGTATTGCAAAAGATTGCTATCTTCCCAAAAATAAAGATTTTGTATGGTGATGAAACCCATGACCGATTAGCTTATCACGAAATAAAAACCAAATCTTTTGAGAATTTAGATTTAAAAATAGAACTCAAGAAATTGAAGAACGATATTTTTTTATCAAAATATCTGAATTTAAAAAAATTGTACTATAACCTAAGAACTAAAATATGAAAATTAAAGCCATCAATGACTTTGTAGCTTGCAATGAAAAATCAGACAAGACCCTTCACCACGGATATCAAAGATTTTACCCTTATTTTTTAGAGCCTCTTCGAGATATTGAAAATCTAAAAATGCTCGAGCTTGGGTATGACAATGGATACTCTATTGGAATTTGGGAAGCGTATTTTAAAAATCCTAAAATTGATTCTATTGATATTATCGACAATCCGAAAGATGAAAGATTGAACAAATTTTACAATGTAAACCAAGATAAAACCGAAGAATTAGATGCATTTGTAAAACAAAACTCTCAACACTATCATTTCATCATCGACGATGCTTCGCATATCCCACAACATCAGTGGAATACCTTTATACGCTTTTTCTCTATTTTGGAAGAAGGCGGTGTGTACATTATCGAAGATACCGAAACCAATTTCTGGGGAAGAGCTTGGCAATATGGATACGGTTTCGATTCAAGAATTTTTTCCATATATCAAAAATTAGATATCGTCAATGAATTTATCAATTCCGAATTTATTGAAGAAAATTTACAAACCAAATACAATTTATCCGATTTAGAAACCCAATGTTTGCAACAGATCGAGATGATGTCTTTAGGGCAAAACTGTGTAATCTTCACCAAAAAATCAGAAAAATTCAAACCCTATTATCGAAACTTTGAAAATTACAAACACAAAAAATCGGTACATCTGGTGGATATTTCTGAAAAGCCATTGCATAAAAGAGTCGTACAAAAAATAAAAAATATTTTCCCTTTCTAAATTTATGACCACCTCCGTCGCACTTTGCACTTATAATGGCGAAAAATATCTTGCCGAACAATTGGACAGTATTCTTTCACAAAGTATTGTTGTGGACGAAATTGTGGTGTGCGATGACGGCTCTACCGATGGTACTATTCGGATTTTGGATGAGTTTGAAAATAAATTCCCTCTTGTTTTTAAAATTTTTAAAAATGAAAAAAATTTAGGCTACACCAAAAATTTTGAAAAAGCAATTTCTCTATGCTCGGGAGATTTAATTTTCCTCTGCGATCAAGATGATGTTTGGAAAAACAACAAGATAGAACGCATCAAGAAAATCGCCGAATGCCGTCCGGATAAAAATGTTTTTGCCCACAGAATAGAGATTTTAACCCCAAACAACGAAGTGCAAAACATCTCATTTTGGGACATCGAGGGTTTTAATAAAAATTGGGACAATGCTGAACTTTTGAAATACCTACTTTTCCAAAGGAATGTTTTCCCGGGGATGTCTTTGGCAATTACAAAAACGGCGAAAGAAAAATACCTGCCCCTGCAAACTCCTCATAAAAACATCATTCACGATTATGAAATTCTACTGAAATCAATTAGAGACCATGCTTTTTTGATGATTGATGAATCCCTCACTTTATACAGAAAACACGACCACCAAAACATAGGTTTCGATACCGATATTAATACAAACACGACAGAAACTTTAGCCTCGTTCTACAGTAAAATAAAAAGAATCCCGCTTATCAAAGACTGCGTTACAGCATTTAGACTCGACCCTAATTTAGTAGATTTATATACAGAAAAATGCAGAGAAGATTATCGAAAATTTATCTTAAATTTACCTCTTGCCAAGCGGTGGATCACCAAAATAAAAATGAAATATTATTATAAAATACTCGATGAAATTTTCTAAAATCTCCGTCATTATCGTTACTTACAATGCCATGAAATGGGCAGAAAGGTGTTTTTCCAGTCTTAGAAAATCATCTGTCCCTGTGGAGGTCATTGTGGTGGACAACGGTTCTACCGATGGGACGCAAGAATACATACAAACACATTTCCCGGAAGTTGATTTTACCCAATCCTCTGAAAATTTAGGATTCGGAAAAGCCAACAACCTGGGCATTGAAAAAGCGTATAAAAACGGTGCTGATTTCTTTTATCTGATGAACCAAGATGCTTGGATTTTTGAAGATTCCATTCAAAAAATGCTTGATGTTTATAAAGAATATCCCAACAAAAACGAAATCGGAATCCTAAGCCCCATGCATTTGGACGGAACCGAGAACAATCTGGACATTTTTTTGGACAAATACATCGCTACAAACTTTGAAAAAACCAGATTAATTTCAGATTTATTCTGTCAAAACATCAAGGAGGCTTACGAAATATCTTTTGTAAATGCCGCCCATTGGTTGCTTCCAAAATCCACCATTGAAACGGTTGGAGGCTTTAACCCTTATTTTTTTCATTACGGAGAAGATAACGAATATGTGAACCGAGTTCATTTTCATAAAAAGAAAATACTACTTTGTACAAAAAGCAAAGTGGTACATGACGGCAAGCAAATGCTCAACAAGGTTAATTACCAACTCTTCAAAGACCTCAGCATTGAGACTAAAATAATGAACCCAGCTTTAGAAAATAGTTTTAAACAAGAAAAATCGGCTTTAATACAAAGTATGATTAAAAATATAAGCCTGGGACAGTGGACGAATTTCAAATCTTCTTTAGCAAAATTTCAAAAAATTTCACAGGAGAAAGAGCAACTCATCCAACTAAAAAAACAAATTCAACAAAAAGGTTTAACCTTTTTAAAACCATAGATCTATGTGCGGAATAGCCGGAATTATCACCCCAAACGCCCGAAATTATTCGGAAGAACTTCAAAAAATGACCAATGCCATCGCTCATAGAGGTCCCGATGCCGAAAGTCATGAGTTTTATGATGGTGCCGCACTTGGCCATCGTAGATTGTCCATCATCGATCTTTCTGAAAACGGAAAGCAACCTCTGTTTTCTTCAGACAAAAAAGAATGCATTGTCCTAAACGGTGAAATATACGGCTACCAAGATCTCAAAAAAACATACAACTCGTACACTTACAAAGGCAGTTCGGATACCGAAGTTGTCTTGGCGATGTACAAAGTTTTGGGTAAAAACCTGATCCACGAACTTCCCGGCATGTTTGCTTTTGCCCTTTGGGACGAAGAAAAAAATGAACTTTTCTGTGCCAGAGATCGTTTTGGTGAAAAACCTTTTTATTACGCCATCGGAAAAAATGGAGAATTTATTTTTGGCTCCGAAATTAAAGCCCTTCTTGCTTCTGGACTAATCGTTCCCGAAATTAATAAAGAAGCGCTTTCTCATTACCTGCAATACGGTTATGTAAGTACCTACCAAAGTATTTATAAAAATATTATTCCGCTTCCTCCGGCACACCAACTTTTGTATAAAGATGGCAAAATTGAAGTGAAAAGATATTATTCTATCCCAAAAAATGATAGTGTAATCTCACTTTCTGAAGCAAAAGAGGAATTTGTTGCTCTTCTAAAAACCGCAATTAAAAAACAATTGGTTGCCGATGTAGAAGTAGGAAGTTTCCTAAGTGGAGGTTTGGATTCGTCCTCAATTGTTGCGATGGTAAATGAGTTCACGCCAAAACAAACGACCATTTCTTACGGATATTTTGGGGAACACTCTGAGCTAAAATTTGCCGAGGAAATTGCCGAAAAATTCAACACCCGACATATAGAAATAAAAGAAAACCGTGGTGAAATAGCCCATGATTTATTAAAAATTTCTAATTTTTTTGATGAACCTTTTGCCGATATGAGCTATACGCCGCAATATAAAATTTGCGAAGCAGCCAGAAAACATCTTACCGTAGTCCTAGCCGGCGATGTTGGCGACGAACTTTTTGGCGGATACAACTTCTACAGAGTTGAAAATGAGCTGAAAAATCATTTTTCTTATGGTAATATCATTACAAAATTCGGACTTTCGCTCTATCAAAAAATTCGACCTACTTCTTTTGTTACCCAACAAAATCTGAAATACAAAAACATCTTAGATTTCCACCAAAACCATGTGCGAAATTATTTTGATGCGGATGAAAGAATAAATCTTGGCATTGGAGAAAACTACCATCACCCCTACAGCTTCACACCCAATCCCAACTCGCTCAACGATATTATGAGGGTCGATTTGGAAAAATATGTTCCGGGAAATATGCTGGTGAAATCCGACAGAATGGCGATGGCCAACTCGCTAGAAGTGAGAACTCCTTTCTTAGATGTGGACTTTGCCGAATTTTGTATCGCCTTACCCGATAATCTGAAAATAAATACGGAACATGATAAAATAATTTTGAGAGAAGCCATGCAAAGTTATTGGACTGAATCCATCAGAAATAGAGGCAAACAAGGCTTTGGATCTGAGGTTGAAAACTGGTTTAAAACAGAAAGTCTTAACAAATTGTCGGATGAGTTGCTGAAAAATAAAAATGCCAAAGTCTTTTCAACCATAGACTTTCAATATGCTCAATCTTTACTGAAGAAAGACAAAAAACATTGGAATCTTTTGCAACTGGCACTTTGGGCGGAGAATAATTTGTAAATTAAATTTTAAGATAAACCTTCAAGGATTTGAAATCCTTGAAGGTTTGGAAATAGACATCCTAAAGGTTATTAATAGTATTGCAATTGGACTTGTTAAAACTCCAAAGTTAATTTATAACTTAGCGTTGATGAATAATCCTTCAAGGATTCTAAATCCTTGAAGGATTGCTTTAAAACAAAAACAACAAAAATGGAAAAAACACTTCTTGACTACGGAAAATACTATCATATCTACAACCGTGGAAATAACGGTCAGGATATTTTCTTTGAAGAAGACAACTTTCTATTTTTCTTGAATCGTTATGACCAATACATCTCACCCGTTTGTGACACCATTGCTTGGGTATTACTTAGAAATCATTTTCATTTTTTAATATTCGTCAAAAATCGAAATGATATTGATATGAACAAACTAAGTTATAACACGGTAGAAATACCAAAAAGAATAGATGTACATCTTCAATTCGGACATTTATTCAACTCGTATGCAAAGGCGATCAACAAACGATATAAGAGAACGGGTAGCTTGTTTGAAAAGAATTTTGAAAGAAAAGAAATCGACAACATTGCTTATTTTAGACAAATGATTCATTACATACATAACAACCCTGTAAAACACAACTTTTCAGATTCAGCATCCGATTATCCTTGGAGTTCTTATGGAAGTATTTTTTCTCATAAACCATCGAAATTAAAACGAAGTTTTGTTCATGAAATCTTTCCAAATGAAGAAGACTTTCACCTCTATCATAAAGAAAGTTTGGACTACAAAGAAATTCAGGACTTCACAATTGAATATTAAATACCATCTTAATAATCCTTCAAGGATTTAAAATCCTTGAAGGATCGAAAATAATACCATGAACATCTCTGTCATTATCCCAGTATATAACGCCGAACGCTTTCTGAAAAAAGCGGTAGAATCTGCTTTACAATTTGATGAAGTAAAAGAAATTTTGTTAATTGAAGACGGTTCACCAGACCAATCTTTAGAGGTTTGCCAGAAGCTTGTCGATATGGATTCTAGAATAAAACTAATACAACATGCCGACAAAGGAAATCACGGAGCTGGGGCGACCAGAAACCTTGGATTAGAAATGGCCTCACAAGAGTACATCGCCTTTTTAGACGCCGACGATTATTATCTACCCAATCGTTTTGATGCCGAAAGAGAACTCTTCAAAGACCCAAAAATAGAGGGCGTATTCGGGGCAATAGGAACAGCTTTTTTAAGCGAAAAAGGTAAAGAAGAATATAAAAATAAGTTTAACTCCGAAATAACCACCGTTAACTATCCTGCAGAAGGAATAGAGGTTTTCAAAGGACTTTTAGGAGTTTCAAAAAACACATTTGGATCTTTCTTTTCTTTAATTGCTCTAACTTTAAAAAAAACATCACTACGAGGATTGACTTTTAATAAAGATTTAAGAGTTCATCAAGATTCGGATTTTATTATAAAATTAGCTTATCAATCCCATCTAAAAACAGGAAATATTAATGAGCCTGTATCCATTCGAGGGGTGCACGATGACAATAGAATTACAAAGATAAAATTGTATTCTGATCAATATAAGGAAAGACAATTTCTGCTTTGGTCTTCTTTAAAACTGTGGGCAGATAAAAACAAAATTCAAAAAGTATGTCATAAAACTATTCAACTGCACGCTGCAACCTATGAGCTAACACAAAAAAAAGGTCTTAATAAGTTTTTATTGCTTTTTCAATATCTTTTGAAAAACCCTGAAATTTTAAAAACAAGATACCGTTTTCTTTATTTATGAAATTAAAAAACATTCAATTTTTACGAGGAATATCAGCTCTTTTAGTCTGTTGTTTTCATTTTAAAAACAACTTAAATTCCAATGATTTTAATTGGGGAGATCTTTTATTTAACAAAGGAAGCATAGGTGTTCCTATTTTCTTTGTTATTAGTGGCTTCATCATGGTTTACACAAGTAAAAATATAAATCTAAATCATTCTAAAATACATTTGATTGTTGACTTTCTAATAAAACGAGTAATTAGAATCGTGCCGCTTTACTACTTATTAACTTTTGCTTGGATATTTTTTGGAGGATCTTTATTGGCCTATTTCCAAGGGGATTTAGTAAATAGATTGTGGCGTTCTCTATTGTTTTTACCTCAAAAAGAATTTCCAATTTTGTATTTGGGGTGGTCATTAAATTACGAAATGTTTTTCTATTTTATTTTTGCATTATCATTTTTTTTCACGACTAAGAGGTATTATTTTATTATCCTGTTTTTTACGGCTGCAATTGTTTTAGGTCAGATATTCAAACCCAGCACTGCATTTTTTAAAATGATCTCAGACCCCATTAATTTGTATTTTGTAAATGGAATCGTGCTTGGATTGCTATTAAAATATATTGAATTTTCAAAAAAAACCTCACTTGCATTTTTAACCCTTAGCACAATATCATTTGTATTGCTCTTGTTAAATTTCATTCCGGAAAATCTAACTTGGATGCACTATCCGATAGTTACCTCTTTTGTACTATCTTTTCTAATATTAGATCAAAATTTCAAATCATCACCTCATCCGTTTTTAGTTTATTTAGGTGATATTTCATATTCCATTTATCTCTCTCATCCTTTCGTAGAAATCCTATTTAGACACATTAACCTTGGTGAAAATGGAAATATTTTGGAATTTGTCCTACAAATTGGAGTCGTAATTCTTACTTCATCTCTCTTATATTTAATTATTGAAAAGAAAATGACTAATTTTCTAAAAGAAAAAATTTGCTAAAAATTGCACCTATGAAAATCTCCGTGATCACACCGGTTTACAATGCCGAAAAATACATAACCCAAGCGGTGGAATCTGCACTGCAATTTGAAGAAGTTTTTGAAGTTATTTTGGTGGAAGACCAATCGCCCGATAACGCTTTGGGCGTTTGCAAAAATTTAGCCGAAAAATACGATAGGGTGAAGCTCTATCAACACCCCGACCAAGGAAACCACGGTGCTGGTGCGAGTAGAAATTTGGCAATTTCCAAAGCTTCAGGTGATTATATCGCATTTCTAGATGCCGATGATTTTTACCTTCCTAACCGATTTGATGCCGAAAAAAAGCTATTTGAAAATCCAGAAGTAGAAGGAGTTTACGGAGCAATTGGCGTACATTATTATTCTGAAAAAGCCAAAGAACAATATTTCCCAATCTTTGGAAACAAATTAACAACCGTTTATAAAAAACACCAACCTGAAGAGGTTTTCCCTGGACAATTGGGAATGAGAGGAAGTTTCGGACTGTTTTCTATTGATGGACTAACCGTAAGAAAATCAGCCATCGACAAATTGCAACCCGTTATGCAAACCCAACTTAGACTGCACCAAGATACAGAATTTCTATTCAGATTGTCATACATTGCCCAACTGTATCCCGGAAGTATTGACCAAGCTGTTGCCATGAGAGGCGTGCACGAAAGCAACCGAATTACCCAAGTGGATTCCGGTAAAGTGAATCCTGCGATCTCCAGAGTTTTGCTGTGGAACGAGGTTGAAAGATGGTCAAAAACACAGACTGAAATGCCAAAAGACATTCAACTTCATATCTGTAGAATGGCGAGAAGCTGGCGCATAGCCGATGCCTCTTTCTTAAAAAAATGGGGAATGATTATAAAATATTTATTCTTGGATTTTCCAAGTATAAAATCAGGATTGTATAATATTAATTTTAGAAAGACATTAGGGTAAAGTCTTCCCCATCAATAATTTTTTTTCGACCCAGTTATTATAAGTATGGACAATTTTAAAATTATTTCTTTTGTAGAATTGTAGAGCGGGATTTTCACTTTCTACTTCTAATTCATAATAGCCAAACTCTTTCCATTGATTTTCAAAATATTTTAACAATTGAGATCCAATTCCTTTTTGTTTCGTTTTGTTATCAACTCCAATATAGACCAATTGCCTTTGGCAAGTAGAAGTAAAAGATTCAGAGGTAAATTTAGCTAAAAACAGCAGTAAATATTTTGGATTCTTTAAAAACGAAATTAGAGTTTGAGTATAAAAATAAAATTTATTTTGGTTAATAAATTCCGAATATAGGAGATTAACATCATCTGTCCCAAAAACAAATCCAATCAATTTATCTTGCTCAAAGTATCCGATAAGCAATTGATTGTCTCTTTCTAATTGACATTTATAAAATTTTGTTATAAAAGAAATAGAAAAAGTAGAAAGAAAACTTGGCAATATCCTTTTATGTAAAAGAGCCAACTGGTGAATATCATTTTCAGCTATTTCTTTAATCATTTCAAAACTTTATTGATTAATTTCGGGCCTAAAAAATTGGAGATGGTTAGAGGTAGTTTTTTCCACATTCTAATTGCAAATTGAACAAATTTTCCATCTTCATCATTCGTGTGAGATTTTTTATTGAGGTAGTAATAATACAGTTGTATCGGCTCTGCCCCCCAAGATAATTTGAACAATTCTGTCCCTTGTCCTTTTTTACTGCGACCCATATCAAAAAAATGCACCTCTTTACTTATTGCAAATTTAATAATTTGCCAATACAATGCGTTATTTAATGAGTATTTATTATACTCTTTTAATGTCGCTGCATACGGGTGATGTATGGAATATTCATCAAAAATTAAACAAGCTACTGAAGCAGGCTTAGACTGAACATAAAGAATCATGAAACAACTGCCATAGCCATTGGAGTTCAGGTTTTCAATAATATTTTTGTAAAAACTCTTGGAATGCGTTGGGGTACCAAGATCCCTCCACGCTTCAGAAATAACGGAATAAAAATCATCTAAAAGATCCAGCTTGCCAAATTTTACTTCATAAGTTAATTTTTCCGCTTTTCTAACTTGATTTCTAGTTTTTGATTTTACTTTATTTTTCCAAACCGCTTTTTCCCCTTCTCTTAAATCCAATAAATAGGTGAAATAATCTTTACATAAAACATGAGGGATGGAAACATCCATGTCAATGGCATTTCTGCTTTTCAACAAAATTGGTTTTTGTATTGGCAGAATATCATCCAGAACTATAGGCTTGTTAAATGTAAAGAAACCCCCATCGGTAATATATGGTGAGTTAGAAAACTCTTTTCCATTTCCATAAAGTTGAATTTTTGTATTCTGCAGATTAAGCTCTGATGTTGTAAGGGGATATGTTTTTGTTACTGCTTTTTTCCAACCTTCTGTTTCTGCAAATGAAAACGGTCTAAACATAGTTTTCAAATTTTTTATTAAAACAAAGCTCATATTCTTGTTTACGAAACGGAGACTTAAAAAACTCGATAAACCTTTCATCTAAATCCTCTTTGTCATTGTCGTTAAATCCCAAAGAAGGGTGAAGCATCACTTCAATCTCATCAGACTTTGTATTTTCAAGATAATTGAATAGGTTATTTTCATTCACCATACAGGTATTTAAAATAGAATAGAAAGCTACTTTTCCGGAATTTTCATTAAAAAAAGAGAGAAATTTCAGTAGCTCTAATTTTATAATATTTACAAAAGGGGTTGTGCTGGAATTGTATTTCCAACTTTCAAAGAAATTTTCATTTATCTCTCGCACTCTTGGTATATCGTATTTCTTTGCAAGTTTTCTGACAATTTTATTAATGGACGGGATGATGTGGATGTGCTCGTGCCCATCAATATGGGAAATGTTATGATGAACTGATTTTACCATTTGTATTTGAGCTTCTATTTCTTCCTCAATTTTGTTTAAAATTTCAGGGCTTTTTCTTAAAAGTAATAATTTCACAAAAGACCATTTCAGAGTTCCTTCTTTTGCAATTTCGGAATTGCCAGTTAATGTTTTTGCGCAGGTTAAATTTACATGAACCCCGATATTTAATTGAGGACAATGAGGTAAAACCTCATCTACAGCATGATTAAAGAAAGCCGTATTCGCCATCAAACTGGCATGGGTAAGATAGCCCGAAAGATGTGCTTCTTTTATTGCGAGGTTAATACTTTTTGTAAATCCCAAATCGTCGGCATTGATAATTATTTTCTTTTTATCCATCTAATTTTTCTTTTTTATTAAAATATCATCGATTTGATAAATACTTCTGAGAATCAATTCTTGAGATTCGCTTTTGTGTGGATTATTATCTATATAATCTGTGCCTTGATCTAATAAAAATCTACGATTGAAACTGCCCAGTTCCGGTTGAAAAAAATCAAAAGGCTGAGTTAAATATATTGTTTTTTGAGTCTTACTTTTTAATTCAATTTCTGATAGTGTTTGATTGAATTTAGAATTCCCATACTGTGTTATGTAAATACTTAAAGAGAAAAATATAAGCAAATAAAAAGCAGTTCCATTAAAAACAAGACTAATATGCCTTTGTATAAGAGGAATTTTAAAAAACAAGATAAAGAAAATTATCAAAAACAAGGTGTTACTGAAAAACAACAATCGTGTGCCGGAAAGTGGTGCATAAGCTGCTACAAATAATGCTAAAAGTCCCATTACAAACAGAGATAGCAACCTGTAATATTCTGCCTTTTCAAGGAGGTTTTTTCTATAGTAATAGACTCCAAAGAACAATGAAAACAAAACAACCGCAACCATTTCCGGGTTATAATATCGGTAAATTTTAGCTATATTACCAATTCCACCAATATAATCCATAAGATTAAAACCCAATTGTTTCTTATCTACAGTTTCGTATTTCACAGAGTTGGCTGGAGCAAAAAACAGCAACAAATAGCCAATACCAACGGAAATCTGATACAAGATAATAGAAATGGGAGGAAGTTTTTTATTTTTGAAAACATATTGTAAACCCCAAATAATTGAAACCAAAACCAGGATAGGAGGTACATGTTCATTTCCCATTCCGCAAAACAACCCTAAAAATACGATTAAAGGAAAGTTGCTCACTTTTTCTTTAAATATTAACTTCTGAAACAAAAAATACTCAGTCATTACATAAATAAAAAACAGATGAAATAGCATCAAAAAAGTATAGTTTCCACTAAAAGGAGTGTAATAAAACATTTCTCCAAAAACAAAAATTAAAAAGGAAAACAAAGCAATTATAACACAAAACATCTTACTATCATTTTCCGATTGATAGTTTGGCAACCTTCTAAAAACCAATAAAAAAACAAAAACAAAGAAGGAATTTAAAAGGAATAATCCGAATAAAAGAGTAATAACTATATTTCTCGATACGGCATTGGTAATTAATTGCCCAATTCTCGGATTTCCAAAATGGTACGATTCCCAATATTCTTGTAATAAATTGGGATTGCTTTGATCCAAATAATAAAAAGTATCCCGCATTGGAGGGTAAAAGTAAATACTCAAAGCAACAGCTATATTAATAAATACCAATAATATATACGGTAATTTATTGCTCCTCATACCTAATAATTTCATTAAAATAGAGCGGTCTTTGTTTTACCTCTATGTGTATTCTGCCAATATATTCACCTATTATCCCTAAAAATAAAATAATAAGAGAACAGAAAAAAGTCATTACGGTAAGTAAAGTTAAAAATCCGGTTTTTGGCTCGTGGCTGGTAAGTGAGCTGTAAATAGAATATCCTAAAAATAATACCGATAAAATACAACCCAACAATCCAATTACGGTTGCCACCCTCAACGGCTTTACCGAAAATTGTATTACGCTATCTATCGCCAATTTATAGAGTTTCCAAAAATTGTACTTAGAAGTCCCAGACAATCTTTTCGGAGCCACAAAATCGATGACTTTTGCATCTCTCAGCCCTACCAAGGACAACATCCCTCGAAACATTCTGTCGTTTTCGTTCAGTTGGTTCAGCCATTCCACATATTTCTTATCAAGCAATCGGAAATCCGGCATATTTCTCGGTATTTTAACTTCAGAAATCATGTTGAGAAGCCAGTAATAGGTGTTTCCCATGATTTTGTATCGCAATCCCGTATCTTCGTTATTCACTCTTTTGGTGAGTACCAATTGATTTCCATTTTGCCAAAGACCAATCATCTCTATCGCCAATTCTACAGGATGTTGCAAATCAGCATCCATAAAAAGAACGGCATATCTTCCGGCATGTTTTTCTGAAGCAACAAAATTCAATCCGGCCGTCATCGCCATTTCATGTCCAAAATTTTTGGATTGATTGATGATAACAATGTTTTTAAATTCTTTTTGTAAAGCAACCAAATTTGGGAGAGTAGCATCGGTAGAGCCATCATTGACAAAGACCAGTTCATAATTTTCCAAATTTACTTTTTGGAGTTCCGTATCCAATTGCTTCACCAGGATTTCTACATTGGACTCTTCATTATAAGCCGATATGATGAAATAAATCTTGCTCATAACTTAGTCCTTCACAAAAACACCGATGTATTTTCCTTCAAAAGAAATTACGGTAGGTTCAATGGCGTTTTTTTCACAGAAATCTTGGAAAGCAGAATTGTCATTGATGTCATCAGAGATAAAAACACCTCCTTTTCTCAAGTGTTTATACAACTCTCCATACGCCCAAAACATACCTTCATACGCCTTGTCGGAGTCGTAATGCACCACATCAAACTCTTTTTGATACAGGAAAATCTTGGGTAGAGATTCTCTATCCGCGTGACGGAATAACCTCCAATTCTTTTTCAAATCTTCGGGTACAACATAACCCACATACTGATCTCCATCTTGCCCCAAATACGGCATATCCGAACTGTACAAATGTCCATTTCTTGTAGTTAAAGATTGCAAAGCTGCAAAAGACGACCAACCGTAAGCCACCCCAGTTTCCAAAACATTTTTGGACTGTGTGTATTCACAAGCAGCGTAGATCAGTTCCAATGCTCCTGCTCCGCCCATTTTTATCGGACAAGTATTTTGCTTTTGCAAAGCCGTTTGAAATTCTGTTGCAAATTGTTCTGAAAATGGAATGCAGTCTTTTCCAAATAAATTATTAATGGCTGTTTCTTGAGTAACCGCGATAGAAGAAGCCCAAAAATTGGTTTTCTCTTTCCCTTTGAAAGCCGCATTTCTATTAAAAATGTTTTTAATTATTTTTCTGCCCAACTCTGGATACAAGTCTGGTCTTTTCAAATAGGCAAAAAAGGTCTTGGTAACTCTTAGTACTTCGCTCACTGTGTTTCATTTATGGTTTCATGCAAAAATACAGTTTTTATCGAATAATGCTATATTTGTCGGAAGATTTTAATAATTTTATCCGTATCAAAACTTTAATTGGATATCATTCTTTAATTTCCAAAAACACATGAACATGCTAAATCGCATCTACGAAAAATTTCAACGGAAAAAGCAATTGGAAATTCTAAAAAAATTTTCATCAGCTCCCATTCAACATATTAAAATTGGCCTTAACAATCACTTTACAATTTATGATAAAGTAAAAAAAATTGATTTCGGAAACGGGATTAATTTCAGAAATTACATCCACATTATTGTGCAAAACAACGCCGAACTAACCATTGGCAACCGAGTTTTCCTAAATAACTTTTGCTCCATCAATTGTCTAGAAAAAATTGAAATAGGCGACAACACCTTGTTTGGTGAAAATGTAAAATTGTACGACCACAACCACAGCTACCAAACCGAACCTGAATTTTCGGTTTCTCATTCGGAATTTAATACAAAGCCCATTTCGATTGGAAAAAATTGTTGGCTAGGCTCCAATGTTACCGTACTAAAAGGGGTAACCATCGGTGACAACTGCATTATTGGCGCGGGATGCATCATTTTTAAAGATGTCCCGGAAAACTCTACCGTCATTAACCACCAAAATCTTGAAATAAAAACCCGAAGATGAAGTTTTCCGTTCTCATAGCACACTACAACAACAGCGAATATTTTAAGGATTGCTACCAGTCCTTACAAAAACAAACATACCAAAATTGGGAGGCCATCGTCTTAGATGATGCTTCTAAACCCGAAGAAAAGCTAGCTCTAAAACAATTGATCTCTGGAGATTCTCGTTTTAAATACTTTGAAAACGAAAACAACTCCGGTGTTGGTATTACCAAAGCTAAACTGATAGAATTGGCAACCGGAAACATTTGTGGCTTTGTAGATCCTGATGATGCAATTTTACCAACGGCAATTGAGAAATCCATTCAAGTTTTTCAAGAGCAAAAAGAAGTTGTCCTCACCTACTCTAGATTCATGACTTGCGATGAAAACCTGAAACCGATTTCTGAATTTTCACCTGCGAGACAAGTCCTCAATTCAGATGCTTCTTTTTTTAACATACCCGTTCAAATTGCACACTTTGTTTGTTTTAGAAAAGACATCTATCTGAAAACTGAGAAAATGAATTCCTCTTTAAAAATTTCCGAAGATCAAGATCTTTATCTCAAAATGTACGAAAAAGGAAAAGTAAAATTCATTGATGAAACCAACTATCTGTACCGAACCCACAACAGAGGAATCTCCCAAAACGAGAACAAAAAAAAGTCCTACGAATACTGGGGCGAAGTGATTTTCAATGCCATGAAAAGACGAGGCATGACAACCATCAACGGGAAAAAAATTCCCGAAACTTATACCAATTCCAATGAAATCTTTCAACTTTTAGATTATCAAAATGGTTGGAAATATCGCATTTTAAAAAAAATTAAATTACTACTTCAAAAACTACAATGACCGAAAAAAACAAAATAAAAGTCCTCTTCAGGCACCGCTCCATGGAAATGGGTGGGGTGGAAAAAGTGATGCTTTCCCTTCTCAACAACCTCAATCCAGAAAAGTTTGAAATGACGGTCTGCCTCAACATCAACCAAGGCGAACTGAGAGACGAGTTCCCAAAACACATCCGGAAGGTTTATTTAGCCGATGGCAAAGAGGATTTTTCTGAAAATATTCTTTTGCAAAAATTCCAGCTTTGGAAAAGAAAAAATCAACTTGAAAAATTTAGAAACAACCCAAAATGGGTTGATGACACCATTTTAAAAGAAAAATACGACATCGAAATCGGCATGACCTACAACGATTTCGAAATGGTCTTAAATTCAACCAATAAAAATTCAAAAAAAATCGGGTGGTTTCATTCCGAAATTCAATTGCCAAAGCTACAACCTTTGGTACCCAAGATTTTGGTACACTTCCCTCAATTCGACCAAATGGTTTATTGTTCGGAAAAAATAAAAACGCTGATGCACTACCATTATCCGGACTTGAAATATCCAGCAGAATCGGTCATCATCAATGCCATTCCTATTGAGGAAATTAAAAGAAAAGCAGAAGAGAAAATTGAAAATTTTCCAAAAGAAATACCCGTTTTTGTTTCCATAGGAAGATTGCACAGCCGAAAAGGCTATCATAAATTGATGGAAGCTCATGCGCAACTCATCAAAGAAGGATACCCACATACGGTAATTATCCTTGGTGATGGCGAAGAATTGCAAAATCTTTTAGCTCAACAAAAAAAATTAGGAGTTGAAAAATCCTTTATTTTTGCAGGAAACCAAATGAATCCTTATCCTTTTGTGAAACAAGCGGATTTTTTCATTCTCCCTTCGGAATCCGAAGCTTGGCCTTTGGTGATTGCCGAAGCCCTAATTTTGCAAAAACCGATTATCGCCACCAAAACCGGAGATATCCCTGAGATGATTTCGGATAAAAAAACCGGCGTACTTATCGACTATAAAACAGAAGAAATGTACGCTGCCATGAAAGAATTCCTAACGAATAAAGGGATGGTGGAAGAAATTAAGGAAAATCTACAAGACATCGAAAAGCAATTCGATCATAAAAAGATTTTCTCTGCAGTGGAAAAACTATTTTTAAATTTAGTAAAAGATTAACACATGACCTACCTATATCGAATTTTGCTAAAGCTCCACACTTTATATGAAGATTTAATTAAAAAAAGCACTCTGAAATTAGCTTTAAAAAGAGGTCTTAAAGTTGGAAAAAACATTTATATACAAGGCATTCCAAATTTTGGATCTGAGCCTTATCTAATTGAGATTGGTGACCATGTAACAATAGCACAAGATGTAACTTTTATCAATCATGGAGGCGAAGCCAGGGTGACCAAAAGAATAGAAAAATACAAAGACGAACGCTACTTTGGAAGAATAAAAATAGGCAACAACACTTTTATTGGCAAAGGAACTATTATCCTACCCGCTGTTTCCATTGGTAACAACTCTATCATTGGTTCAATGTCCGTGGTAAACTGTTCCATTCCAGATAACTCTGTTTACGCAGGAAATCCGGCAAAATTCATTTGTACTATTGACGATTATGGAGAAAAATTAATGAAAAACAATGTGATTTACCCTCGAGAAATCGAACAAAATAGAAAACAACTTGATGAATTTTTAATAAAAAACCTCCCACACACCTATAAACCGGTAAAAAAGTAAATGTTCCCCCAAAAAAAAATACTCATTAGGATAGGTTCTCTTCGTCATGGCGGCGCAGAGAAAGTCTTGGCTACCTTCCTCAAAAATTTACCCAAAGACAAATACGAAATCGATCTTTTGCTCAACCTCTATTCCGGAAAATACCTTGCCGAAATCCCCGATTGGATAAATATTAAGTACCTGAATAAAGGCGAAATGATTACCACCAACCGACTTCAGGATATTCCGAAAAAAGCCTTTAGAGTGATCTATCAAAAGTTGTTGAAATCTTTTCCAACTTTATTGTATAAATTCATTCTAAAAAATAAAAAATACGACATAGAGTTTGCGGCCATCCATGGTTTTCGAGACGAGATCTTGGGGTCGCCCATAAAAACTTCAAAAAAAATTATTTGGATTCATAATGATTTGCGGAAAACACATTTCCATAATTATACAGATGCTGAAATTCGAAAGTTTTTTGGCTATGATAAAATCATGGTGATCTCCGAACACATTCAACACGATTTTGAAAGTCTCGCCAAAAACGAAACTGAAAAATCCAAAATTGTTAGAATTTACAATCCATTAGATACAGCGGAGATCGAGGCTAAGGCTGAGGTTAAGAACCATCAACCGACAACCGACAACCAACAACCCTTATTTGTTTCCATTGGTACGGTTTTTCCGCAAAAAGGTTATGATCGACTTCTGAAAGTTCATAAACAATTATTAGATGAAGGCTTTCAACATCAAGTATTAATCATCGGTGACGGTTATGATTTTGAAAACATAAAAAAACTTCAACACGAATTAAAAGTTGAAAGAACTTCAACCCTACTCGGTTTTACAGACAATCCTTATCCTTATCTGAAACATGCGGATTATTTTGTACTAAGTTCCAGATACGAAGGTTTCCCAACGGTTTTGTTTGAAGCCATTGTCCTAAAGAAAAACATCATCGCGACCGATGTTTCGGGAGTTCAAGAGATGTTGGAAAACGGAAAATTAGGATTGATGGTAGAAAATTCTGAACACGGAATTTATACAGGAATGAAACAAGCTTTAAGTAAGCCTGAATCTTTTGAAAAGTACCAAAAAGAATTTCAAAACTATACAATGCCTTTTGATTTGAAAAATTCTGTAAAGGAGATCATCGGGATATTGGATCATTTATAAAAACATTTTGTACCTTTGGCTTACCAATAGGTAAGTTACCAACAAGTAAGTTACTGTTAAGTAAGCTGCTATGAAAAAAGAAATTTCACCGTTTGCATTTGGGCATATCGTTAATTTACAATCTTTTACCAATAGAGAAGATGATGTTGCAAAGTTGAAAAAAAATATTTATTCCGGAATAAATACCATACTTATTTCACCCAGAAGATGGGGAAAATCATCATTGGTTGCAAAAACTTGTGCAGAAATAAGTCATGAACGCCAAGATATTAAGATTGTAAAAATTGATTTATTTTCTTGTAGTGACACTCAAGAGTTTTTAGAAACTTATGCCAAAGAAGTTCTTAAAGCATCTGCAGATAAATGGGAAGAATGGATAACAGACGCTAAAGAAGTATTTAAAAACATCATTCCGAAAATTAGTTTTGGCATACAACCGGAAAGTGATTTCAGTTTGTCTTTTGAATGGAAAGAAGCCGAAAAAAATATGAGTGAAATTTTGGCTTTACCTGAAGTTTTAGCCCAGAAAAAGAATGTACAATTCTTAATTTGCATCGATGAGTTTCAAAATCTTTCCCAATATCAAGACTATAAAAAATTAGAGAAAAAACTCAGAGCCAGTTGGCAAACTTTTAAGCATTGTGTTTTTTGTTTATACGGTAGCAAAAGACATCTGATGACTCAGCTTTTTAACGATTCTTCGGCTCCATTCTATAGATTTGGGGATATTTTCTTTTTAGAAAAAATTAAAAAGGAAAAATGGATTAGCTTTATTCAAGAAAAATTTCATCAATCCGAAAAAGAAATCCATCCAGAATGGGCAGAGAAAATCCCGAAACTGATGAAAAATCATTCTTGGTATGTACAACAATTTTCTTATTATATTTGGTCTGAAACAACGAAGGAAGTCACCGAAGAAATTTTCAATAATGCCTTAGAAAGGCTTATCCAAAGCAATGTTCCGCTTTTTCAACAACTGATAGAAGAACTAAGTATTGGGCAAATCAACCTCATTAAAGCTATTATTAATCAAGAAAAACAATTATCGTCTAAAGCGAATCTTAGCAAATACAATCTGGGAACCTCCGCCAACGTAACCAAGAATAAGGAAGTTCTTTTAGGAAAAGATCTCATTCATAAAACCGATCAACTTTTCGAGCTTTTAGATCCTGTTTTTGAACTCTGGTTCAGAAGAACTTTCCTGCGAGAAAATATCATTCCAAATTTATAATAACCATGTCTCCAAACCATTCCATCATTCAAAAAGATTTCTACCGTGCCACCGGGAAATGGCTTTCCAAAATTCAAATCTGGAAAGCATGTTTCAGTCCGAATTTACACTTTATTTATTGGCTCAGAAAGGCTCAAAGCCAACCTAAAAACAGTTGGAAAGGCAAACTAAACCGATTGATTCTAAGGCATTATCAGATCAAATACGGTTTCCAAATTTATCCGGAAACGCAAATTGGCGAAGGTCTCTACCTCGGACATTGGGGAGCCTTGGTCATCAACCCCAAAGTGAAAATAGGCAAAAATTGTAATATTGCACAAGGCGTAACCCTCGGCCAACAAAACCGTGGAAAAAACGCTGGAGTGCCCACCATTGGCGATGAAGTCTGGATAGGAGCCAATGCCGTAATTGTCGGCGGAATAAAAATTGGTAACAATGTTTTGGTCGCTCCAAATTCATACATTAACTTTGACGTCCCAAATCATTCCGTAGTTTTGGGCAACCCTGCTAGCATTATCCCAAACGATCATGCAACCGAGGGATACATCAACAATAAAATCTAAACTAATGAGTAAAAACTATGAAACCATTTTTGAAAACAATAAAAAATGGGTAGAAGAAAAATTGGGCGAAGATGCCGATTTTTTCAATAAATTATCCGAAGGACAAACTCCAGAATACCTGTACATCGGTTGCTCGGACTCCAGAGTTTCTGCCGAAGAACTGATGGGACTAAAGCCAGGAGAAGTATTTGTGCACAGAAACATCTCCAATGTCGTTAACACTTTGGACATGAATGCTACTGCCGTAATCCAATATGCTGTAGAAAATTTAAAAGTAAAACACATCATTGTTTGCGGGCATTACGGTTGTGGCGGTATAAAAGCTGCGATGACCCCGGAAGATTATGGATTGATGAACCCTTGGCTAAGAACCATAAGAGATGTGTACCGATTGCACCAAGAAGAATTGGACAACATAAAAGATCCTCATAAAAAATACGACCGCTTGGTCGAACTCAATGTACAAGAGCAATGCATCAACATCATAAAAATGGCCTGCGTACAAGAACGCTATTTAATTGATGAATATCCAATGGTCCACGGTTGGGTTTTCGACATGAAGACAGGGAAACTGGTCGATTTGAAAATTGACTTTAAGAAAATCCTTAAAAACATCCAGAAAATCTACGACCTTACCAATTCCAATTGGATGAAAAGCATCAAGAAAAAATAGTTTTTTTTATTTGGGCACCTTTACCGCCCTCCGTTCCCGCTTTTTATTTTTTTGTCAAGACAATTTCCTTACAAAAAAATAAAAGAGCTCCACTCAGGTCGGGGTGCAAAGTCAGAATAAAAATATAAGTAACAAAATAAAAATACAGTATGGAAAACACAGAAATTTGGCTAAAAAGCCTCATCACCAAAACCCCACAAGAAGGCAGAGAATTGGCAATAAAAATGTCTAGAAAATCCATTGCTGCCATACAAAGAGATCCAGAAGCTAGAAAAGCAATGCGTAATGACTATGCCAATGATACGGCTCAGCTGATTGCATCGGCACATGTTATCGCGGTAGAATTCCAAACGATAGCCATGGCCAACAATTATTGGAAGGACGCTAAATAATCTAAAAAAAATCGGAAGTAATCATCATTACCTCCGATTTTTTTTATACTACCCATTTGTCATTTACCGTTAAAAGTATTCATCGTGTTCTGCACACCGGCAAAAACGAACGATAAAGAAGCTTTTGCAAAAAATTCTATTCGTTCTTTCAGTTTTTCATTTTCTTCTTCGGACCATTCTCCCAAAACATAATCCACTTGCTTTCCTTGGGAAAAATCTGCAGAAATCCCAAACCTCAACCTGGAATAATTTTGTGTTTGCAATTGCTCCTGAATGTTTTTCAACCCGTTATGACCGGCATCAGAACCTTTCATCTTAAGGCGAAGCGTACCAAAAGGAAGTGCCAAATCATCGGTGACAATCAGTACATTTTCTAGTGGAATGTTTTCTTTTTGCATCCAAAACTTCACTGCTTTCCCACTAAGATTCATGTAGGTGTCCGGTTTTAGGACAAAAACTTTTCTTCCTTTATATTTTCCTTCGGCCATCCAACCAAAATTAGCGGAACTGAACGAAACCTCTAGGGATTCAGCAATTTTTTCAGCCACTTTGAAGCCGATGTTGTGTCGGGTATTTTCATACTCGACTCCTTTGTTTCCTAGGCCTACAATAAGATATTTCACGATTTTCTTGTATAAAAAATAATTGCAAAGATAGATTTAATCACAAAAAATCCCAAACCTATCGGCTTGGGATTCTTTATAATTTTAAAATTCAACTTTAGTTAGGTTGATAGGTATAATTGATGATATCGGTCCCTTCCGTTGCTACCGTTGGCATGGATGCAGTCCCATAAGTATAGGCATAATTTTTTGTCTGAGTCTGCCCCATCACCTCAATTGCAACAGAACCTGCATTATTGGGAGACAGATAGTTGGCACCCGAAGAATTATAGGTACTGTAATACGCATATTCTTTTGGGATTCCGTAAAGATAACTCACCTTAGAGTCGTACCCCGAATAGGTGGTAGTCACCGTAACTCCCGGCATTGGAATATTGGCATTTAATACTCCCGTTGTAAATACCGACTGAGAAAGGTTGTATCCCGTATAGGTCAAATCATTTTGAGCATAATTTACAATTGCAACTCCAGCGACCGTTTGGGTTCGGGTTGTATAGGTTTTGGTTAATTTATCATTGGTATAAGTGAAGGTTGTTGCCACATCGCTTGTTGTCCCTGCAGTTTCTTCAGTTCCTTGCAAACTGGTTAATACAGTACCGGAATACACAAAATTCAAATTAAAATTGGTAACAGCACCACCGTTGTTGGCATCTTTGTAGAAGCCGGTAATGTTGGATATTTTGTTATTGTTATACGAAATCTGCTGAAGCATATTGTTATCCGTATCCGATAGTTTAATAAACTTATTCCCACCCATGTTATAGATTAAAACATTGGTGCTTCCGGTTGTTGATATCTTATGAATGATTTGGTGTGGTCCGTTAAGATCAATCTCGTCCATCCCAACAACATCTCCTGATGAATTACACGATAAAACTAAGCCCAAAGAGGCCAATCCCAATAGAAGATTTATTTTAAACATTTTTTACTATTAAAAAGGTTTGTACTGAAAAAACACATTAAATGAAGTTGCCAAATAATCCTGAGGATCATAAGTATTGGCTGTAGTAACCACTGTTGGATTAGGCATAAGGTGTGTCTGGAAACTCATCTTTTTAGGATTGTTCGTAGAAAACTTATATGCATTTCCCGTTTCATCAATCGCTTGTGACAATAGGTATGCAAAAGGAATTAAAGAATAAGGACTTTTCTTATCGTCGAAGTTTTCAAACTTATATGTGGTATTTACGATGGACGGTACAAATTGTCCTGCCGTAATCACACCTTGGTTTTTCACCAATTGGGTTACATTTTTATTTGTGGTATAAGTAAATGCAGTACGAGCATACGCATTGTACTCAAACGGTTGTCCTGCAACCACTTCACCCGATTTCACAATTAATGAGTCAATGGATTTATCGGCTTTATACTTAACGGTAATTTCAGATTTAATATTGATCGCAGTTGCTTGACCTGCCGGCGTTACATTTCTATTTTCGATCACCGTATTGATTACACCGTTGTTATCGTAGTTGAAATTTTGTGTGTAAGACACCATATTATTTCCTACAAAACCGTTAAATGAAATTTTGTCAATAGCATTTCCGTTGTACGAAATAAGGGTTGCATCGTTGGTCCCGATTGCACTGGTTAGGTTATATCCTGTATAATAATAGGTTAGGGTATCTCCCACCATCGTCTCTCTAAACAACGCTCTTTTACCGATTAGCCCACCTTGATTGGCATCCATATCGTTCAAAAGATTTCCATCTATTTCTGAAGATCTGCTGCACGATTGCACAGAGAACATCACAACAGCAGCGGCAAAAAGAGATATATTTTTTTTCATTTTCTAATTGTTATAAATTTTGACAAATATAAATTAATTTTCCAAAATAAAATGTGTTTTACTCTCTATAATTAAAACAAATAACAATACAGACATCATTTTATTAGTCGAAAAATCATTGAAAAACAAAATATATTCATCAACATAAACAATTTATGGTAAGGTAGAAAGTTTGATTTCGGAAATGGATCGTGACAATTCATCAACGGGATAATCGCCATCCACTTCAATGAGATAACGATTTTTATACAAAAACTTTAAGCTCGAATCGGTGGTTTCTCCGCTTGTATCTTGTTTCACCAACATTTTCACCCCGTTTATTTCAGTTACTTTTTCAAAACCGGTCTCGGTTTCTTTTTCCATATCCGATTGCAGGGTAAACATGATACCGGTCACAATACTGCTCCCTACACCCGCTCCATCGGTGATTTTAATTTCTACTGACTTTTGCCCGTCGGAATTTTTATACTTTGCTTCCCCCATAGAAACTTGGAGTATCGCCGCTTGTCCGGAGGAGTATTCTGTTCGCTTATTTCCCATAAAAACATCTGGGAAAATAGCCTTTATTTGGTCGTTGGTAATGGGCGTCAATTTGCTTAACTCTTCAATATGTTTGCTCAGTTCATCGGCTGAACTTGCAATTTTACTCAGAGATGACACTTGATCTATTGCCTGTCCCAAACCGCCTTCTTTTTTAGCTTCTTCTTTTTTACAGCCTATCAAAGCAACAGCTGCAAGTAAAATAATATACTTTTTCATCGGTTTATGTGTTTCGTTTCTTGTGTTTTTAACTAAAAAGTCTTTACAAATTTAATTAAAAAATAACAAACTGCATACAACACACAACTACCCAATGCTTTTTGAAATTAAAATTTTACTCAATAAAATATTAACCCCTTCAATATCTTCAACTTTTTCTTTTCTCATCATCAGTTGGTTGTTCTTTTCTTTGAGTACTGCCTCCTGAGGATTTTGTGTAAGATAACTGAGAATGTGACGGAATTTTTCGCTTTGGTAAAATTTATCCTGAGGATTATCCGGGAAGTACCCCAAAAACACGCCGTTTTTCATCACAATTTTATCAAATCCTATCTCAGAAGCCCACCATTTTAACTCTACCGACTTCAAAAGATTAATGGCTTCCTCCGGCAATGCACCAAATCTGTCAATCAGTTCATTTTCAAAATCTTTCAATTCTTGGGCACTCCCCAGTTCAGATAATTTTTGGTACAAGGAAAGTCGCTCTTCTATGGAACTCACATAGGCATCGGGTAACATCAGTTCAAAATCGGTATCGATGTTGACCTCCTTGGTGGATTTGAATAATTTTTTCCTTTCCTCTTCATTTTCAAACAAATCTTCAAATTCTTGATCGTTTTGCAATTCCTCCAAGGCTTCTTGCATGATTTTCTGATACGCCTCGAAGCCCATTTCGTTGATGAAACCACTTTGCTCTGCCCCTAAAAGATCTCCGGCACCACGGATTTCTAAATCTTTCATTGCAATTTGAAAACCCGATCCCAAATCCGAAAATTGCTCGATGGCCTCCAATCTTTTTCTAGCATCCGAAGTAACCATATCGTAAGGCGGAGTGATCAGATAACAAAATGCTTTTCTGTTGCTTCGCCCTACTCTACCGCGCATTTGGTGCAGGTCGGCCATGCCAAATTTCTGTGCATCGTTGATGAAAATGGTATTGGCATTGGGGACATCGACCCCACTTTCCACAATCGTTGTAGAAACCAAAACATCGTACTTCCCATCCATAAAGTCCAAAATTCTTTTTTCCAACTCTTTTCCTTCCAATTGCCCATGTCCAGTGATCACTCGGGCATCCGGAACCAATCGTTGGATGATCCCGGCAATATCCTTCAGGTTTTCAATTCGATTGTTGATGAAATAAACTTGCCCATCCCTTTGCAGTTCGTAGGAAATGGCATCTCTCAGAAGTTCTTCATCAAAACCAACCACTTGCGTATCCACCGGCTGACGGTTGGGTGGTGGCGTCTTAATAACCGACAAATCCCGAGCGGCCATCAATGAAAATTGCAATGTCCTTGGAATGGGAGTTGCGGTCAAAGTCAGCGTATCTACATTGGATTTCATGGTTTTCAGTTTGTCTTTTACCGAAACCCCGAATTTGTGTTCTTCATCAATAATCAAAAGTCCCAAATCTTTGAATTTCACTTTCTCCGAAGCCAATTGATGGGTTCCGATCACGATATCAATTTTGCCCTCTGCCAAACCCTTCAGTGTTTCACTTTTCTGTTTTGCTGTACGGAAACGGTTGAGGTAAGATATGTTCACCGGAAAATCCTTGAGTCTTTGCATAAAACTTCGGTAATGCTGAAATGCCAAAATGGTGGTCGGCACCAAAATTGCCACTTGCTTGCTGTCGGTTGCCGCTTTGAAAGCTGCACGAATGGCAACTTCTGTCTTTCCAAAACCCACATCGCCACAGATCAATCGATCCATTACGGTTTCGGCCTCCATGTCTTTTTTCACATCAAAAGTAGCCTTCTCCTGATCCGGAGTATCTTCATAGATAAAACTGGCTTCTAATTCATTTTGAAGATATGTATCCGGAGTGTACTGAAAGCCCTTGGCTGTTTTTCTTTTGGCGTATAGTTTTATAAGGTCGAAAGCCAACTGTTTTACTCGGGCTTTGGTTTTTTGTTTCAGAGCCTTCCACGCTGGCGAACCCAGCTTTGACAGGGTAATTTCCTTTCCGTCGGGGCCGTTGTATTTAGAAATTTTATGCAAAGCATGAATGCTGACATAGAGTAGATCTCCATTTTTGTAATTGAGTTTGAAGCATTCCTGAACTTTCCCATCGTTGGTCACCTTTACCAAACCCATAAATTTGCCTATTCCATGGTCGATATGGGTAATGTAATCGCCCACTTTCAGTGAGACCAAATCTTTCAGAGTGATGTGTTCGGACTTGGCAAATGCCGTTTTGGCCTTGAAGCGTTGGTAACGGTCAAAAATCTGATGATCGGTGTAAATGGAGATCAAACGATTGGCATCAACAAAACCTTCATGCAGTTCGGAAACGAAATCGTTCTCCCAAAAACTTTCCAAATCTTCGCCTCCAATTTCTCTAAAAATGGACTCCAATCGGTCTTTTTGTTTCTCGGAAGAAAAAGAAATCCAAACTTGATAACCTTGTTGTTTTTTCTGGGTTAAATCCTCCAATAAAAACTCGAAATTTTTATGAAAACTCGGCTGTGGACTTTGCTGAAGCACCAATTCTATAGGTCGCAAACCCAAAATCGGGCTGTTCCCAAAATCGATGGTCTTGAACGAATTGAGTCCGTTGGAAAATACAAATTCTGAAACAAACAAATCTTCGGGGCTGATGTGTGCGATGGTCTCGCTAAGTCCGGCAAAATTCTGTTCGGCTTTGGCAAAATAGTCTTTAATTTTCCTAAGGCTGTCTTTGGCATTTTTGGTAACGACGGTGCTTCGTTTGTCCATCAAGTCCAGAAACGAAATCTTGGATCCCGACACCGAATAATTCATATTGGACACCAGCTGAAAGCCATCAACCTTACGGATGGACAGTTGGGTTTCTATGTCAAATTCTTTTATACTTTCGACCTCGTTTCCAAAGAAAGAAATTCGGTACGGCTTTTCGTTGGCATAGGAAAAGACATCGACAATACCGCCACGAACGGAAAACTCTCCAGGTTGGGAGACAAAATCTACAAAATTGAAGGAAAACTGGCGCAGCAATTCTTCCGTGAAATCAAAATCCAACCGCTCACCCACTTTTATCTGATGCGTGATGGCTTTAAAATCTTCTTTTTTAATCACTTTTTCCGAAAGTGCAAGTGCATGAGTTACGATGACTTTCGGGTTTTTGTCCGTGTTCAATCGGTTCAAGACTTCTGTTCTCAGTACGATATTGGCATTTTGGGTTTTCTCGATTTGGTAGGGCTGTACCAAAGTTTCTGGGAAGTACAGGACTTTATCCTCGCCCAACATTTCTTCCAATTCTGTTGTGGCATAAAACGCAGTTTCTTTGTCATCCAAAACAAAAAGAACATCCAAACCTGAGCTAAGAAAAAGTTCGGCAACAAAAATTGTGGAGAAGGATCCGGCCGTTCCTTTAATAAAAACATGTTGATTTTTTTCGGAAAGATCAAAAATTTCCTGTCCAAATCCTTGTTTCAACAAAGATGGGATTAGGGTTTGGTTGATGGTTTTAAGAGACATAAACTGTATTTTGCATAAACGCCAAACACGATTTGGGAACAAAGTCCGAAATCGTTAGAGCTCAGCAAAGGTAAACATTATACAAAGAATGAAAAACGGGTAAGCGGAATTTAGAAAGGAATTTTATAGATGTTCTAAGCTCTTAATGTTCCTTCATCGTGACTGATTCTTGGGCCAACCTTAAGTTTATTTTAAGAATTTATAAAAATTGGTTAATTTGTGAAAAAAGATTTTGCCCATTTTAAATATTTCCTACATTTACAACATCAAAATAATAAAATAATGAAAAAATTTCTTACTGCAATGTCCATCATTTTAGGATTGGGACTGGCACAAGCACAACACACACAGGCAGCAACAACCGTTACTACCCCACCTCCTACAAAGGCTTTGAAAGTTGAAAAACAAAAAGTTGAAAAAAAAGCAGCCAAAATAGAAACTTCAGCTAAAAAAGAGGCTGCTAAAGTTAAAGAGTCGACAAACAAAACAGGGCTCAAACTTAAAAAAGACGGCACCGTGGACAAACGATTCAAGGAAAACAAGCACTTGAAAAAAGACGGCACTCCGGATAAAAGATACAAAGAGCACAAAAAATAAAAAATCATAACTTTTCATTTTTCTCAAAAAGCCTACAGATTATTTTGTAGGCTTTTGTAATTTTGTTACATGTTAAAATTCTTCAAGAAAAAAGCAGCCAAAGTTTGGGCTAAAAAACACCTTTCCGATTGTGAAAACTTCAAACAAAACGGAGTTCAATTGCAAGAGCAACTCTTGTTGGACTTGGTGAAAAGATCCGAAAAAACACTCTTTGGCATTGCCCATCAATTTGGACAAATAAAAACCATAGAAGATTTTCAAAAATCTGTACCCATCACCGACTACGAAGGACTGAAGCCGTACATTGAAAAAATAAAACATGGAGACCGAAACATCTTGTATCCCGAGAAACCGGAATATTTTGCAAAAACTTCCGGCACCACTTCGGGCACCAAGTACATCCCACTAACCAAAGAAGGCATCGACTGTCAGGTAAAAGCCGCACAAAGTGCCATCTTCCATTATATTTCACAAAAAAATAACGCCGATTTTGTGTGTGGGAAAATGATTTTCTTGCAGGGAAGTCCAGAATTGGAGGAAATTGCCGACATAAAAACCGGACGACTTTCCGGAATTGTTGCCCACCACATCCCGCAGTATTTACAAAAAAACAGACTCCCAAAATACGAAACCAACATCATTGATGATTGGGAGACCAAAGTGGACACGATCGTAAAGGAAACCGAAAAAGAAAACATGACCCTGATCTCGGGCATACCGCCTTGGCTCATCATGTATTTTGAAAAACTCATCGAAAGGAATGGTAAAAAAATAAAAGAACTCTTCCCCAACCTTCAACTCATCATCACCGGAGGGGTCAATTATGAGCCGTACCGACAAAAAATGCAGGAACTTTTGGGCGCTGAGGTAGATGTTGTACAGACCTTCCCTGCCAGCGAAGGCTTTTTTGCCTTCCAAGACCATTATAAAGAAGAAGGGCTTTTGCTGCTCACCCATCACGGGATTTTCTATGAATTTATTCCGTTAGAAGAATTTGGAAAAGAAAATGCCAGAAGACTGACCCTGAAAGAAGTAGAACTGAATAAAGATTATGCCCTGATCCTGACCACCAATTCCGGACTTTGGGCTTATTCGATTGGAGATGTCATCAAATTTATTTCTAAAAAACCGTACCGAATCTTGGTTACCGGAAGGACTTCTCATTATACCTCGGCGTTTGGAGAACATGTGATTGCCGGTGAGGTTGAAGCCGCACTAAAAGATACCGTGGAAACTTTTCCTGCCCAGATAACCGAGTTTCATCTGGCTCCACAAGTGAATCCAGAAAATCAATCTTTGCCGTATCACGAATGGTTTTTTGAATTTGAAAAAGAACCGGAAAACTTGGAAGATTTTAGACAAAAATTGGATATTGAGCTGAGAAAAAGAAATTCGTATTATAACGATTTAATCTCTGGAAATATCCTTCAAACCCTAAAAATAACGAAGTTGCAAAAAAATGCTTTTCAGGATTACGCAAAATCGGAAGGGAAATTGGGAGGACAAAACAAAATCCCGAGATTATCCAATGATAGAAAAATTGCTGATTTCTTAGATAAATTAAAGAAGTAGCATCTCTATTAGGATATTATTCAAAATTATAATACATTTGAACGATAAATATTTTAAAAATGAAAAAACATTTACCTTTAAAATCAATTTTATTTGCAAGTTTATTCGTTGCCTCCTCTTGTGCAACGACCAAATATTCCGATGATCTTAGCAAAAACGATTATTCGCAATTACAAAGTGGAAAGTCATACTCATTCTCACTAAGAGACAGCAAGTTAAAGCAAAAAATGAGATTTCACAAAATAAAAAACGACAGCATTATTGGTTTTACAGGGAAAAAAGACAGCATCCAAATTTCTTTAGCTAAAGGCAATGTGACCGGAGTGAGGGACAATACCAAAGCAACTGTTACTACGGTTGGTACCGTAATTGGAGCTGCAGGCGCTATACTAATTGGCATCAGTGCAGCGAGATAAATTAATGTTCGCTAACCGCTTTCAGCCCGACAACAGAAATAATTAATGTCGTCACAAAGAACATCCTCCAAAAAACAATGGGTTCTTTGAACAAAATAATTCCGGAGAGCACACCTCCCACAGCACCAATTCCCGTCCAAACAGCATAAGCTGTGCCGATGGGAATTGCATTTTCACCAGAAATCGCTTTGTACATAAGAAACATAGACATCGATAGGCTGATCACAAATCCCAACCACCAAAATAGACTTTCGCGCCCTTCGGACTGTTGTGCTTTTCCAAGACAAATGGCAAATCCCGTTTCAAACAATCCTGCAATAATGAGTATAATCCAATTCATGGTTGCAAAAATAAGAAGACTAAATTCAATCTTAGACCATTAAAATATTTTATTTTTGTAACATGTCAAAAACATCCCCACTACAAACCCTTTCTATTGTTGAATTTAGAAATTTATTAACCGGAAGATTTTTAATTATCCTTGCTTTTAGAATGCTTGCCACTTTGTTGGGATGGTGGGTCTATCAGCTTACCAAAGACCCATTTTCCATTGGTCTTATCGGATTGTCGGAAGTGATACCCGCTGTGAGTTGCGCCCTGTTTGCAGGACATGTCATAGATATGAATGAAAAAAAACGATTGCTTTTAATCTGCAATTATGCTTATGTATTGTTGATCGGCCTGCTGTTAATACCCGCATTTTTAGGTCACAAATTGGACATGTCAGGGCATCAGATTACCTACTTTATTTATGGAGTCATCTTTTTCACGGGAATCGCCAGAGCTTTTTTAGGTCCCATCGTTCCGTCGATGATTCCAAAAATTGTTGGCAAAGAAAAACTTGCCGGAGCAGTAACACTTAACCAAGCAACTTTCTTAAGTTCATCGGTAATGGGACATGCATTGGGAGGTTTCTTAATTGCTTTTATAGGCATAGACCGGACTTTAGTTATTATTGTCAGTCTTATTTTATTTGCTTCACTAATGTTCTGGCAACTAAACCCACAACATTCTGAATACAAAAACGAGAGACCAGAAGTCTTTGAAAGTATAAAAACAGGAATTTCCTACATCTACAAAACCAAAGAAATATTAGGCGCACTTTGCTTGGATATGTTTGCGGTCTTGTTTGGTGGAGCTGTCGCCATGATTCCGGTATTTGCGAGCGACATTTTAAAAGTAGGTGCTGAGGGATTTGGAATCCTGAACGCTGCTTCGGACATTGGGTCCATGTGCGTGATCATAACGCTTTCCTTCTTCCCTCTAAAAAAGAATCAAGGAAAAATATTATTGGCGGTTGTTACTGGTTTTGGACTGTGCATCATCGGGTTTGGTCTTTCCAAATGGTATTGGCTTTCGTTTGGATTCTTGGTGCTAAGTGGTATGTTGGATGGCATTTCGGTAGTCATTCGTGGGACCATTGTTCAATTAAAAACACCAGATCACATCCGTGGCAGAGTACTGAGCACCAACTCCATCTTCATTATGAGCAGTAACGAGATGGGACAATTTGAAAGTGGAGTTGCCGCAAAACTTTTGGGTGTAGTGAGATCCGTTGTGTTTGGTGGTATAATGACCGTTGCAGTAGTTAGTATTGTTGGTCTCACCAATTCAAAACTCAGAAAAATGCAGTATTAGAGTCCGTTTAATTTTCTTTGAAAAAAAAGCCGACTCCTAAATTAATTTTTTTCACATTTTTCATCATTATACTTATTGGGTTAAACAAAAACAATCAAAACTAAAACAGTCTGTAAAAGAAAACAACGACAGCTTCAGGACAATTCATCAAAAAGAGATAGAAACATATAAAATATTAACAAAAAAATCCTTGTATCAACAACGATTTATTTATAGTTTTGTTGATATTTTATTAACATGAAAAAAATTCTATTTCCTTTACTACTAACAATATCACAAATACTCTGGGCGCAGTCCGATTGCGGCTCTGCTTTACCAGCTTGTGGAAATTCTCAGATTTCGTACACTCCAACTGGACCAGGTCAGATTTTAGAAGACTTGGGCGGTTGCTTATCTTCAGACGAACACTATTCCGTTTGGTACACTTTTACTGCTGCTACCGCCGGAACTTTAACTTTTGAAATTGTACCAAACGGAAATGCCGATTACGACTGGGCAGTTTATGGTCCCAACAAACCATGCGGTAATCTAGGAGCACCTATCCGATGTTCTTATGATGCACCACCCAGCAACAACGGCCTATACAATACCGGACTTAGCTTAACCGCAGCCAACCTAACCGATCCCGCTGGCGGTACGGGATACTGCAGATACTTAGATGTACTTCCGGGACAAACTTATTATTTAGTTGTGGACAACTTCTCCCAAAATGCAAACGGTTTTGTCCTAACTTGGGGAGGAACTGCAATCCTTTCTAACCCATTTAATCAACAACTTCAACCCAACCCATTCATCGCTCCAGGACCTAATCAAGATGGAGAAGTAGTCATCTGTACCAACCCTGCACAATTTGATTTCAGCACACTTACTGACGGCATCATCAATGGAAACCCTAACTTCCATGTTAGCTACCATCTTTCCAACAACGATGCTCTTACAGGAAACAATCCTATCATAGGTATGGTCAATGTAAATACAGCGGCAACCTATATTTATGCCATTTATTTTACCGACCCCAACAACCCAAACAATGGAGTACTGAGCAAGTGTAAGCAATTTGGCACCATCACTTTTGACCAAAGAGCCATCACCACCATGGATGCGGTACTCACCGAATGCAGCAGTAACGATGTTGGAGTTGCCTCTTACGATCTGACAACTGCTAATGTCAACAACGACCCAGCGGTTGTCAAGAAATATTACGCCAGCATGGCCGAACTAAATGCAGGAATAGAGATTGCAAATCCATTTTTGTACACCTCTGCCGAAGGTGAAGTATTTGTAAAAGCTACAAGTCCTTTTGGCTGTACCAGCATTGCAAAAATCACTTTAAAATTTCATCCATTGGCAATTAAAAATGACCAAACCATGAAAATGTGTCATTTGGAAAACCTACCGTCTAACGGAATATTCAACTTAACCCAAGCCAATGTTACCGGTACTGCGGGTATTGTAAAAAAATATTATCCATCACCAACTGATGCTGTAAACGAAACCAATGAAATCCTAAATCCTACTGCATATAACGCTCCTAACGGTGTTGTTTTTGTTAAATTAATTACCAATCAAGGATGTTATAATATCGCAAAGATTACTCTGGAAGTTACGCCTCCGGATCCATCTCCAATCTTGAAGGATCAGGTTATTTGTACCGAAAAAACTACGACTTTGGATGCCGGTCCCGGTTATCTAGAATATCTATGGAGCACAGGAGAGACCACGCCGAGTATTTCCAATGTTGGAGTTGGAGATTATTGGGTAAAGCTAACCAAAGACGGTTGCGAAACCTTACAAAAGGTAAAAATTCTACCGGTTGATGTCCCATCCATTACCAATGTTGAAATTGGAAACGGAACCCTTGCCGTAACGGTATATGGAGGCAAAGCACCTTATAAATATTCATTGGACAATATCACTTGGCAAGACTCCAATGTTTTCACAGCAGTACCAAGGGGTGTTACGAAAATCTATGTAAAAGACGAGAGCAATTGCGAACCCATCATCACTGAAGTTACTGTACCGAACATCATCAACCTAATCACTCCAAATGATGATGGTGTAAATGATGTTGTGGATTACTCTGCACTTTCCATGAAAGACGATCTTACATTCACGGTATTTGACCGATACGGAAGCGTATTGCACCAAGCCAACAAAAACAACAACTACCAATGGGACGGAAAACTTGGCGGTCGTAAATTGTCAACAGGCACTTATTGGTATGTCATCACTTGGAAGGAAAAAGACGCCAACAAAACTCCAATAAAATTCAGCGGTTGGATCATGGTTAAAAACCGAGATTAAACCAAAGCTACAAGTACAAAAAATCGGTTGCAAAAATTTGCAGCCGATTTTTTTTATGCTTTCATAGGTCTAAAAAAAGCATCCAGCTTTTGAAAAAGATGGATGCTTTAACATTATACAAGATAATTATGATTTCTTTTCTTCAGTTCCTTCTGGGAATCTTGCCTGAGTGTATTCTCTAGAAATAGCTGACTTTTCGAATTTCAATTTACCAGAAAGTGTTTCCAAGACCACACCGTCTTCTGCGATTTGAGCGATTCTGGCGTGCATCCCTGATGTTGTGACTACTCGTTGTCCGACTTTTAGATTTTCTTGAAATTTCTTTTCTTGATTTTGCTTACGCACTTGTGGACGAATCATTAGGAAATAAAAACCCGCAAACATCACCACCATCATCAAAATCATGGTTGTATTGCTACCTTGTGCTTGTAATATCGTAATCATACTCTGTATTATTTAGGTTGAATATCTGCTGTGAAAGTTAACAAAATAGGCACAGCATTTACATTGGCATAGACTTCAGCTTGCTTTTGCACCATTCCGTCAAATTGTGCAGAATCGAATTTTAAAGTAATCTTACCTTTTTTTCCAGGTAAAATGGGCTCTTTGGTATAGTCCGGTGCTGTACAGCCGCAAGCCGGTTTTACATGAGCAATTATCAAAGGATTTTTCCCTGTATTGGTCACTTCATAAGTATGTTCAACCACTTGTCCTTTGGTAATTTTTCCAAAATTAAAATTGCTTTCAGAAAGCACCAAATTGGTGATGGGCTTATCTTTGACATCCTTTGCCAAATCTTCCGGTTTATACACAGGACTTTCTTCCTGTGGCATTTCTGCAGATTTAGCTGCCAATTCCGGTTTCAACTCCAGCTGATGATCCACCACTTCAGTTTCAGGAGAAACTTCCGTTGCCACTTCTTTTTTTTCTTCTTTACACCCTACCAAAGCGAGAGATGTAAAAATAACAGAAGCAAAAAATTTGTTTTTCATAATATTATTTTAGTTCAAATTGGATTAATTTCTATTCAGATCTTTGATGTATTTATCCAAAATACCGTTTACAAAAATATTGGATTTTTCGGTAGCAAATACTTTTGCAATCTCAATATATTCGTTAATAATCACTCGGGATGGGGTGAATGGGAAATGATCCAACTCGGAAATGGCGGCGATAAGAATAAGCTTATCCATTAGAGAAACCCTTTCCAGATCCCAGTTTTGCAATCTTTCTTGAAGTTTTTTCTCGGTTTCTTCCCAATTGTTCAGGGTTTCTTTTAGAAGTTTGGTTGCAAATTGTCTATCCTCTTCGTCCTTTATCATTCGGATTAGGGTATCGTTTGGCCCGTCTTCCTTCATGAACCCAAGGGTTTTCTGAACCATGGAATTGGCAATATGAAAATCATCTGCCCAACCAATTTCTTTATCCTCCAATCTGGCATGGAAATCTTCATTTTCCGCAACATACCTCAGGAACAGTTTGCCTATGAATTTTTGATCTTCTACAAAACTGATCCCATCTTCTTTCATAAAATCTTGGTATCTTTTTCCAGCAGTCATCCTTTGGAAAGTTTTCACCAAGAGTTCATCGTGCATGTCCCACTTCAATTCTTTATATTTTGAAGTAAAACTGCGTCTCTCTACATTCTCATCCAACTTGATAAGAACTTGGTTTCGGATAAATTTTTGATTAGGATTAAGCTCATGATCGGTCTTGATAAATTTATTTTTACCAATCTCAATTTGTCTTTCAGCCATATCTTTCAAAGCAATCAAGAAATTGAGCTGATAAATGTACAAATGATAAATTTTTTCGATACCGGAGAACATTTGTCTTTCCAGTGCCTCAAATTTAATTGGGTTTTGGTGGTAGGAGTATAGTGTCTCTACTACCTTTTCGCGGATTTGTCGTCTTCCTAACATTCAAAGAGCTTTTAGTGGGTGCAAAGATAACAAATTTTTATTTTAATTTTAAACAACGATTTCATGGATCTTTACTTTAAGACGAAAAAAAAGCTTTAAGAAAAGAACGGAAACCCCGTAATACAAGTTACAAACCGTGTTATTGATTCCATCAATTCGCCCAAAATACGATTAAAAACACAGATAATATCCTTACTTTTGCATGACAAAATTTTTGATCAATACCCAAAATTTAAACCTGAAAATCTTCTTTTTACAATAAAAAATGAACGCATTAAAAACTTTGAATCCCTATTTCTGGAAACACAGAGTCATGTTGTTTTGGGGATTCTTATTTATTGTTGCCAGTAATTTCTTCAACATTTACAAAGTACAGTTTATTGGAAAATCGGTTGATGAATTATCCAAAAATTTACTCAACGGAACCAATACCACCGTCCTTACGAATGTGGCCATCATCATTGGATCTTCAATACTTACCGGAGTTTTCACTTTTATGATGCGACAAACCATCATCGTGAGCTCCAGAAGAATAGAATATGAACTGAAAAATAAAATCTACAACCACTACCAAACCTTATCGTTCACCGAATATAAAAACACCACCATTGGCGACCTGATGAACCGGTTAAGCGAAGATGTTGTTGCCGTGAGAATGTATTTGGGACCGGGGGTTATGTATGTAGTTAATTTGATCATCTTGGTCATCATCACAGCAATTTATATGATGAAAACCAATGTTGCCATCATGCTTTGGACTTTGGTACCACTCCCCATTCTGTCCTATGCCATTTACAAAGTAAGCTCCATCATCAACAGAAAATCCAAAATCGTACAGAAAAGTCAGGCTGCCATTTCTACCTTTGTCCAAGATAGTTTTTCAGGTATCCGTGTTATTAAATTTTTTGCGAAAGAAAATTACATTGAAAAAAACTACGGTGAAAAAGTTGCCGAATACCAGAAAAAAGCTCTTGACCTGGCAAGTGTCGAAGCCTATTTCTATACCATTATCCTTTTTGTTATCGGATTGTTGAATGTTGTAATCTTGTACATCGGGGGCGAAAAATACATTTCTGGAGAATTGAAAGTAGGTGCCATTGTGGATTTCTTTATGTATGTCAATATCCTCATTTGGCCTTTCTCCATGGTGGGTTGGGTAACTTCTGTAAACCAAAGAGCAGAAGCCGCCATGCAAAGAATCAATGAATTTCTAGACAAAAAACCAGAAATCGTAAATAAAAACAATGAAATATACCCGATTACGGGTGATATCGAATTTAGAAATGTATCCTACACCTACCCCAACACAGGCATTGAAGCGATCTCCAACCTTAGTTTCAAAGTAAATGCTGGCGAAAGTCTTGCCATAATGGGAAAAACCGGCAGCGGCAAAACGACCATTGCACTTTTATTGTGTCGATTAATAGACCCGAGTTCCGGTCAAATTTTAATCGATGGTAAAGACCTGAGAGAACACAACCTGGATCTTTACAGAAAACACATCGGTTACATCCCACAAGAAAGTTTCTTGTTCTCCGACACCATTGCCAACAATATAGGTTTCCCAATTGACCATCCGGATTCTGAAAAAGTTGTAGAATATGCTAAAAAAGCAGATGTTCATAAAAACATCATCCACTTTAAAGACCAATACAACACCAAGGTTGGTGAAAGAGGGGGCATGCTCTCAGGTGGCCAAAAACAAAGGATATGCATAGCCAGAGCTTTTATAAAAGAACCTGCAATATTACTTTTTGACGATGCTCTTTCGGCATTGGATACAGAAACTGAAGAAAATATATTACAAAACATTGAGTCTGAATTGGAAAAAAAGACCTCGATAATTATCTCACATCGTAAATCCAGCACCAAGTACGCAAATAAAATACTGAACCTCAGTAAATTAAAAAAATCAATACAAAACACAAGTTTAGATAACGATTAAATAAAAAAAATATTTTGCAGTTCAAAGAAATCCATTATATTTGTTAGATAAGTATTAAAACAATAACGATGAGTGATTATAAGGAACGCCAAGAGAATGAAATTTTCACCAAGGTGTTGAAGGCAGGAAGAAGAACTTATTTCTTTGATGTACGCGAGACTAAAGCAGGAGATTATTACCTAACCATTACCGAAAGTAAAAAAAACTTTAATGACAGTGGAGAGGCTACATTTGAAAAACACAAAATCTATCTTTACAAAGAAGATTTCAAAAACTTTCAGGACTTATTCAATGAATCTACCGATTATATCATCAGCCAAAAAGGCGAAGATGTAATTTCTGAAAGACATGAAAAGGACTATAAAAGTAAGACCTATACCATAGAAAGTCAAGACGAAGTTTAATACAACTTCTACCAACAACATAAACCACTTCACCATTTTGTGCAAGTGGTTTTTTATTGCACACATTCTTCATTATAAAACAAAAAAAAAGCATCCAAAAATGGATGCTTATAGGGTGAATGATGGGTCTCGAACCCACGACCTTCGGAACCACAATCCGACGCTCTAACCAACTGAGCTACAATCACCGTTTTCAGTGGTGCAAATATAAGAAATTGTTTTAAACTACAAAACAATTCCATCAAAATTTTTCAATGCCATAAGTTTTTCTGTGGTAAAACCCTCAGCATAAGCCACTCCCGACAACCTACCAAGATCCTGAGCGCGGTAAGTTAGGCTCTCTAAAAAGTCTTTTGTTGCAATGGGAGTAAGAGGTTCGTTGGATTCGGGATTATAAAACTGTGTGGAATACGCCAAACACGCTTTTATTTTTTGATCCATACTATCCGAAATATCAATTACGAAATCCGGAGTTACGGACTTCCATTGTATATAATTATAGATTTGCTTTGGTCGCCAAGCATTTTGAATCTGGCCTTGTGATTTTGTTTCTATCTTCACCAAACCCGATAAAAAACACGCATCAGAAACCAGTTTACACGCTTTGGCATGATCCGGATGTCGATCATCAATTGAATTGGAAAAAACAATTTCAGGCTGATACTTTCTCACCATCTCTACGATCTTCATTTGGTATTCTTCAGAATTGACCAAAAAACCGTCTTTCATTTCAAGATTTTCTCTTCCGACAATTCCCAATATTTCGGCGGCCAATTGCGCTTCTCCTCGTCTTGTTTCGGCAGTCCCACGCGTACCCAACTCACCACGAGTTAAGTCCACAATAACCACTTTTTTTCCTTCTTTTATCAACTTTGCCAATGTTCCGCCACAACCCAACTCTACATCGTCAGGATGGGCTCCAAAAGCCAATATATCAACTTTCATGGTACTTAATTTCATTATAAAAAACTTTGTCAAGACAAGTGCCTTGACAAAGAATATTTTTCGAATTATTTATTAATTTGTTTGTTGAAGTTCACAGCATCTTCAAATGTAGGATTCAACTGAACTGCTTTTGCGGCATACTCTTTCGCTTTTGCCAAATCTTTAGTTTGATTGAAATAAGCGACTAAATAATACGCATAGGATAGAGAGTCTTTATTCTGATCTTGCTCTGCTTGAGGCTTTTTCAACACCATATCAATGAATTTTTGATAAGAATTTTCAGCCATATCGTTGTTGCCCAATTGCTGATAAGCAGATCCTTTTGCGTAATAAGAGTACACCCAATCCGGAGCCAAGGAAATCATTTTGTCCCAAGTAACTACTGCTCCGCTCCAGTTTTTGGCTTCTGTATAAGCTGTTCCCAATTTTACCAAAGCATCAGCGTCTTTTGGATTGGCTTTTACTTTTGCTTTCAGACCTTCAATTGTTGGGTTGGTAGGTCCTGCATTCACCGCTTCTTCAGAGATGCCTCCTCCACTTTGAATTTTTGCCATTTCTGCACTCCAGTCCATTGTGGTGTCTTTCGCAGCATTAGCGATAGCAATTTTTTGTGTCGCCTCAGCAATGAGTTGGCTCTTAAGCGCGGCATCCTTTTCGGACTGCGCAAGTCCAGCCATGATAAGCCCCATCAATCCTTGATCTGCAGGTAAGATTCTATTCTTCTCTTTTACCGTTGACATAAATTTATCCAAATTAGCTTTAGCTGCAGCATAGTTGTTGTCTGCCTGATAATCCAGATATGCTTTTAGTTTATATTTAATCGGGTCATCTACTTTATCAAAAACCTTATTTAAAGTCGCTTTAGAATTAGCAAAATCGTCGTTTGTAAAATACAATTTAGCAATTTCCAATTGTGTGTACGGATCTTCATCGGCATATTTAGAATAGTTGATCAAGTCTTGTGTTGCCAATTCATTTTTTTGATAACGAATATCGTAACTCGCTTTTGCCTTGTAAGCTGGCGCATACGATGGATCAACAGCAATTGCGGCATTAATTTTTTCAATCGCTTGCGGCCATTGTTGTGCTGCCATCCAAAGTGTTCCCATTCTGGTAAACACAGATGCTTTATTTTTGGCTACAACAGATGCTTTGTCATAAGCCGTCATGGCAGATCCCGGATCTCTTTTCAAACGATAGGCGTCGCCCAAAGTGTAGTAATAATGTGCAGGCACCCCATTTTTGGTTGCTTTATCAATGGCTTTTACCAAGTAATCGATTGCCAATTCAGGAGAATTATTCTTTTCAAATAAAGTTAATGCTTCACCGGCTCTGTATAAAACCTCAGGATCTTTTTCTCTAGAATCTGCGACAACAGCTTGGATTTCTGCAACTGCAGACTTATCACCTTTGCCCAACTTTACAGATGCCAAACCGATTTTGTTAAGATAAGATCTCTTATCAACAGCTAAACCTTTATTAAAAAATTCGTGAGCTTGATCAAAATTTGGTTCATTTTGACTCAAAAAAGTATTTCCCAAATAAAAATAATTATCGGCTGAAGGAGATTTGGCAATCATATCTTCAAAATTCTTTTTAGCCAAAGCATATTTATTGGCATCGATATAATTAATACCTTCTTGAAGCGACTGTGCGAAAGCCATATTAGACAAAAAGCCTACTGCAACACCAAGAACAAGTTTTTTTGTACTATTCATTTTATAAAGATTTATGTTTAATAAGTTATTAAAATAGTCCTCAATAATCAGACCAAAATATTAAATTTAGATTAAAAATTAGCGCATTTGCACTTCTCTTTTGTAAATATTATAGGGCTGTAGTCCTTCTTTTTCTACAATCATCTGTCCCAGCTGGGTACACGAGAAACGAATAATGCCATTGGCAAGGTTAAAATTGCCTTCGTTGGCCAAGAAATAGAGAACCCTGGTGAATGGATAAGACATGTTTTTCAGATTGTTGATGTCTGGAAAATAGGTTTTCCCTTGATATTCTACCGGTAGAATTTTAAACTCTTCTCTTAATCGTATGGCCTCCTTGTTATACTCTCTGCTGAAAGTGTTTAGACCGATAACACCGATTCGATCTGGGTATTTTTGGATTTGGTCGGCTACATTTTTATTTCCTGTGATTACTGAAAACTTCAAATCTTTTTGTTGAGCTCCTATTTTCTGAGCTACGAAATTAATGTTCCCAGAATTGGCTCCGTCAAATACAAAAGGTTTTTTGTCCGAGTTCAAGCCGTTTTTAATTTCATCATAAGAAATCTTCTGAAGGGGCGAGTCTTTGGATACGATAAAAACCACAGCATCTGCAGCGAATTTGGCCGGTTGATATTTAAGCTCTATAATTCTTTCGTATTCTTTTTTCTCTTCAGGGGAAAGATCTCTGGACATGGCAATTATCTTTACCTTACCTTGCAACAGACTGAGCAAAGCCAAATCTTCTTTTTCAGATTGCACCGTAATTTTTGTTTCTGGATAATGCGTTTCATAACCGTCTGCCAATGCTTCTACAACAGACTTGTATGCATCGTCCGTCAAGATGGTCATGCTGCCTTTATGGTACGAGGGAGTCTTGGACTCTTCCTTTTTCTTACATGAAAAAAAAAGGAAAAATAAACTTACGAATAAAAATCTAGTCATTGCTCTTGTTTTCTTTAATACCTCGCACTGCACGATACATCCTAAACACGCCATAAACAATTAACAAACTGCCCATCGCATAAGCGATATTGGGTTCTAATGTAACGATTAGAAATTTATAAACGATAACAACTATGCCTAAAACGACATAAAAAAATCCGGTGACTAATGATAACCAATTGAACATAAAAGCAAAAATACAAAAAAAAGAGAAGCCTAAAAGACTTCTCTTTGTTAAAGTTTGGTAATGAAAATTATTCAAACATCATGGTAAGTGGCATACGGAAACGGTATCTTACCGATTGACCGTTAATTTTTGCCGGTGTCCATTTGTTTTTAATACTTTTCACCGTTCTGATTGCTTCTTCGTTGAAGGTTTTATTAGACCCAGACGCTTTCACATCGGTAATACTACCATCTCTTTCTACTACGAAAGTAATTTCGGTTTTCAAAGTTCCTTCATCACCATCCATTACGGAAGTATCGAAATTGTTATTCACCTTGGTTCTAAAAGAGTTAATACCTCCTGGGAATTCTGCCAACTGTTCAACTTCAGAATAAACTTGGGTATCACTCACCTGAGGTTTTACCTCTACGGTATTACCTTTACCTGTTGAAGGTGGTGCTGGTGGTGGTGCATAAGTTGGAGTCTTCACCCCTTCCTGATTTTGCAAACCTGTAGTAGTTTCTAACTGTTTGGTAATCGGTGGAGGTGGTGTTTCCACTTTTGGTGCCTTTTTCGGTTCCGGAACCACATTTTGTATTACCTCTTGTTTTGGAGGTTCTACTTTTGGTGGTGGCGGTGGTGGCGGTGCTTTTTCTTCTGGTTGCTCAATAATTTTATCTTCTTGTATGATGTTCATCATATCCGCTTTAACCTCAACCTTTGCAGGTTTTGTTAAATTCTTGATGGTGATGTAGATCAAAGGAGAAAATGCAACTATCGCAAACAGAGAAGTTCCTATTAAGAAAGCTTTTGTCAAGATTTTAGGATAGGTCGTTCTTAGATCATAAGCTCCGTATTCCTTATTTCTGTGTTCAAAAACAATTTCGTCTATGTTATACTCGTTAGCCATTTTAATATTAATTAAAAATTAATGATTACTTGGTTGTGGGAGCTGCTGGAGCTGCCGCACCTACTTTCTTATCATAAATCGCTTTTTCCCAAGGCTTAATATCGGTTACCCCGTATTGTTCGTTCTTGGTGATGGCCATTTCATCCAGTAAGTCAACAAAGTTTTTAAATACTGCATCGTCCGTTGGCTTGATGATCACTGTAAACATTTTTTGATCTGCCGCATTGGCTTTTGCTTGCTCTACTACTTTTCTAATTCCTTCTCTATCGAAAGTGGTTTCGTGAAGGTTAGCATCGGTAAGAGAGGTATTGTCTTGTTGATGCCAAAATACACGATTGTCCTTTCCAATAATAATGGAGATGGAGTTAGAAAGTTTAATCTCCGTATCTGGAGCTTTTTGGTCTTTTTTCGGTTTTGCCGGAAGACCAAGATCTAATACATTCGGTTTACTAAAAGTTGTGGTAAACATGAAGAATGTAATCAAAAGGAAACCCAAATCCACCATCGGAGTCATGTCTACCCTTGTACTCTGCTTCTTAGAACGGACTTTGCCGCCTTTTCCACCTTTTTCTTGTACTTGTACTTCTGCCATTTCTACTTGTGGTTATTGTGGTTTACTTTCTTGTGATGTTATCAGCCAGAATTTAAGAAACTCGATATCTCTTAAACCTTCGAATAAATTTTTGATTTTTGGATACTTTGTGTTTACATCGCCTTTAATCGCCAATTTATAATCGGGATTAACGGCTAAACTTTGTTGTACCCAGTCGATCAATTCTTTATGCGTACTGTCCATCGGAATTCCGGTTGGACTTTTAAAATTCTTTTGCTCATCTCCTGACAAATCAAGATAGCCTTTCAATTGTGACATCGGAACGCCAATCGCTTGAACTTTTTGGAAAGCGGCTTTTTCTTCATTGTTGAAGGTAAGTCCGTACTTCTGTCCCATATTGTCCAACAGCTGAAGTCTTTCTGAAGCATTTTCTACCGGTTGGAAATAAAATTTCCCATCTGGTGTAGCGTTAATGGTCATCAGACTCGTATCTGGCAATAATTTTTCCGATATGGAAGATGGCGGTTTAATCTGCTCGACATCCGGTTTTTTGAACTGGGTAGTCAAGATAAAGAATGTAAGTAGTAGGAACGCAACATCGGTCATTGCGGTCATGTCTACTAATACACCATGTCTTTTTGGTTTGACTTTCGCCATTTGTTACAAATATTTTAAATTAAACTTCTATAAAATCTTATTGCAATAATCTTGCCTAATTCTTAGTGGAATTCAGCGAAAGATTGTTGGATACTCATAGAAATCTCATCGATTTTATAAGTTAATCCGTCGATTTTAGAAGTAAAATAGTTGTACAAAATGATCGCTACTGCAGAAGTACCAATACCCAAAGCTGTGTTAATCAAGGCTTCGGAGATACCTGTAGATAGAGCAGCTGCATCCGGAGTACCACCACCAGAACCTAAAGCGAAGAACGCCTTGATCATCCCGATTACGGTTCCTAATAGTGCTACCAATGTTGCAACAGTACCTAAAGTTGAAAGAATCATCATGTTCTTTTCCAACATTGGCATTTCTAGAGTTGTAGCTTCTTCGATTGCTTTGTTCAATGCAACCATTTTTTGTTCTTTATTCAGGTTGTTGTCTTTAGACAATGCTTTGTAAGTTGTAAGACCTTCTTTTACAACATTACCAACCGATCCTTCTTGACCGTCGCACTCTTCGATTGCAGCATCTACTTTGTTGCTATTCAACAAGTTTCTTACTTTCAACACGAAGTTATCCAAGTTTCCTTTACCTGCTGCTTTGCTCAACACCAAAGCTCTTTCGAAAGAGAACACGATTACTGTAATCAAGAAAGTAATCAAAACCGGTACAATTACCCCACCTTTATAGATGATACCTAGGAAACCATCCGGATGAATGTCTTTACCTTCTACATCTGAAAAAGCTACGGATCCAGAACCTAATTTATCTGCATCTTTAAAGTTACCCGGTGCACCAAGCACGAATAAATAAATTAAAATCCCTACCCCTAGGATAACCGGGATAATGAAAGCTGGGTTAAGACCTCCTGCTTTTTTAGCAACTAATTGCTCGTCTGTGTTTGAAACATTCATTTCCATATTAAACTAAATTATATTGTTTTTAAAAATTTGAGAGCGTAAAATAAAGTTAAATTTTTCTTTCATGCAAGACTTTGAACAAATCTTAACATTTTTTACAAAAACAAAACCGGTACAAGCATTGTATTTTCCTTAAAAATAATTGATAAAATTATATACTTTAACCAAAATTTTAAGTTCTTTTAACATAATAATGAAAAACCTATACTTTACCAAACAATCATTTAATGTTGATTTTAGATTAAAAACTACACTATACGACTATATTAATAATCTTTTTAGGTACAATTATTAATTTTTTATACGATTTCCCGTCTAAAAGCTGTACTATTTTCTCTTCTTGTTTTACTATTTCCTCGATGGCTTTAGCATCTAAATCGGTTGAAAGACTCAATTTTATTTTCACTTTACCGTTGATGCTAACCGGATAATCAAAATCGGATTCTTTTAAATAATCCTCATTAAATTCTGGAAAAGTTTGAAATTCTATACAATTATCGTGCCCTAATTGTTGCCAAAGCTCTTCACAAACATGCGGTGCATAAGGCGAAACGATAACTGCCAGAGCTTCAAGGATTTTCTTTTTATTACATTTCAGCTTTTGCAATTCATTCACTGCAATCATAAACTGAGAAACTGAGGTATTAAACGAAAAATTCTCGATGTCGTATGTAAATTTCTTTATCAATTGATGCAAAATCTTGTATTCTTCCTTTGTAGGCTCTTCATCGGACACCGAGAAAACATCACCATCAAAATAAAGGTTATAGAATTTTTTCAAGAAACCGTAAACGCCGGTTAAGCCTTGGGTATTCCACGGTTTGCTTTGCTCCAATGGACCCAGAAACATTTCGTACAGACGAAGACAGTCGGCGCCGTATTCTTCACAAATATCATCGGGATTCACCACATTGTATTTGGATTTGGACATTTTCTCGACCTCTCTTTCGGTGATGTATTTTCCGTCTTCTAATATAAATTCTGCGTTTTCAAATTCTTTTCTCCAACTTTTAAATGCTTCGGTATCCAACTCATCCGATGTCCCTTTTAACAACGATACATCGACATGGATTTTTTGTGTTTGGTATTCTTTCGCCAAATTTTTAGAAACAAATTTTTGGGTACCCTCTATTCTATAAACAAAAGCTGACATTCCCAAAATCATCCCTTGATTGATGAGTTTCTTGAACGGTTCTTCCTGGTTAATGTACCCTCTGTCTTTTAGGAACATGTTCCAAAATCTAGAATAAAGTAGATGTCCCGTAGCATGTTCGCTACCGCCAATATACAAATCGACCTGTCCCCAATAATCAGAAAATTCTTTATTGCAAAAAGCTTCGGAATTTTGAGAATCCATGTATCTCAAGAAATACCAAGAACTCCCTGCCCATCCCGGCATGGTGGACAATTCTAAAGGATAAACCGTTTTTTCATCGATCAAATCGATATCTACAATTTTATTATTCGTTTCGTCCCAAGCGTATTTTTTTGCATTTCCCAAAGGTGGATCTCCATCCTGTGTTGGCAAATATTTTTCCACTTCCGGCAACTCCAATGGCAAAGCAGAAGTTGGCAAAGTGTACGGCATACCGTCTTTAAAATATACCGGTACAGGCTCTCCCCAATACCTTTGTCTGGAGAAGATCGCATCTCTTTGTTTGTAATTTACTGTTCTTTTTCCAAGATTCCTGTTTTCTATTTCTAATATCATTTTCTCTTTCGCTTCATCGTACTTCAACCCGTTTAAGAAATCTGAATTTACGCAAGTGCTGTCTTTAGAATCAAATGCTTCTTCCAGCACATCCACTTCCGTATCGACTACTTTCAAAATGGGCAAACTGAATTTTTTCGCAAAACGATGATCCCTCTCGTCGTGTGCAGGAACCGCCATAACCGCTCCTGTCCCGTAGCCCATCAATACATAATCCGAGATGTAAATTGGAATTTTCTTTTCCGTAAAAGGGTTGATGGCATAACTTCCTGTGAAAGCACCAGAAACGGTTTTTACATCGGCCATACGATCTCTTTCGGATTTTTTGGAAGTTTCTGCAATATACTTTTCTACTTCTATTTTTTGATCAGCAGATGTAATTTTCTCAACCAATGGATGTTCAGGAGCCAAAACCATGAATGTCGCACCGAAAATGGTATCCGGCCTTGTTGTGAACACTTCTATAAAGTTGTCGAAAATTGGTTGTTGGTTGTTGGCTTCTAAATCATTTTCTATTGAGAATCCATCTATTAAGAATTTCACAGAAGCTCCTTGAGATTTACCGATCCAATATTCTTGTGCATCTTTCAAGGGTTGTGGCCAATCTAGGGTCTGAAGTCCTTGCAATAAACGCTCAGAATAGGCGGTAATTCTCATGCTCCACTGCATCATTTTTTTCTGAAAAACTGGATAACCACCCCTTTCAGACTTCCCGTCTTTCACCTCATCGTTTGCCAAAACCGTTCCCAATTCTGGACACCAATTCACGGTGGTTTCTGCACGGAAAGCCAAACGATAGTTGAGCAAGATATCTTGCTTGTCCATGTCAGTCGCTGCACTCCATTCGGATGCATCAAAATCCAAATCTTCGGTTTGATAGGCGTTCAGATTTTTAGTTCCAAATTTTTCAAAATGCTCAATTAAAGTTTCAATTGACTCTGCCCTATCGGTTGATTTGTTGTACCAAGAATGGAAAAGCTCTATAAAAATCCACTGAGTCCATTTATAATATGAAGAATCGGAAGTTCTAAGTTCTTTGGACCAATCGAAAGAAAAGCCAAGACGACGAAGCTGCACTTCGTATCGATTGATATTTTGCTCCGTTGTAACTGCCGGATGTTGCCCTGTTTGTATAGCATATTGCTCCGCGGGAAGACCAAAAGAATCGTAACCCACAGGATGTAAAACATTAAATCCCTGATGTCTTTTGAACCTTGCATAAATATCGGAGGCAATATATCCTAACGGATGCCCTACATGCAGACCTGCTCCGGATGGATAAGGAAACATATCCAGAACATAGTACTTTGCTTTATTGCTTTTGCTATCGGTTTTGAAAGTTTGTTTTTCTTCCCAAATTTGCTGCCATTTTTTTTCGATCTGCTGATGATTATAGAACATTGTTAATATTTTTGAGCTACAAATTTAAGATTTTTTAGATGAAACTTTTTAAGAATTATCACATCAATAAATATCAATGTTTTACAAGGAACTTCTCAGAAAATCGTTTACCATTTTCACACAATACCGTTAACACATAAAGTCCATTTTTAAAATTTTCTATAGGTATTCTAAAAACCTGTTCAGAATTATGAAGTTCTAGAATTTGTCTTCCAGAAGAATCAAAAATTTGAATATGTGATTTCACACAATCTTCAAGGCCAAAATCAAGGGTTATAAAAATATCTGCGGGATTTGGATAAATTTTCATTTTTTTAATTGACGCTTTTTCTTCAGTAAAAAGAGATGCAGCACAAACTACATTAGCCGACTTGTTGGGTACTACAATCTCCACTTTTTGAGATGGCGTAACAAAACTTTGCAAGTCAACAGTATCCATCAAGCCCGAATCTGCTCCCAACCAGTCTTGAATAATAGAAGCAAAAATCTGTCGATAATCAAATCGTCTTTGACTTTGATTATAATAATAATTTGTTGAATTCGTGAAAACGGGATGATCCCCTCTTATACCACTAGAGATGTTGTTCCCGACAACAAAAAATGGAGCGAGATCTCCATGGTCGGTTCCAAGGCTTGCATTTTCCCTCACCTGTCTTCCAAACTCACTGAATGTCACCGTTAACACACGATTTACCAATCCCAAATTCTCAAGATCGGATTGAAAAGCCAATATTGAATTGGATATATCACCTAGTAAATTAGCATGACTTCCCAGATTCGTACTTCCGGTTTGAACTTGATTCACATGGGTATCAAATCCTGTTATATTAACTTGGAATATTTTGGTTTTACTACCACCTTTTATTAACCTTGCTACTGTTTTCAATTGCTTTCCAAGACTTGAGTTTGGATAGGTTACCGTAGAGTTGTTTCCGGCATTAAAAACAGACATTACACGGTTGTAATAACTGTCCATACTTGCAGCTACTCCTTTTACATAATTCAATAAATCATTATACTCTGAAGGTGAAACAAGTTGCTGAGCATTAGCACTTTTTAGACTATTAAACAATGTATTTTGAAATCCCGTTGCATTATACTCAATGCTTTTTTCCACAGCATGCTCATAAAATAGACAAGGATTAAGATTACCAAACTGCATGGCTAAAGGATCAGGATTAAGCACTGTTGGATTACCACCTAGACCAGGATTCAATGCACCAAGATATCGTCCAAAAATCCCATCAAACAAATCTTGATTATTAGCCCCATCTTTACCCGAGAACATCAAATTTTCGGAACGAAAATGAGAGTAGTTTGGGTTCGGATATCCTACACCGTTGAATAAAGTTAATTTTCCTGAATCGTACAAAGACTTAAACCCAGTCATACTTGGATTTAAACCCACCAACTTCTCTTGACTCACCGTTGAGTCCAAACTAATATAACCCCCTGCACCCGTATTGGCAATTTTAATATTGGGTCTTAGATTCGCGTAAGTATCGTACTGACTAATGGGAATTACTGTATTCAAACCATCGTTAGCTCCGGCCAATCTCAAGATTACCAAAGATCGTTCATTCACTTCATCGCAACTGATGCTAAAATCAGCAAAGCGATTCATAACCCTAGACGGCATTCCATTCAATAAAAAAGGTGTACCAATACCCGCCAAAGTCATTGTTTTTAAAAATTCTTTACGATCCATAGCTAAAAAATTTGAAATTCTGGAGATTTAATTAAGGCTTTCACCAATCTATCTAATGGAATCTTAACATTGGTTGCAGTTCCTGTATTAACATAATTATTCCATTCATTGAGCCAATTTGTTGGACTCAAACCGTTTAAGAAAACAGTTTTAAAATAAAGCAAACGGTCGCTAGGTGGGATCTCGATATGCAACAAAGCACAAAACTCAGACACCAATACATCTACATTTCCTGGGTTTGAAAAATTACCAGAATTCTTTACAAAATCAGGATTATTCAATTTAAATACAAATCCGTTATATGTTAAGCCATTAATAATAAAATCAATACTATAATTGTATCGGATTCTTAGTGAAGATGTTGTAATAAAATTTTTATCAAAATGCGGACTACTAGAATAACCCGCATATCCATTGACCGATTAAGGTCTAAAAACAGGCAAACCAGAATTATAACTATAACTAAAAACAACACTTAAAAAAGAATGCATTGATGAAGGATTAACCTCATACAAAGGAGTTTGAAGATGAAGCAAACTAAACATATGAAAAAACATCTCCATAGGACTTCTCACCAATGCTCCTATAACCTCATCGCCAATTATAGAGTCGTCTTCATCATAGAAATGAGAACTTGTCAACAATTCTCTAATGACCGGTAAAATATTGTAATTATTTGATTTCAACATAACCGACAGAGGTGCTATAATATCTTGTTCTATCGCGGGGGTAATTTCTCTACCTACAAAATAATGGTATAGTTTTCTGCAATAGGCTTTGGATGTCTCATTCTGATCAAAGACCATAGAAATAAAAGTCTCCATTTCTGTTTGGATGGCAGCTTCGGTATTTGCACCTGTGATTACCGCATTATTAAAGGCAGAACTAAATGTTTTATTTCCAGTATCATGATTTGTTGTAGAAATCACTCCTTTTGGCAAATGAGTCACAGGATCTACATTTAATAATCGATTGACTTTATTATATGTATTGCTATTGTTTGTAAATCCAGTTAACACTTTAGCTGCTTGTTGCACATCCAACTCTGTATAATTGGTATAATTTCCTGTATCGACCTGAGGCCCTTTTAATATGGTAAACAATTCTAAAAACTCACGCGCGTAGTTCTGATTGGGACTGTTTTTCTTATTGACATTGTTATTAAGATACGAAAGCATTCTAGGATCTGTAGTAACTTTAATCGCCAAATCTTTCAAACTTCCACTAGAATAGAACCTCAACAACTCTTTGTAATCATAATTAGTCCAGTAATTTCCACCATCATCGGTTACAAAAAATAAATGCAGTAAGTATATAATCTTGTACTGCATCGAGGGATCCTTCATGGCATGATACATCCACCAAAACAAATCAAAACTACCGGAAGTCGTATTTTGACTATCTGTAATTGTTGGTGCATCGTAGGTCGGAACAATTGTCTCTCCACTATTGTTCAGGGGACTTGGTGGATTAGGAGGCGTAAAATTAAACAATACAGTAACTGCATCATCTGGAGTCATTGTTGAAAAACTAAGTATCTTAGCTTTTGTAATGTTATAAGTTGATCTCCGTAATAAATGATAGGCATTACTGTATCCTAAAACTGTAGTTTTCTTGGATAAGCTCATCATTTTGTGTTTTGTTACACAAATTTAGCTTTTTAATTTATATATTTAACCATTATTGTTAATTTCAATGATATTATAAACGCTAAATGACTTTATTTATCAAGCTGAATGAAAAGAATAAAAAAAACGACCAAAATATTGGTCGCTTTCGTCTTTATGATAATAAAAATTATTTTTTATTAAATGAATAGGTCAATGAATGATACACCGTACCGGTATTGGTTTCTAAAACCACATTCATCTTGGTATCGTTTTGAGAAATCACTCTTCCGTATTCTACATCACCGTTTTGATGAGTGATTACCAATGCATTGGCTATATTATCGTAGGTGTAGGTAATGTTATCGTTCAAAATAACATCGCAATTGGTTCCTACCTCGTCTTTGGTCATTTGGTTTCCTGTATTGTCTGGGTTAAATGTCCATCTGGACTCTAACTGGCAAGCAGAAAAATTATAAATTTGAGAATCCGAAACTCCATTGGTTACGGTGGTTTCTACAATTTTAAAAGGTTGCCAAGTTCCTTCAACAGAATACTGTACAGACTCTTCAGCTTCTTGCTTACATCCAACAGCTACCGACAGCATTAAAACTCCAAAATATAAAGCTAGTTTTTTCATATCAAATTTTTATCGGGCTAAAATTATTAATTTTTTTTATAAAATCGGCAATGATTTTCATAAAAGCATGAAATATTAACGACAACCGTTGTGAAATTATTATTTTATATTTGCAAAAATGCCTCTGATGCCCTTAGTTTCTATCATAACCCCTTGTTACAATTCTGAAAAATTCTTGCAGGAAACCATCGATTCTGTTCTTTCTCAAACCTTTAAAGATTGGGAATGGATCATCACGGATGACGGATCCAAGGATCATTCCGTACAAATTATAAAAGCTACACAAGATGCAAGAATTCAATTGATAGAATCCAAAGAAAATGGAGGCGCGGGACATGCCAGAAATCTTGCCTTAGAAAAAGCAACAGGAAAATACATTACCTTTTTAGATGCCGATGACTTTTGGATGCCTCATTTTTTAGAGGAAATAACCGCTTTTATGCAAAACGAAAATACCGAATTGGCCTACACCAGCTATGCTCGTTGTGATGAAAACCTCAATCCCAATCTCGCAGATTTCCAAGCAGACACGGTGGTCACTTTTGGAAATCTACTTAAAACCTGCAGATTGTCCCTTCTCAGCTCTATGTACGATTGCGAAAGAGTTGGCAAATTTTATTTTCCAAAAGGCAGCAAAAGAGAAGATCATGTGATGTGGCTGAACTTGTTGAAGGAAATCCCGGAAGGAAAACCCCTAAACAAGACTTTAGCAAAATACAGAATGCACCCCAGCAGTGTTTCCAGAAAAAAAACCAACATCATGATGGATCAGTATTTGGTTTATAAAGAACACATGAAATTCTCTACCCTAAAATCCATGTATTACACCGCTAACTGGGCCCTGAATGGCTTTATGAAGTACTCTAAAATTTTTAATTGAAAGCAAGACCCCGTTTTTAGTTTTACAGAAAATAACATTTCAGCGTTTTTTTATTCTATCTGAATAAAAACTAACAGGCGCTAAGAACTTATTTTTTCTACAATTAATTCTGAAGAATTGGGCTGTTGGTGGATAAAGTTATTGGAATTTTGCCCCATCTCTTTTCTGTATTTTTCATTTTCAATCAAATTCAAAATAAATTCTGATGTTTGATGCTCATCATAAAATGATTTAGCTCCATCAAATGCGATTAAACCATCTGCCTCTGGATTTTTACTGTATTTATTTCCAAAAACAACGGGAACGCCAAAGACAGCAGCTTCTAAAATATTGTGCAGTCCCTTGTCGTGGAAACCACCGCCGACAACTGCAATATCGGCATAAGAATACAACTTAGACAAAAGTCCAATGCAATCTATGATAAGGATTTGTGCGTCTAACTGGGTATCGCGCTCGTCAATTTCTGTATATTTTATTGCCGATGGGAAAAGCTGTTCCAGAGCAGGCCCCCTTTTCATATCGTGAGGAGCAATAATGATCTTGGTGTTTTTTGATTTCACAAAAATACTTTCAGCAATTTTTTCTTCAGCTTCCCAAGAACTTCCAAAAACCAACAATAAATTATCCTTTTTAAACTCCGAAATGTACTTCACAAAAAGGTCTCGTTCACGAATTTGTCTGACCCTATCGAAACGGGTGTCGCCTGTTATAATTCCGTTATCCAGTCCTATCTTTTTAGCCAATTCCAACGATTTTTCGTTTTGATGAAAAAAGCAGTCGATGTTTTTTTTAAGCTCATCTACAAAAAACTTTCCGTACGGTTGAAAGAAAACCTGCTTTTCATAAAACAACGCCGAAACGACAAAGGTTTTGCAATTTACTTTTTTTAGTTCACGCAAAAGGTTGTACCAATAATCGTATTTTACGGTAAAAAAAATCTTGGGATTAAGGGTTTTTACAAATTGTGAAATTTCCTTTTCGAAATCGAAAGGAAGGTAACAGATTGCATCTGCCAAATGGGGTTTATTCTTCACATTTTCAAACCCCGAGGGAGAGAAAAAGGTTATTAAAATTTTATAATTCGGGTATTTTTCTTTCAACTTTTCCAAAACAGGAAGACCTTGTTCGTACTCACCGAGGCTGGCGGCATGCATCCAAATCACCTGATCGTTTTGCGAAAATACATTCTTTACAATTTCTAAAGATTTCTTCCGACCCAAACATCCTTTCTTCAGTTTTTCATTAAAAAAAGAACCAAGCTTCATGATCAAAGCCAGAGCAAAAACGGAGCTGTTGTAAAGAAATTTCATCATCATTTAATCGTTCGTTTTTTGTTTATTGGCATAAATTATAAAAGCAAACATGACCACAAACATCAGTCCCAAGCAAATGGGTGTGAACAACGACAAGTCCTGTTGCTTTTCTAAAGCAACACTGAAACTTTCATAGGAAATGTTGACAAACAAAACCATGCAAAAGAAATTCAGAACCTGTACAAAAAGTGCTGTAAGATCTTTGTTTTCTCGCATTTTATCCGGAATATTAAGACCTGGAGCGTACGGATTTTGGGACAAGTAATTCATCAAAACAAACAACGCCGTGGCAATCCCCAAGAGGATAAAATACATTTTTTTATCCCCAAAGCCATCGGCTTCTCCCGAAACCCCAAAATGAGTGGGCACAATCTCTGGGAGAGAAAAGTAATTGTAGATTACAAATCCCCAGTTCGCAATTAATATGAGAATATTCAGAATAAAAAAGAATTTAGCAGTACCTTTCATTTCAGTTCAGAATTCTTTTTACAAAACGAAGTTTGTGGGTGTGTTTTTTCAAATCGACATTGTAAATTCCGGAGCTGTCCAGACTGTCTATCCTCACTTTTCCAAAACAATGAATCACTTGGTAATTGTTGAGCATGATGCCTACATGGTTGATCTGCCCCAATTCGTTTTCGAAAAAAGCCAAATCTCCGGCATCGCTTTCTCCTAAAAAATCCAAGACATCTCCTAACAAAGCTTGATCTTTTGCTTGTCTTGGCAAAAAGATGGCATTTGTCTTGAAAACCAATTGCACAAAACCATCGGCATCGCAACCAAAAACCGATCGACCACCAAAAACATAGGGTATGTTTTGCAAAACATTCGCAAGGGAAGAAATATTTTCTTTTAAATTTTCATTTTTAAAATTCGAATCCGTCTCTTCAGTTACTTCAGATCCTAGGGAGAGCAAATGCGTTCCGGACTTGGTAGCGTACCTAACACAAGGTTCTGTAACTGTATTTTTGGCAGGAGGCACCTCCAAATCGTTTAAAATAAGAGCAGACACCCAGCCTTCTGTACCATCAAAAGACAATTTTATTTTATAAAAATCGTTTTCTCTATCTAAAATTTCGCACAATTCGCCAAAAAGAATTTGAGAAACCATGGTGGATTGAGGGTTGGGCTCGGAATAGATTGGCGACAAAGAAACCGTACAGTCTGCAAGCATAAAGTAGATGTTGTGAAGTTATAGTTTTATTAAAAGATGAACCCCATCTCGAAGAGGTAAAATCAGGCTTTCGAAATCCGGGTCTTTGGCTATTTTATCATTGAGTTCTTTAATGACTTGGGTCGATTTTTGTTTGGGATTTTCTTCTAACACCTTTCCGTACCAAAGGACATTATCAAACATCACCACAGATCCTTGGTGCAGTTTGGATTTTATTTTTTCGAAGTAATTGAGGTAATTTTCTTTATCGGCATCTACAAAAACCAGGTCAAATGTCTCTTGGCAATCGTCCAAATAATCCAAAGCCTTTTGAAGTTTGAATTCGATTTGAGAAGAAAAGTCGCTTTGTGCAAAATATTTTTGCGGTAGGTACGCCAAATCTTCGTTCACATCCAAGGTGGTTATTTTGCCATCGGCAGACAATCCTTCTGCCAAACAAAGGGTTGCGTATCCTGTAAAGGTGCCTATTTCCAAAATTCTTTTGGGCTGTTTCAGCTTAGAAATCACGGACAACAACCGTCCTTGTTGGTATCCGGAAATCATGTGAGGTTGAGTCGTTTTTTGAAAAGTTTCTCTTCTCAATTTTCTTAAAAGTTCAGGTTCTTCTGAGCAATGATTTTCCAGATAGCGATCCATTGCCGGAGAGGTTTCTTCAAAAAAACTCATTGTGGTAGATTATTGTTTAAAGAAACAAAATTAGTAAAATTTAATTTTAAAAATTAATTTGAATCCCAAACTGTAACAATCGAGGATTTATTTCTGTTTTTGAAATCGTAGAACCGTAATCTTGAATATAAGTTTGGTAAAAAAATGCCTCGTTCAGGAGGTTGCTGCCGGACAAAAAGTATTTGAAATGGGATTTTTTAGGAGAAAAGTGAACAGAAAAATTCACAAACCAAAAACCTTTTTCTTGTTGCAAATCGTGCTTGTAATATTCATTGGTGAAATTTGCTGACCAAATATTGGTTTTCCACGAATAGGAAACGGTATTCTTAAAATTAATGGAGCGAAAAGAATAATCTGAATTGAATGCGGTGTTGCTATGGGCTTGTTGATAGGTAAATTCGTTTTTTAATCTAAAAGGGAAATCCAAAGCAACTTGATGAATAATATTAAATTGTAAAGTTTCTAATTCGGTTTTTTGCCAATCATTGCCATTGACCCGTGTGAAATAGTCCGACAACTGGTATTGTGTTTTCAAGGTAAATCTACTGGAAAGAAATGGTACAAATTTTTCTAAATCCAACATGAAATTATACGATTCTAAAGGACGGTTAAGCCTCGTATATTGGGTATAAATCACATTGGGATCAATTGTAAATTGCGAGGCAAACGCGTTGCTGGACTTGGTGTAGCCGGCAGACAGAATCACTTTGAACAAACTGAGAAAAGTATCATCAAAACCAAAGCCCAGTGAATAATTTTCTGAATGTTGCACATCCAAAGAAACGGTGTTACTTACTATATTTCTATTGGAAATCAGTATCGGGTTTTTGTAAATATTTTTGCTCTCTAACGGAGTTGTGTAATAGTTTCCATTGATAAACATTGAAAATCTTTTTAGGAAATTTTTGGTGAAATACACACCGGTATTGTTAAGATAAATCGCTTTGCCCAGCTCCAAATCATTCATTAATTCTTGGTATTGCATTTGGCTTTTTTGCCGAACAGAAAGACTCCATTTTGGTTTTTCAATTGTATAATCTACCCCGACATAATAGATGCTTTTATTAAAAAAAAGACGGTTGCTTATCTCTAAATCTTTAAAATATTCATCGGATAGCAAAGCACTCGAAAAAGCGTATTTTTCATTTGAAAATCCTAGCTTCGTTGTTAATTTTTCAGTTACGGAGAAGGCGTGATGCAAGATACCCTCTAGTCCATAAACGGTTTTGGAATTATCAACACTTTGAAAGCTGTTTACAAAACCTGTATTTGATGGGCTAATTACTACCTGTTGTGGCTTTTCATTGTATGCGTATAAAGCTTTCAGTTGAATTGCATTTTTGTCTAATTTAAATGTATAGACCAATTGGTTTTTAGTAAATATACTTTTGATTTTATTTTCTACATCAAGATTGTTATTAATATTGGAATAAAGCTTATTCAATGCACGATCATCTATAAAACTAAAGTCAGTGATCAATTCTACAAATTCATTTTTAGATTTATACCACTTCAGCTCAACGGTATTCAGAAAATTGAGAGGCTCTTTGGTGATCGCATTCTCATCTACGGTGTGTACAATTTGTTGGTCGGTTCTGTAGTTATTTTCAGTTAAATTATTAATCCTCACCTTGTCTTGTACCAAGGTTGATATTAATTTTAAATTAATGTTTTTATTGATCTTGAAAACGGAATTGTAGCTTCCAAATTTTTGTTGATTTCTATACACTTTGTCCAAACCAAATTGAGTATTGATGCTTGGGTTGCTAATAACATTTGGAGCTTGAAAGGCTTGGTTCAGGTATTCTTCATAGCTAAAAGAATTTCCTCCAACATTTATTGGGGATTTGTTTTCTGCAACATTATTGGCATTTGCCGTAAGAAAACTTTTAATGTTGGAATTTACCAATAACCCGTACCCTCCAAGATTGTATTTTTTATCAAAATCAGTAGAAATATTGAGCGTTGAAGAAAAGCTCGCTTTATCTTTTTTCAGTTTTAAATTTAGAGCAACTTTCCGATCCATGTTCTGTTCTTTCAGTATCGGGTTTTCCGACCAATTTTCAATGGCTTCAATCTGATCAATCACTTTGGGGTTGATGTTTCTGGTACCGGTCATATAATTAGAATTGAACAGATTGGTACCGTCCAGCATAACTGCGACCACCGTTTTTCCTTTGAATTCGACAGCTCCAGATTCATTTACTTTTATGCCCGGTAGTTTTTTCAATACCTCTTCTACATTGGACTCGGTGCCGTCCATAAAGTTTTCAGTATTATAGACCACTGTATCTTTTTTTATGACCACTGGTTTTCTCAGAGATTTTATCACCACCTCTTCTATTGCTTTCGTCTTTTGCACCAATTTGAAATCTGCAAAATATTCAGATTTATCCTTTGTGAAATTAATAAAAACACTGTCCGACTTGCAACCAACCGCAGATGCCGTCAATTGTACTTTTTCAAATTTCGAATTAGAAACTTGGAAAGTATATTTTCCATTTGCATTCGTAAAAGCATAACTTAACTGATCATCGAATTTCAACAATAGCCGTGCTCTATTTATTGGTTTGTTTTGTTCATCTTTTACATATCCCACAAAAGAAAATTGCCCATAACATTGAGCAATTGAAACCATAAAACAGAGTATGTAGATTAAAAATCTCGGCATTTACTTATTTTCAGGATAGCAAAAACAAAAGTCGAAGGACAAGCTTGCTGTACAAGAAGGGCCGTTAATTATCGTAGGGTCGGTATTTTTTTCTTTATTTTCCAAATAAGAATTTTTCAAAAAGTTCATTTCGGTTTTTGATACATTACGATACATTTCATCGTAGGAAATAAACTTAAATTCGGGTCTTGAAAAAGGAAAATACAATTTATCTTTCAAAGATTTTTCCGAATATTCCATCGAGTTCAACTTGAATTCATAAACCGTCTTGGTGCAAGAAGTGGCTTTCCCTTCTACAATTAAGCCCGGAAGACCGTGCAATTTATATGGCCCTTCGGAGATGGGGATGGTCTCGTCGTACCAAGCTTCCCAATCAAAATCCCGCCAATGCGCTTTTGCCAATTTATATGTTTTGTTATTTACGATTTTGGTTTCTTTTTCCAAATTCCAAGGGATGATATCCACCGAATCTTTCACAACATATTCTCCACCTTTATATCCAACAGCCCGCCCGTAAATTTCGTTTTTATTAAAATCTTTATAGACAGACATTCTATCGTTATACACCCGTCCAGGATATTTTTCTTGAGCCTTATCGTAATATATTGTAAATCGAGAAACTCCATTTTCTATAAATAATTTACAATCCACTTTCGGAGCCTCCTCGATCTGATGCGTGTTGTTGTATCGAATTTCAAGGATGTAATTTGCAACTATTCCACCGTTCATTTGCCCATAAATACGGCCAAATGAAAAAACCAACATTGAAAAGATAAATAAATTTCTAATCATAAATTTTATTCTAAATCCTGAACTTCTTTTATTGCTTTTTGTACAGCAGATTTCAAACATTTATTCTTACTGTCTTGTTCAGCAGCAATAGTAGCATTTGCACAATTACCATCGGTCGATGTTGCAGTACCCACAACTTCTTTCCCGGTTTCGTAACAACACCTGCTTACCGTTACTGTACAAGTTTCTAATGCAGAATTTTCTTTTGACTGCACATTGTTGTTCGCAAAAGATAAAATGGAAGCCGTTGTTAGCACAAATGTAAAACAAATCTTTTTCTTAATGAGTTCATTTAAAATTATTTGCGCTAAAATTAAAATTAAGCAAATAAAATCCATTAAAAACAAATTCTACCCCGTAATTTAGACCGGTTATAGATAAAAAAATCAGGATTGCACTTTCGTACAATCCTGATGGATATTCATTTAATAGAAATTTCTATTTTTTGTTTTTATAAAAATTCACTGCACATTCCAAGAAGTTTTTAAATTTCTCTTTGTCCATATATCCTCCAACCGGCGTGTTGATCAGTTGTCCGTCCGGAGTTACCAATACATAATGAGGTTGGGTATATTCTTGGAAATTCACTTTTTGGAATTGGGACCAACGATCTCCAATGGTCTTAATTTTTTGTTTTTGACCACCACCAAGGTCGATAGAGACTTGTTCGTTTTCAGGCAATTCTTCCTTGTCATCTACATAAAGCGAAGCCAAAACCACTTCGTTTTGAAGGATAGGCAAGATGTCCGGTTCGGACCAAACAAACTCTTCCATTTTTCTACAATTTTCGCAACCGTAACCGGTAAAGTCTATCAATAAAGGTTTGTTTTCTTTTTTCGCAATTTCCAATGCTTTGAAATAATCGTGTTCCGGGTGCATTCCTAAAATTCCATCGCCTTCTTTGTGGAAATAACTTACATTAAGCGGAGGCAAAATCCCTGAAAGCATTTGTAATTTTGGTCTGTCCGAAGGCACCAAACCTTGTACCAAATACACAACAAAACCAAGACCTAAAAAGCCTAAAACCTTTCTGGTAGTGGAAATTTTTGCATTTTTATCATCGTGTGGAAATTTAATTTTACCCAAAAGATACAATGCTAAACCGAGAGCGATCACGATCCAAATGGCAATGAACAATTCTCTCTTCAACAAGAAAGTTTTAGAAACCAAATCCGCTTTGGAAAGGAATTTCAGTGCCAATCCCAACTCGATAAACCCTAATACTACTTTTACGGTATTCATCCAACCACCCGATTTTGGAAGGCTTTGCAAGGCTTGTGGGAAAAGCGCCAACGCTCCGAAAATTATGGCCCATGCCAAGCCGAAACCGGCCAATGCAAAAGTAAGCATCATCGGTACATCCGACGATCCTGAAACTGCCGTACCCAACAAGCTCCCCAAAATTGGACCCGTACACGAGAACGAAACAATTACCAAAGTAAGAGCCATGAAGAAAATCCCGATGATACCACCTGCTTCTTCTGCCTTTGCAGATTTATTTGCAATAGAACTAGGAAGGGTAATTTCGTAATATCCGAAGAACGATCCTGCAAAGAAAATAAAGATGATGAAGAAGAAAATATTCAACCCAACAGAAGTTGATATTTGGTTGAAAATATTCCCCGCAATTCCATCAATAATGTGGAACGGCACAGAAAGCAATACGAAAATCAACAAGATGAACAATCCGTACAACAGGGCATCTCTCCTACCTTTTGCTTTGTTTTTTGTCCCTTTGGTAAAGAAAGAAACCGTCAGCGGAATCATTGGGAAAACACAAGGCGTAAGCAACGCAATCAATCCGCCCAAGAATCCTAAAAACAAATACATGATGTTGCTTTGGGATTTTTCTTCTTTTGCCACACCGCAATTGGTCAAAGGATTTTCCAAATCGATGGAAGATATTTTTAGATCTTTAGGATTGTTGGCTTCCGCAGGTGCAGTAGCCACAGCAAGACTGTCCTGAGCAGAGGAATCTGCAACAATTTTGGTAGCTGCAACTGCCGCCAACGAGTCGGTATTTTCTACTTTATTATCGGCAAGCGTTTCGCCTCCTTTTGGACTAATTTTTTGTTCGAATTCTAAAGTTTTGGGTGCAAAACAAACTTTATCGTCACAAGATTGATAGGTGATTTCCGAAACTATATTTGCCGGTTTGGTTTCGTTTTTCAGTTTAAATTTCTGTTTGAACGCTACCGTTCCGGAGTAATTGGCCACTTCGCCACCGAAAGCTTCAGAAAATTCTTTGTGTAATTTTCCCACTTCGACAATACCGCCCACCAAGATTATACCTTCTTTTGAGGTCACCTTCATCTCGGTTGGGATTACCGTATCGGGAGAATTGTCCTTGGAGTTGATGTGAAAACCCTTGTCGATAACAGCAGTTAAAACCGCTTCGTATTGGTTATTCCCCAAATCATTTACTTTATACGACATTTTTACCGGATCTTTCCCCTGAGCCAACAGCAAGGAAAAAGCAAACGATAAAATAAGCATAAAAAATTGCTTCAATTTCATTATAGAACTATTTATTACTTTGTTATGATAATTTTATACGGTTAATTTTTGCTTAAAACCAAACGCTTAAAAGGGATTTTACCCCAAGAAAAGCTTCAATTCTTTAGCATTTTTGCAATTCGCCAGAAATCTCGCATCTTGCCTTAAAGGCAAAACACCTAATACACAATCACTTGCGTCCGACAGAAGCCAAATTTTTGACTTCGCTAAAATAGAGATTTTTTCGTCTTTAAAAAATTTAGAAACTTTCTTTTTTCCTTTCATTCCTTTTGGGAAAAAGACATCGTCGGATTTCATCTTTCTCAACCGGAGCGGAAAGGTAATTTTTGAAGCATCTAATGACCAATAATCTGAAAACAAATTTTGTCTTTCCAAAATAAAAATGGGATCGATATACTTTTCTAAAGAAATCTGAAAACCGAGGTGTTGAAGTTCCTGAAATGTACGGATCAAAATAATTTCAGAAGAATCTACCAAAATTTCGTTTGTCGTTTCAGAAATCAAAAGCAATTCTCGATCTATGGTTAGTTGGAAATCTTGAGTGTAAAATACAGCTCCCACTTGAGCCGTAAAAATCTTATCCATTTCCTGCGGAGACGAAAACCCAAAACGATGCAGCAAGTTAAATTTCACAAAATCGGATTGCGCTTTCAACCATTTTTTGTTGATGACTTTGCACCCGTCTTTTTCAAGTACATTTTCAGAGAAAATAACCTCCAATTGTTGGCTTACAAAATCTTGGGCATCCGACAAATACTGTACGCTTTTGGAAAAATTTTGAACGAATTTGGGTTCTATCTTTTCCAATTCGGGGACAATTGTATTTCGGAGTTTATTTCTCAGGTAATCGTTTTTTTGGTTGGATGCATCTTCTCGAAAAACGATGTTGTTCAGTTTTGCAAATTCGTAGATTTCGTTTTTGGTAAATTTAAGCAGCGGTCTGTAGATGGAATTTTCATTTTTCGGAATTCCGGAAAGCCCCTTCAGTCCAGAACCTCTGGAAAGATTGATGAGAAACGACTCCAAATCGTCATTCAGATGATGAGCCGTCATCAAACCAAAAAGATTTTCTTCGAGAATAATTTCACTGAAAAAGCAATATCGGAGGTCTCTTGCCCAAAGTTGTATCGACTTTTCCGGCTTTTCATCTTTTGCGCTCACCTCATAGACATGAAGCGGGATGTTGTTGGTTCTGCAAAAATCGCCAACCACTTCCCTATCAAGATCCGAAGCTTCGCCACGAAGTTTGTAATTGACATGAGCCACCTGAAAATGGGCTCCAAGCACTTGCATCAAAAAAGCCAACACCATGGAATCAGCTCCACCGCTAACCGCCAACAAAAATTGCTTCTCCTTGAAGTTCGGGAGAAGTTTTTCTAAATTTTTAGTGAAGGAATCTAAGTTTAGCAAGGTTTTTGATACTTAAAGAAAATTCCGGACAAAGATACGGTTTCTACAGAACCTTTTAGTAACTTTGGTCACTACATCACAAACAAACCATTAAAAATAATCATAATGAAAATTGTAAAAATTTTTGCAATAGGAATTGCCGCTTTATCTCTTACAAGTTGCGTTTCTAAAAAACAATTTGACGCTCTGAACTCCAACTACAAACAATGCATAGACAATGTTGCCGAAAGACAAAGAGAAATCCAAGATCTGAAATCGGCTAATTCCGGATTAAAAAGTGAAAACAACTTGTTAAAAGATCAAAACAACGCGTTGAAAACTTCTTTGGATGCTTGTCTTACCAACACCGGAAAAGGATCTGCAAACATCGACAAGTTGATCGGAGAGATCAATGCATCCAACTCTTACATTAAAGAATTGATTGCCGGAAAAACGAAAAACGACAGCCTAAACTTGGCTCTTTCCAACAAATTGAAAAGATCTTTGGACAATGTACAGGATAAAGATGTGGATGTAAAAGTACTGAAAGGCGTGGTAATGATCTCGCTTTCCGACAATATGCTGTACAAAACCGGCGACTACAACATCCAGTCAACCGCGAAAGAAGTTTTGGGCAAAGTTGCAAAAGTGATCAACGATTATGACACTTATTCTGTATTAATTGAAGGAAACACGGACAATGTACCGTTGAACTCCAACAACTTACCAAAAGACAACTGGGATCTTTCTGCACTGAGAGCGACCTCTATGGCAAAGGTTTTGCAAACCGAGTTTGGGGTAAACCCGAGCAGAATTACTGCAGGAGGTAGAAGTGAGTACAATCCTAAAACAACCAATGCTTCCATTTCCGGTAGAGCCGAAAACAGAAGAACGGAAATCATCATCATGCCGAAGTTGGATGAGTTTATGAAACTGATGGACATTGCTCCGGTTAAGAAATAAAAACTATTTTTCGAAATACACTTAAAAAGAAACCTTGCTCGAATGTGTAGAGCAAGGTTTTTTTTTGTGATGTAAGTGAAAAAAAATTTGAAATATTAATTGGCTTTCTTTAAAAGAATAAGCTTCACTTTTTTATTCCCTATTTTCTCTTCTTGTACAAGCTTGTTAACCGAAGCAAGATTAAAGGATACGACACTGCATTTTGTGCCTTTTGAATATTTTTCATCGTGATTATAGTCATCGTTTATGAAACGAATGTTCTCACAATTGAGATAAAGGGCCTTGTTTTTATATTCCCATTTTCCATGAGAAATTTGTGCACAAGTGGTATATTGATAAGTCCCATCTTCCATCAATTTCAAGCTCAACCCCTTTACGAATACACCATAATAATATAAATTAAACGAATTGACTTTTGGAGATGCGTATTCACCAACAAGATTTTTGCTTTCTTGACCTGAACCGAGAAAACCGAGAAATAACAGAAAAAATAAGGGCTTCATATTTATAAAAAATATTTATCATGATTATACTCTTCTATTTTAAGCATTGAATTAATTTAACCTTTCAAAATGAGTATTTGCTTCTTTTAAAACATAATTAACAAATGTACAATTCACAGTTTTATCCAAAGGATTTTTACTTCTAATTTCTATATTATACTTTCCAAGGAACCCATATTTACCTTCACTTTCAATACAAAATTCATTAGAAAAATCACCAATCGTAGTTCCTTTTGCAATAAAAAAAGTTTTCATATCTGTTTGGATAGACTGGTTACTTTGACTAAAAAACGAAACCTGTTCTATTTTAACTTCATAGTCCTTATTCTTCAACACAAAAGTCGGAGCATTCCTCAGTTCATAACTTACCAACAACCCCATTATTGTAAGAAAATTAACCATTGAGTGAAGTAAAATACTATAAAACAATCCAAAATTCTTTACAACCCAAATTAAAATCAACCCACCTCCAAACTTAGATACCATTCCGAAAAAAGTATTTACAAGAAGAAAATCATCTATTGAATAATGCAAAATACTAAAGATAAAAGTACTTAAATAACAAATAATTTTGCTTTTGTTTTTATATCTATATAAATACAAAAAATAAAGTAAAAAAGGAATAACATAATAGCTTTCATTAATTAAAACATAAGCTAAACTCCCTATAACAAAAATAATTTGAAATATTTTTTTTGAGGTAAAAATCCCTCTAAACACAACTTCTTCCAAAAGTGGAAAAAGAGAAAAGGCCAACACAAGTTGAATACCGCTCATTCCACTAACCCTTCTTAACATAGCAGATTCATCATTTCCGCTAACAAAATAATTATATACACTTATTAATATAAAAGAAGTAAATAGCAAAGCAATACCTTGCAATAACAATTGATAATCCTTTTTTTCTTTTATTATTACTTTCGAACTGTTCAATACCGTCTCCATACGCAAAATAAGGATATTCTTCATTGAATATCCTTTGATTAAATTAGTTAAATAAAAATTAATAACAAATAACAGTGCATGTAGATCCAGTTTGAATACCAAATAAACCAGTTTCCACAGTATAAATCATGATACCTCCGTTTTCACAATTAGCTAATGCTTTTTGACAATCGCTTTTTGTCCCGTCTTCATACCTAATTAGATTGTCTAATATCCAAAGTACAACCTCAACAATAATAGGCCATGCATTTGGTCCTAACCTAGAAGAAGTCATCAACCCATTAATTTGCTTACCATCACTTGTTTTCACATCAAAAATCGTCTTCTCTCCTATATTTTTAAAATTATATAATTTGATAAAATCTGTACCATTCTTATGTCTAACCATTACCTCTCCATTAATATCTTTTGTGTCTTCAACTTCAAAATTATCAAAATTCGAAAGAGCTACATCGTTTTTCCATACTTGATTTTCATAAACATGAGTCTTAGTCCCATCATTATTAAAATTATAATCACCATATTCCAATTCAAATGCATGTACCTCCCTATTTGTAGATATTACTTCTGATTTACCAAGAACCTCTTTCTCAAATGATAAATTGCTATCCGTTGATCTACAAGACACCATTAACATTGCAGTTAATAAGCTACACATAACAGCTTTTTTCATACCAATAAAAACATTCCCCTTTTACAGCACTATGCCACTTAGGAAGACTTGGGACATTTGATTTTTTTTAAGTTAGTCGCCTCCCATTATTTAATATTCAAGTCCACATCCATAGTTGGTGATCCTTCATCGTTACAAAATCCGATATCCGCGGCATCGAACTTGATAGAAACCATCACTTCAACGAAATAAACAATAGCCTTAAACAATTGTGCAAAGCAAAAAAAAAAAAAAAACAATACACAAATTATTTTTGTAAATTTTAAGAAAAAATATTTAAAACATCGCCCAATTTAACATGATGTCAACCGATAATTGATTGTTTTGTTCTGATTTTCACAATTCGTAAATTGTTCTATTTTTGAAAAATTCTATTTCAGAAAATAATTTCATTCGAACGATAAGTTGCTTAAAAAAAACAATGAATCAAACAAACCATAAAAAAGGCAAGCACTGAAATCCTAGCCCAGATTGCAGCGGCATCCTTTTGTGGAGCTTTGCGGAACAAAAGATAGAGCGAAAAGCTGGACCACTAGTGAAAGAATTTCTACAATTGAAGCTCCTAAAAGCAAAAGGAATAGGTCGGATAGATGACTTTTATTAAATTTGTGAAAAACAACAGCGATGTTACATTACGAAATAAGTGGCAACGGCACGGAAAACCTGGTCCTGCTGCACGGTTTTTTGGAGAACTCCAACATGTGGGTCGATATGGAACCCACCTTGTCTTCAAAATTCAAAATCATAAAAATAGACCTTCCGGGACATGGGAAAAGTCCAAAAATTGCCGAGGTACAAACGATGGATTTGATGGCCAAAAAAGTGAACGAAACTTTGGAAGTTTTGGGCATAAATCACTTTCATCTTTTAGGACATTCCATGGGCGGTTATGTTACCTTGGCCTACACGGATCTTTTTGCGGGAAAAGTAAAAAGTTTAACTTTATTTTTCTCCACTTTTTTTGCGGACAACGAGGAGAAAAAAGAACAGAGAAGAAAAAGCTATCGCATTATAGAAGAGGCATTTCCCCATTATGTTAGAGCGGGAATCCCGAATTATTTCAACAGTTATGAATGGGATCGCTTGGAAGGTAAAATAAACCAAGCCAAGACCATTGCTTTGGAAACAGACCCATTGGGAGCTTTGGCTTGCGCCAAAGGTATGGTGGCGAGAGCGGATAAAACGATTGTTTTGGAAGAATACGAGGGTAGAATTTTGGTAATCTGTGGCAAACACGACACAGCGGTACATACCGAAAAAACAATCCGTGCATTACCCGACAGAAGCAACATAAAATCCTATGTCTTAGATTGTGGCCACAGTGGACATTGGGAAAAACCGGAGATATGCACAGCCATCATCAACACGGAGTTGTTGCACCACTTACCTAAAAAGTTGGTGATGTAGGTTGCCTGACTGTTATTTTTTTAACACTTTCACAAAAAGAACTGTATAAAAGTTGTGTAATTAAAAAAAAAATAGCTTTGTTGAATTAACAAAAAAAAACAGAAAAATGAAAAAATTATTATTTACCACACTAATGATTGCGGGCACAACATGCGGATTTGCTAAAACGAAAATCGACATTAAAAGCACGAAGCAAACCCAAGATCCAGTACCTTGTACCGTATCTGTTACCAAACATTGCGAAGGCGTCAATAAAAAAGTAACCAGCACAAGAACAGACACTGGTGGCGATTGCGAGATCACTGAAAAAGTGAATTTTCAGGAAATATGAAAAAGAAGGAGTTGAAATCTTAGGATTTTAGCTCCTTTTTTTGTACCTTGATAAGGTCTTTTAAAGATAAAGAATGTTAGTCCAACAGCAAAAGATTCAGTTTAGTTCTTATTCCGATTTGTATGATTTAATCGTTCCGAAAGAAAATCTTCTTCGAAAAATTAATGATTTGATAGATTTTTCCTTCATCTACGATGAACTGTTGAATAAGTATTGTTTGAACAATGGTCGCAATGCGGAAAGTCCGGTGAAGATGTTCAAATACCTTTTGTTGAAAAGCATTTACTCGGTTTCTGATGTAGATGTGGTAGAGCGTTCCCGCTATGATATGTCTTTCAAATATTTTTTAGATATGGCTCCCGAAGATGATGTGATAAACCCCAGTTCACTTACAAAATTCAGGAAATTACGCTTGAAAGATACCGATTTGTTGAACCTTCTAATTGGTAAAACGGTAACGATAGCGATCGATAAAGGCATTATTAAATCCAGATCCATTATTGTGGACGCTACACATACTTTATCTAGATCGAATCCATTTTCAAGCATAGAAGTACTGAGAGAGCGTTCGAGATTAGTTCGTAAAACGGTTTATCAATTTGATGAAAACTTCAAATCAAAAATGCCGGTCAAGAATACTGAAAACGATCTGAACAAAGAATTGGCTTATTGTAGAGAACTTGAAAAATGCATAGAAGATGAGCCATCAATAAGTGAGATTCCGGCAGTGAAAGAGAAATTAAATCTTTTGAGGGAAACAGCCGAAGACACCGATGAACAGCTAACTTTCTCAAAAGACACGGATGCCAAAATCGGACATAAATCCGCAGACAGTTCCTTTTTCGGTTACAAAACACATTTGGCGATGAGTGAAGAGCGGATTATCACCGCAGCAGTGGTAACTTCGGGAGAAAAAGGAGACGGGCCTGAATTGCCAAAATTACTGCAAATGAGCCAAGACAACGGAATGGAAGTGGAAACCATCATTGGCGATTCGGCTTATAGTGGAAAAGAAAATCTGAAAATTGCCAGCGAACAGGATATAAAAATTGTTGCAAAGTTAAATCCATCCATTACACAAGGATGTAGGAAAGAAAAAGACCAGTTTGATTACAATAAGGATGCTGACAGATTTGTTTGTCCTGCCGGGCATTTAGCCATCAGAAAAGCCCATCAGAACAGAAAGAATGTCGGCAAAAATCAAGCTGATGTATATTATTTTGATGTTGAAAAATGTAAAGTTTGCCCATTAAGAGAAGGTTGTTACAAAGACGGAGCAAAATCTAAAACCTACTCGGTTTCTATAAAATCAGAATTACACCAAGAACAGATGGCTTTTCAGGAAAGTGATTATTACAAAGAAAAGTCGAAACACCGGTATAAAATTGAAGCCAAAAACAGTGAACTTAAAAATGTTCATGGTTACAAAAGAGCCACTTCTTATGGAATAGAAAACATGCAAATGCAGGGAGCATTGGCTATTTTCGCAGTCAATTTGAAGAGGATCCTGAAATTAATCTAAGAAAAAGAGAACAAAATCATCATCTTTAAAACTCAGCTCCAATTAAATCAAAACAAGCTTTACAAAACCCATTAAATTTAGAACTCCAAAAAATGTAAAGAGCTTATTACCGATTTTAAAGTCGTGTAATAAGCTCTTAATTCTTGTCTGAAATTAAATCTTATTCAAAATGAAGATGGTTTTTCAGTGACCTCGGCGATTGCAATGCTGCCTATACCGTTGCCAACCAAAATTGGTCTAAAGAGTGCAGGAATGAAACCATAAAAAAAATCATACAAGACATACAGCAGAGCGAGAGCAATCCTAACAACATCAATTAATTGACCTTATGCTGAAAAGAATCTTTATCCTGACCATAAATCTCATTATGGTGATGATTTCTGCACAGAAAAATGACCGATTAAAAGTGTCATACATTATGGAAATCAATAACAACAACACCTATAGCAAAGCAGAAAACCCACAAGTTGAATGCGATTTGTATATAGAAAATGGCGTTTCCCGATTCATAACCCATTATGATTTGGGCTATATAAAATATCCTGGGGAAATGCCCCGAATAAATATGGCGATCTACAAAGACTTCAACAAAAACGAAATGTACGGCAGAGCTTATGGATATAAAAACAACGAGTACATCATCAAAGATTCCCTGAACATCATCCCTTGGAAATTAGAAGAAAAAAGCAAAATAGTAGATGGCAAAACCTATAAATTGGCGACTGCCCATTGGCGGGATTTTGATTGGGAAGCTTGGTACGATGAGAGCATCCCAATTCCTGAAGGGCCTAACAAACTACACGGTTTGCCGGGACTAATTGTTGAGGCAAAAGCAAAGGCTTGTAGTGGAACTACCGATACTTTCAAATTGGTAAAAATAGAAATTCCAAATACCGGACTGGAAAAATATATTTTCTTTCCTTTCGCAAAAGAGGGATTCAAATTCATTGATTACGCCACCTTCTATCAGGATGAAGAAAAAAGAACGATGAATAATTTGAAAAATTCCCATTTAAGATTTTTAGAAGAGAATAAAAACCCAAACATCGTCTCCGGCCCCACCTGTATATCCAGTAACACATTTGACTCTTGCTTCTGCTATCCAAAATAAGAAAATTTTGAGATTTTATTTAGCCCTTTTTTGTTTTCTCATAACGATTTCTAATTTTTATGGGCAAACCATCATAAAAGGAACTGTCTTGGACGACAACAACACCCCACTCAACAGAGTACGGGTGTTTGTTCGCCATGCCAATAGTAGCAAGTACACCTTTACCAACCCAAAGGGACAGTACAGCATAAGCTTTGATGCAAAAGCAGACTCGCCCATTTTGGTGATCGCCGAGGCTCTAAACTTCAAAAGCGATAGCATAAAACTAAGCAGTGTACAAAATATTCTGGAAATAAATTTCAAATTAAAACCAAAACTAAAATCCATAGAGGAAGTTGTCATACAAGGAAAAAGAAAACCTACCACAACCAAGAAAGACACCCTGATCTATCATGCTGAAAACTTCATAGACCAAACGGACAAAACGGTTGAAGACCTTTTGAAAAAGCTACCGGGCATCACAGTAAACGACAACGGAAGCATCGAGTACAAAGGAAAAACGGTAGCAGCCGTAATGCTGGACGGCAGCGATCTTTTCAAATCCAATTATACCATCGGGACTCGTAGCATCAACCCCAACATCATAGACCAGGTACAAGCCATCGAACACTGGTCCGACAACCCCATCCTTAAAGGATTGAATGCGGAAAATAAAGTTGCCTTAAATTTAAAATTAAAAAAGAACAAGGCGAGTTTTTCATCCAATCTGAACGCAGAAACGGACTTTGTTGACCGTTACAACTTGGGCGCCTATGCTTTGCTGGTCAGCAGTGGCATCAAAACATTTGGAACCACTAATGCCAACAACACAGGAGTTAACAAATCCCCTACCAATTACAGCACCAATAATCTTGGCTTAGACGATTATCTAAACATGAAGTTACAAAGCCCGGAAATCATCCAATCCAAAACCGTAAACAGCCAGTTCGGGGACGAGAAAGCCAACAGAAACAGACAGTGGTTCAGCAGTAGCAATACCGCATTTAAGCTGAACGACAAATTGCACATAAACATCAATGGAAATTTGATGAAAGACCGCATCTCCATTGACGATATTTCTGAGAGAAATTACAACTATAATCATCAAAACATCCTTCAAAAAGATGAAAACTCATCGACAAAAAGACCAGTAAACCTTATGGGTGAGATGGATGTAAAATGGTATAAATCTCCAAAGGAGTACCTTACTTTTTCCAGTACTTTGCATTCATTTTCTGAAAAAACAGATAATTCTTTCCTGACCAATTCCGAAAGAAGTTACCATTCCGAAATCAATAAAGAAAATCTTTTTTCTAAAAACGAATTGATCTACACCCGAAAGATCCGAAAGAAAGAGGCTTTCCAAACCATTGTGCTCTATACCTATAACCAAAAGCCACAGCAATTTTGGATAAGCCCTGCTTTGGAACTAACAAACCAGAACGCCAGCAGCAACACTTTTCAGGATGTTTTCACCAACAAAAAACACTTTTCTGTGGATCTGATCCATCATCTTGTTTTTTCAGAAAATCATAAATTAAAAACCAGCCTCAGCTACACAAATGAAAGGTTTTCACTAAATTCTAACTTGTATGAAAACCATTTTGAAATTGTTGAAAACTTTCAAAACAACCTTCAGTTCAAGACCAATACCGTTGGAGTAAATATTGATTATTACATTAAAAAAAACGGTTGGGACATCACCTTTAACCAGCACAACAGCTTGGCCAGTCAAGAGCTGAGCAATCCCAATTCGGACACAAAAAATAGTGTACTTAACAGCTCCAAATTATTTATCTACAAATATCTTTTTCATAAATTTTCGCTGTTTCTAAATGGAGACATCACGACGACTCCCATCGATTTCAAATATTTATTTGACAATAATATTTTAGTATCTAACAGGAGTTTTGTCCGCAACAAGTACTCTTTGGATCCAGAAAAAATGGAAAACTACACTTTGGGCATTGTCTATAACGACAACCTGAGAAACCAGTTTACGACCAGCCTTTCCACCAGTTATTTAAAAAATAAAAACAAATTTGTTTCAGAATATTCCGTTGATAGCAATTGGAATAACATGACCTATCAACAAGTTGAAAAACCTACAGAAAGCTACAGTCTAAGTTTAAATGTAGAAAAATACATTGCACCTATCGTGAGTCGTTTCAATATAAAACTGAACTACATCCGATCTAATTATTTTTCAATGATCAATCAGTCGAATCTTTCAGAACTGAACACCAGGACATTTAACACCAATATAATACATCAATTTGCATTGGGAAAAAATCTTAAAATAAAAACCCTATTTGATTATTCCATGACCAATTTTAGTTCAGAATTAGGAAACAACAGCGAGCTAAACATCATGAGTTTTAAGAATACCATTTCGTACACTTTTCTCAACAACAAGGTTAGTACAAACCTTTCCAACGAGTATTACAAACCGGATACCAAGCAAAGTGTTGCTTTTCTTTTCACCAATTTCAACCTGTATTACAGTCCGAAAAACAGCAGGTTGAAATACAATTTTACAGCAAACAACATCCTAAATGAAGAGTACATTTACTCAAAATACACACACGACTACATGACACTTACCTACAAAACAAAATTGTTAAGTCGCAGCTTTCTGTTCGGTGTAAATTTAAGTTTATAATGTTTTTTTGAATTTCTAAAACTCGACCTCCAGCACTTTTACTTTGAAATCGGCGATGGTTTCTTCCATGGATTTCAGATATTTACCACCTGCAGCATTGATGTGACCACCTCCGTTAAAGTGTTTTCTAGAAAAGGCATTGCAGTCGATATTGTCCTTACTTCTGAAAGAAATCTTTATAAAATCTTCGTACAAATCTTCCATGAAAAAGGCAGACATCTTCACGCCTCCAACACTTAAGCCGTAATTCACAAAACCTTCTGTATCGCCTTTTTCGAAGCCATAGGCTTTCAGCTCGTCTCTTTTCAGGTTTAGGATGGCTACTTTACCATCGGCTACCACTTCTAAACGGCTAAGGACCAAGGATAGCAAATGAAGTCTGGACACGGTATTGGTATCCCAAGTACTGGACGAAATAAAAGCAGGATCGGCACCGGCTTCTATTAATTTTGCTGTAATTCTGTGTGTTGCTGCAGAGGTCGATCGGAACCTAAAACCTCCGGTATCCGTCATGATCCCACAATACAAGCATTCGGCTATTTCTTTGTTTACCAAATTTTCCTCGCCCAAAGCTTCAATAAAATGATAAACCATTTGGCAGGTTGCCGGAACGGTAGTGTCCGAATAGACATAATCAAAAGTATCGGGTTGTTGGTGGTGGTCAATTAATATTTTTTTGGCTTTAGAATTTTCTATCCATTTTCCTACCATATCTCCAGCACGATGGGGCGCATTGAAATCCAGGATGAAAATAACATCGGCAGACTCGATCAGTTCGGCTGCTTTTTTTCTTTTATAATCGGCTATGGTATTTTTTTTTGCCTCGGGCATCCACTTCAAAAATTTGGGATAATCGTTGGGTACCACAACCTCTGGCGATAGACCTTTAGCCATCAAAAAATGTTTTAAACCTAGAGAAGAACCAATGGCATCGCCGTCCGGATTGTAATGGGTAATGATTACAATTTTGGAATTGACCTGCAACAAGTTATTGATTTCTGATAATTCTTTAGGACTAAACATAGGACAGATTATTAAATGAACGGCAAAGATAAGATTAAAAATTGCTAAGCCCTAGAAAAGCAAAAAAATAAAGATGATTAAAAATTTGTATTTGTAAAAATTATATATATCTTTGCAACCTGAAAAATATTAAATAGTCATACACTAAAGATATACAAAAATGAGCAAGAGAACATTCCAGCCATCAGAAAGAAAAAAGAGAAACAAACATGGTTTCCGTGAAAGAATGTCAACACCAAACGGTAGAAGAGTATTGGCAGCAAGAAGAGCTAAAGGAAGAAAAAGTTTAACTGTTAGTGCAGCTCGCGCTAAGAGATAATTCTTTTCCAACATACAAATCAAGTGCTTGAGATGCAAATTTCAAGCACTTTTTGTTGTTAAAATTATGCTAAATTTTAGGCTTTTCTAATGCTTTTTCCTATTTTTGAAAAATCATATTTTAAGCTTCAGATCCTGAAGTCCAAAAAATGATTTAACATTTTACATCCATCAAATGCCAAATAGAAACGAAACCGGAGACAACATCATCAGCCTCCAACAAGCCACCATCGCTCAGAAAAAACTAACCATCCTGAGCCAAGTAGACCTACACATCCAAAAAGGATCTTTTTGCTACCTGATTGGTAAAACCGGAAGCGGGAAAAGTTCTTTGCTAAAAACTCTTTATGCCCACATCCCATTGGCCGGAGGAAAAGGTACGGTTGCCGGATACGATTTGGCCAAATTGAAATCTTCTGAAATACCAGGACTGAGAAGAAAATTGGGCATCGTTTTCCAGGATTTCCAATTGCTAAGCGACAGAAGTGTGGAGAAAAATTTGTCTTTTGTACTAAAAGCAACAGGCTGGTCGGACGAAAAAGGCATAGACATCCGCATCAACGAAGTGTTGGAAAGCGTGGGCATGAAAACCAAAAAACACAAAATGCCGCACGAACTTTCTGGTGGCGAACAACAGAGAATTGCCATTGCAAGAGCTCTACTGAACCATCCGGAACTGATCCTTGCCGACGAACCCACCGGAAACTTGGATCCTGAAACTTCTAACGACATCATGAGCCTACTAAAAAGAGTGGCCTTCGAAAATCATTGTGCCGTAGTTATGGCTACCCACGACTACCACATGATACAAAACTACCCTGGCGATGCCATCCGTTGCGAAGACGGCAAAATCACCGTTTTGCAATCTTCAGACTTATTTGTTTAAAACTTATTTTTTGCCAAAGACATGGAAATCTTTGGTCTGTTCAAGATATTGGTCCGAGTAGATTCTCGGACTTTTTTCTATGGTAAACTCTACCATTTCTGTTGGAGATTCGGTTTTGGAAAACTCTAAAATTACCCTTTTAAAATCGCTTCCTTCAATCCCTCGAATGTTTATTTGTTTGATCAAATACAAGTCCATCCTGTCTGCATAGTCCATGACTTCTGCGCCTCGATCAAAAGGAATAACGATAGAAATTTTTCCTTTCTCCGATAACAATGAAACTGCTTTTTCCATTAACGAAAAAAAATCCAAAGTGATCAATTGTCTTGCAAGCACATCTTTTTTAGAATCGTTTTCATCAAAATAGGGCGGATTGGAAAGAATCAAATCAAAGCGTTGGTCGGTGAAAAAGTCTTTAAAATCTTGATGTTGACAAGTCAGTCTCTCTGAAAAAATAGAGGTTTCAAAATTTTCTTGAGCCAGATTTTTGGCATTAGCATCGATATCCAAAGCCAAAATTTCAGCTTTTTCGTTTCTCTGAGCCACCATCAAGGAGATGAGTCCCGTTCCGGTACCCACTTCTAAAACTTTTTTGGCTCCGACCACCGTAGATAAAGCTCCCAACAAAACACCATCGGTACCCACACGAAATACAGCTGCCGATTGTTGAATTTTGAATTTTTTAAACTGAAATGCTTTCATCAAAATTTTATAGATTAGACGGCATGGTAATGGTAAATTTAGTACCTTTTCCGACCACAGAAGACACTTGTATCTCGCCATGATAATCCTGTATCATTCTTTTTACCATGGTCAATCCCAATCCCATTCCCGAACTTTTAGAAGTAAAATTGGGTTCAAAAATTTTGTCATACATTTCTTCCGGTATTCCAACGCCGTTATCTTCAATCGACAAGGTAATTCTTTTGTTGTTTTGCTCTAAATCGACATTGATGATGATGTCTCTATCCTCGCTTTTTGCTTGCTTGGCATTGGTCACCAAGTTGGTAATAATCCTGTTCAGATAGATTTTATCCATTTTCATTTCTATTTCCTTATTGGCATGGATGTAGATTTTATCGTCGTTAAAAATTTGTAAAATATTTTTCACTTCGGCATTTAAACTAAATGTCTCGTCGTGCCTAGCTGGCAGTTGTGCAAATTGTGAAAACGCTGTCGCCACAGTAGCAATCAAATCGATTTGCTCGATAACAGCTTTGCTGAGCTCGTGTACTTTGGTTGAAATTTCAGGGTCTTGAGGATCGAATTTTCTTTCAAAATTTTGTATCCTTAACCTCATCGGAGTCAGTGGATTTTTCACTTCGTGAGCCACTTGCTTAGCCATTTCCTTCCAAGCGGCTTCTTTTTGCACCTGTGCCAAACGATCTTTCTGATCTTGGATTTGCAAAATCATTTTATTGTATGCTTTTACCAAGGCTCCTAACTCATCGTTGTGATAATACGGTATGGGATCGATGCTTTCATTGAACAAAGTTAACCTTCTAATTTTGGACGAGAAGTTAGTTAGGGTATTGGTTAGGTTTTTAGAAATTTGCCAAGAAATCCACATACTCAACAGGATGATCACCAACCCTACCAACACGATGAATTTCAGATATTTATCAAAAAAATCCATGTATTTGGAATCGTTATGATAGTACGGAAGGTACAAAACCGCAATTGGCTCTAACATGTTGTTTTTCATCAACATATAGGACGAAGTAATGTTGCTTTGGGTTTTGGCATCGTAGGATTGGATATCGACTCTTTTTCCGGTATTCAAAAGTTGGGTAATGATCGTGTTTGGGACATTTTTTTGAGAATTGGGATCGGCATCACGGTTGGAAAGTAAGAAATTTCCATTCAGATCAAAAACCACCAAATCTTGCTTGTTGATGTCTGAAATTTCCATGATTTTATTTCCCAAAAGCTGAGGAATATCCCGAGTATGAATTTCACTGTGACTGAGTGCATAATCGAAGGCCCCCATAATCTCGTCGGATCCCCTTTGGAGTTCGGTACGATTTTCTTCGTCCAAATGGTCTTTCAAAATGAAATAAGACAGCAGCCCTGTCCCAAACATACTGAGTAAACAGATGAGTAAAAATCCCAGAAATATTCTATTTCTGAGACTGTACCCTTTGTATCTTTTTTTAGAAGCCATTTTGTTTTTGCAACAATTTTGCAATGTATTTTCCTACGATATCAAATTCCAAATTCACCACATCGCCTACCATCAGTTGCTTCATATTGGTATTTTCCCAAGTGTACGGAATAATGGCTACAGAAAAATCCGAATTTCCGCTATGGGCGACGGTAAGACTGATTCCGTTCAGTGTGATGGAGCCTTGTGGCACGGTTACAAGATCGGAATGATAGCTTACGGTTACAAAATAACTTCCGTCTCTATTTTCTATAGATTGTACAATTCCTGTGGTATCCACATGTCCTTGAACAATATGTCCGTCCAATCGACCGTCCATTTTCATGCATCGCTCCAGATTGACCACCGTTCCAACTTCCCAAGACCCGAGATTAGTTTTCTCTAAAGTTTCGTCTATAGCGGTTACGACATAGTCATCTCCTTCTATTACAACCACGGTGAGGCAAGTACCGTTATGGGCCAAGCTTTGGTCTATTTTCAGTTCTTGGGTAAATGGACAAGTTAAGGTAATGTCTATATTTTTACCATTTTTTTGAATATTTTTTACAATCCCGGTAGCTTCTACAATTCCTGTAAACATGGTCTTTATTTAATTATTTTGAATGCCAAAGGTATGATAAATCTATTAAAAAATTGAATTTGTAATTTTCAAGAATCTCATTGACAAAATAAATCAATTTCACTTTCCTTTAAAATAGTTATCATTTCTATGCTTCACAAGCAGCCAACTGGTATGTCGGATTTGTATGGAACTGCCCAGTTCTTTCCATTCGATTATGTACCAATAAGTTGCTGTAGGCACAGGCCTTCCGTAGATCCTACCGTCCCAAATAAATCGGTTGGAAGCATTCCCTCTAAAAATCTCGTTTCCATAACGGTCAAAAATTTTCAGTGAAGGATCCGTCTTTTGCAAAAGTGATGAATAGTCTAAAGTTTCATTCATACCATCGCCGTTCGGAGTTATGGCATTGATTAAATTGATGATGGTAAACGGTTTGTTGATGATGCTGCATGCTGTTATGTCCTTAACATACACGGTATAATTTCCCCAATCCAAATCCAAAAACACATTGGAACTTTGCCAATTTTGTCCGTCTAAAGAATATTGATACGGTGGATTTCCACCAACAACCGTTACCGTAACATCTCTATCTTTGATGTCTATCGCAGTAATTTCCGGCAACGGAAGTGTCGATACCTCCACCAATTGTTTATACACGCAACCGTTAAAAGTAAGTTCGACCCAATAGTTTCCAGGTCCCACATTGGATATCTGTTGTGTCGTAGCACCCGTACTCCAAAGATAATTTTCAAAACCCGAACCGGCATCCAAGTCGGTTTTCTCATTCGTACAGATCACTTTATCGAGCAGAACATCCGATTTTTTAGGGGTTTTGATGTCGAGCTGAAGTGTGGCTATATTTGGACAAAGTCCCGTTTTCGTAAACCGAATAAATACAGAGGTCAACCCGTTAATGACCGTCTGACTGCTGATGGGATTTGTGCCCAATTGAGCGTTGTTTAGGGTAGAAAAAAATTGTGGAATTACCGAAGAATCTGTGGTAAAAAGTTGGATATAATCGTTGAGATTCACCAATTTGGTACCGTCAAAATTATCATCACAAATAGTTTGAGTCGCCAAAGACTGAGTTATAGCTACCTTTGCACCTATCGTAAAATTCAAAGCTTTAATCACTGCAGGACAGCCATCCGGAGAATCGACTCTGATGTAGATGGTTGTTGCTGTGCCAAAAGACCAGTTATTCGGAAGCGTATTGTTATTACCAGCGTTAGCATCGACCAGATTGGCATAGTATCTTACATTGGTAAAATAGGTTGGATTGTTCAATACCTGAGCGGTAATGGTGTTCAAGTTCACCTCTGCATCGCCATCAAAATCATCATCACAAAAAACACCGTTGTAGTTAGAAACAACAGCCAAGTTAAATAAATTCAAGGTAATTTGCGCAATGGATTTGCAACCGCTCGCATTCTTGACCACAACAAAAACTTGCGTTCCGTGAGGTGCAGAATAAGTGGTAAAACCATTAATTAAAGCCGCGGGATTTTCATTTTGAGCATCGGTCAAGGTGGGATAGTAGGAATAGCTCACAGGATTGGCAGATGTAACCACCGCATTGCTAAGATTAAAAACTCCAAAACCATTGTTATTACAGACTTGCAGCGATGCATTATTCACCACAATCTGTTGAATATGAATGGTGACCGTTACCGTTTCGCATTCTGGAAACTCGGCATGGTCTCCACAAAAAGTATAGGTAAATGTATCGGTTGCCACACTGTTGGGCGTATTTGGTGTGTAAATGATCTGTCCGGTTGTAGGATTTACAACTGCCGTACCTAAAGTGGGCTGACCAACAACCGACACCGACGACGGAAGGATTGACTGCGGAATGCTTGGTGACGATAAAACCGGAAGTATGGTTTGTGGTGTGCAAATGGAATATACAGCAGTAGAATTCAGTAAACATTTTTGAACTTTAAATTTTTCAGTAACCAAAGGTGCACACGATCCCATAACTACTGAAGCCGTATAATTCCCAGGTACGGTCGGGGAAAAAGTAGGACTATTAGCACCAGGTATTGCTTGACCATTCAGAAACCATTGGTACTGTTCGTAAACTACGGGATCCACAGAAAGAGTAATTCCCGGAATACAAGTCCCACCGGAAGACAAAATTATGGGCTGAGTGGGAAATCCCGCAAAAAAACCACCGTAACCTACAGCATCCGATCCGGCTGTAATACCGGCTGTAATCGCTTTGGTCGAATTTATGGTTAATGTCCCACTAACATTTGGTATGCCATAAGTAACCCAATTGTTGTTCCCGGTGATGCTAAAAGGTCCAGTTGTTGCCGGTGGCACAACTCCATTGACCGTTACTATTGCATTTTTTTCAGTTACCAAATTCAATTTTGTCGGGATGTTCAGTATTCCGTTTGAATTGGCATTAGAAACCACAAAATTTTCATCGATCAAACCCAACTCGTTTATCTGTTTTGGAAGATAACAATTGAGTGCCGGAATAAAATTAAATCCTCCGGTTGCCGCCTCGGCAGTACCGTCGCTACCGGCAAGCATTTGATAGACATACGCATTTTTACTGGTTTGAATGTACAGATTGTAATGCCCATTCCCTTGAAGCTGATATTTGCTATCGGGAATAACAAAATACTTCCCTGTATTGATGGTCGCCACAGGAACAGTTTCGTTATTCACAAAAATCTGAGTATTGTCTTGGGTAGCCACAACTATTGCTCCTTCCATATTGGATCCCAAAGTTCCATTTCCTTTCACCAAGATAAACTCATCTCCCAACTGATTGACCGGCACCGATTGATCCATCAAAATGTCCGAGCTGGAAGTAATGTTACCTGCATATTGCCCGTTAAAATTACCATTAGTGACATTGACTGGTTTTGTAGATTGAATTTTTGCCCCGATAAAAGCATCCGTGTTTTGGGACAGATTAGCCAAACCATCAATAATGTACGACTGCCCTTTGTTTAGGTTAAAAGTAATCGTAGGTTGTGTTGCACCGCTAATTCCGTTGGAAAACAGTACGGCAGGACTGTAACCGGAAATCGTAACCTGAGTATTGTCTTCCGTTGCCAAAATACCGGTCATAAAGTTAAGGTAAGGACTCACAGGATCCGTTGTCACCGGCATCATGGCTGCATAAAACAGAGTGCCGGTTGAGGGAATCCCTTTTGAAGTGATGATTTCGGCATGGTTATAGACCGAAAACCTAAGGTTGGCATAATAGGTAAAATCCGCTTCCAGATAGAGGCCTTTTGAAGTGGGCGTAAACAAATCGTTCTGGTTTGTGGTAATAATAAAATCCCTTGGCACATTGTATTTTTGAGGATTTCCTTTACTGATTGTTACGCTTGCAATCTGAACATTGTTGCTGAAAATCTTTACCGGAAAAGGCGTTGTCCTGTTGGTTGACAGGTATAAAGTCTGATGTTGGAATGGATTTCCGGTCCTATCCACCATGGGAGCAAACCAATGCTTTCTATCCAACTGTGCAAAAGTTAGACAAGATAACAACATAAAAAAACAAAGGAAATACAGTTTTCTCATATTCAATAGGTTTCAAACAAATTTATAAATAAATATTGTCTTTATATTAAGAGCCCGTTTAAATTTTACCAAAATAATAGTTCGGTAATTTCTAATCTTTCTTATCTGCCTTTTTATATTCTATTTAGCATATTTTGTATTTTAAATTTTTGTTTTAGCCCGCTAAAACTTCAATTTTATAACTCAAAATCCATCTAAATATCGGTATAAAAAAATCCAGATATAAAATTTAAACAGGCTCTAAAATAATAAAAAAAGCACAGCCAAATTGACTGTGCTTTCGTATTAATAGTAAGAAGTATTAAAAATTCTTCAACAAGATCCATCCAGAATAGTTCACCAAAGTTTGGTTCGCATCTCTTTCATTCCAAGTAACATGATACCAATATGTACCGGTATTCAATCTCTTACCTTGGAATTTACCATCCCAATGGTAGTTACTTGCTTTGTCCAGCGTAGCAATCTTTTTACCATAACGGTCGTAGATTACAAAAGAGAAATTGTCTTTATAAGCCAACTCTGTATAATCGATGTAATCGTTCACACCATCGTTGTTCGGTGTAATTGCATTGATGAAATTCGGTACGGTTACTTGGATCATGATCGGCTCACAATCGAAAGCATCTTTTACATAGAATTTATTTTCACCTCTTGGCAATCCTGTAAATACATTGGACGCTTGCCAATTGATACCGTCTAGTGAATATTGGTACGGAGCTTGACCGTTTGTTACCGTAAGTGTCACGGTATTGTTGGTAATATCCACCTGAGAGATGATAGGTTTCGGAGCTTCCAAAACTCTAACAAATTGTTTTGTATTACAACCGTCATGAGATAGAGTTACAAAATAATCTCCTACTGGCATATTCGAGATGGACTGCGTAGTCGCACCATTGCTCCACAAATAAGCCGTATATCCAGGACCTGCATCCAAAGTCGTCGTATCTTCGATACAAATGTATTTATCCACCAATAAGGCTGATGGTTTTGGTTTGATGACAAACAAGGTCACTTTTACCACTCGATAGCATTGGTTATCGTTGATTACCCTTACATAAACTGCACCATCGCCACTGATGTATGCTGTTGGATTGTTGATGGCATTTGTTCCATTACCCACTGCTGTAGCATCGGCCAAAGTTGGATAATATTTTTTAGTTACAGGTGCCGTTGTCGTGATATTGGCCGTTGTTAGGTCAAAAGAAGCTTTGGTATTATCATTATCCAAGAAGCATGATGAAATTGTTACCGGAGTAACTTCTGGCAGAGGATAGAATTCTAGTTTGATTGTTGTATCATCAGAACAACCCTCTGGTGTTTCAATTTTCACATAAATCGTCGTTGGTCCAGAAACATAATTTGTTGGATTGGCTATTTGATTGGTTCCAGCAGTTAGATCTGCCATGGTTTTGAAATATTTCTTGGTATGATTTCCCGGATAGGTAGTCACAACTGCTGAAGTCAGATCAAACTCTGCCGTTTGAGCATCGTTGTTGTTACATGCTTTAATGGTTGGCGTTAAAGTTTCCAACTGTACCACATTAATGTTTACTGTAACTTGCATTGAATCGAAAAACTCAGGCGCATTTCCTTGGAATTCATACACAAATGTATCCGGTCCTAAATAACCTGGAGTTGGGGTATAAGTAATGGTTCCATTGGCATTTACAACAGCTGTACCGTGTGCCGGTTGAGTAGTAATAACTACAGATCCTGGATTAACCGTTTGTGTTGAAATTGTCCCTGCAAATGATGGCGTAAACATTGCCGATCCGCAAACATTAACATTTATTGTTTTTTGAATTGTACACGAGAAAACTTTAAAAATAGGAGTCGTTTTGGGTGTACAGTTTCCGACATTTACCGTACAGGTATAATTGCCCGGTTGCATTGGAGTATAAGTATGTGTATTGGCTCCTGGTATTGGATTTCCATTTAGATTCCATTGATAATAATCAAAACCTTCTGGTACTTCCAAAACAATCCCCGGAATACATTCGCCAGACATTTTAGTAATTACCGGAATGGTAGAAACCCCTGCAAAATATCCTCCATAACCTGAAGTTCCGGATCCTGCAGAGATACCCGCTGTTACTGCGCTGGTCGAGTTCACCACAATCGTTCCTTGAACATTAGGTACAGAGTAAGTTACCCAAGCAGCATTTCCTGTCAAAGGAAAAGGTCCACTTAATGTCAACGGTGTACCGTTGCTGGTTGCTGTTACTGTCGCACCTGTTTCAGTTACGATATTTAGTTTCGTAGGCACAACTCCAGGGTTCAAGTTAATATTTCCTAGTTCATCGATTTTCTTTGGTAGGAAACAGTTCAACGGCGGTATGTAGTTAAACCCTTCCGTTGCGTTACTATCCGACTGTCCACCAATTAATTGATACACATAAACATTTTTGGTGGTATGGATGTACATATTGTAGTGTCCAGATCCGGCTTGGTTGATGTACTTTGTTTCTGGGATTCTATAATACTGACCTGTATTCAGAGTAGCTAAAGGAGTCGTTTCGTCGTTCACAAAAAGTTGGGTGTTGTCTTCGGTTGCAACGACCATTGCTCCTTCCATGGTTTCACCAATATTACCATTTCCTTTGATCATAGCAAAGGTATCTCCCAATCTGTTGGTCGGAACCGATTGGTCCATGATGATGTCCGAACCTTCAAAATTTCCGGTACTGGCATAGTTACCGTTATAGTTACCGTTGGTTACGGATACCGGTTTGCTGGCAACAATTTTTGCCCCGATAAATGCGTTAAAGTTGTTCCCTGTATTCCAGCCTTCGATAATGTACGAATGTCCTTTATTAAGGGTGAATGTCATTGTTGGTGCTGATGTTCCGTTAGAAAACTGAACAATGGGACTGTATCCAGAAACCGTTACTTGAGTATTGTCTTCCGTAGCCATAATACTAGTCATAAAATTAGCTACAGTCGAATCGTAATACATCTCGGTATTTACGGAGAAAAACTCGTTCCCCAATCCCGCTCTACCTTTCGAGGTAACAATCTCGGCATGGGTGGTACTGGATGTAATACCTAATCTTGCAAAAAATGGACTTGCTCCTTTTACGAAGATCCCCATTTTGCAATTGGTGTTAAAAATTTCTGCTGATGGATTCCCGGTGGTTACAATGTTTGCCTTTGGGATCACTACTGTTTTGGGATTTCCTTTACTCAAACCTGTTACCGTAGCAATAGGTGTTGTAAAATTGGCATTGCTATAGATGTTGACATCAAAAGGAGTGGTAACATCGGTAGATAAATACAAATTTTGGTTGTTGGTCCCAATTGATTGTCTCTCTACCATTGGAGCAAACCAATGGTCGGTATCTCTTTGGGCAAATACCTGCATGGCAACCAAGAGAAAAAATAATAATAAAGATTTTTTCATAATTACTGACTATTAATTTGCCAAATATAACAATAAAAACAAAAAGAACATCTAAAATACACCTGCAAATTTTGACATATATGAAAAAATGTCGAGAAAATCTCGACATTTTATTATTTCAGACATTAATCTCTATTTTTCAATAAGACCCACCCGGAATATTGTTTTTTCTCCTGAGTATCAGGATCTGTCCATTTTAGAAGATACCAATAATTCCCAGTATTCAAGGCTCTTCCGCCCACTTTTCCGTCCCAAATGTAATAATTTCCATGATTTTTGAAAACCGTTTTTCCATAACGATCAACAATTTCTATAGAAACATCTTTCTTAACCCTAAGATCGGAATAGTCCAAAACATCATTGATACCATCTCCATTTGGAGTGATAAAATTTTGCAGATTCAGAACCAAAAACTCCTTAGTTACAGGGTTACAACGATCTGCCGAAAGCACATAAACCTTATGCAAACCTCTGGTTAAGCCCGTAAATACATTGGACGATTGCCAATTCATCCCATCCAAAGAGTATTGGTAAGGTTGCGTACCTCCAGATACATAAATTGTAGCATTAAATCCGCTAACATCTATCTTATCGATCACCGGCATTTCTGCTGCCGTAACATTAACATATTGTCGATAGATACAACCGTTAAAACCTAAATCAACAAAATAATTTCCAACACCAACTGTGACGGACTGTGAAGTCGCACCGTTGCTCCAAAGGTAAGATGTAAATCCGGCTCCCGCATCTAAAAGAGTACTTGCCGAGGCACAAATAACCTTATCCTGCAAGGTGGTTGATGACTTTGGATTGGATAAATTTATTGTCAGCTTCGCCACTTCTGGACAAGCTGTAGCACTGGTAAATCTCACATAAAAAACACCTGAAGCACCAGAAATATTCTGAACAGCAGGAATTGCATTTGTACCAGATTGCGCATTGGCAAGCGATGTGTAAAATGTTAAAGATACCGCAGGATCTATGGTGAAAAAGTTTTTGTAATCGTTAAGACTCACAGATTCTGAACCACTCAAATCGCTATCGCATACCGAAGTTTCTACAATTGCTGTGATTAACTGAACCTTTCCACCAATGCTCAATTGTATCTGACCAATTGCTGGTGGACAGTTCCCGGTTAGCCCATCAACACGAACAAAAACAGTAGTTGTCGCATTAAAAGTCCAGTTGTTTGGCAGCGTATTGTTATTCCCGGCATTGGCATCGCCCACATTTGAATAATACCTAACATTAAACGATGTTGGATTGTTAACAATTTGAGGGGTGATGTTTGTAAAATTCACGGTTACCGACCCGTCTAAATTATCGTCGCAAATTGTACCGTTAAAATTATTGGTGTTGAGGTTAGGAGCAGGAACAGAAGTCACAGACACATTCTGACGATAGACACACCCGTTTTTGGTAAGATCTACAAAATAATTTCCCACCCCAACCGATACGGTTTGAGTTGTAGCCCCCGTACTCCAAAGTACAGCATCAAAGCCCGGTCCTACATCCAAAGTAGCATTGGTATTTGCACAGACCACCTGATTGGTGAGCACAGCAGAAGCCGTTGGTTGTTTCAACTGAATGTTCAACACAACCACCGTTGGACATTCGGAAGCATTTTGCAAACGAATATAAAAAATTCCACCGCCAGCACCTACAATCTGAGTTGCCGCAATCGGATTTTGTCCATTTTGAGCATTTGCCAAAGACTGGTAAAATGTTAGAACGGTATTGGGATCTGTTGTAAATAGGTTTTTATAATCATTCAAATTAACCGTTTCGGAATTATCCAAATTGTTGTCACAAACCGAAGTGGTAGCCTGATTGCTTAGCGTAGGAATTTTCGTTCCGAAGCTGAAATTTATTTGCCCAAAAACCGTAGGACAAGAATTCCCTGCCAAACCTTCAACGCGCACAAAAACGGTAGTTGGCATTGTATAGTTCCAATTGACAGGTAACACATTGGCATTGCCAGTTGTTGCATCGGCTTGGTTCAAATAATATTTCACTAAAAATTGCCCGGCATTGTTCACAATTTGTGGCGTAATCGAATTAAAATTAATGGATACACTTCCATCCAAATCATCGTCACAAAATACAGAGTTAAAGTTGGCAGTATTAATATTCGGTTTTGGATTGGTTTCTAAGGTTATCAACACCACTGCCGTACAACCGAATGCTGAAGTTACTTGAGCATGAACATTTCCTGCTGGCCCCGAATATGCTGCAGGTGTAGCAATGGGATTGGTAAGATTGGCATTGGCATAATACTGAATGGTAACTCCGGTGTGGGGTGTTATGTTTGCTGCGGTCAAATCGAAAATTCCATTTCCATTAGCATCTGCACAAGAGGTTAGAGGCCCTGCGTTATTGGTTTTTAGAACATCGATATTCAGCACCACTTTTATATACTGACTTGCTGCCGGATTGCCATTTCCTTCAATATAATAAACAAAAGAATCGGTTGTGTTATTGGTTAAACCCGCATTGGGAGTATAAGAAATGATGCCGGTTGTTGTATTTACCACCGCATTTCCAACGGTAGGCATTCCCACGATTTGAGTTTTTGTCGGATCAATATTTTGTGTTGTATTAATGGTAAATACCGGTGTTATGGATTTCGTTTGACAAGAACCCATGTCGTATGTCACTGTTGGCATTGGCGGACAAGCCGTGTAGGAATAAACATCAGTCAATTTAGATTCACAATTATTTTTGGTCACCAAAACGGTAAAATTTCCCGATCCGTACAACTCAGGATCAATAAAATAATTGGTAGCACCGGGAATAGCAACACCATTTAGATACCATTGGTAAGCGTCAAAAGAATTATCAACTTGCAATTTGACTCCGGAAAAGCAATTTCCAGTTTTAGTTATCGCCGGAACCGAAGAAAAGCCAGCAAAATAACCTCCATAACCTACAGCACCGCTTCCGGCAGCAATACCGGCCGTTACCGATTTTGAAGACTGAACAGAAACATTTCCTGACATGTTGGGCACCGAATACGAAACCCAATTCGGATTGCCTGTAACCGGATAAGGCCCATATGTCAACGGTGGTGTCACTCCATTTACCGTTACCAATGCACCGGTTTGGGTAAGGATATTGAGTTTTGTATTGTAATTATCGTTTCCAATTTGATTGATTAAACCAATTTCTCCAACTGTGTTTGGTAAAAAACAACTAACAGGTGGGATGTAATTAAAACCTCCAGTTGCATAATAAGATCCAGTCCCAGCACCTGCTAACAATTGATATACATAGGCATTTTTATTGGTAGAAATGGACATGTTGTAATGGTTATTCCCTTGGTTGATATAATCCACCCCATCAATTAAAGCGTATTCACCTTCGTTCAAGGTGAGGCCATTGTTCACTCCGTTCACGGTAATTGTTGTTCCGTTTTCTGTAGCCACCACCAAAGCAGCTTCCATCCCCGAAGTTTGCGGTCCATTTCCTTTTACCAGTACAAAATCTTTCCCCAAACGATCCACTGGCACAGACTGATCCATCAAAATATCGTTATTGGACGAGTTATAAATGGTGTAGATTCCGTTGAAGTTACCATTGGTAACAGAGATGGGCTTGTTGGCAACAATTTTAGTCCCAACCAACCCCGTAAGATTGGCATTCGCCGAAGAACTTACGACATCTGCAATGTACGACTGCCCACGATTGAGGGTTACGGTCTGGGTTATGGTCGTGCTGCCGTTAGAAAAGACAACCCCGGCATCGTACCCCGATAGAGTAACCGTCGTATTGTCTTCGGTTGCAATAATCCCAATCATAGAACTGACATAATACAATGAAGTTGTATTGGGAGCCATGGCTGCATAGAATTTTTTTCCCAAACCGGCCATCCCTTTGGAGGTGATGATTTCGGCATGGTTGGTTACCGAAAAACGATAATTGGCATAGAATTTTTTAGCACCTTTCACATAAAGTCCCATTCCATTGGGTGTGAAAAGATCAACACTATTGGTGGTCACCATATAACTCCCCGGAATATTAACTTTCTGAGGGTTATTTTTACTGATGGTGACGGTAGCAATCTGGATGTTATCGTTATAAACCTCGACCAAAAAGGGAGTTGTTTCGTTGGTTGACAAGTACAAATAACTTTGAAGATTCCCAGCTCCTGCCTGTGCCGACATGGGTGCAAACCAATGTTCGGTATCCAATTGTGCAAAAGAAAAATTAAATAATGATAAAAAAAGCAGTAAAAATAACTTTCTCATTGATGGGTTGTTAAAAAAAATGGGAGACAAATGTAGTTATTAATAATCAAAGACATACAAAAAAACTCCGCAAAATATTGCGGAGTTTGAAATATGTTTTGTAAAAAGTATTACAAGCTAACTCTCTTGAATCCAGCTACTTTAAGATCTGCATTTACAGACTTAACATAATCTGCAACAGAAACAGCGTTATCTTTGATGAATGCTTGGTGTACCAAAGTATTGTCTTTGTAGAATCTTTGCATTTTACCTTTCAAGATGTTTTCGATGATGTTTTCTGGTTTACCTTCTTTAGTAAGCAATTCTCTTTCGATTTCCAATTCTTTTTCAATAATTTCTTGAGAAACCTGAGTTTCGTCCAAAGCGATTGGGTTCATTGCAGCAACTTGCATAGAAACTGCTTTAGCAGCATCTATAGCGCCATCTACATTTGCAGAAAGCGAAGTAATGGACGCGATTTTGTTACCTGCATGGATATAAGCTCCTAGGAAAGGACCTTCGATTCTTTCGAAAGCTCCGATCTCAATTTTCTCACCGATTACGCCAGTTTGCTCGATTAATTTTTCAGCAACTGAAAGTCCGTGGAAGTCAGAAGACAAAAATTCTTCTTTTGTAGCATAAGCCAAAGCTTGCTCTGCTAGTTCGTGAGCCAACTCAACGAATGCATCATTTTTTGCAACGAAGTCAGTCTCGCAGCTTAAAGTTACAATTACACCTGCGGTGTTATCTTGGTTTACTTTTGCAATAACAGCACCTTCAGTAGATTCTCTATCTGCTCTATTTGCAGCTACTTTTTGACCTTTTTTTCTAAGGATCTCAATTGCTTTTTCAAAATCGCCTTCTGCTTCTACTAAAGCTTTTTTGCAGTCCATCATTCCTGCACCTGTCGTGTTTCTTAGTTTGGCTACATCTGCCGCTACTGGTGTGTACATATCTGTTATTTGTTTATTAATTACACTTCATTATTTTACTCAATTTTGAGCGATGCAAAGATAATAATTTTCAAACAAACTAAAAATAATGTTTCTGCGTTATAGAAAAAATATTAATTTCACAACCGCCAAATATTTAATTATTATGAAGAGATGTTTCATTATCTATCTGATTTTCTGCTTTGGGACCATTTCATTCGCCCAGAAAAAAAAGAATATCCCTACAGCAACAAGCCACACCTATGAAGAAGCTATTTCAAGTAACGATACCAAAACCATTGCCGGCTTTATAAAAAACAACCCCGATCACCCCAACCTTGGCGTGTTAAAATCTAAACTAATCGGACTTATCAGTCAAAACACTAGCACATCAACTTCTAGCGAATCTCCTAAAGTAAAAACAGTTCATAATGAAAATATAGTTTTCAAATCTGAAAAAAATGGTAAAACAGTTTCTATGCTCAACAACTTATTCAACCCAGATCCCAGTTCAAAAAGTGCTGTACTTTTGGTTGAAAATAAGTCCAAGTGTAGTTTTGTTTTAAAATTCAGTGGAAACAAAAACTATAAATTGGAAGTCCCAGCAAGAGGAAAAAACTTTATCGAAGTCTCAAAAGGCACCTACACACTAACCACCAATGTTTGCAATGCCATTTATTCTTCCACCAAAACAATTCAAAACAACATCTCTTTGGCGCTGAACGACCGATAATCCTTTCAGAGTTTATAAAACAAAAGCTACCCTTTCTTTAGGATAGCTTTTGTTTATTTCTTAATGATGATTTTCTTTTGGAAAATTTTATCTTTTATTTTCAATCTTCCAATGTATATCCCAGTATCCAAAGCGGTTACATCTATTTGTTTTTGGTTTTGAGATGTCATCACCAACCTACCAGAAGCATCGATCAAGTCGAAAATGAATTGAGCATTGCCAACCTCAACAAAATCAATATTCAATACATTTTGTGTCGGGATTGGATATATTTGAAATTGATCATCTGCCAAAGACGACTCGGAGGTTGCTAAAGTACTTTGTGCTACTGCAAAATGCTGCGCTGCTCCTACAGATGCCATGGCTACATTTTTGACATACACTTTGTCCACATTGGCCAAGGTATCGTTGGCTGAATGTTCCAGATATCCTCTGGTATATTCGTAAAAACCGGTAATAATTTCTCCATTTTGTTCAAAAGGAATATAATCCGAATTGGCAGCAGGGTCGTAAGCGGTTAGCAATGGTGAATACAGCGTGGTGCAATTGGCCAATTGCAAAGTAATGGCTTGGGATGCCGCATTGTTAGACGAAAGCCCACCCATATCTTGGTCACAATAGATGGTATTGTTATTATTTCCTATCTTGCCTCCAACTTGGTCCAAGTTGAAAACCAACTTGATATTCATTTTAGGATTGGTCGCATTCACCACAGAATTTACATAATGGGCACTTCCTTTTAGCCCTTGCTCTTCACCAGAAAAATGAATGAACTTTATCGAATATTCTGTTGGAACATCTTTCAGTATCCTAGCAACTTCCAAAATCGCTGCAGTCCCACTTCCGTTGTCGTCTACACCCGGCCCGTTGATGGTATCAAAATGTCCACAAATAATCACAAAAGTGTTGGGATATGTGGTTCCTGTTTTGGTGATGACCAAATTTTTTGAATTGACCGTAGACATCCCGTTGTTGTAAGAAAAGGCATCTTCGACAATCTGTCCTGCAGAATATCCGAAGTTAAGATACTTGGCTTTTATCCATTGCAAAGCATTTTCATTGGCAACAGTACCTGTTTTTTTTATACCTAAGGCTTCAAACTCTTGCAAAAGAGTATTGACATTGGTCTGTGTCACCTGATTGGCTCTGGTGGAGTAAGCAGGTATGAATGACTGAGCCATCAATCCTATAAAAGATGCTCCCAACAATGATGATGTAAGTATTTTTTTAAAAATCATTCTCGTTTTGTTGTCTAAAAAAAATGAAAGCCGCCAACAGATGACAGCTTTCTATTTTTAAAATTATTTTTATCCTTTAAATTTTCCCATAGCAATAAACTTCTCTTGCCTTTGAGCTTCCAATTCTTTTCCTGTAAATTTAGAAAAAGCCTTGATGTTTTGTAGTATGGATTGTTTTAGATTTTCATAAGCCACTTCCGGCTCGTAGTGTGCTCCACCAAGAGGTTCTTCGATAATTCCATCGATAAACTTTTCATTCAGAGCATCTTTTGGAGTCAGTTTCAAAGCATTGGCAGCATCTTCTTTATGATTCCAATTCCTCCAAAGGATTGACGAGCACGATTCTGGTGCGATTACGGTGTACCAAGTGTTTTCCAACATGTACACTTTGTTACCAACGCCAATTCCTAAAGCTCCACCACTGGCACCTTCACCAATTACATAGCAGAAAATTGGAGTTTTCAGCATGGTCATTTCAAAAATATTTCTTGCAATGGCTTCACCTTGTCCTCTTTCTTCTGCCTCTAGTCCTGGATAAGCCCCTGGTGTATCGATTAAAGTTACTACAGGAATGTTAAATTTTTCTGCCAGCTTCATCAATCGCAAAGCTTTTCTATAGCCTTCGGGATTGGACATACCAAAACGACGGAGTTGTCTTTCTTTGGTCGTTCTTCCTTTTTGGGTACCGATGATCATTACGCTTTGTCCATCGATTTTTGCCATACCACCAATCATTGCAGGATCGTCGGCAAAATTTCTATCTCCGTGCATTTCCAAGAACGAATCTTTATCGACAATACCGGCTATAAAGTCAAGTGTATAGGGTCTGTCCGGATGTCTTGATAGTTGTACCCTTTCCCATGGGGTTAGGTTTCCGTAGATTTCTTTTTTCTTTTCAATTATTTTATCTTCAATTTGGCTGCAGGCAAGCTTTACATCTACACCGGCATCTTCTCCCACCAATGAACAAGTTTGGTATTGTTCCATCAATTCTTCAATTGGTTTTTCGAAACTTAAGTATTCCATTTTGTTGTTAGAATTTTAATCCTCAAATGTAAAAAAATTATCCCAATCTTAGTTAATATTCTTTACAGCATTTAAGATTCTGTTCGTACTCTCTTCTTTTCCAAGTATTTCAATAATATCCGGGACATCCGGACCTTTTAATTCGCCCACCAGAGTCAATCGAAGCGGCATCATAACTTTCCCCATGCCCAGTCCTTTGGATTCGGCCAATTGATGTAAGCTTTCTTTGATGTTTTCAGCATCAAATTTTTCTAAAATCGAAATTTTATCGGCAAACTCTGTCAAAACAGCTGGGGTATCTTCATTCCATGCTTTTTTCAGAGCTTTTTCGTCGTAGGAAGTTGGTGCAACAAAGAAAAATTTACCCATTTCGAAAATATCTTTCGGGAAGGTAGCTCGTTCTTTCATCAACTGAACGATTCTATTTAATTTATCCTCATCATGATTGGACAATTCCGGAACAGAAGCTTTCAACAAGGACACCAATTCGTCATTGGATTTCTGCTGAAGGTATTGATGGTTGAACCATTCTGCTTTTTCTTTGGAAAAACGAGCTCCGGCTTTGTGCACTTTGTTCAGATCAAATTCTTTTGCCATGTCGTCCAATGATAAAATTTCTTTGTCATCGGCAGGACTCCAGCCTAACAAAGCCAAGAAATTAGCAAAAGCTTCGGGCAAATACCCTTGTTCTCTATACCCGTTAGAAACCACACCCGTTTGCGGATCTTTAAAATCCAGTGGGAAAACCGGGAATCCGAATTTGTCCCCGTCTCTTTTGCTTAGTTTTCCTTTTCCTTCAGGTTTTAGGATGAGAGAAAGGTGTGCAAATTCCGGTGCCTCCCAACCCATGGCTTCATACAACAAAACATGAAGTCCCATGGACGGCAACCACTCTTCGCCGCGGATAATATGCGAGATTTTCATTTCGTGATCATCGATAATGTTGGCAAAATGATAGGTTGGCATTCCGTCATTTTTCACCAAGACTTTATCGTCCAAAGTATTGGTATTTACAGAAAATTTTCCACGGATGATGTCTTCCAGATTGAGTACTCTATCAAAAGGCATCTTGAATCTCACTACGAATGGAGTTTTCGACTCTAACAATTCTTGCACCTCAGCTTCTGATAGCGAAATGCTGTTTCTAAGAGCACTTCTGGTTTTATTGTCATAAGAGAAAACTTCGCCTTTCGCTTCGTATTCCGCACGGATGGCGTCCAATTCTTCAGGAGTATCAAATGCGATGTACGCATAATCCGTTTTTAGGATTTGTTCGGTATAACGATCGTAGATATCTCTTCTTTCGCTTTGTCTGTACGGCCCATAAGGTCCACCGTGTTTTGGACTTTCGTCCGGAACAATTCCGAACCATTCCATGGCTTCCATAATGTACTCTTCTGCACCCTCTACATATCTGGTCGTATCGGTATCTTCTATCCTAAGTACAAAATCTCCGCCTTTATTTTTAGCAAAAAGATAATCGTAAAGAGCCGTTCTGGCTCCTCCTAAATGCAATGGTCCTGTTGGACTGGGTGCAAATCGCACTCTTACTTTGCTCATTTTATAAATTTTAATCGGCAAATTTAATGAAAAATGAGGTTCTTTTTGCTTTCAATAAATCACTATTTTTGCATTAAAATAAAAAACCATGTTAGAAATAGGAGAAAGACCTTGGGGGAAATACTTTGTATTGGCCGATGAACCTCATTATAAATTAAAAAGAATTGAAGTAAATCCGGGACAAAAACTATCGTACCAATACCACCACAAAAGACAAGAACAATGGACGGTTATCGAAGGAAATGCAACCGTTGTATTGGATGGAAAAGAAATTGCCTTGAACTACGGCGAAAGCATCTTTATCCCATTGGGTGCAAAACACAGAATGATGAATCTTTCTGACAAGCCCGTTGTTTTTATAGAAGTACAAACGGGTACTTATTTCGGGGAAGATGATATTGTGAGGTTGGAAGACGATTACGACAGAAATTAATCCATTCTGAAATAATAAGAATAAGAATAAGAAGGTTGCCCATAGTTGAGCAACCTTTTTTTTATTTGAAATGAAGCAAAAGTAATTTGAAAAACAACAACGGCTGCGTATATTTTATTTTATACTTTTCTTTCTTCCATTCTTTTTTCAGAGATTTTCTTTTTTGCTTGTCTTGGGTTTCTGAAAGTAAAATTTCATATTGAAATTTCAACAAATGCTGTTTGTAGTCTTTCGCCAAATCCGGGTCGGAGTGTATGACATCTAGATATTTATCGGTTACTTTTTTGTAGGAATCCGACATTGCTTTCCAGTTTCTGGACAAACTGTTATCCAAAACCCTGTAATAGAATAATTTTTGATCTAAAAAACCCAATTTGTATCCCAAACGAGTCAAGCGCAAATTCATGTCCCAATCTTCTGTCTGTATATTTTCATCAAAAGGATGGAGATCGAGGATGTTTTTTTTTGCAAAAGTCCCCACATTCACCGTTCTATTTTCTGTAACATTTTTCAGAAAAAAATCGGCCAACATGTTTTGTACTTTTTCTTTGTCTTTTCCAGAATACGCCGGTACAGTCTCAGCAGTTTCTTGTATAAATTTGTATCCATCAGACAAAGCGAAATCACAATTGGACTCTTCTAAAAATTTCACTTTTTCGGCGATCATCTTTTCGTCCCACCAATCATCACCGGAAAGAATCCCAATGTATTTCCCCGAAGCCTTGGACAACAAGAAATTGAGATTTTTGGCAACACCCAACGGTTCGGCATTTTGGTAAACTTCCGTTTTTCTATGGGTATCATAAAGGCATTCTTTTGCCAATTGAAAGGTTTTGTCTTCTGACAAGTTATCCAACAAAATAATTTCCAAATTGGGATAGGTCTGCGCCAAAGCCGATGCACAAGCTTGTTGAATGAATCTCTCATGATTCATTGTCAGAATTAATACACTAACTAAGGGAAGATTGTTGTGCATTAAAACTGATTAAGAGCTTGGATTACGAAAGAAACTTCTTCCTCTGTCATAACTTGTGAAATAGGAATACTCAAAACTTCTTGACAAAGATTTTCCGTGATCGGGAAAGTCAAACCGTTCAACTCCGAGTAACAAGTTTGCTTGTGAGGTGGGATTGGGTAATGGATGATGGATTGAATAGCATGAGCTTCCAAATGTTTTTGTAGAGCCTCTCTATCTTTGGTTTTCACTACAAAAAGATGCCAAACATGAGATTTTTCATTTTGAGGAAGAGTTGGAAGTTCAATTTTTGGATTGGAAATTTCAGATGAATATCTTTTGGCAATCTCTCTTCTTTTTTGATTGTCCAGGTCCAAATATTTTAGTTTAGCATCTAAAATGGCAGCTTGTATTTCGTCCAATCTAGAGTTAAGCCCCAGATAATCATTCACATATTTTTTTGTAGATCCGTAATTTGCCAAAGCTCTAATGGTTGCTGCCAAAACATCGTCGTTGGTTGATACTGCACCACCATCGCCTAAGGCTCCCAAATTTTTTCCGGGATAAAAAGAAAACCCCGATGCATCACCCAAATTACCGGTTTTTATGCCTTTGAATTCAGCTCCGATTGCTTGTGCATTGTCCTCGATAATTTTCAGATTGTGTTTTTCTGCAATCTCTTTTAGTTGCTCGTTGTAGGAAACCTGACCGTACAAATGAACCGTCATTATGGCTTTGGTTTTTGGGGTGATGGCGGCTTCTATTTTATCCACATCAATGTTATGATTCTCTGGATTAGGCTCGACCAAAACCGGAATCAATTGGTTGTCCGAAATGGCCAAAAGCGAAGCAATGTAGGTATTGGCAGGGACAATGATTTCGTCATTTTTTTGGAAAATTCCCAATTCTAAATAACCACGAATGATCAAACGAAGCGCATCCAAACCGTTGGCAATACCAATTACATGTTTTGCACCGATGTATTCGGCAAGATTTTTTTCAAAAGTTTTGGTTTTATCACCCAAAAGATACCAACCGCTACGGAAAGTTTCTACTATTTGGTTTTCAATTTCTTCTTGATGTTGAAGGTTTATTTTCTGAAGGTCAAGGAATTTAATTTCCATATTTTCTTGTTGTATTATTTCGTGAATAAGCAACAAAAATACTATTATTTTTTAAAATTAAATCACCTTATAAAGCCAATAATCGATTCAATTGAAGTTCAAATTCATTTGTATCCAAAACATAATCTTCATGAAAGCCTAAACTTTCATCTCCAAAACGCCAATGGTACAAATCAAAGCCTGAGAATTCGGCTAAAGTTGAGAATATAGAAAATTCCTTCCACACATTGGCCAACCAAAGCAATCCTTTTGTTTTGCCGGGTTGAGCAAACAGTACATTGGTCCAAGCAGCTCCGCTGGGGCCGATTATACAATCTGCATTTTGCATCAGGTACATTTGTTCATGAATATTAAGGTCTTCTAAATAAACCGCTTGAAAACCGTACTTTTCTGCCACTTGCAACAACTCGTCTTCGTTGTACTTTCTAAATTGAGATTTTCTAGCTAAAAAAACTTTAGATATCGGATCTATTCTAACGGCATTCATATCCAGATTAGACAAACAAACCGTCCTAAGATAATCGATGGAATGAGGTGAAAATTTCGCAAACTCAGCTTTATATTCCTCACCTTCACCGATGTTGGGTACTGCAACATTGGGGTAAGAAATATGCCAAACTTTTGGTGCAGTATAGTAATGGTCTTCAGATAAAAAGCGAATTTCATTTTCATTGATGAAAAAAGACAACAAAACTTTCATGTTTTCAATTTCCTCCACTTTTTGGTGAGTAACCACCAGGAGTTGCTCGTGGTGGGGTATCTTTTTTAAAAACTCAACTTTTGAAAGAATTTCGATTAGAAAATGAAAATAGTTGAAACAAAAATTACCGCTTAAAAATAGAACTCCTCTGCCCAAATCTATTTTCGGTAAATTATTCAGTTTCGCCAATTTTTCCGAATGAAACAATAGATTTTTGGAATGGTACATCAGTGTATATTCGGTAGAAAACTTCTCCACTTCTTCATAAAAAGCAGTCTTCAAATTCTTTGTGAGAAAGGTATTAGAGTCTAAAGAAAAATACACATCACGAAGTGAAAACGCCTCTACCGGAAGCAGAGACACGGGTTTTTCGACGATGTCTGACTTAAAATCTTTTGGACAAAACACGGATGAGGCTTCTTGTGCCCTTAGCGTGTGTCTTTCCGAACAATATCCAGTATCTATTTGTTGAAGTGGTATAAAATCCACTATCAATCTTTTTGCCTTTCTGAAAAACGATTTGAAATAATATTTTTTTCTTTGAAAAGACAGGTACTTATCCAGATCTTTTTGTTTTTTCATCCTATTTTTTACTTAGGAATTCATCATAATCGCGGATGTAATCTTTCTCATCATACTCGATGCTCGCAATACACATTTGCACGGCATTGTGTGAGTATTTCATGGTTCTCCAGCACATTTTGGGGATAAAAAGTCCTTGATTGGGTTTTTCCAAAACAAATTCTTGTTTATCGCCATTTAACAATTCTGTAGTAACGATGATCTTCCCTGCAACTGCAACCAAAACCTGGTGCAGATCATAGTGAGAATGCCCGCCTCTTTCCACCTCCTCCGGAGTATAGTAAGTCCAATATATTCTTTTGGGAACAAATGGAAGATTTTCTTTTTCTGCCAAAGAAATATAGCCCAACTCGGGTTTTCCTATTTTCGGAAAGTCCATCAAAAATGGCTTGTCATAATTATTCTCCATGTATTTCTTTGTAATATTTTATGGTTTCGTTAATCATAGTATTCACATCAAAATGCTTGACCACTGTTTTTCTTGCTCGTTGTCCTATTGCATCCAGCAATTCTGTATCTTGCAACAATTGTATTGCAGTTGCAGCAAAACCTTCTTCATTATTTGCGACAAATCCATTTTCACCATTTTTTATGATTTCTGTAAATGCTGGGATAGCGTTGCAAACTACAACCTTAGCCATTCCCATTGCTTCCAACAAAGATAAACTAAAATTTTCTCCTTTGGAAGGAAACAATAAGAGCTCAGCTTTTGCTAATAATTCTTTTATTTCATACGCTCTTTTTTGCCCGTGAAACACAACGAAAGGCTGGTCTTTTTCATCCAAAAACTCCGACAATCTTGATGGAAATTCCTGAGGATTACCAACAAAATGGAGGGTTGCGTAAGAGATGGCTTCTCTTATTTTTTTAAACGCTTTCAGAGCGGTATCGGCACCTTTTTCTGTAGAGGTATTTCCAAAATAAAAAACAGATCCCGGAAGTTTTCCCGTATCGATATCCGGCTTAAAAAACTGGGTATCTATCCCGTTATAGATCAAACAAGGAGAGTTAATATCAAAATATTTTATATTAATTTTCTTAGAAAACTCTGATATGACAATGTTATTTTTGGATTTTTGAAACGCTAGTTTTTCACAATATTTTTTACCTACAGCTACATTTTGGTAACCAAACTCTCCTTCTAAAACAGTCCAAGAACCATGACAACGAACGACATAAGGAACATTCAACTGGTCCAAAAACAGAGAAACGCCTTCCCAATCATGCGTTTCTATCACATCGGGTTTTATGTTTTTATCGTGTAAAAAAGCATTCAACTCATCCACCATATATTTTTTTTCATCAACAAAAAACTGCAGATGAGCCTCCGATAGAAAAGAAATTTTTCCGGTTATTGAGCGAAGAAGGTCTTTAACTTTATATTTTTTGAAATACTCTTTTACAAATTTGAAATCGATTCCGTTTTCCGAAAACTCAATTGGATGTTTTGATGTCCCAAAAACGGTAACTCGGTAACCTCTTCTCACCAAATGTTCTGCGAGATTTTTATAAAAAACACCCGTCCCTCCGGATTGTGAAATCTTAGGATGATGGTATTCTTTTGTGAAAATAAGTAAATGTTTCAGGGTTTATTTTTTTAATTCAAATACATAATTCACCCAACTGTCCAGTGTATATTTTTGGTAAATATCTTCTGGAATTTTTTCATAAGGTGAATTGAAAAATTCAGGAGTTAAGTTAGAAAAATCTTCGTTAAGAATCAAAATATTTTTTGGATTATAAAAATCGTAATTCTTAATCGTTGGATTGTTGGTAATTATTTTTTTCTCAAAAGCCATGGCCTCGAATACCCTGAAACTGAGACCCGTTTGTCCAGACCTCATTAAGTCCAGAATGGATTTTGTCCTTTTATAAAAGTCGAGAATAATGCCGGTACCTATTGCTTTTCTTTTAAAAATGACCGGAACTCTGCTTTTTTGAGGATTAATAGAATATTTCAACTTCGGCACCCAAGCTTTTTTACCTACGACCACAATCTGAAATACAGAATTGATTTGCAACAACTTACGCACCAGAGGATATATAATTTTATTTCTACTTTTGTCGTAAGAAGTGACATAAAAAAGATCCAAGTCCGAGGAGTTTTCCGCTTGAGGCTGAAGGTCTAGATAATTATAATTGCACAGTTTTTCAAAGCCATATTTTTGAACATCTGCATCATCAAAAGAGAACACTTTATCAAAAAAATGCAGTTTGTCTTGAACCGGAAATCGTTGGAGATTATCGTACAAAAAAGTTATCAATCTATTGGTTTTAGAGCGAATGTACGCTAAGGTTTCGTGCGTAAAAACATCAGGATTGAGCACCAATATTTGATCTTGAAAACCTAATTTTTCCAAGGAACTGATTACATATTTTTGTCTTTTTTCGTGTTTTAAATTTTTCTTCAAAACCACTTTTGACAAAGCATTAAGCACTTTTTCTTGTAGTCCTGCATGAGAAACAGCTCCAATCTTTATATGATGAGACTCAACGCCTTTTTTTGATAAGGCTTTCACGATGTAGTGATCGTAATCCCAGAAATCAAAACTTACCACACAGATTTTCATGCTTTAGTATTTCTTTTTAAAGATTGGTAAGTTACAAAAACGCTTAAAGTTTGCAAATAAGAGAGTTGAAATCCTTCTACACCATCCAAAATCCCCAATCGAAGGATGTATGTTTTAAAGAATTTAAAGATCGTTTTTAACCAATGAGTCATGAAACTGTACTTTTTCCCTTTCATTGCCAACTCCTTGCCTTTCAGTTCTCCATAATGCATCATTTTCTTTTTGTACGAAGAATAATCCGTGACCGAAAAATGCAAAAGTTTATTTTTTAATTCTCCAATTGTCCCACCTACCTCAAGCGTTTCGTGCACTTTTTTATCGGCTTTGTATCTCGTTTTAGATTTTCTAAACAATCTAAAATTTTTATCGGTTTGTGTCCCAGAGAAATGAATGGGTTTTCCACAAAAAAAGAATTTTCTGTAAAAATAATACGCATCTTTTTTATTCTCTTTCCCTAACTCTTCCACAATTTCGCTTTTCAGATCCGGTGTGATCCTCTCGTCGCCATCCAAAAAAAGCACCCAATCGTTCGTTGCATTATCCAATGCGAAGTTTCTTTGTTTTGTAAAATCTTCGAATTTATTTTGAAAGACTTTTACCTTTGGAAAAGACTGAGCAATGCTCATCGTTTGATCTGTACTATAAGAATCTACGATAATTATTTCATCACAAAAATCAAAACAACAAAGCACTTCACGAATATTTTTTTCTTCGTTGAAGGTAATTATTAATCCACTAACCTTTTCCAAAAATCTATTTTAAGCTTGATATTCTAAAATCGTTTTCCTAATAATAGCGATACAATCCATCAATTGCTCCTCGGTCATCACCAATGGCGGAGCAAAACGAATGATATTTCCGTGTGTAGGTTTTGCAAGCAGTCCGTTGTCTCTTAGTTTCAAGCAAATTTCCCAAGCAGTAGTGCTTTCTGGCGTATCGTTGATGAGAATGGCATTCAGCAGACCTTTGCCACGAACTTTGGTGATCAGGTTGGTTTCTGAAATTAATTTTTCAATTTCAGATCTGAATTTCTGACCTAAAACCTCTGCGTTTTCTGCCAAGTTTTCATCAACCACAACATCCAAGGCTGCGATTGCAACTGCACAAGCCAAAGGATTTCCTCCGAATGTAGATCCGTGCTGTCCCGGTTTTATCACATTCATGATTTCGTCATTTGCCAAGACGGCCGACACCGGATACATCCCACCCGAAAGTGCTTTTCCTAAAACCAAGATATCGGGTTGTACATTTTCATGATGACAAGCAATCATCTTTCCTGTTCTGGCAATCCCTGTTTGTACCTCATCGGCAATAAAAAGAACATTGTACTTTTTACAAAGTTCGGCAGCACCTTTTAAATAACCGGCATCCGGAACATAGACTCCGGCTTCACCTTGAATGGGTTCTGCTAAGAAAGCAGCAATATTTTGCGCATCTGTTTTTAGTAATTCTTCCAAAACTGGAAGGTCGTTGTACGGAATTTTTTCAAATCCTGGAGTGAAAGGCCCGTAATTTTGATTGGCATCCGGGTCGTTGGAAAAAGATACAATGGTTGTGGTTCTTCCGTGAAAATTATTTTCGCAAACGACAATTTTCGCGGCATTTTCGTTGATCCCTTTCACTTCGTAGCTCCATTTTCTAGCTAGCTTTACGGCCGTTTCTACCGCTTCGGCACCAGAATTCATCGGGAGAACTTTATCAAAACCGAGCATTTCGGTAATTTTCTTTTCGTATTCGCCCAATTTATTATTGAAAAATGCTCTTGAAGTTAATGACAATTTTTGTGCTTGACCAACCATGGCCTCCACAATTTTTGGATGTGAGTGCCCTTGGTTAACTGCAGAATATGCCGAAAGAAAATCGTAATATCTTTTCCCTTCGACATCCCAAACAAAAACACCTTCGCCTTTTTCCAAAACAACTGGAAGAGGGTGGTAATTGTGTGCTCCGTATTTATTTTCTAAATCTATGAAATAGGCTGATGTATGTTGGGTTTCTGTTGCTGACATTTTTGTTTTATTTTGCACAAATTTAGTGAAATTTCCTTCAAAATATAAATAAAAAAACCGCCTAAAAACAAAGGCGGTTAAATATATTCATTAAAATATCTTAATGATTTTCGTATTTTCTATCCATTTGGAAGTCCTCCATAAACTTGGTGGTATAATTTCCGTCCAGATAATCCGGATTTTCCATCAATTGTCTGTGGAACGGAATGGTCGTTTTCACTCCTTCAATATAAAATTCTTCCAAAGCTCTTCTCATTTTAAGAATGGCTTCTTCACGAGTTTGCGCCGTTGTAATCAACTTTGCAATCATCGAATCGTAATTGGACGGAATTGTATATCCTGAATACACATGCGTATCTACACGAACTCCGTGACCTCCGGGAATGTTCAGGTTGGTGATTTTCCCTGGGCTTGGACGGAAATCGGCATACGGATCTTCTGCATTGATTCTACACTCGATAGAATGCAATTTTGGATAATAATTTTTTCCAGAAATAGGATGTCCGGCAGCCAATAAAATCTGCTCACGAATCAAATCATAATCCACCACTTGTTCCGTAATTGGATGCTCTACTTGGATTCTGGTATTCATTTCCATGAAATAGAAATTTCTATGCTTATCTACCAAGAATTCGATAGTCCCAACACCTTCGTACCCAATAAATTCAGCAGCTTTTACAGCAGCTGCCCCCATTTTCTCACGCAATTCATCCGTCATGAAAGGTGAAGGAGTTTCTTCGGTAAGTTTTTGATTTCTTCTTTGTACAGAGCAATCTCTTTCGGAAAGGTGACACGCTTTACCAAATTGGTCTCCAGCAACTTGAATTTCGATATGTCTTGGCTCTTCAATCAGTTTTTCCATGTACATACCACCGTTTCCAAATGCGGCAACAGCTTCTTGGATTGCCGACTCCCAATGATCTTTTAGGTCTTCTGCTTTCCAAACGGCACGCATCCCTTTACCACCACCACCGGCAGTTGCTTTTATCATCACAGGATATCCTACCTTTTCAGCAGTCTGAAGAGCATCTTCATACGACTCCAACAACCCATCAGAACCCGGTACACATGGCACTCCAGCTTCTTTCATGGTTGCCTTAGCGTTTGCCTTATCGCCCATTCTTTCAATTTGCTCTGGCGTTGCTCCAATAAATTTTATTCCGTTTTTCTGACAAATTCTAGAGAAATTAGAATTTTCTGACAAGAAACCGTAACCCGGGTGGATGGCATCGGCATTGGTAATTTCTGCCGCAGAAATGATATTAGGAATTTTAAGATACGAGTCTTTGCTCATTGCAGGTCCGATACAAACTGCTTCATCTGCAAATCTTACATGTAAAGAATCTTTATCTGCTGTTGAGTAAACCGCAACTGTTTTTATTCCCATTTCCTTGCAAGTACGAAGGATACGCATTGCAATTTCGCCACGATTGGCTATTAATATTTTTTTGAACATCAATTAGAAATTTTAAATTATAAATTTTGAATTTTAAATTATTTTAAACGAAAAAGCTTCATTTAAAATTTATAATCTTTAATCTAAAATTACTATGATGGATCTACTAAGAATAATGGTTGATCGTACTCTACAGGAGTTGCATCATCTACCAAAATTTTCACAATTTTTCCAGATACTTCAGATTCAATTTGGTTGAATAGCTTCATCGCTTCGATAACGCAAACCACTTTTCCTGAAGAAACTTCATCACCTACATTTACAAAAACATCTTTGTCTGGAGACGGCTTTCTATAGAAAGTACCAATCATTGGTGATTTAATCGTCACAAATTTACTGTCATCGGCAGTTGCGTCTGCAGTTGCCGAAGGTGCTGCTGGAGCAGTTGCTGCAACCGGCGCTACAGCTTGTGGTGCCGTTTGGTACACGGTCGGTTGTGGCACATAGCTCACTTCGTTCCCACCAAGTGGAGTTTTGATGGTTATTTCAAAATCTTTGGTTTTGTATTTTACTTCAGATACTTCAGCTTTAGATACAAATTTAATAAGGTTTTGGATGTCTTTAATGTCCATATAGTCGTTTTTATTAATGCCCAAAGATACCATTTTTTTACAAAAAACAACAAAAAACCACTCAAAAATGATTATTTCGAGTGGTTTTTGTATAAATAAAGGGTTTTTACCGCTTTTCTTACTCTTCAGTAGATGCTACCTCTTTTTCCAATACTACTTTACCTTTGTAGTAAAGTTTTCCTTCATGCCAATGCGCTCTGTGGAACAAGTGTAGTTCACCTGTTGTTGCATCTTTAGCCAATTGTGGCGCCACTGCCTTATAGTGGGTTCTTCTTTTGTCTCTTCTTGTAGATGACTGTCTTCTCTTTGGATGTGCCATGTCTAATAATTTTAATTGATGAGCGATGAGATTCATCATCTCATCATATTTTTAAACTATTTAATTTTTATTTTTAAACTGTTTCAATGCTTCCCAACGAGGATCTATTTCTTCTCGTTGCTCTTCTTCTATAATTTCATTAACACTGAACTTATTGAGAATTTCCAAATCTTCGTCTCTCAGATTGGGAGAGATTTTCTTCATTGGAATGGCAAGGGTTACATTTTCGTAAACCACTTGCGAAATATTGAAGGCAAAATCGTGCTGAGGAATGGTGATCACCTCTTCGTTGCTATCGTCGTATTCTTCTCCAAATTTCACCAAAAATTTTGCTTCATTTTCTATTGGGCAATCAAACGATTCGTTTGATATATCACAAACCAGCTCTACCGTCCCTGAGGTTTTCACCCAAAATTCTAAAAAGGTAGAATGTTTATCCAACAGCACATCTGCTACAATCTTTGGATTTGTAAATTCTTGTTCAGTATCAAAAAGTTCAAAGAACGATGTTCCTATCTGGAATTGAAAGTTGTGTTTTCCTTCTTTCAACCCGGAAAAGCTCACCTCATAGTTTCTTAATTTGTCCATAAAATGAGTGCGCAAAATTACGCTTTTTTTTTAATTTAACAAATGTTTTAATATTTTTTATCTAAGAAATAAACCTTACCTTACAGCAAAAGGTTTAATCCTTGTTGAACTGTTACTTATCCAATGCCGACAAATCCTCATCAACACCGGAATCTTGTTGGTTTTTCTTCACCCTCAATCGTCCTTCGGACAAGTCTTGATATTCTTTTCTGTTATTAAAAATAGAAATCCCGGTAAAGACAGCTTCCAAAAAACTTTGTTCATCGGCCAAATTTTTTCCGGCAATGTCATACGCCACACCATGATCCGGAGAAGTTCTTACGAAAGGCAACCCGGCGGTATAATTAACACCTTCTTTGTAGGCTAAGGTTTTGAAAGGAGCCAAACCCTGATCGTGATACATGGCCAAAACAGCATCGAAATTTTTATATTTTTCAGGCTGAAAGAAACTGTCTGCAGGATAGGGACCAAAAGCCATAATTCCCGATTCGAACAATTCTTTGATTGCCGGCTCTATCACTTCTATTTCTTCTTTCCCAATTACCCCGCCATCTCCAGCATGTGGATTGAGTCCCAAGAGTGCGATTTTGGGTTTTTGTATGCAGAAATCTTCAATTAAACAGCGGTTAAGTTCTTTAACTTGTTTCTTAATTTTTTCTTTGGTGATATTTCCTGCCACTTCAGACAGTGGGATGTGGTGTGTAGAAACGGCTACTTTCAGATCGTCGGTCACCAAAAACATCAAGCCTTTTTTTCCAAATTTCTCTTCCAGAAAACCCGTATGTCCGGCATGTTTGAAGCCGTTCTTCATCATTTCATCTTTATTGATGGGCGCCGTTACCAATACATCAATATCGCCGTTCATTAATGCTGTCGTGGCCGCTTCTAAAGAATCTATCGCCATTCTGGTCGATTCTTCGGTAGGTTTTCCCAGATCCACATTCACATTGTCCTTCCACAAGTTCACCATATTCAGTTTTCCATGTTGGGCCTGTCCAGCTTCGGTAATATAATGAAAATTCAGGTTGAGTTTGAAAATATTCTTTTGGTAGGTAAACAATTTTCCTGAAGCAAAGATTACGGGTGTGAAGAAATCTGTAATCTCTTTATCCTTCAATGCTTTCATGATAATTTCTGGGCCTATTCCATTGAAATCGCCTACAGAAATACCTACTTTTACCTTATGTTGCTTGTGATCGCTCATGGTTCAGAATTGTTTTACCTATTAAAAATCTCACAAATGTACTGTTTTTAATCCGAATTATTTAGAATCCAAAAATTAGAAACTAAATTCTAAAAAACCAATTCAGAAAAGGGTCAACAAAAAAGGGACAACAAAATTGTCCCTCTCAGTTATTTATACATTTTTAGAAATTACATATTTCTTCTGTACTTACCTCCTACTTCGAAAAGTGCGTTGGTAATTTGTCCTAAAGAACAGAATTTCACGGCTTCCATCATGACTTCAAAAAGATTTTTTTGGTTGATGGCTGCCAATTGCAATTCTCGTAACCATTGGGTTGTCAGTGCATCGTTGGACTGTTGGAAGTTGGTCAAACTCTCGATTTGCTGTTGTTTTTCCTCTTCTGTAGATCGGATAACTTCTCCCGGAAGCACCGTTGGAGATCCGTCTTTACCTAAGAAAGTATTCACCCCAATAATCGGATATTCGCCGGTATGTTTCAGCATTTCGTAATGCATAGATTCTTCTTGGATTTTGGATCTTTGGTACATGGTTTCCATTGCTCCCAAAACCCCTCCTCTTTCGGTAATTCTATCAAACTCTGCATAAACTGCTTCTTCCACCAAATTGGTCAATTCTTCGATGATGAAGGAACCTTGAAGAGGATTTTCATTTTTCGCCAAGCCCAATTCTTTGTTGATGATCAACTGTATCGCCATCGCCCTTCTTACCGATTCTTCGGTTGGGGTCGTAATTGCCTCGTCGTACGCATTGGTATGCAAAGAGTTACAGTTGTCGTAGATTGCATACAAAGCCTGAAGGGTCGTTCTAATATCGTTAAAATCAATTTCTTGAGCATGAAGGGATCGACCTGAAGTTTGAATGTGGTATTTCAGCATCTGACTTCTTTCATCGGCTCCGTATTTCAGTTTCATGGCTTTTGCCCAAATTCTCCTTGCTACCCTTCCGATTACGGCATATTCCGGATCAATTCCGTTGGAGAAGAAAAAGGACAAGTTCGGTGCAAAATCGTTAATGTCCATCCCTCTGGCTAAATAATATTCGACATAGGTAAATCCGTTTGCCAAAGTAAATGCCAATTGAGAAATCGGGTTAGCACCTGCCTCGGCAATGTGGTAACCGGAAATGGAAACCGAGTAGAAGTTTCTCACTTTATTCTCGATAAAATATTGCTGAACATCCCCCATCAAACGAAGGGCAAATTCTGTGGAAAAAATACAAGTATTCTGAGCTTGGTCCTCCTTTAGAATATCAGCTTGAACCGTACCCCTAACCGTTGCTATGGTTTGATATTTTATTTGGTTGTAGGTTTCTTCATCCAAGATTTCGTTACCGGTCAATCCTAACAATTTAAGACCCAATCCGTTGTTGGATGCAGGAAGCTCTCCGTTGTACACCGGTCTTTTCAGACCTTTGTCGTCGTATTTTTCTTTAAGTTTGGCTTCAATCTTCGCTTCTAATTCGGCTTTATTTTCAGCTTGAGCTATGTATTTTTCGACATTTTGATCAATAGCAGCATTCATGAAAAATGCCAACAACATGGGAGCCGGTCCGTTAATGGTCATGGAAACCGAAGTAAGCGCATTTACCAAATCAAAACCGGAATACAATTTTTTGGCATCGTCTATCGTTGCGATGGACACTCCGGCATTACCAATTTTCCCATAGATATCCGGCGGTAAAGCTGGATCTTGACCGTATAAAGTTACGGAGTCAAATGCTGTCGAAAGTCTTTTGGCAGGCATTTCTGCAGAAACATAATGGAACCTACGGTTGGTCCTTTCCGGTCCACCTTCTCCGGCAAACATTCTTGTAGGATCTTCGCCCATTCTTTTGAAGGGGTAAATTCCTGCGGTAAATGGAAATTGACCCGGAACATTTTCTTGCCCTTTCCAACGGATAAGGTCTCCCCAATCTTGGAATTTTGGCAAGGAAATTTTAGGAATTTTCAGGTGCGAAAGCGATTCGTATTTGGTTTCAACCTTAATCTCTTTTCCTCTCACAAAATAAGAGTATGCGTCTCCGGACATTTCTTCTTTAAAGTTTTTCCAACCTTTTAGGAAAGCTGTATTTTCTTCTGAAAGATCTTTTTTGGTTTTGATGAAAACTTTTTCTAATTTTTCTTGAGTTGGCAAGTCGTCATCGATCAAGACTTTAGCCCCATCGATCAAATACATTTTCTTAGCGATTAGCGCTTGGTTCTCCACCTCTGCATCGTAGATACGGTTATTTTCTACAATTTCAGAAAGGTATCTCACCCTTTTTGGTGGGATAATGGTTGAGTCGTCCGACACATTTTGTTCAACATATTCGCCAAAAGACACGGCGTCATCTCCATATTTCGCCTTGATGGTCTCGTTAATTTTCACCACCAAAGAATTGTACATATCCGTTGTCCCCCAATCGTTGAACTGCGAAGCTTTGGTTGCAAAGACCGGCATCTCATCCAACTTTTTATCAAACAAAGTATGATTTCTTTGGAATTGTTTCCTCACTGCTTGCAATGCATCTAGGGCACCTCTTTTGTCGGACTTGTTCAGCACAACAAGATCGGCATAATCCAACATGTCGATTTTTTCCAATTGGGTAGATGCACCGTATTCCGGAGTCATTACATAAACAGAGACATCGGCAATTTCGGTAATTTCCGAACCGCTTTGTCCAATACCGGAAGTTTCTAAAATAATGATGTCCGGATGTGCCAATTTTAAAACATCCAAAGCCGAATGAATGTGTGGCGATACCGAAACATTATTCTCTCTGGTTGCCATAGAGCGCATATAGACCCTTGCATCGTTGATGGAGTTCATGCGGATTCTGTCGCCCAACAAGGCTCCACCGGTTTTCTTTTTAGATGGATCTACAGAAATAATGGCAATATTCTTATCCGGATTGGATCTTAAAAATCTTCTTACGACCTCATCGGTTAGTGACGATTTTCCTGCGCCACCCGTACCGGTAATTCCGATGATTGGGATTTTGGAATTTTTTGTTTTTTCTTTTAATGCGGCAACCAATTCCGGTTTTTCTTCGGAAAAATTTTCAACTGCAGAAATGACTTGGGAAATGGATTTGGCATTGTCAAAAGAAATGGCATCCAAGTCGGCTACAGAAATTGATTCTCCTGTTGCAAAATCGGATTTTTGCACCAAATCGTTGATCATGCCTTGCAGGCCGAGTTCTCGACCATCGTCGGGAGAATAAATTCTATCAATCCCGTAATCCATCAAGTCTCTGATTTCTTCCGGTAGGATTACTCCGCCTCCACCGCCGAAGATTTTTATTTGTGACGAGTTTCTTTCTTTTAAAAGATCGTAGATGTATTTAAAATATTCGTTGTGTCCCCCTTGATAAGAAGTTAGAGCAATGGCGTTGGCATCTTCTTGGATGGCGGTATTCACCACTTCTTCGGCAGACTTATCGTGCCCCAAGTGGATGACTTCGCAACCTGTAGCTTGCACCATTCTTCTCATGATGTTGATGGCGGCATCGTGACCGTCGAAAAGTGCAGCGGCAGTTACCACTCTCACTTTATTTTTAGGATCGTATTTTGTAGTTTCCATAAATGATATTAGAAAATTGAGAATTTGCCAAATATAATTATTTAAAAAATAATATTTAATCGGATGCTACTCACTGCATATCAGTACATTAGCGATAACTTTCTTTTTATTAAAACAACAAATTATGCTTTGCGCATGACTTTAACTTGAATATTTGGGTAAATTTGTAAAAATTTAGAATAATGCAAAAAGCGATATTGTTTTTCATCATTGGGACGGTGGGCAGTTTCATGCTCAATTTTTATTATTTTGGAAGCCAAGGGTGGCTTTTGGACTTGTATTATGGCGCTGCTTTCGGATTGGGTTGGGGATTGTCCTATTTTGTTGATCACCCCGAATGGCCTTTGTCAAAAAAATTAGGAATTTCTTTCATAGGAATAGGTCTTTTGGTGACGATCGGATTGATCCTTTTTGATTTTGTATTGGCCGTACCGGCGATCATCAAATTTTCCACCGTTTTTGTGGCATACTATCTTATAGCCAGTTTCAAGGAAAGCAAATCGCTGAGACAGTAATTTTTGATTGTATCCATGGAGGTAGAGAGAATAATATTGGGCATAGACCCCGGGACAACCGTAATGGGTTTTGGGATAATTTCTGTAAAAAAAAATAAAATGGATCTGGTATCCATCCACGAATTGATTTTGAAAAAATATCCCAATCATGAAACCAAGCTAAAATATATTTTTGATAAAACCCTAGCATTAATCGACGAGTACCACCCGGATGAAGTGGCTTTGGAGGCGCCCTTTTTCGGCAAAAATGTACAGTCGATGTTAAAGTTGGGTCGTGCACAGGGAGTTGCTATGGCGGCCAGCTTGTATCGCGATGTCCCGATAACCGAATACTCGCCAAAGAAAATAAAAATGGCCATTACCGGCAACGGAAATGCCAGTAAAGAGCAAGTTGCGGGAATGCTGAAAAACCTTCTGAATCTGAAAGAATTTCCCACAAAATATTTGGATGCTTCCGACGGCTTGGCGGTGGCGGTTTGCCACCATTTCAATTCGTCCAACACGCTGACGGATAAAAAATATACCGGTTGGGAAAGCTTTTTGAAAGACAACCCCGATCGGGTGAAGTAGCAAAACTAATAAAATTTGCTCCGTCTTTCTCTTTTGAATTTATGCTTTCTACTCAATTCTTATTGTTTATGGATACGCGAGGGGTTCATAACAATCAATTCAAAATTTTAACAACTGACCCTCAATAATTTACATATAATTCACCGCTGTACATGGTAAAACATAGTACCGCACTTTACTTTGGTCTAATTTATGCAAGACTAAAAATCATCAACCTAAAAGCAAGCCATGAAAAGCAACACCAACAAAACACAAAATCGGATGAATTGGTTTCAGCACAGTCTTTTGATCTGTTCCGGTGGCAACATCCATATTTTAAAGAAAACACCCAGCGAATGGAACAAGTTTGCCGGAATTGGCGGCATCGTCCTGTTCACAGCGGTATTTGCAGCACTCTCCTCTTTTTATGCCATTTTCACCATTTTCGATGACTTATGGATTTCCCTTGGCTTTGCCCTTCTTTGGGGTTTAATGATTTTTAATCTGGATCGGTACATTGTTTCGTCCATCAAAAAAACAGGAAGTTTCTGGAATCAAATACTGATGACCATCCCGAGATTTATATTGGCGGGATTTCTAGGAATCGTAATTTCTAAACCTCTGGAGTTAAAAATTTTTGAAAAGGAAATTAACAAACAGCTCAACACCATCATCGAAAGGAATAAGAAACAGTTGCAAACCGAGATGAATGGAAGAATCCTGCAACAATCCGGACCTTTTGAAACCGAAAAAAAACAAATTCAACAAAAAGTAGCGGATTATCAAAAGTCGTACGACTCTGCAGCTGTAGAACTGGAAAAAGAAATTTTAGGTACAAAAACAGGGCTTACTTCTGGTAAAATCGGTTATGGATCCAATGCCAAAAGAAAGGAAGAACTGAAAGAAAAAAGAAAACAAGATCTCGAAAATTATCAAAAACAAACGGCTCCTCGATTGGAATATTTGGACAAAGAAATATCGAAAGTCTATACCAACATTGAAACCGAAAGGACGAAAACCGACAAAACTGAAGATCGCTTCAACGGTTTTGCAGCTCGACTGCAAGCTTTGGACGAGTTGGGCAAAAACTCAAAAATCATGGCTGTAGCTGCAATGTTCATCATGGGACTCTTCATCACTTTGGAGATTTCGCCGGTGCTGATAAAATTAATTTCATCGGTGGGTCCTTACGATTATCTTTTGGAAAAGACCGAAAACGACTACCGTTTGTATTCGAAAGAAAAAATAGAGAAAGGAAATTTTGCAACCGACAAAAGAATTGAGGACTACAAGTCCAAGTTTTAAATACAACAAAAGGCTTGGTTTTTGCACCAAGCCTTTTGTGTAAATCTTACCCGAACCCGAGAAATCTAAATTTTGAATTTGATGTAGGTAATGGTTTTTCCTTTTGCCGAGAAAAGTCCTTCGTAATAGGTCTGTATGTCTCGCAACAACGGGGTTCCCGGCTCATATTCCGGAGCTCCATAGATGTCGTGATGTGCAGTGATAATTTCATAGCCCAAACCTTGTAACAGGCCAAGTGTGTAGCCGTGCAAAAATTCGGAATCCGTTTTTAAATGTATGGTTCCGCCAGGTTTTAGAAATTTTTTATAACGGTTTAGGAAATCCGGATGGGTCAGTCGGTGCTTGGTTCTTTTGTATTTTATTTGTGGATCCGGGAAGGTAATCCAGATTTCGTCCACTTCATTTTCCGCAAAGAAACAATCGACCAATTCTATTTGTGTTCTCAGGAAACACGCATTGCCCATGTTACGGGTATGCGCTTCTTTGGCTCCGAACCAAAATCGTGCTCCTTTGATGTCTATTCCTATAAAATTTTTTTCAGGAAAAGCCTTTGCCAACCCAACGGTGTATTCGCCTTTTCCACAACCAAGCTCTAAGACTATGGGATTATCGTTTTTAAAAACCTTCTCTCTCCATTTTCCTTTCAGTCCATAGTCGCCAAGTGCTTCGTCTCTTGTTGGCTGAAATACATTGGGTAAAGTTTTATTTTCCTCGAATCGTGCTATTTTATTTTTTCCCATAACTTATTTTAAAAACGCTGCAAAAGTAAGAATTTTATACGGGTTGAATTTCATTTGACCCTACTCGGCATAAAATAAATAAAAAATCCAAGAAGAATTCTTCTTGGATGGCGTTTATCATTCGCATTGTCCGTTTATTTGGGATTGCTCAAGCTGACTATAATATTTTTTTGAATGGTTTTTTGTGAAGAATACTGGGCACCGCACAACAAACTGGAGAACAAGTAGCTCCCTTTCGGGATCACGATGGAGTTTTCGCTATGTGCAGCAATGGGAAGCCTGTATTTGGTGTACCCTACACCTTCTATTCTCATGATCATATCGCAGTCGGACTTGTTTTCGATCATTACAATAACTTCTTTGCTACTGGGATCGTTGTCGAATAATTTATTCAACAAGCCTACGGTTTTTCTTTTGTGCTCTTCTGGAGACTCGTTCATCAACATTTTAAATTCTTCGGCTTCGGAACTGCTCATCATGACTGTTGATGTTGATGTGTTTACTGAACTTTTGGAAGCCACATTAGGTTGAACAGAAGGGACATACGCTGAAGAACTTTTCCTATTAAAATCTTCTTTAGCAGCGGCGAGGGTTGCTTTGTAGGCTTCAGAATTTTCTATAGATTTTAGATCTTTATCGGCTTTTTCTATTTTCGCCAATGTTTCACCTTTTATGGACTGGTTGTATTTCCCACTTTCAATCTCAGCCAATTTTTTCTGATAATATTCAATCTGTTTCTTTTTGATGTTGGCATTCATCTCTTCAAATGAGATTTTTGTTGATGGTCGTCTTTTCAACATCGCTAATTTCTCCTGCAAATCAGGAACCCTTTGATCCTCTGGACTTGCTTTTTTCAGATAATCGTTGATAAGGTTGATCAATCGTGGTTTCATGACTGATCGTTTAGGATCGTCCGGATGCGCATCCCTAAGGAACGCATCAATTTCATAGATGCTTTTGCTGTATAATATTCGACTGTAATCTTTCATTTTTTGCTGCGCAGATAGGGACAATCCCATTCCCAAAGCAATAAGAAGCACTATTTTCTTCATTGAAATTCTAAGGTTAACGATTAAAAATTTGATTTCTCAAATAAAGTCACAAAGATACTTTTCTTTCAAGAATTATTCCACCAATTTCATCAAATTTGAAGATTTTAATCGCTTTTGATAGATGGGATGGTACTTTTCTATATAGAATTTTACCCCTTCATAATTTCCTTTTTGTACAAAAGGCTGTAGATTTTCCGAACTGTAAACAAATTGTAAAAAATTGTTGATGAACTCTTTTGGAATTTTTAGTTTGATGAAATAATCTTCGCCTAAATAACTCTGAATATTTTGGATGGCAGCATTCATCTTTACATATTCTTGGTAGCGCTCTTTCTTTTTTCTTTCACCAGAAATAATATCGTAAATACTCTCCAAACTAAAGCTTAGACCTCCATTGGCAAATGAAGCTACAGGAAGCTGAGGCGAGAGTCCATTGCCTTTAGGTCTCGGCAAGCCAATCATCCGTTGAATCTCTTCATTGTGATCCTTCTTTTTTAGACTGAGCACATCTTTTCTAAGATTACCACTGGGCCTAAAGCTTCTGAGTTTTACTTCTTCTATATCGTAATAATCGACTTTGAGTTCAATAAAATTTTTAGAATTATTCAGGATTTCTTGACTAATTTTCAGATCTTTTCTTTCGGTAACCATGGAAGTAAAACGAAGCGTCTCCCCTAGTTTTCCTTCGATACTAAACCTACCATTATAATCGGAAAGCACCGTTTTCATGGTGTTGATGTTGGTAACATACACTTGGTTAAGGTACAACACGGAATGGTCTTTCAGATACAGTTCTCCTTGTACGATTTGAGCTTTTATGCCCAACACCATTAAGGTCAGCCAAAAAACGAGTATTCTCTTCATAAGGTGACAAAAATACAGACATTTTCTTGGGATTAAACACCGTGCAAAGTCCTAATGGCGTTAAATTTATATTAAAGTTTGATAAAAAATCTTAAAGATTTTCTACGACACGAAATTATTGAAAATATAGGTCAAGATTTTTTTGTCATTTTCTTCCAAAGTGACCTTTCGTCTAGACATGGCAATCTCTGCAACCTCGAAAGCTTTATTGATGGTGAATTTTTCGTCTCCCTTCATGCCTCCCCAAGAGAAATGCTCAACCACATTTGGTGGAAATCCGGATTTGAAAATATTGGCCGCTACACCAACAACAGTACCCGTATTCAGCTGAATATTGATGGCAGTTTTACTATGATCTCCCATAATAACTCCACAAAACTGAAGCCCGGTTTTTTCAAATTTCTCACTTTGGTAACTCCAAAGTTTCACTTCCGAATAATTGTTCTTCAGGTTAGACGAATTGGTATCCGCACCCAAATTGCACCACTCACCTAAGATGGAGTTGCCCAAGAAACCATCGTGCCCCTTGTTGGAATATCCAAGGATGACAATATTGTTGACCTCACCACCCACTTTAGACTTTGGACCAATCGTTGTTGCCCCATAGATTTTCGCCCCCATATTGATGATGGAACCCTCGCATAGAGCCAGACTGCCACGAACATGGCATCCTTCCATGATTTCAGCATTTTTTCCGATGTATATTTTTCCGGTTTTGCAGTTTAGTGTACTGTACTCCACCACGGCACCCTCTTCGATAAAAAGATTGGACTTTTCTCCCAAAAATCCATTGGTCTCGGACAATGGTTGCGAGGTTCTGTTTTTGGTGATCAGATCAAAATCAAACTCAATGGCTGCATTGTTTCTTGAAAAAAGATCCGTATGTTTTTCGAAAAAAAACAAATCTTCATGGATGTCGGTCATTTTCTCAATTTGATTCAACGAAAAATTATCCATGTTGATTCTGGCCGCCAAAAGCTCGTCTTTATACACCAAAGCTTCGCCAAACTTAAGATCTTTTATTTGCTCTAAAACCCCTTCGGTAGGCAAGAAATTAGGCACAATAAACAAAGCTTCTTCTTTTTTGGGAGCAGGATATTTATTTTGCAAATAATCTTCTGTGATGTAAGAACAATTTTCGATTTCTAGAAGGGTTTTCCATCTTTCAGAAAATGTTAAAATACCACATCGCAACTCGGCAACCGGTCGGGTATAAGTTAATGGTAAGAAATTGTTCCAATATTGTGCGTCAGAAAATACGATTTGCATGTTTTGTAGTTGGTTGATGGTTATGGGTTGTTGGTTGACGAAACACAGCTGTTGATTATGTGTTTTGAGGCAAAAATAACAAAAAAAATCTCTCGACAAGGTCGAAAGATTTTAATATTTTCTAAAAATTTCTCTAAATTACTTAGCGAATTTTTTGTACTTGTTCATGAATTTGTCAACTCTACCTGCTGTATCAACCAATTTCACTTTACCCGTGTAAAAAGGGTGAGAGGTAGATGAGATTTCCATTTTGATCAATGGATATGTTGCTCCTTCGAACTCGATGGTGTCTTTTGTTTCTGCAGTAGATTTGCAAAGAAACATCTCGTCGTTACTCATGTCTTTGAAAACTACAAGTCTATAATTTTCTGGATGGATTCCGTTTTTCATAACTAATTAATTTAAAAGATTAAAATAAATGGCTTTGAAATAGTAATGGATATTTCTCTGCTTAATTTCAGGTTGCAAAAGTAACCATATTTTTTATTTATGCAAAACTTTTTCACAAATTTTCACATTATATTTTTTGCATCTGTAAATTTATCCCCAACCTTTAATCTTTATTTTCAGAAAAGTTTATCTTTGGACTTTGTATGTCTATGGTTTTCCAATTCATAAAATCCGTATTCATCACACGCTAATACTTAAATGATATGAACTCGAAACTTATTGCTGCACTATTATTTTGGACAGGCTTGATTTTGTTTTCTTGCAATCGGGACGAAATCGAATTCGACACTCCCAACCAAGAACTCCGTTTTTCCAGAGATACCGTATTTTGTGACACGGTGTACAACCAGGTGCGCTCAGAAACCTATGCGGTAAAAGTGTACAACGACGAGGACAAGGACATCGTCATTCCTAAGATTGAATTGGGAAGAGGCGCAGGATCTTTGTACCGAATAAATGTGGATGGAAAATCGGGATTTGAGTTTCAAAACATCCCACTTAGAAAGAAGGATTCGCTTTACATCTTTGTAGAAATAGCACCGAAAGCCAACGGACCAGAAGCCATTGCAGAAGATCAAATCATTTTTACTTCTGGAGCAGCAACGCAGCATGTCACTCTGTTTTCTGTAGTTCAGGATGCCGAGTTTTTTGTACAAACCACTGCCAATCCGGTAAAAATCACCAGCAATACCGTTTGGACCAATGATAAAGCCAAAATAATCTACGGAAACCTCCAAGTTGAACCCGGTGTAAAATTGGACATCCAAGCCGGCTCCAAAGTGTATTTTCATAAAAATTCCGGGTTGAAAATCTCCAATTCGGCTCAGCTAAATGTGAACGGAACTTTAGGCCATGAAGTCATTTTCCGAGGCGACAGAAACGATACGAAGTACGATACCATACCTAAAAATTGGAACTCCATTTCTTTTGATGCCAACTCCAGCCTAAACATGAACTATGCTCGAATTTTTGGCGGCACAAGAGGTTTGGACATGAAACAAACAACGGCCAACATCAGTAACACCATCATCCATACTTTTCAAGAATACGGGATACACGCTGTTAGCTCGGTTATCGCTGCTAAAAATTTGGTCATGAACAATTTTGGAGACGCCGCTATCGGAATGTTCAAAGGTGGTTTCTTGGACATTACCCACAGTACTCTTGTCAATTATTGGGAACTCAACTCGTCCACAAATGCCTATTCTCTTTATGCCAGTAACGAATGGAAAAATCCTTCCGGCCAAATTGAATACGGAGCATTAAATTTGGATATAAAAAACTCAATTCTGTACGGAATACAAAATAATGCCGTGCAATTCAACGCTATTTCTGGACAGTCTTTCAATTATTCCATCACCAATTCTCTTTTGAAATACAGCGACACTGCAGGTTTTGGTTTCGATGCCAATCCTTTCATTGTCGGTTCATTAAAAAATCAAGATCCAGAATTTATAAATTCATACATCGAGAAAATGAATTTTAGGGTAAAACCCACTTCACCCGCTCGAAACAAAGGAAATCTAACGGTTGCTGCTTCCGTACCTTTGGATTTGGTAGGAAATTCTCGTTTATCCAATCCTACTTTGGGAGCATACCAATAATGATCTTTATAAAATATGGAAATTACACATTTGCAAAATCAAGTTGATGAATGGATAAAAACTGTTGGTGTCCGATACTTTAACGAATTGACCAACATGGCGATGCTCACCGAAGAAGTTGGTGAAGTTGCTAGAATTATTGCCAGAAGATACGGCGAGCAAAGCGAAAAGGAAAGCGATAAAGCAAAAGATTTGGGCGAAGAGCTTGCCGATGTTTTATTTGTCACCCTTTGTTTGGCCAATCAGACCGGCACCAATCTTCAGGAAGCTTTTGATCATAAAATGAAATTGAAAACCGAAAGAGATCAAAATAGACACAAAAACAATAGTAAATTAAAATAACTATTCTTGAATATACCTTGAAATGCTTTGAAAATGAACAAAGCATTTCTTTTTTTGTTGTAAAAAAAGAAAAAACAAAAGTCGCCCAAGTCTTCAATTTCCCTAATTACCTGATTTACAACACTTATATTTGTAAAGTATTTTACAATCAAATTACAAGTCATTTTCAACACGAATTTTGAAAGTGGATCTACATTTGTCTTGTTCAAATGAACCCAAAATTAAAACAACATTTAAAAACAAATTCAATTATTATGAAAAAATCATTGTTCGTAGCAGCCGTTGCTGCATTGGCTCTAGTAGCATGTAAAAAATCCGAAGCTGTAGAAACTCCATCAGCTACAGACTCAGCTACCGTTGTAACACCAGCAGTAGATTCTACAATTTCTGCAGCTGCAGATTCAGTAGCAGCACCTATTAACGAGGCTGCAGGTACCGTATCCGATGCTGCTAAAACTGCAGTAACCGATGTAAAAGATGCTGCTAAAGATGCAACTGCAGATGTAAAAGATGCCGCTAAAGGTGCAGCTAACGAAGTAAAAGACGCTGCTAAAGAAGTGAAAGACGCTGCAAAATCGGTAACAAAATAATTCTACTTTTAGTAAAACAGTTCAAGCACCCTCTAACGAGGTCACTGAAAAACCATCTTCATTTTGAATAAGATTTAATTTCAGACAAGAATTAAGAGCTTATTACACGACTTTAAAATCGGTAATAAGCTCTTTACATTTTTTGGAGTTCTAAATTTAATGGGTTTTGTAAAGCTTGTTTTGATTTAATTGGAGCTGAGTTTTAAAGATGATGATTTTGTTCTCTTTTTCTTAGATTAATTTCAGGATCCTCTTCAAATTGACTGCGAAAATAGCCAATGCTCCCTGCATTTGCATGTTTTCTATTCCATAAGAAGTGGCTCTTTTGTAACCATGAACATTTTTAAGTTCACTGTTTTTGGCTTCAATTTTATACCGGTGTTTCGACTTTTCTTTGTAATAATCACTTTCCTGAAAAGCCATCTGTTCTTGGTGTAATTCTGATTTTATAGAAACCGAGTAGGTTTTAGATTTTGCTCCGTCTTTGTAACAACCTTCTCTTAATGGGCAAACTTTACATTTTTCAACATCAAAATAATATACATCAGCTTGATTTTTGCCGACATTCTTTCTGTTCTGATGGGCTTTTCTGATGGCTAAATGCCCGGCAGGACAAACAAATCTGTCAGCATCCTTATTGTAATCAAACTGGTCTTTTTCTTTCCTACATCCTTGTGTAATGGATGGATTTAACTTTGCAACAATTTTTATATCCTGTTCGCTGGCAATTTTCAGATTTTCTTTTCCACTATAAGCCGAATCGCCAATGATGGTTTCCACTTCCATTCCGTTGTCTTGGCTCATTTGCAGTAATTTTGGCAATTCAGGCCCGTCTCCTTTTTCTCCCGAAGTTACCACTGCTGCGGTGATAATCCGCTCTTCACTCATCGCCAAATGTGTTTTGTAACCGAAAAAGGAACTGTCTGCGGATTTATGTCCGATTTTGGCATCCGTGTCTTTTGAGAAAGTTAGCTGTTCATCGGTGTCTTCGGCTGTTTCCCTCAAAAGATTTAATTTCTCTTTCACTGCCGGAATCTCACTTATTGATGGCTCATCTTCTATGCATTTTTCAAGTTCTCTACAATAAGCCAATTCTTTGTTCAGATCGTTTTCAGTATTCTTGACCGGCATTTTTGATTTGAAGTTTTCATCAAATTGATAAACCGTTTTACGAACTAATCTCGAACGCTCTCTCAGTACTTCTATGCTTGAAAATGGATTCGATCTAGATAAAGTATGTGTAGCGTCCACAATAATGGATCTGGATTTAATAATGCCTTTATCGATCGCTATCGTTACCGTTTTACCAATTAGAAGGTTCAACAAATCGGTATCTTTCAAGCGTAATTTCCTGAATTTTGTAAGTGAACTGGGGTTTATCACATCATCTTCGGGAGCCATATCTAAAAAATATTTGAAAGACATATCATAGCGGGAACGCTCTACCACATCTACATCAGAAACCGAGTAAATGCTTTTCAACAAAAGGTATTTGAACATCTTCACCGGACTTTCCGCATTGCGACCATTGTTCAAACAATACTTATTCAACAGTTCATCGTAGATGAAGGAAAAATCTATCAAATCATTAATTTTTCGAAGAAGATTTTCTTTCGGAACGATTAAATCATACAAATCGGAATAAGAACTAAACTGAATCTTTTGCTGTTGGACTAACATTCTTTATCTTTAAAAGACCTTATCAAGGTACAAAAAAAGGAGCTAAAATCCTAAGATTTCAACTCCTTCTTTTTCATATTTCCTGAAAATTCACTTTTTCAGTGATCTCCCTCTAACACAGGGTGCTTTTTTTGTTTTTTTGTAGATTTGTAAAATTGTTAATTCGAAATACAAAAGGATTCCATGGAATACAAACGCATTAAAAAATCAAAACTCCTTGCCAATCAATTTATTCGAATTAATGGATCCAAGAGCGAATCCAACCGATTGTTAATTCTTCAATCCTGCTTTGGAAATATCGACATCGATAATTTATCCGACTCCGAAGATACCATGCTGTTAAAAAAAGCCCTGGACAACGACTGCAAAGTAATCGATGTGCATCATGCCGGTACTGCCATGCGCTTTTTGACCTCCTATTTTGCAAGTTTAGAAAACGCAGAAGTGGTACTAACGGGATCCGAACGACTAATACAAAGACCCATTAAAGACCTTGTTGATGCATTGAAAACCTTGGGTGCCGACATCCAATATACGGACAAAAAAGGATCTCCGCCTTTGAAAATCTTTGGAAAAAACCTAGAAAAAAACCGTGTTAAAATAAACGCAAACATTTCGTCGCAATTCATCAGTTCTCTACTGCTGGTTGCCGGTAAATTGCAAAAAGGGCTAACCCTAGAATTGGTGGGAGCACTTACTTCTAGACCGTATTTGCAAATGACCGTAGATCTGCTAAAATCCATTGGAATTTCTGTAGATTGGTCGGGAAATAGTATAAAAATCAGCCCAAAAATCCCATCGGATACCGTATATAAAATGGTGGTAGAGAGCGATTGGTCGTCTGCAAGTTATTTTTATTCTTTGGCAGCCATTGGGAGAAAAGAAATTAGATTGGGAAATTTCAAACCAAATTCTTTGCAGGGAGATTCGAGATTGGTCGAAATTTATAAAAACCACTTTGGAATCAACACTCATTTTGACATTGAGAATCATCATATTATTTTAAAACCAAATGCGGATTTTTCTTTTCCAAAAAGCATAGACTTGGATCTGAACGACTGTCCGGATATCGCTCAAACGCTCTGTGTAACAGCAACTGCCCTTGGCATTCCATTCCATTTCAAAGGACTTAAAACATTAAAAATAAAAGAAACCGATCGTTTGGTAGCATTGAAAAATGAGCTTAAAAAAATTGGATGCAATGCCAACATTGATGACCAATCCATCGCATCTAATTCTTATTTTAAACCCGAAAAAAACAGTTCAATAGCAACCTATCAGGATCATCGCATGGCCATGAGTTTTGCACCTTTTGCCTTGGTTGGTGACATTGAAATTCAAGATCCATCGGTCGTACAAAAGTCGTATCCTAATTTTTGGACCGACCTGTCTAGAGTATTGAACCCTCTATAAATAAATGAATACATTAATGAAACAGAATAAAACCATCATCATAACTGGAGCCTCTTCCGGAATTGGATTTACACTCGCTGAATATTTTGGAAAAAAAGGACATAAAGTCTATGGCTTTAGTAGGAAAATTTCCGAAAGCCCATATTTTACCAGCATTTCCGTGGACATAACCGACAACGATAAAATTACAAAAGCCGTTGATGAAATTACAAAATCACAAGGTCGTATTGATGTTTTGATTAACAATGCCGGAATGGGAATGGTGGGTCCTGTGGAAGATACCCGCAAAGAAGACATTTGGAAATTGTTCAACCTGAATTTGGTGGGCGCTGTACAAATGATGTCGGCAGTACTCCCGGAAATGAGAAATCAAAAAACAGGTCAGATCATCAACATTTCCAGTATCGGTTCGGAGATGGGCTTGCCGTTTCGTGGATTTTATTCGGCTTCCAAATCGGCATTGGACAAAGTAACAGAAGCCGTTCGTTACGAAGTTGCAGCTTGGGATATAGAAGTTTGCTCTTTACACTTGGGAGATATTAAAACCAAAATTGCCGAAAACAGAGTGCAAACAAAAGTTTCGGAACCTTATAAAACCATTTACAACAAAGTATATTCTTTAATGAACGCCCATGTCGATACTGGCAATGAACCTTTGGAAGTGGCACATTTTATTGATGCCTTGCTGATGAAAAAATCATGGAAAGCTCATTATTATTTTGGTAAATTTGGTCAGAAAATTGGAGTGCCTCTCAAATGGATTTTACCACAAAAATTCTATGAAAAACTGATGAGGAAGTACAGTCAAATGGATTAAAAAATTAATTTATATTGAAACGGTTATTGCTTTTTATCAACTTGTTTTGGATGTTTTTGTTGTTCGGTCAACAGAACCGTTTTGTTTTGATTGATGTCCAAAATCAAAAGCAATACCTAAAAAAAGACTCTCTTTCTGCAGTGAAATTCTTGGATTCTTTAGCAGAGCACAAATACTATTTCGCCAAAGTTATTTCGGTTAAAAAAGAAGGAGAATCCACTACCATTTTGTTTGATAAAGGCGAAAATTACAATCGAGTTTTTGTTAAAATAAATCCCGAATTGGCCGCTGAACTGAACTTGAAACCGGAATTTGAAACGCAAAATCTGGATTCTCTTCGACAGAAAATTCACAATAAAATCTTCGATCAAGGATTTGTTTTCTCTCGTGTCAAAACCAAATATCTCGGCTTGAAAAACAAAACTCCAGAGGTTGAACTGAGTATTTTACAGCAAGATAAAAGAAAAATAAACGGTTTCGTCGTGAAAGGCTATGAAAAAGTTCCGAAAAGATTTCTAAAAAACCTGGAGAAAGAATACAAAGGATCGGTGTACGGCACGAAGAATTTGCTTTCAATACAAAAATCATTACAAAACCATCCTTTTGTACAGTTAGAGAAGCCTCCACAGACTTTGTTCACCAAAGACACGACCGACATTTATTTGTTTTTAAAGAAAAAAAAATCCAATTCTTTTGATGGCGTTCTTGGTTTTGGCAATGACAAATCCGAGAAGTTTACCATCAACGGCACTTTGGATGTACAGTTCAGAAACCTGTTCAACGGATTTGAAACGGTCAATGTTTTTTGGCAAAGAAACCCGGATAGCGGTCAAAATTTTGATTTGAAAGTCGATGTTCCTTTCGTTTTGGGCTCCAATGTCGGACTGAACATACAGACCAATATTTACAAACAAGACTCTACTTTTGCCAATTTCAAGTTCAGACCCTCGGTGTACTATCACCTGAGCAACAGACAAAAACTAGGACTAAGAGGCAGTCTGGAAACCTCCACCGTGAGCAATTCTGCTTTTTTAGAAGGAAAAGATTTCAACAAAAGCGGCATCGGTTTGTGGTACGAATTTACGGAACCCACAGAGATCGAATTGTTCAGACACAAAACCCACATCGCTGCAGAAGCTTCTTATGCATCGGTTTTTTATCAGGCTGATGATCTTAGTTCTACACAAAGCAATTACTTTCTTTCAGCCGAGAGAAATTTTGGGTTGAAAGGAAATCATTTCATAAATCTTCGTGGTGAGGTTGCCGGGATAAAATCCAAACTTCCGCTTTCAACCAATGAGCTGCTTCGTTTGGGCGGATGGAATTCATTCCGGGGCTTTAATGAAAGCTCTTTGTTGTCTAATTTTTACTATTTTGGAACAGCAGAATATCGTTATTTAATCGGCGAACAAGCATTTTTCGATGTATTTGGACAATATGGACAAATCACAAACGATGCATTGAGCACAAATACCAAAGTGTACAGTTTGGGATTGGGCTTCAATTTCTTTATAAAAATTGGCTTGATGAGTTTCCAAATTTCCAATGGAAATCCGGTAGGAAATCCAATGAAATTTAGCGATACCAAAATCCATTGGGGAATACTGAGCAAATTTTAACACTTCACGGTTCATTTATCCGTTGTTTTATTAAATGGCTAATTTTAACTCCTTATAGCATAGTTTATTTGAATTTAAACAATATGAACCGTTTAAATATTGATTAAATCATAAAATAGGTGTTAAATTTCAAAATTAAACATGGTTTAAAGGATTAAAAGCCCTAATTTTGTGCGATTTTTAAATTATAGAATACCTTAAAAATGAATAAAAAACAAATTCACAATTTTCATATTCCGGTGATGGGGTTATCGTACACCATCGACAGCCCTATTCGTGTGGCTCAATACGGAATATCGTCGGTAGTTTCCATTATCGATGACGAAATATTGGATAGGATGAGTGAGGTGTACAGTAAGAAATTCCATTTCCACTACCACCACATCACCCGAAAGATTGAAGATTACAGAGCCAAAAGAATTACGGCATATCTGGACATGATGGACAAAATTGTGAAAACAAAATTCGAAACCTTCAAAGAAGATATCTCTAAAAATAAAGCGGCATTGCAAGATTTCATATCCATGCTTCCGAGTACATCCGACTTGAAAGACGGTTTGCAACAACTTCTACATGAAACCAAAGAAGATCTTGCTGAAAGCATCAAATCTTTTGTGGACAAGCACATGCATCCTGGAGAGATTGATGTGAACATCATGACCAAAGTGGATAAGGATAATTTTGAAAAGGGAGTGCAACTCCCTGTGATTCATAACGATGCCCATTCTGCTTTACGAGGCTTTGGAAATTCCAACCTAAGATCTTCTCTTGTGCTTTCTGCTGGAATGAATCCGAGATTGTACAGCTACATGGAAGAGTTTGAAGATTTCTATCCCGATGCGGATGGAAACATCAAAAAGAAAATCATCTTAAAAGTTAGCGATTATCGTTCGGCCATAATTCAGGGGAATTTTTTGGCTAAAAAAGGACTTTGGGTTTCTGAATACAGAATAGAATCTGGACTGAACTGTGGTGGACATGCATTTGCTACCGAAGGCTTGTTGATGGGGCCTATTTTGGAAGAATTCAAACAAAAGAAAGAAGAGATAATCAATTCTGCTTTTCCTTTGATGACGGCTGCTTTAGAACAAAAAGGAAAGCCTGTACCTTCGGAAAAATTAAACATTAAGATTTCCGTTCAAGGCGGTGTAGGTACTGCCGAAGAACATGAATTTTTATTGGACAATTACGCTGTGGACAGCATTGGTTGGGGGTCTCCATTTTTATTGGTACCCGAGGCAACTTCTGTTGATCTAGAAACCAGAGAGCTGCTAAGAAAGTCCAAAGAAGGAGATTTTTACTTGAGTAACATTTCTCCTTTGGGGGTACCCTTCAATACCGTAAAAGGAAGCTCTAATGAACTGCTGAATAAAGAGAAAAATGACAACGGAAAGTACGGAAGTTCTTGCCCTAAAAAATTATTGGCTCTGAGTAAAGAATTTGGCCCTGAAGGAATTTGTACCGCTTCATCTAAGTTTCAAAAAGTGAAACTGCACGATCTTGAGAAAGAAAAAGAACATCTTTCGCCAGAACTTTATCAAAAGAAAAAAGATAAAATCACCGAAAAAGCATGTCTTTGTGTAGGTTTGGCCAACGCTTCTTATATGGATCACGACCTTAAAATTAAAGGCGAAAAACAAGGTGTAGTGGTTTGCCCTGGACCTAACTTGGCTTACTTCGACAAAGAAGTTTCTTTGAAGGATATGGTAGGTCATATTTACGGTACCAAAAATGTCTTGCCAGACGATAGACGACCGAATGTCTTCATCAACGAATTGAAACTGTATGTGGATTATTTGTCTAAGGAAATCGCTGAATTTACGGATGATTTGACCAAAAATCAGGTAAAAAAATGGCAGGCTTTCAAAGACAATTTGCTAAATGGCGTTTCGTATTACGAAGATCTGTTTGATAAGACCTCGTATTTCAAATCCAATTTCACCAAGATCAACCAACAGTTGAAAGAATATCAAAACAAGATTAAATCGATTGAAATCCCTCAATTGGGTTAGATATAAAAACTTATTTATAGCAATTATCCGTTCCTGATTGGGACGGATTTTTTTTTGCCTTCACTCGTGATAAAAGCCATTCGTGATAACGGATGTGTACAAAAAAAATCCGCCTCGAGAGAGACGGATTCTGTGTTTAAAGAAACTATTTTTAGATTAAGCTTCAAAGTCTTTGTCAGCCTCAGCTGTAGCTTTGTTACCTTCTTCTTCTTTAGATTTTTCTTTATCTGCTTTTCTTTGAGATTGACCTTCTTTGATAGAATCAGAAACAATGCTCAAGATCATGTCGATAGATTTAGAAGCATCATCGTTTCCTGGAATTACGAAGTCAACTTTTCTTGGATCAGAGTTGGTATCAACGATACCGAAAACTGGGATACCCAATTTTTTAGCTTCAGTAACAGCGATGTGTTCTTTCATGATATCTACCACGAAAACAGCAGAAGGAAGACGCACCATGTCAGCGATAGAACCTAAGTTCTTCTCTAGGTTGGCTCTTTGTCTGTCCACTTGCAATCTTTCTTTTTTAGATAAAGTTTCGAATGTACCGTCTTTTTTCATTTTGTCGATCGCATTCATTTTCTTTACTGCTTTACGGATGGTTACGAAGTTGGTAAGCATACCACCTGGCCATCTTTCAGTAATGTAAGGCATGTTCAGTTCAGAAGCATACTTAGCCACAACCTCTTTAGCTTGTTTTTTAGTTGCTACGAACAAAACTTTCTTACCTGCAGAAGTAATTTTTTCCAAAGCTCCACAAGCTTCTTCCAATTTTACAGCTGTTTTATGTAAATCTACGATGTGAATACCGTTTTTCTCCATGAAAATGTATGGAGCCATATTTGGATTCCACTTTCTGGTCATGTGACCGAAGTGTACTCCTGCCTCTAGGAGGTCTTTAACATTTACTTTTGCCATGTTTTTGTTTTTTGTTAGTTTACTTTCCGCTTTTTGGCAATCAACTTTACGATAGAAGGGAGTAAAGTTTGGATGCTAAGCTAACGGGCAATTGGTGTTGTGCATGCGCAGTTTCACCAAAATTAAGTTTAAATAAATTTTAACAATTTTCTGTAGCCAATGACCATAAGCCATCTGCCAACAGCAAATCTTAACGCTTGGAGAATTGGAATCTCTTTCTTGCTTTTTTCTGACCTGGTTTTTTTCTTTCCACCATTCTTGCATCTCTTGTCAAAAGACCTGCAGGCTTAAGAACCAATCTAAATTCAGCATTGATCTCACACATTGCTCTAGAGATACCCAAACGGATAGCCTCTGCTTGACCTGTGATACCACCTCCGAAAACATTTACAGTAACATCGTATTGAGCAGTAGTTTCAGTAAGTGCAAACGGTTGGTTTACTTTATAAACCAATACATCTGTAGAAAAATATTCTTTAGCTTCTTTACCGTTGATTTTGATCACTCCGGTTCCTGGTTTTACATAAACTCTAGCTACAGAAGTTTTTCTTCTTCCTATTTTATGAACTGTTGACATTTCTATTATTTAATTTCGTTAATATTAATAGTTTTAGGTTGCTGAGCTTCATGCTTATGTTCTGTACCTTCGTATAGGTAAAGATTTTTGTAGATAGCTGCACCCAATTTGTTTTTAGGAAGCATACCTTTTACGGATTTTTCCAAAACTCTCATCGGATGTTTTTCCAACAACTCAGTCGCCGTCATAGACTTTTGACCACCAGGGTATCCTGTATGCCAAATATAGGTCTTATCTGCCCACTTGTTCCCAGAAAGACTAATCTTTCCTGCGTTCAAAACGATAACATTATCACCACAATCAACATGCGGAGTAAAGTTCGTTTTGTGCTTACCTCTCAAAATCTTGGCAACCTTAGAAGCTAGTCTTCCTAAAGGCTGTCCTTCAGCGTCTACCACAACCCATTCTTTTTTAGCGGTAGCCTTGTTCGCTGATACTGTTTTGTAACTTAATGTATTCACACTTTTTCGTTTAATGATTAAACATAATTTTCCCAATAAGGGTGTGCAAAGGTATGAATATTTTTCGAAATGAAAAAATATTATGAAAAACAAAGAATCTTGACATCCATTTGACACATAAGAAAATTATGTATACATTTGTTACTAACAAGTGAAATCAAAATTCATGTCGGCCAAATCTTATTATAAAGGAACCCTACAAAGCATCATTTTGAAAATGCTGAGCGTGGAGCGAAAAATGTACGGCTACCAAATGACGCAATTGGCAAAACAACAAACTGAAGGCCACTTGGAAATCACCGAAGGCGCTTTGTATCCGATACTTCACAAATTAGAAGTCCAAGGATTGGTCGTGACAGAGGTGCAAACCATCAACGGGAGAGACCGCAAGTATTATAAATTAACCGACAAAGGACTGAAACAACAATCCGTTTTGGAAAATGAAATGAATGCTTATATTTTATCTCTTCAAAATATTTTTAAACCATGATAACCGAAGCCCAACAACAAGAAATCCTATCCTATCTCTCGGTAAAAAAACTTCCCATAGACATGTTGATAGAGGTTTACGATCATTTTATATCCCAAATACACGATTTGCAAGCGCGTCATAACTTATGTTTTAATGATGCTTTTCAAAAAACCAAAGACTCCTGGTGCAACGACCTCACTCCATATTGGAACGGAGGCTGGGAGTTGGAAAACCGAAGCGATTTGGTCAGGAATTTTGAAAAAACCATGTTGAAATCGGTATTTTTTGAAAGTGTGAAATATGCAGGAATCATCGTATTGGCATCGTTCGTTTTATCGTTATTATTTCCAAAAGAAATTTTTCAATATCTTATTCTATTATTGATCGTGATCATGGTTTTTGCACCCATCATCAAAATTATACGAAATTGGAAAGCAGTCAATTTACCGAAAAAACATTCTAAATTCACACTCACTTTGTATCAAAACTATGTCATGATTCACCTTTCCATGGCCTACTTTTTGTTTAAATCTGTATCGGATTACAAAGTTTTTGTAGATGCTTTTTTACATGTTTCCACTTTGGAATGGCAGGTTTTTGGAATTTTATTCATTTATTTAGCCCTTGCAACAATCTGCCTTTTCACATGGCTTTCTCTCAATCGTTATTTGGTTCAGATCAAAAAAGTAGAAGCTTTTATTTTAACGCATCAGCTGAATTAAGTTTAAATTAAATTCAAACTTAGAGCCCGTTTAAAATTTTACCGAAATAATATTCCGACTATTTCCAATCTTTCTTATCTGCCTTTTTGCATTCAATTTAGCGTATTTTGCATTTTAAATTTTTGTTTTAGCCTGCAAAACTTCAATTTTAAAACCCAAAATCCATCCAAATATCTATACAAAAAATCTAGATATAAAATTTAAACAGGCTCTTAAAATTAAATTTCTGTTAAAAAATAAAAAAATCTTTCACGATTGATCAGAAAGATTTAATTTTGCAAAGAAAGTAAAGATGTCTATTCATAACAAAATTGTAGAAAGCGCCATCACTTTCGATGATGTACTTTTAGTTCCTTCTTATTCAGAAGTTTTACCCAATCAGGTTTCCCTAAAATCCAGACTTACCGACAAAATAACCCTTAATGTACCTATTGTTTCTGCGGCTATGGACACCGTAACCGAGGCAGAAATGGCTATTGCATTGGCAAGAGTGGGAGGCTTGGGCTTCATTCATAAAAACATGACGGTAGAAGAGCAAGCTGCTCAAGTTAACCGTGTGAAAAGATCCGAAAATGGAATGATTTCCGATCCGGTTACCCTTTCCAAAGACCATACCTTGGGCGAAGCCAAAGATCTAATGGCACAGTTCAAAATCTCCGGACTTCCCGTGGTGAATGCAGACAATAAATTAATTGGGATTATCACCAACAGAGATGTAAAATATCAAGAAAACTTGGACGCCAAAGTAGAAACCCTGATGACCAAAGACAATTTGGTAACTTCAGGAAAAAATACCAATCTGGATGAGGCGAAAAAAATATTGCTCGAAAATCGTGTAGAAAAATTACCCATCGTTGATGCTGAAAACAAACTGATCGGACTAATCACCATCAAAGACATCGATAACCAATTGGAATATCCCAATGCCAACAAAGACCAAAACGGAAGACTTATTGTTGGAGCCGGAGTTGGTGTAGGTGTAGATACCATGGATCGTGTGAATGCATTGGTAGCTGCTGGTGTGGACATTGTAGCCATCGATTCGGCACACGGACATTCCAAAGGGGTGTTGGATAAAATTTCTGAAATCAGAAAAGCTTTTCCAAATCTGGATATCGTTGGTGGAAACATCGTAACTGCAGAAGCTGCAAAAGATTTGATAGAAGCAGGTGCCAATGTTCTAAAAGTAGGGGTAGGTCCAGGATCCATCTGTACAACTCGTGTGGTAGCCGGTGTTGGGGTACCTCAACTTTCTGCCATCTACAATGTTTATGAGTATGCGCAAACCAAAAATGTAACCGTTATTGGAGATGGAGGGATCAAACTTTCCGGTGATATTGTAAAAGCTTTGGCTTCTGGTGCAGGTGCTGTTATGTTGGGTTCTCTTTTGGCGGGCACTGACGAAGCTCCGGGCGAGGAGATTATTTTCCAAGGTAGAAAATTCAAATCTTACCAAGGAATGGGCTCTCTAGCCGCGATGAAGAGAGGTGGAAAGGAAAGATACTTCCAATCCGAAGCGAAAAAATTTGTACCGGAAGGTATCGAAGGAAGAGTGCCACACAAAGGCCGATTGGAAGATGTTATTTTCCAATTGACAGGAGGCATCCGTGCCGGAATGGGTTATTGCGGAACCAAAGACATTGTTGCACTTCAAAAAGACAGCAAAATGGTGAAGATTACCGGTAGCGGTTTGAAAGAATCTCACCCTCACGATGTCATCATCACCCAAGAAGCTCCAAATTACTCATTGTAAACGCTTAAAATTAACGATATTCAATCCTTGCCCATTTCTAAGGCAAGGATTTTTTGATTTTTCCAACAAACCAATTTTCCACAATAAAACTTACACAATCTTAGTCTGATTCTTTCACCAAAAACAAAAGGCTGCCCAATGTTCTTGAGATCACTGAAAAAGTGAATTTTCAGGAAATATGAAAAAGAAGGAGTTGAAATCTTAGGATTTTAGCTCCTTTTTTTGTACCTTGATAAGGTCTTTTAAAGATAAAGAATGTTAGTCCAACAGCAAAAGATTCAGTTTAGTTCTTATTCCGATTTGTATGATTTAATCGTTCCGAAAGAAAATCTTCTTCGAAAAATTAATGATTTGATAGATTTTTCCTTCATCTACGATGAACTGTTGAATAAGTATTGTTTGAACAATGGTCGCAATGCGGAAAGTCCGGTGAAGATGTTCAAATACCTTTTGTTGAAAAGCATTTACTCGGTTTCTGATGTAGATGTGGTAGAGCGTTCCCGCTATGATATGTCTTTCAAATATTTTTTAGATATGGCTCCCGAAGATGATGTGATAAACCCCAGTTCACTTACAAAATTCAGGAAATTACGCTTGAAAGATACCGATTTGTTGAACCTTCTAATTGGTAAAACGGTAACGATAGCGATCGATAAAGGCATTATTAAATCCAGATCCATTATTGTGGACGCTACACATACTTTATCTAGATCGAATCCATTTTCAAGCATAGAAGTACTGAGAGAGCGTTCGAGATTAGTTCGTAAAACGGTTTATCAATTTGATGAAAACTTCAAATCAAAAATGCCGGTCAAGAATACTGAAAACGATCTGAACAAAGAATTGGCTTATTGTAGAGAACTTGAAAAATGCATAGAAGATGAGCCATCAATAAGTGAGATTCCGGCAGTGAAAGAGAAATTAAATCTTTTGAGGGAAACAGCCGAAGACACCGATGAACAGCTAACTTTCTCAAAAGACACGGATGCCAAAATCGGACATAAATCCGCAGACAGTTCCTTTTTCGGTTACAAAACACATTTGGCGATGAGTGAAGAGCGGATTATCACCGCAGCAGTGGTAACTTCGGGAGAAAAAGGAGACGGGCCTGAATTGCCAAAATTACTGCAAATGAGCCAAGACAACGGAATGGAAGTGGAAACCATCATTGGCGATTCGGCTTATAGTGGAAAAGAAAATCTGAAAATTGCCAGCGAACAGGATATAAAAATTGTTGCAAAGTTAAATCCATCCATTACACAAGGATGTAGGAAAGAAAAAGACCAGTTTGATTACAATAAGGATGCTGACAGATTTGTTTGTCCTGCCGGGCATTTAGCCATCAGAAAAGCCCATCAGAACAGAAAGAATGTCGGCAAAAATCAAGCTGATGTATATTATTTTGATGTTGAAAAATGTAAAGTTTGCCCATTAAGAGAAGGTTGTTACAAAGACGGAGCAAAATCTAAAACCTACTCGGTTTCTATAAAATCAGAATTACACCAAGAACAGATGGCTTTTCAGGAAAGTGATTATTACAAAGAAAAGTCGAAACACCGGTATAAAATTGAAGCCAAAAACAGTGAACTTAAAAATGTTCATGGTTACAAAAGAGCCACTTCTTATGGAATAGAAAACATGCAAATGCAGGGAGCATTGGCTATTTTCGCAGTCAATTTGAAGAGGATCCTGAAATTAATCTAAGAAAAAGAGAACAAAATCATCATCTTTAAAACTCAGCTCCAATTAAATCAAAACAAGCTTTACAAAACCCATTAAATTTAGAACTCCAAAAAATGTAAAGAGCTTATTACCGATTTTAAAGTCGTGTAATAAGCTCTTAATTCTTGTCTGAAATTAAATCTTATTCAAAATGAAGATGGTTTTTCAGTGACCTCATGTTCTTGGACAGCCTTTTCGATTGATATTGGTTTTTATTTTATTTCTGAAATTACATTGATGGCTTCTTGAAGATAAAAATCTTTCTGAAGGTTCTTCTTCCAATTTTCTTTTTTCTTTTTAAAGATGTCATCGGTTTTCATTCGGGTTTGCTCGTCCGTATTGAAAGTGAATACCAATTTGTTATTGAATTTGTCCAAAGATTTGAATTTTTCAATCTGTGCTTTGCGGGTATTCATCAAGTCAAAAAACTTTGTCTGATTCAGAGTGATCACTTCTTCTTTATCCAAAGTCTTTTTCCATTCTGCAGATTCTTGCATCAACTGGTACATTTTATTGGTTGCCATTCTAGCCGCAGATGAAGCTTCAATCTTTGCAAAATCCGTATTTGTCGTTTTGGTAAATGGAGTTGGAGCAATCTTGTCCCAAGCCAGTGCATATTCATCAAATCGTTCACCCACTTCGGCATAGGTAAAGAAGTCTTTCAGTTTGATATCCGATTCGATCCCTTTTCTTTGGGTCGATTCTCCGGTCACTCTGTAGAATTTTTGTATGGTCAGTTTTAGGGCACCAAAATCATCGGATGAGCTTAAGAAACGGTTCAGCTCAACAAAAGTTTGCACCGTACCTTTTCCGAACGATTGTGGCGATCCGATAACAATTCCACGGCCGTAATCCTGAACCACCCCCGCAAAAATCTCAGAAGCCGAAGCCGAAAGTTCATTTTGCATCACCACCAAAGGACCGGTCCATAATGGTGAATTGAATTTGCTTTTCAAGGTGTTTATTTTCCCATTCCCGTCCTTTACTTGCACAAAAGGGCCTGCATTCATAAACAATCCCATCATATCGCCAACCTCTGTCAAAGATCCGCCACCGTTGTTTCTTAGATCCAATACAATTCCTTGTATTCCCAGTTCTTTTAATTTTATGATTTCGTTTTTCACATCATCAGAGGCATTTCTACCTTTGCTATCTTCGAAATCGGCATTGAAGCCTGGCAAATTGATGAAGCCCCATTTTTTTCCATTGGCATCGGTGATGACCACACTTTTGGCAAAAGTATCTTCAATTTCTACCTCTTCACGGATCAGGGTAACTTCTTTTATGGATTGGTCTTTCTTCTGAACCGTAAGAGTGACAGGGGTGCCTTTTTCGCCTCGAATTAATTTCACCGCTTCATTTGCCAATAAGCCTACGGCATTCACAGCATCCTCTTTTGGTTTTGATTTTATTTTTAAGATTTTATCACCATCTGATAGTTGTTTGGACTTCCAAGCAGGAGCACCAACGGTTAAAGCTCCCAGATACAAGTAGCCTTTTTTCTCTTGAATCATCGCTCCAATCCCTATAATCTTCCCTTTAAAGCTGGTGTCGAAATCGTCTTTGTCTTGTGGTGAAAAATAATTGGAATGCGGGTCGAAAACTTCCGTATAAGCATTCATATAACGAGAAAACCATTCCATTCTTTTCACCCTTTTGAATCTTCGGAACGAGTCGCTCAGCAAGTCCTTTACTTCATCTGTAGCCTTTGCTCTTTTTTGTTCAGGCGTTAAGATTTTAAGATTTACGGTGTCTTTCAGTTTGTTTCTTTGCAGAGAATCTTTCAATTCTTTTTGGCTTTTTTCCTTAGCATTTAGCGATTCCATTTCTTGAAGAATGTTGTATTTTACATACTTTTTCCATTCCGTCAAAAGCTCAGCTTTGTCTTTAGGATATTTTTTATTTTTAGCCTCCAAAATAAAAGTTTCGTCCTGATCTAAATTGATGGGTGACTTGAAGATTTCTTGGGTCATTGCATCAATTTCATCAGCTCTTTGCAAAAGCCTGTCTGTGGTCAGTTTGAAAAAAGTTAAATCCCCACCAGAAAGATAATCATCCAGTTTGGTTTCGTATTTGGCAAATTCGTCCATATCGGTCTGCAAGAAATAGCGTTTTGCAGGATCGACCATTTCAAAATAATGCTTGTACACTTCTTTGGAATAGGCATCATTGATCGGTTTGGGACTATAGTGCAAATAGGAAAGTGTGTTTTTTACACTAACCATGATGGTTGTCATTTTCTCATCATCGTTCTTTGGAGCGTTGAAGCAGAACATCAAGCTCATCAGTGGAAGAAAAAGAAACAAAGTATTGAGTTTCATTTTTTTGAACATATTGTTTGTGTAAGTTTTGAAATTAATGATTAAAGTTATCAATTGAATTGTCAAATTTAATATTTATAAAAGATTAAGGCGATTTTTTTTATCTAAATTTGCTAACTAAATTTTAGAATATGCAAAAACCACTGATATTGGTTACCAATGACGATGGAATAACCGCTCCAGGGATTCGTAAATTAATAGAAATTATGAATACCATAGGCGAAGTAATCGTGGTTGCCCCCAACTCTCCACAGAGTGGCAAAGGCCATGCCATCACCATCAACTCGACCTTAACTTTAGAAGAAATACAATTGGAAGGACCTCAGCGCGATTTTTCTTGCAGCGGAACCCCAGTAGATTGTATTAAAATTGCCTTGGACAAAGTACTGACCCGAAAGCCCGATCTTGTGGTATCCGGCATTAACCACGGAGCCAACTCGTCCATCAATGTCATCTATTCCGGAACCATGTCGGCAGCGGTAGAGGCCGGTGTAGAAGGTTTGCCAGCGATTGGTTTTTCACTTTGCGACTTGGCCTATGAAGCCGATTTTTCACAAGCCGAAGACTTCATCAAAAAAATTACCTTGAACGCTTTGGAAAACCCTATGCCTAAAGGAGTTGTACTGAATGTAAACATTCCAAAACTGAACAAAAGCGAAATAAAAGGAATAAAAATTTGCAGACAAGCCCATGCCAAATGGGAAGAAAGTTTTGATGAAAGAATTAATCCTCACGGTAAAAAATACTATTGGCTAACCGGATACTTCAACAATATGGACGATGGTGACGATGCCGACGAAACGGCACTTTCTAACGGGTACATTTCCATTGTTCCTGTAAAATTTGATCTTACCGCTCACGAGTATATGAAAGAGCTGGAGAGGCATTATTCAATTTAAAATACATTCAAACTAAAAAGCCTTTCAAAAAAAATTGAAAGGCTTTTTTTATGTTTTTAGTGAAGCAGATTATGCTTGTTTTTTTACCGCTTTGGCAATGTTTACAATTACTTTTACGGCTTTTTCCATGCTTTCCAACGGTACATATTCATACGGTCCGTGGAAGTTAAGTCCACCTGCAAAAATATTAGGACAAGGCAATCCCATGTAGGAAAGTTGCGCTCCGTCGGTACCACCTCGGATGGCTTTTATTTTCGGTTCGATGTTGGCATCTTTCATGGCTTGTGCAGCGATGTCCACGATGTGCATTTTGCCTTCAAACTGCTGTTTCATGTTCCTGTACTGCTCTTTAATTTCAACCTCGGCTGTTCCCTCGCCGTATTTTTGGTTAAATTCTTTCACCTTTGTTTCCATCAAAGATTTTCTAGCCTCAAATTTTTCAGCATCGTGATCGCGGATAATGTATTGAAGTTTGGCTTCAGAGACATCTGCATTAATATCGGTTAGGTGGAAGAAACCATCAAAACCTTTCGTTGTTGCCGGGGTTTCGTTTGCCGGTAACATTTGTGCAAATTCGGCAGCCAAAAGTCCTGCATTCACCATTTTACCAAAAGCATATCCCGGATGAACGCTAAGTCCATGGATTTTTACCACGGCACCTGCAGCGTTGAAATTTTCATACTCCAGTTCACCAACTTCTCCGCCATCCATGGTATAAGCCCATTCTGCACCGAATTTTTCTACATCAAAATGGTGAGCTCCTCTACCGATTTCCTCGTCCGGTGTGAAGCCCAAAGTGATTCTTCCGTGTTTAATTTCCGGGTGTGCCAATAAAAATTCTGCAGCAGTTACAATTTCTGCAATTCCGGCTTTATCATCGGCACTTAGGAGGGTTGTTCCGTCTGTTGTGATTAAAGTTTGCCCCACATAGTCTTTCATGCTTTCGAATTTAGATGGAGAAAGTGTGAAGCCCGTTTCTTTGTTCAACAACAAATCGCCACCGTCGTAATCGTCCCAGATAATGGGTTTGATATCTTTCCCGTTAAAATCCGGTGTTGAGTCGTAGTGAGAAATAAAACCTACTGTCGGCTCGTTATCGTTTTCCAAATTAGAAGGGACATAGGCGTAGATATAGCCTTTGTCGTCTATACTTACATCGGAAAGTCCCAATTGCTTTAGCTCTTCGAAAAGGAAATTCGCCATGTCCCACTGCTGTGGCGAAGATGGGGTGGTCTCGCTTTCCGGATCGCTGGTTGAAAATATTTTTACATAATTGATAAAACGGTTTTGGAGCTTAAGTTTCCAATCCAAAGTAAAATCTATCGTCTGCATTGTATAAGATTATTTTTTTAGAAAAACAAAGGTAGTCTTTTATCTACAATTGGTTGTTAACTCGTGGATGATTTGATGCGAAATTAGGTCTAACTTCCTGTTCTGCTTCTCACATCGTCATTGGCGGACTCCGATTTTTTCACCTTCTGAACTTTTTGGTTTCCGAAATTATAGGTCAATCCTAAAACCAATTTTCTATTGTATTGGTTTTGGTCAACAATATTGTAATTTCCAAAACCATCACTGCCTTTAATATAATTTTTGTTGGTCCCAAAAACATCTTTTGCTTCCAAAGAAAAAGTCCAATTTTTATGCATTTTTTTCAAAGACAGATCCAAGCTGTGCAAGGTATTCATCTTTCCTACAACCAATTCTATTGGGGAGAGATAAAAATAATTAACACCCAAATACCAGTCTTTTTGTGGAGACAATCGTATCGTATTGTTGAGTTGCAATTGCACGAATTGAGACTGTCTATCCAGTTCGTATTTCTGAAAAGTAACCAAATTTTGGGTGTCTGTAGGATCTCCGTACACGGTTCCTTTGTATTGGTTGTACCCCAAAACCAATGAATTGTTCATTTGCCAAATTCCTTTAAAATATTGTTTTTGCATACCAAAAGAAAGGCTGAATTCTTTCTTAGTTCCGTAATTGGTAGAAATGTATGCCAGTACACTCTCTCCAGAACCGTCATTCTTCATCCCGGACAGAGGTACCTGCTCCAAAGCACGATCCGTAAAGCCGTAGGAAGCTGTTATGAAATAAGAACTCTTAAAAATGTACTGCAACTCGGTATTGTACACCAATTCTGACTGCGTAAAAGGGTTGTTCTGAATGTAATTATTGGCTGTTAGATAAATTTTTACCGGATTAAGAGCCCAGAAAGAAGGTCTTCTCACTCGACTGCTAAAACTTGTAGAAAACTGATGATCTTCATTCATGTTATAATTAAAACTTGCAAAAGGCAACCAATCTCCATCCTTTCTCTCAATTTGAATGTTTTTATCCAAGACATTCCCTTCGGCATTTGTGCTTTCGTACCTTAACCCAAGTTTGGTGTTGGTGCGATCCGACCATTTCTTTTCCCAAGTCCCGTAGATGCCGTAAATTTTTTCTTCATAGGCGAAATGATTGGACTGATTCCCATCCAAACCTGTAGGAGGCAATATGTTTTCAAACCGGGTATCGCTATCCGTCAATGTATTGTTGTATGCCAAGCCAGCACTCAAAACATGGCCGCTTTTAAGTTGCTGAACATAATCCGCTTTCAATGCCCAATTGTTAATCCTAAGCGGTGTAGATTGGTTAAATTGTTTCAAGATTGATACCGGTTGCTGTTGGGTATTGAGCAATACTGTACTGTTGTTATTCACCCCTGTTTTATCAAAATACATATAAGATGCATTGGCGTTCAGTTTGCTACCTTTGTCGTCGGTCAGCCATTCGTAACCTAAATTATAGGACTGATTGGAAACTTTAGAGTTGGTGGTATTCAATGTTTGAGTGATCTCGAATAAGCTTCCGGAATTTCTTAATTCGTTAATAAAATTAGTGGTAGAAGGCTTCTCCTCTTTATCCCTGTGCTGAAAAGAAAAATCCAATTTTTGTCGATCGGTTAACTGGTAATCCATATTTAGATAACCACCCCATTGCCCGAACTTGGACACCACATCTCCTTCAGATTTTAAGCTGAACGGCTGTGCTCCGCCATCGTTTCCGTTGGTCAAAATATAATACTGATCCCGTACAATTTTGCCCCCGTTAACATTGGCTTGAAGTCCGAACTTCCCTTTTCTGTAATTGAAAGATGTTGAAAGGGTTGCACTATTGCTTTTGGCAATTTGATCTTCAATTTTTACATTCCCGTTGATCCCATCCGAAGATTTTTTCTTGAGAATAACATTCACAATGGCTTCATTTCCTTCCACCTGAAATTCACTAGAAGGCACGGTGATCACTTCTATTTTAGAAATATTTTCTGCCGGCATACTTTTCAACATATCCACTATCGCATCTGCATCCATAGTTTGCGCTTTTCCGTTGATGTATATTTTGGTACTTCCTTTTCCTAAAACTTTCAAAGATTTGTCATCCGTAGAAGACAACATCGGAGTTTGTTTCAAAAGTTCAAAACCATTGTTTCCCTTAGCTACCGGAGAGTTGCCTACATCATACACCATGCGATCCGATTTTTTTTGAAGTGTTTTCTTCTTCAAAACCACTTCTTTTATTTCTGTACTTTTTACCGTGTCTTTTTGTACCTGTTGTGCCCATATTAAGTTACCTAAAAATAAGTATGGGATTGCATAATAAATTTTCATGACCAAAGATTTTTTATTGTTTTCCTAATAGGTATTATAAACCTGTATTTTTGTTACACTACTTTGTATTGCATTGTACTAACAAGTCTTAACAGCCTGATTCTCTGGGTATTTAATTTTATTTTATTGCTAAAAAATTTTTTATTCTTTTCAAAATTGATTTTATATCTTTAAAGTATGAAACTGAAATTCTACAAAGCCCAATTGAAAATGAAGGAAACTTTTTCAATTGCCTACGGGAAATATCAACACCGAAACGCATTGCTTATAGAACTTTCTCATCATGAAAAGAAAGGCTATGGCGAATGTGTAGAAATCGACTATTACGGCATTCGTTTGGACGATTTTATCGTAAAGTTAAAATCTATTGAAAAAGAAATTGAAACCCCATCAATCTCACATCCCTTTGAATTTAATTTGAAACTAAAATCCTTAGATCTGCCCTCTTTTCTACAATCGGCTTTGGATTGTGCGTATTGGGATTTGTACGGAAAATTGGAAAATAAATCTTTTGCCGAACTCAATCGTTTATCTAACACCGTTTCAACCGAAAGCTCCATCACCATTTCCATAGCTCCTATCGAGGTTCAATTAAAAAAAATTAATGAAAGCTCGTGGTCAAAATTCAAAGTAAAATGCAGCAGTTTGGATAAAAATAATTTAGAAAAACTCTTACAAACTGAGAAAAACATCGCCTTGGATGCCAACGCCAGCTTCACCAAAGACGATTGCATTTGGCTTCAGAATTGTCCAATTTCTGAACACTTCACCTACATCGAACAGCCCATGCCTATTGGAAAGTTTAACACTCTTGATAAAAACAAATTCGCCAACTGGATGGCCGATGAAGATGCGCAACACCTGGAAGATTTAGAAAAATTAAAACCACATTACAAAAGCATCAACATCAAACTGATGAAATGCGGTGGACTGACTCCCGCGCTAGAATTAATACAAAAAGCGAAAGACAACGACTTTAAAATCATGCTCGGTTGCATGACGGAATCCAGTGTTGGGATTTCCGCAGCATGTGCATTAGCACCGCTGTTGGACTTTGCAGATCTGGACGGTGCCAACCTTATCGCCAACGACTATGCCCAAGGAAGTTTCGTAAAAGAGGGTAAAATAAAAATCTCCGAAAAACCCGGCTTGGGGATTTCATTAATCTAAAATCGAAAAAACTTCAAATTCTTCTTTCTAAACGATTAAAAACCAACAATTATTGAACAATTACACTCCATTTTTTCGTTAAAAATCATTATATTCGCACGATTAAAAATCTTAAGCGAAAGAAGTTACAATGACGAAATTCAACGAATATAAAAAATTAGATTTAATAGCAGTTGCAGACGGCGTAGCTGCATCATGGAAACAAGAAGATACCTTCAAAAAATCGGTAGAGATTAGAAAAGGACAACCGGAATTTGTTTTCTACGAAGGACCTCCTTCCGCAAACGGACTTCCCGGCATACACCATGTGATGGCAAGAGCAATTAAAGATATTTTTTGTCGTTTCCAAACCCAAAACGGAAAACAGGTATTTCGTAAAGCCGGTTGGGACACCCACGGACTCCCTGTAGAATTGGGCGTAGAGAAAGAATTGGGAATTACCAAAGAAGATATCGGAAAAAAAATCACCATCGAAGAGTACAACCAAGCGTGTAGAAACGCCGTGATGAAATACACCGATGTTTGGAACGACCTTACCGAAAAAATCGGTTACTGGGTAGATTTGGAAAACCCATACATCACCTACCAACCCAAATATATGGAAACCGTTTGGTGGCTTTTGAAACAATTGTACAACAAAAATCTTTTGTACAAAGGGTACACCATACAACCGTACTCGCCAAAAGCAGGTACCGGACTGTCTTCTCACGAACTTAACCAACCCGGAACATATCGTGATGTTTCGGACACCACAGTTGTTGCACAGTTTAAAGTAAAAAATCTTTCAGAAAAATTACAACCCATCTTAGCATCGGTACAGGACAACATCCACATTCTGGCTTGGACCACAACTCCTTGGACTTTGCCTTCCAACACGGCACTTACCGTTGGTAATGACATCGATTATGTTTTGATAAAAACCTTCAACCAATATACTTTTGAGCCCATCAACATAATACTTGCTAAAGCATTGGTAGCAAAACAATTTGGCAAAAAATATGCTGAAGGTTCGGATGAAGATTTCACCAATTATTCTTCGGAAAACAAAACCATCCCTTATCAAGTCATAACCGAATTCAAAGGTTCAGACCTTTGTGGCACGACCTACGAGCAATTGGTTCCTTGGTTTTTACCATCAGAAAATCCGGAAAAAGCATTTGTAGTAATTCCTGGTGAATTTGTGACCACCGAAGACGGTACGGGTATTGTACACACCGCTCCTACTTTTGGTGCCGACGATGCTAAAGTAGCTAAAGACGCTGGAGTCCCACCAATGCTGGTGAAAGACGAAAACGACAACCTTGTCCCTTTGGTGGATCTTACAGGACGATTTTTGAAAGGCGAAAATGTCCCTGAAATTTTCTCAGGAAAATTCATCAAAAACGAATATTACGACGAAGGTACTGCTCCTGAAAAATCTTGGGATGTAGAACTCGCTATTTTACTAAAAACCGAGAACAAAGCTTTCAAAGTTGAAAAATATGTACACAGCTATCCGCATTGCTGGAGAACAGACAAGCCGGTTTTGTACTATCCTCTCGACTCTTGGTTTGTGAAAATGTCTCAAGTCAAAAACCGATTGGTAGAACTGAATGAAGACATCAATTGGAAACCAAAATCGACCGGAGAAGGCCGATTTGCCAATTGGTTAGAAAATGTAAACGACTGGAACCTTTCCCGCTCAAGATATTGGGGAATCCCATTGCCCATCTGGAGAACAGAAGATTCTAAAGAGGAAATCATCATCGGTTCTGTTGAAGAACTTTATACAGAAATTGAAAAATCCGTATCCCTAGGTTTCATGACCGAAAACCCATTCAAAGGATTTGAAATCGGGAACATGAACGAGGAAAATTATGCTAAAATTGATTTGCATAAAAATATTGTTGATGGAATTGTTTTGGTTTCCGAAAATGGCAAACCAATGAAAAGAGAGAGCGACCTGATCGATGTATGGTTTGATTCCGGAGCAATGCCTTATGCACAATTGCATTATCCGTTCGAAAACAAAGAACTCATCGACAACAACAAAGCTTTCCCTGCAGATTTCATCGCCGAAGGTGTGGACCAAACTCGTGGTTGGTTCTATACCTTACACGCCATTGCAACCACAGTTTTTGACGGAATTGCATATAAAAATGTGGTGTCAAACGGTTTGGTTTTGGATAAAAACGGGCAAAAAATGTCCAAAAGATTGGGCAATGCCATAGACCCTTTCGAGACTTTGAAAAAATACGGTCCCGATGCTACCCGTTGGTACATGATCTCCAATGCCAATCCTTGGGAGAATCTAAAATTTGACCTGGAAGGCATAGACGAGGTAAGAAGAAAATTCTTCGGAACACTATACAACACCTATTCATTCTTCGCTCTTTATGCCAATGTTGATGGTTTTAAATACAGCGAAAAAGAAATTGAAAACCGTCCTGAAATCGACCGTTGGATCTTATCAGAACTGCACCTCTTGATAAAAGAAGTTACTGAAAATTACAACGATTACGAACCTACAAAAGTAGCTAGAGCCATCAATACTTTTGTGAACGACAACCTTTCTAATTGGTATGTAAGACTCTGCAGAAGAAGATTCTGGAAAGGCGATTATTCGGAAGATAAAATCTCCGCTTACCAAACTTTATACACCTGCCTAGAGTCGATTGCAAAAATTGCCGCTCCAATTGCACCATTTTTCATGGATCAATTGTACAGAGATTTGAACAGCATTACCGGCAAAGACCGTGCAGAAAGTGTACACCTAACCAATTTCCCAACGGTTGACGAAAACAAAATCGAATTGGATTTGGTAGAGAAAACCCATCTTGCACAACAAGTTACCTCCATGGTTTTCTCTTTGAGAAAGAAGGAGAACATAAAAGTAAGACAGCCTCTTCAAAAAGTAATGATCCCTGTTTTGGACACAAAAACAGAAACTCAATTACTGGCGGTTAGCGACCTGATTAAGCAAGAAGTTAATGTAAAAGAACTTCAATTGATCAATGCCGAAGAAGCCAGCCACCTTATCGTGAAACAAATCAAACCAAACTTTAAAGCTTTGGGACCTAAATTGGGCAAAGACATGAAAACGGTTGGTGCTGAGATTCAAAATTTCTCCTCAGAGCAGATTTCCTTATTAGAAAAAGAAGGAAAAATTGAAGTTTCGGGTTATGAAATTACCTTAGACGATGCCGAAATTACCACCAAAGACATTCCTGGATGGACGGTAATCAGCGAGGGTAAGGTAACCGTAGCCTTGGATCTTACCATCACCGATGAGTTAAAGTCTGAAGGAATTTCGAGAGAGTTTGTCAATAGAATTCAAAATTTAAGAAAAGACAAAGATTTTGATCTTACGGATAGAATTTCATTACAATTAGAAGAAAATTGTCCGTTCAAAACAGAACTTACCAACAATCATCAATATATTATCAATGAGGTATTGTCGGATAAAATAGAATTTGTATATTCACTCAATAATTACGATGAAATAGAAATAGACGAAGTTCTTTTCAAAGTAAAAGTGGACAAACAATAGTACGATATCATTTTAGAAATCATATTGTGCTACAAACTAACATCTGAAAAACAAAAGACATGGACGAGAGAGTACGCTACAATGAAAGCGATTTGCAAGAATTTAGAAAAATTATACTGGAGAAAATAGCAAAAGCAGAAAAGGATTTGGTTATGATCAATGAAAGTTTCTTGAACGATCACAACAACGGAACCGACGATACTGCACCCACCTTTAAAGCTTTTGAAGAAGGTGCAGAAACCCTGAGCAAAGAACAAAATGCGATCTTGGCAGGAAGACAAGAAAAGTTCATCCGTGATCTGAAACACGCACTCATCCGCATCGAAAACAAAACCTACGGAATATGTCGCGTTACAGGAAAACTAATCCCTAAAGAGAGATTGATGGCCGTTCCGCATGCTACTTTGAGTATCGAAGCTAAAAATATGCAACGCTAAAACAGTTCAACTATAAAAAACCTAAGGTTTATAATGACTTTCATGAGCATTATAAACCTTTTTTATTCCTATGACCTTAGTCCTTATCTTAATTATTGTTATTTTTGCCTTTTATTTTTTCAGAAGGAAAAACACCTCATCCTCTTCTCATAAAAATTCGGCCTATACCCTAGACGATGAATACAACGAAAGAAAAATCAACCAACAAAAAGAGATTGATCATCTTTTGAGTAAAATGGGAAAAAACGGAATTGATGATCTTTCTGAAAAAGACAGAAAAAGACTCGACGAACTTTCAAAAAATTTAAAGTAACCTAGACCAATTGTAAAATAAAAGGGTGTACAATCCTCGAAATATCTATGAAAAAAATAGCATTCATCACCGTAATCATCTTGTTAATTGATCAAATATCAAAAATATACATCAAAACCCACTTCAACTTGGGCGAAAGCATTGATGTTTTCCCGGGTTTCAAACTGACTTTTGTTGAAAATCCCGGCATGGCTTACGGTTTTCATTTTGGTGGGCTGTTGGGAAAATACGCTTTGGTCATCCTAAGAATTGCCCTGATTGGTGGCATGGTCTATTTGTTTAAAAAATGGATCAGCGAAGGCAGAACCAGCAATTACCTTCTCCTTCCTATGGCCATGATTTTTGGTGGAGCCATTGGAAATTTAATCGACGGAATGTTTTACGGAATGATCTTCGACAGCGGTTCCATTTTTGACGAAAGTGTTAACCGATGGATAGAATACGGAGGCACTTCTCAACTTACTGCTTTTGGTCATGGCTATTCTACCTTTATGAAAGGCTGCGTGGTCGATATGCTTCACTTTCCACTTGTCGATTGGTGGGTACCGGAAAGTTGGCCCATCATTGGTGGAAAACACATCGAGTTCTTCAAATACATTTTCAACATTGCGGATTCTGCCATCACCGTTGGTGCCGCACTTCTGTATGTATTCAGAAAAAAAGCATTCCCATACGGGTTTGAACTTTAATTAACAAAAAAATTCATTTAACTAAAATAAAAATTTTATGTCCAGAATTCTTACCGGCATCCAAGCAACCGGTACGCCACATTTGGGAAACCTTTTAGGTGCGATAATCCCCGCAATCGAACTGTCCCAACAAAAAGAAAATGAATCCTTTCTTTTCATCGCCAACATGCATTCTTTAACCCAAATAAAGAATGCCGAAGAATTAAAACAAAATACATACGAGATTGCTGCCGCTTGGCTTGCCTGTGGCTTAGATACCGAAAAAACCTATTTTTATAGACAGAGTGACATACCAGAAACTTGCGAACTGGCTTGGTATTTGGAATGTTTTTTCCCTTTCCAAAGGCTACAACTTGCCCATTCTTTCAAGGACAAAGCCGATCGCTTGCAAGATGTAAACGCCGGTCTTTTTACCTATCCCATGCTGATGGCTGCCGACATCTTGTTGTACGATGCCGAGGTGGTTCCCGTAGGCAAAGACCAGCTACAACATTTGGAAATGGCTAGAGATGTAGGATCCAGATTTAACCATCAAATGGGTGAGGTTTTTATATTGCCTCAAGCCGAATTGCAAAAAGAAACCAAATATGTTCCTGGAACTGACGGAAATAAAATGTCGAAATCCAGGGGAAACATCATCAACATCTTCTTACCGGAAAAACAACTGAAGAAACAAATTATGAGTATAGAAACGGACTCTACCCCTCTGGAAGAGCCTAAGGATCCCAATACTTGTAAAGTGTTTGCCATCTTTAGTTTGATTGCCAACGAAGTGCAAACCGAAGAAATAAGAGCAAAATATTTGGGCGGAAACTTCGGCTACGGACATGCCAAAACGGAATTGTTGAATCTGATTTTAACTCATTTTAAAAACGAAAGAGAAAAGTTTGACTATTACATGAATAATCTTCCAGAATTGGAAGCCAAGCTGCAAGAAGGTGCAGCCAAAACCAAAGCAGTAGCTACAGAAACCTTGAAAAGAGTACGATTAAGCTTGGGAATGTAAACCTGGGACAATCATCTTTACTCAATACAGCCATCCTTTGGGATGGTTTTTTTGTTTCAAGTTTAAAGTTTCAAGTTTCAAGTTTCGGGTTTCGGGTTTTAAATTCTAAAGTCAAAAAAAAAGCCATCCGATCTGGACAGCTTCTTTAAATTGTATAAACGCTAAAATTATGCGTTAGGCTCTACAGATACAAAAGATCTGTTGTTTGCTTTCTTTCTGAAAACTACTTTACCATCTACAAGTGCGAACAAAGTATGGTCTTTACCAATACCTACATTCGTTCCTGGGTGGTGCTGTGTACCTCTTTGTCTTACAATGATGTTACCAGCAATAGCTTCTTGTCCTCCAAAAATCTTAACTCCTAATCTTTTAGAGTGAGATTCTCTACCGTTCTTGGAACTACCGACTCCTTTCTTATGTGCCATTTTATTTTATGGTTTTGGGATGTTAATAATTAATTATTTTGTCTTGATTAGAAACCAGTGATTGATGTAATCTTGATTTGTGTCAAAGACTGTCTGTGACCATTTTTCTTTTCGTAACCTTTTCTTCTTTTCTTTTTGAAAACGATTACTTTATCAGCTTTTACATGGTCTAGGATTTCAGCAGCTACTGAAACTCCGCTTACAGCTGGGGCGCCCACAGTGATGGACCCGTTAGAAGTAAGAAGTACTTTATCAAAAGATACAGAAGCTCCTTTATCTCCTTTCAAACGGTTCACAAACAACTTTTGGTCTTTTTCAACTCTGTATTGAAGCCCTGCTATCTCTACAATTGCAAACATTGTTTATAATTTTTAGGTTAATAATTAATCTTATTTTGGTCTGCAAAAGTAATGAAATATTTTGAATTACAAACAATAACCATTCTTTTTTTTATTTAATCCTAAACCACATTACCTAATTTTTAGTAAAAGCAACTACGATCATAATTATGTTAAATATTTCTTAAAATTATTTATCTTTGGCGAATAATATCAAACTCAATTTCAGTACATGACTGTAAAATCTCATAGTGACCGCTGCATCTTCAAAGCACCGGAATGATTATAGAATGTTCATTCTCAATTTATTTAATTAAAAACAATCAACTTAAAACATTCTATAAAAATGAAATTACCTTACGCAGAACCGTACAGAATAAAAATGGTAGAACCTATCGGGCAATCTACATCAGAAGAAAGAGCACAATGGATTAAAGAAGCCGACTTCAACCTTTTCAACCTATCCAGCTCAAAAGTATTTATCGATTTCTTAACCGACTCCGGAACCGGCGCCATGTCCGACAAACAATGGGCAGCACTGATGAGAGGAGACGAAAGTTATGCCGGCGCAAGATCTTTTGAAGAGCTAAAATCTGCCGTACAAAACATTACAGGATACCAATACCTTTTGCCTACCCACCAAGGTCGTGCAGCAGAAAATGTATTGTTCTCTGCCCTAGTAAAAGAAGGCGATGTAATCCCAGGAAACTCCCACTTCGACACCACCAAAGGTCATATCGAATTTAGAAAAGCCCATGCCATCGATTGTACGATTGATGAGGCTTTCGACACTGAACTGGAGCATCCCTTCAAAGGAAATTTGGATTTGGTAAAATTGGAAGAAGTTTACAAACAATACGGCAAAGAAAAAATCCCTTTCTGTTTGGTAACCATCACTTGCAATTCGTCCGGCGGACAACCCGTTTCTATCGAGAATGTAAAAGCGGTAAAAGCTCTTTCCGACCAATACGAAATTCCAATTATTTTCGACTCGGCAAGATTTGCAGAAAACGCATACTTCATCAAAAAAAGAGAAAAAGGACAAGAAAACAGAAGCATAAAAGAAATTTGTAAAGAAATCTTCTCTTACGGAATCGGGATGACCATGTCGTCTAAAAAAGACGGTTTGGTAAACATCGGCGGATTTATTGCCCTGAACGACGAAGAAATCTTTAGAACCGCATCCAACTTCACCATCATCTACGAAGGCTTCATCACCTACGGAGGAATGGCCGGTAGAGACATGGCTGCTTTGGCAGTAGGTTTGGACGAAGCTACCGAGTTTGACTACTTGGAAAGCAGAATTTCACAAATCGAATACCTTGGAAATCTCCTGATCGAATGGGGAATCCCTATCCAAAGACCCATCGGTGGACACGCAATTTTTATAGATGCTGTTAAATTTTTACCGAATGTGAAAAGAGAAGAATTTCCGGCTCAGACTTTAGGAATTGAATTGTACAAAGAAGCAGGAATCCGTGGGGTTGAAATCGGAACCATCTTGGCGGATAGAGATCCTGAAACCAGAGAAAACCGCTATCCTAAAATGGAACTTTTACGATTGGCCATCCCGAGAAGAACCTACACCAACAACCACATGTATTATGTTGCTGTAGCCCTTAAAAACATCTTCGAAAGAAGAAACGAAATTACCAAAGGATACGAAATCACTTGGGAATCTCCGATCTTAAGACACTTTACGGTAAAGCTAAAAGAAGCTTAAACCAAATATCTTCTGGGTTTTACGAAATGTAAAACCCAGTTTTTTAGTCAACCAAGAATACACTATCTTTGGTGCGGAATGAGAAAACCTTTCGTTATTTTTTTTCGATCCCTCAGGAGCTTGTCCATTTCTAAACTTTTAAAACTTGGAACGCTCACCATAAAGCACCCATTGTTCAGCATGATGGGTTTTTGGGCTACACTGAAAGCCTTTGCGATTGTCCAGAAAAAATTCCCGAACAGCAACTCTGGAAACGGCAAAGGAAATGCTTTTCGACATGCATTGTGGTCGGCACTAATCCTTTCCTATTGTTCTAAAATTTCATCACCTGAAAAAGCTAAAAATTTCAGCCTGAAAATGACTTCCCTACACGAAGATCTTTTCCCAAACACCGATCTGGAAAAAAAAATGGATCTGCACAACAACCAAGTGGGTATTGATCTTTTTTTTGAACTTTTACCCGGAATTCACAGACAGTTTTTCGAAACTTCATTTTTGATTGATGCCCTAACCAAGAAATTAGAAAAGGCTAAAAAAATCAATAGCAGACAAAAGAGTTTTGATACCGAATTGGTCTATTTGGATGACGATATGGATTAAAAATCGCCTCTACTACGATTCTGCGAAAATGATAATGGCTCCTAGATGTAATCAACGAAATGGGTTATGGCATAGATGAGCAAACCTACCAATCCGCCCACCAAAGTCCCATTGATGCGAATGTATTGAAGATCTTTACCCACTTCCAACTCCAATTTCTGGCTCAGTTCATTGCCTTTCCAGTTGCCAACGGTATCTGAAATCAGTTCACCAAAACGATTTTTATTTCTTAGAATGTACTTATATGCGGTGCTACGAACCAATTTATCCGTTTTTTCCTGCACCGCAAGATCGTTTTGCAAGGTATCGGCAAGCGAAACAAGATTTTTTTCCAAATACAGTTTTAGCTTTCCGTCTTCTGAAGAAAGCTCGGCAAGAAGTGTCGTTTTTATGGACAACCAAATGTCATTGGCATACACTTTTAGTTTTTCTTCAGTTAAAAATCCTTTTTTCAGATGATCGAACTTTTCTTCCCATATCTGCCCATCACGAATTTCTTTGGCAAATTTTTCTAACCTCAGGGTGAGTTCATCCCGAAGTGGATGATGCTCGTTCCCTTCGACCTCCATAAAAAAATCCAATAGCCCATCGGAAATTTTTCCGGCTATTTTATTGTCAAAAAATTTAGGAATGAATGCATAACTGTTGTCTTGTACCCTTTCACGAATCATCTCCCTGTTGTTATGAATGTAGTATTGAATTTGGGACGACAAATAAGTGAGTAAATTTTGATGCTCGTTATGCTCCAACAAATACTGCAAGCCTTGAGAGAGGAGCTGATTGACTTTTATTTTATCGGTGATTTCATTGGATTTTGCGGAAATAAATTCTACCACATCTTCGTCATTAAGCTTCTCGACAACATCTTTTATAACAATTGAAGTTTCTGTTAAAAGCCTTTTCCTATTGGCTTCAACAGCCAGCCAATCTCCTAAAATTGTGGAAACTTTAATTTTCTGAATGTAAGGACGGATGTTATCTGGAGACAAAAAATTATCAACGACAAAAGTTCCTAGGTTATCACCAATGTTTTCTTTTGATTTTTCGATCAGGTTGGTGTGTGGAATTTTCAGTCCAAAAGGATGGTGAAACAACGCCGTTACAGCAAACCAATCCGCTAAAGCACCTACCATAGCCGCTTCAGAAAAAGCGCGAACATAACCCACCCACCATACTGGACTTTTTTTCTCAATTATTGTTGCAAATGCAAAAACCACCATCATGACAAGAAAGAGTCCCGTTGCCAAATATTTATGCCTCTGCAGTTGTTTTTCTTTAATTCTCGTATTCATCAATTCAAATTTAGTAATTTTGAAAACGAAAAACCGCGACTTGAACAAGAAATATGAAAACAGACTCCTTATGAAAACACTTTTCAGAACTTTCGCTCTTTTCATGAGCCTGTCGTGCACCAAATATCATCAACCCATAAAAAGTAAAACCATGCAAGAAAACAAAATCATAAACCCTCATTTCTCCAGAACCGATACCGGTATTGTAAAATTACCCAACACGGTTTGGAAACATTTGCTTTCGCCAGAGCTTTACCACATTGCCAGGGAAGCAGGAACCGAAAGACCACACAGTGGAAAGTTTAATAATTTTGATGAAAAAGGCGATTACTATTGTGCTGCCTGTGGCAATCATCTTTTCAAAAGCACGGCTAAATTTGCCTCTACTTGCGGTTGGCCAAGCTTCTACGAAGCCGATAAAAATGGGGTTAAATACAGAAAAGACATCTCTCACGGAATGGACAGGATTGAGGTTTTGTGCAAGAGATGCGACTCGCATCTTGGCCATGTCTTTAATGACGGGCCAGAACCTACCGGAGTTCGATTTTGCATGAACTCAATTAGCTTGGACTTTGAAGCTGAAAAATAAAAAAGCAAAATTCAAAATTAAAGAAACCTTCGCAGGAATAACTTGCGAAGGTTTTTTGTAGAATAAAATCTACAAGCGCATCGAATTCTATCGACCGATTCGATACTGTATTTAATCTCCAGTTGAAGTAAATTTGCACATAGATAACGACAAGAAAAAACAAGTAACACAAGTGATGAAAGTCGTTATTTGGAGTTCCAATTACACAAAGGAAAAAACACACAAATAGATGAAACTAAAACACAAATGATGAAAAAATGGTTTTTAGTTTAGTTGAGTGCATAATATAGATTTTCTATTTATGCACTTTTTTTTATGTTAAAATTTTAGTGAAATTTTCTATTAAATCTTGAAATCCTTAAAAAGAAATGGAATAAGTCCCTGTTGAGGAAACACTGGCTTTTTCGGCTTTCACATATTTTTTCACCCAAGAAATTGTTGTTGAAACCGCACAAGGATCAGAAATTCCAGAATTCCTTTTTGCAGAGGTTACATTTCCGGATTTATCAACCGTGTAGGCGATAACTATAGTCCCACTTGCCGAACAATTGTGTGAAGGTTGTGCCCCGCCTCTTCCCATAGTACCCGGGATAAAGCCTGTTAATTTTCTATCGATGCCTATTTTACTATCGCCATTTCCGTCTCCTCCCAAAGGATCGCCTGCATTACCTATGCCTTGTCCCGAACCTTGAGAACCGGGGTTTTTCCCACGACCAGCGATTAGATTTCCAATGGCTTGACTCCCTTTTCCATCACCGCTTCCGGATTTGGCATTGGCTACCGCATTGGATTTTCCTCCCTGTTTAGATTTTGCATTTTGGGAAGTTGTTGACGGATTTTTAGCATTCGCTTTCGCACTGTTCTCTTTTTTTTCATCCGTCTTGGCAACTGTTTTTACTATTTTTTTATCGCTATTCCCCGTAAATATTTTTTCAGAACCAACATCTTTTGTCGCTTTTGTATTCACAACCGGAGTGGCATTTTGTACATCTGTTTTTTTCTTGTCACTCACCATTTCTTCTATAGGAACGGTAGTCGTTTCTCCTGCTAAAGAGCCTTCTTGTGGTGCTGGCTCATCGGTACCATTTCCGTTTCTGTTATCCCCAAAATTTATAAGCATTCGGGTAACCACTTCATGCCGAGGAGGCGTTTTTTCAATAATTTTATACCAAAATAAAAAAAGCAAAATGGCAGACCAAATCACCGCAGTTATAATTCCGCTTTTTAGTCTGTCGCTGTTGTCTTCTTTATTTTCTATGGAATTTAGACGCATCATCTAATCTTAAATGATTAATTACTTTCTTTGATGGTTGCTATGGCGATATTGAAATGGTGCTTTTCGGCAATTTCCATCACATATACAAAATCTTTGTGCAAGGTATTTTCATCGGCTCTCACCGTGAATGAAGGCGTCGTTCTCCCTTTCATTTTTTCGGTAATGGACGACTCCAATGCTTCTTTTGGTGTTTGCACATCATTGACATAAAATGTCCCATCAGGCTTTATACTCACCGTAACCTCATCCGGAATATTCGGATTGTCCACGCTTCCTTTTGGCAAATTAACATTAACCGCAGAGATGTTAGACGCTGCAGAAGTCACCATAAAAAAGATGAGCAAAAGCAGGATCACATCCACCATAGCCGCTAAGCTAAAATCTGGATTTGCTTTATTCCTTCTTTTAATTTTCATATTATGGTTTGTTGATGATGTCTAAGAAATCTGTGGACAGTTGTTGGGTTTTCAGAACGAATTTATCAATTCTGGTCAACAACAAATTATAAAAAAAGTTTGCCGGAATAGCAACTGCCAAACCGGTTGCCGTCTGCCCCAACGCTGTGTAAATCCCTTCGGACAGGGTTTTTGGTGAGAAAGAGCCTTCCATATTGGCCATATTGAAAAACGCCATGATAATCCCGATTACCGTTCCCAAAAGCCCCAACATGGGAGCAATACTGGGTACAGCTGCCAAAAGATTTAAGTTTTTTTCTAATTTGGACACTTCGATCTGTCCTTGGCTTTCCATAGCACTTACAATATCCGAAACCGGCCTACCAACACGGGTTATCCCTTTTTCAATAATTCGAGCTTCTGGTGTATTTTGTCTTTCGCAATAATCTACGGCACTCTGCACCTTTCCATCCCTCAACAAGTCATTTAGATTGTTGATCAAATTCATGTCGGTAGCTTTTATCTGTCTGTTGATGTAGAATAATCGTTCCAAAAACAGGTACAAAGAGAAAACACCAAGAACCAAAACGGTTATCATAACGACATTGGCAAATACATTACCGTGGAACATGATGTTCCAAAAAGAAAATACTTTTTCCTGAGCGGGTGCAACAGCAGCTTGTAGAAACATGGACTATTTTTTTATGTTATCAATTGAACGATGAAAGTAAAAATTTATTTTCAATAAAACCCCATACAACAGAAATAAATTTCGGCATCTAAGTCTATTTTACACAAAAAACAGAACCTTATTGGGCTTAAAATACGAGGCAAATACCTTGCCGATTACTTTCAATTCGTAAAAGTAATACAAAAAAATGAAAAGAATTGTTGATTGAGTTTGAAAACTTTTTGCACTTAGTCATCAACTTCGATGTCATCTACATTAAAATGACATTTTAGTTTAAATGGAATTACTTCATCAGTACCGGTGTAAAAATCATCAATTTCTCCCTCCCAGATCAAGTTCAATTCTTCCTTTTCGTTTTGTAAAAATTGGAGTTTGTTGTTGTAGAGGTAGGCGTCTTCATCATCGTACAAATTCACTTCGGTAAAGACCTCCTCATCGGTGTCGATAATTGTAAATGATTTGCCAATCAATTCACTACTTTCGATAGGAAAATTGGTAACGGAAAAAGACAGTTGAGGAAATTGATACTGCAACGAGTCGTCGTCCACATGATCTAAGGAATCGTCGGTAATGATCTCGACTTCCAGAAAATGCTGTTCGTTGGCATAAATGGCCTTGCAATAAGAGCTTTTGATGTTGTATTTTAAAGTTTCATCAGGATGGTAAATTTTTAAAATCCCTTTCATTTCAAGCAGAATAATGGTAAATGTTTAATTTTTTATTGTTAAAAACAAAGATATAAAATTGATTGAATGGAAAAATATTTTTTTTTATAATTTTTTCAATGATTTTTCATCATACCGTCAAGATCTTACTTGTATAAATCCTTAACTTTGCCCTCCACAATCAGCAGAATGAATTCATAGAATGAATCTTAGTGAATACAAAAAACTTGCAGAGCAAAAAAGCAAGGAACACAAAAAGTTTTTGGAAGGGCTAAAGAAAAAAACACCCAAAAATTTGGACTATATCGTTGAGGAAATTCACGAAGAGGTTTTTGAAGAAATCGACTGTCTTTCTTGTGCCAACTGTTGCAAAACCACAGGTCCATTGTACACCGAAAAAGACATTGAAAGGATTGCCAAGCACCTCCGAATGAAAGTTGCCGATTTTGAAGCCAAATTCTTAAGAACAGACGAAGATGGTGATAAAGTTTTGCAAAATCTACCTTGTTATTTTCTAAATGAGGACAACACCTGCTCCATCTACGAAGTACGACCGAAAGCCTGTCGTGAATACCCGCATACCGACAGAAAAAAGATTTATCAGATCAACAATTTAATGGTTAAAAACACGATCATTTGCCCAGCTGCTTATACTTGGGTCGAAAAAATGATGAAAAGACTGAAAAATTAATTCTCTCCAACAGCAATGGTTTTCCCACTTCGACACCATTCGCTCCACGACCCTACGAACAGCGATGGCATTTTAAATCCTGCATAATCCAGTGCCAAAAGGGTATGGCAAGCGGTAACTCCAGAACCACAATGTACAATCACCTGCTTTGAAGCATCTTCGAAAACCGATTTATATTTTTCTTTCAGATCTTCAGCGGACAAAAACAATCCACTTGCATCCAGATTTTCTGTGAGTGGAATGTTGATCGCTCCCGGGATATGCCCTGCAACCGGATCAATTGGTTCTGACTCGCCTAGATATCGATACGCATCTCGAACATCAATCACTACGGCTTTATTTTCGTTTAACAAAAGTTCAACATCGTTAATTTCCACGGTTGGCAATGTCCAATGATCGGGAATTTTTATGATGGACTGATGGATGTGCTCTTCACCAGATTTCATTTCAAAATCTCCCAAGGCTTGATAGCCACCACTCACCACCTGAACTTGCTCCAACCCAAACGATTTCAGCATCCACCAACATCGAGCCGCAGCATTGGCACCTCCTTTATCGTCGTAGATCACCACCCTGCTGTCTTCTTTAATGCCTAAAACCGAAAGTGTTTTGGCAAAATCAAAAAAATCCGGCAAAGGATGTCGGCCACCACGAGATGCATTGGTGACAGGAGCTGCCAAATCGCAATCCAAATCAATATATCGGGCACCTTTTACATGAGACTTCAAGTAAAGATCCCGAGAACCCATTCCTGCTCTGGCATCTAATATAACCAGATGAGGATCGTTAAGATTCTCTTTTAATTCATAAGCCTGAATGATGGAGGGCAATTTGGACATGATTTTTAGTTTTAAAACTTTTGATTAAAAATGAAAAATATCTTTTGCTTGGTTATAAGCACTTTCAAAATGCAATAAATTTTGCTGAATATCTATTTTTTCAACATGCATAAAATTGAAAACTTGCTCGGTAGGTGTGTTCCCAATCAAATCATCTTTTGCCATAGGGCAACCGCCAATGCCTTTAATTGCCGAGTCGAACCTACGGCAACCTTGGTCGTAAGCTGCTTTTAGCTTGACATACGACTCGTCATAACGGTTATGGAAATGTGCTCCAAAGTTGATGTGCGGATATTTGGAAGGAACTTTTGCAAACAATTCCGAGATGATTTCCGGAGTGGCAACGCCCGTTGTATCGGACAGTTGAATGGATTTTACTCCCATTTCCGAAAACCGATTGGCCCAGAAATCGACTTCTTCCCAAGACCAGGCTTCGCCATAAGGATTGCCAAAAGCCATGGAAAAGTACAAGTGCAATTGCTTACCTGCACTTTCGGTTAGTTCTTTTATTTTTTGAATTTCGCCCAACGCAAGTTCTCTACTTTTATTGGTATTGCGGTGTTGAAAAACTTCTGAGATGGAAAAAGGAAAGCCTAAAATATCAACGGGGTCGTGCTTCAACGCTTTTTCGGCGCCGGAAATGTTGGCAACAATGACCGAGAGTTGAGTATTGGAAATGGATTTGTCGATATTTTCTACAACTTCGGCAGAATCGGCCATTTGCGGGATGGCTTTTGGTGAGACAAAACTTGCGCAATCCAACACATCAAAACCCACTGCCATCAAGGCATTGATGTAGTCGATTTTCTTTTGTGTGGGGATCATTTCGCCCCAACCTTGCATGGCATCTCTAGGACATTCGGTAAGAAACATGGTTGTTTTTTTTGAATTTCTCAAATATAAGCTATTTTTTTTCGAGTTAAAATCTTGATAATGAATACCAACAACTCTCAACTACCACGCAAAATCCGCAAAGGTTGAAAAAAAACAAACGGATCTATCCATAATCTCTGAGCTGCACCCCGACCTGAGTGGAGCTCTTTTTGGTTTTTGGTTTTCTGAGCATCGTCGAAGGAAACCAAAAACCAAAAAAGCGGGAACGGAGGGCACAATCGAAAGAAAAGCACTGCTTTTATTCACGATTGCGAGCGAAGCTCAGGTGCCCAAATAAAAAAGATGAGCACAACAGTACCCATCTTTTTCAAATTACTTCTGTAAATTTATTTTAAAAATCGTTTTAAGATTTCCACTGCAGATTCTGGGATATTGGTTCCTGGTCCAAAGATGAAATCGGCGCCGTTGTTGTACAAAAATTCGTAATCTTGCTGCGGTATCACACCGCCCACAACAATGGTAATGTCATCGGCTCCTAATTTTTTCAGTTCTTCTACCACTTGTGGCACCAAGGTTTTGTGTCCGGCAGCGAGTGAGGAAACTCCTAGAATATGAATGTCGTTTTCTACAGCCTGCTTGGCTACCTCTTCAGGTGTTTGGAAAAGTGGTGCTACATCGACATCGAAGCCCATATCGGCAAAGGCTGTTGCCACTACTTTCGCTCCTCTGTCGTGTCCGTCTTGTCCCATTTTGGCGACCATCAATCTTGGTCTTCTGCCTTCAGCATCTTCAAACTGTTGGGTAAGCGTTAGGGCCTTTTCGAAAAATTCATTTTTTTGTGCATTCATGGCGTATACTCCAGAAATGGTTTTAATGTTGGCTTTGTATCTACCGAAGCTTTCTTCCATGGCATCGCTCATTTCACCAAGGGTCACTCGTCTTCTTGCGGCTTCTATGCAGATTTCCAAAAGATTTCCTTGACCTGTTTTGGCAGCAGCTCTCAGTTGGTCTAAAATTTCATTAACTGAAACTTCGTTTCTTTCGGATTTTATTTTTTGCAATCTTTCGATTTGTTTTCTTCTCACCTCGGTATTGTCGATGTCCAAAATATCAAACTCTTGTTGTTTCAGTTTGGATTTGAAGGAATTGACTCCGATGATGAACTCTTCGCCGCTGTCAATTTTGGCTTGTTTTTTAGCGGCAGCTTCTTCAATTCTCATTTTAGGAATTCCGGCCTCGATGGCTTTGGTCATACCGCCTTCTTGCTCCACCTCGTCGATGTACTTCATGGCTTCGGTAATCATCTGTTGGGTAAGGGCTTCTACCAAATGACTGCCTCCCATAGGATCGACCACATCACAAATACCGCTTTCTTGCTGAAGAATAATCTGGGTATTTCTTGCAATTTTCGCAGAATAATCGGTTGGCAAAGCAATGGCTTCGTCCAATGCGTTGGTGTGTAAAGATTGTGTGCCACCCAGAGCCGAAGATAGAGCTTCTATCGCTGTTCTGGTGATGTTATTGAAAGGTTCTTGCTCGGTAAGTGACCAACCCGAAGTTTGGGAGTGCGTTCTAAGTGCGAGAGATTTTTGATTCTGCGGATTGAACTGGGTCAGTAAATTTGCCCAAATGGTTCTTGCGGCTCTCATCTTGGCAATTTCCATAAAATGATTCATCCCGATGGCCCAGAAAAAGGACAAACGAGGTGCAAAATCATCGACATTCATCCCGGCTTTTATTCCGGTTCTTACATATTCCAATCCGTCGGCAAGGGTATAAGCCATCTCCAAAACCGGTGTTGCTCCAGCTTCTTGCATGTGGTATCCCGAGATGGAAATGGAATTGAACTTAGGGATATTTTTGGAAGTGTATTCAAATATATCCGCAATGATTTTCATGGATGGTGTTGGTGGATAGATGTAGGTATTTCGTACCATAAATTCTTTCAGAATATCATTTTGAATGGTTCCTGAAAGTAGATTTTGTGCAACACCTTGCTCTTCAGCAGCTACGATATAAAAGGACAAGATGGGCAATACGGCACCGTTCATGGTCATGGAAACGGAAATCTGATACAAAGGGATTTCGTTGAATAAAATTTTCATATCCTCAACCGAGTCAATAGCAACTCCGGCTTTTCCGACATCGCCTACCACCCTGGAGTGATCCGAGTCGTAACCGCGGTGGGTTGCCAAATCGAATGCCACGGAAAGTCCTTTTTGTCCAGCAGCCAAATTTCTTCTGTAAAAAGCATTGGACTCTTCAGCGGTGGAAAATCCGGCATATTGTCGGATGGTCCATGGTTTCTGAACATACATCGTAGAATACGGCCCGCGCAAATAAGGAGCAATGCCGGCAGTCCAAGAATTTTGGGTTAATGGTGCGGAATCTTCTGCTGAATAACTGGATTTCAGTTGCAATCCGTCTTTTTCAAAGTGATACAATTCCGAGGTCGATTTTGTAACTTCTTGAAAGTCTGGATTTTTATCTTTGATGGGATGTCTCATTCTATGCTTTGATTAATCATCGGTAAAAATAGCTTTTTTTTGGGAAATGACTTCTTAGAATTTTTAAGTTAAATAGATGTTAAAATCATATTTTTTCGTTAGCTTAGCTTTACAAAACGCAATAATGCTAAAAAAAACACAACTTTACTTTATTTTTATTTTCCTTTTCATTTCTCAAACGGCTTTTGCACAAAATAAAATTGCGCAAGGAAGGGCTACAAACTCTGAGACCGGCGAGCTATTGCCATACACCCGAGTGGCATTAAAATCGAAAGACGGTAATATACATTTTACAGAAACCGATGTTGACGGGAAATTCCTAATTGAAAACACGATTAATTTAGATTCTATAATTGTGGAAAAGACGGGTTTTGAAAGATTGGCTTTAGGATATGATCAAGCTTTAAAATTAGAGTTGCATCTCATTCCAAAATCAAACAGCCCCAAGTTAACAAGAAGACAAAAAAAGTTAATAGACCGAGAGAAAAATATTGAGGGCATCACTCTGAAAATGAAAAGAAAAAAATACAGCAATCCTGCTTATGAAATTCTTGAAAAATTTGTTGAAAGAAAGGTAAATAACAATCCGGATAAGTATAAAAGTTATCGTTATGAAAACTACAGCCGAATGGAAATTTCCATGTCGGATTTTGGAGAAAAAATCAAGAAAAGAAAGGTTTACAAAGACATAAAAAATTTAATTGAAAACCAAATCGACTCCAACGAAATTGAAAAAAACAAACTGTCCATTCCCATTTTTGCTTCAGAAAACATCTCAGACATCTACTTCCAAAAAGAACCGGAAAACAAATCGGAAATCATCAAAAAAACAAAAACCAACGGCATTGGCATCGACGACGGGACCTTATTTTCACAGTTGATGTCATCCACTTTCATCAAGTATAATTTTTACAACAATTACATCAGGATTTTAGGAAAAGACTTCATCTCACCGCTCAACGACAATTTCAAAATTCAATACGATTATGAATTGGTTGACAAACATGCTGTCGTGGATGGAGAAAAATACTATGTACTAAAATTCAAGCCGTTTCGAGAATCGGATCTGGCTTTTGAAGGGACGGTCTATATTGCTCACGGTTCTTATGCCTTGTTTAAAATCGATGCTGAAATTAGCCCCAAGGCAAATATCAACTTCATCCACAGTTTGAAAATTCAACAAGAAATGACCAAACTGGACTCCAACGACCAATGGTTTCCGGGGAAAACTCGAGTTATTCTGGAAACTGCAAAACCGGGAAAAGAAAGCTTGGCCGTCTATCTTAAATACTATGCATCTACCAAAAACATTGAAACCGATATTGAAATAGAACCTAAAATTTTTGATGAAAAGATCGTCATTCTAAACGATGCTGAAACCGAAAGTGATGTTTTTTGGAACGAAAACAGACCCGATTCTTTGAGTGTTTCTGAAAAAACAATGCTGGCAACCATAAGCAAAATAAAAAAACTACCATCGGTAAAGTCGTATTTGGATGTCATCGACCTCCTTATCAACGGGTATTACAAAGTGGGCAAGGTTGGCCTGGGTCCTTTTTTATACACCGTTGGATACAACGATTATGAAGGCACACGGTTGAGAATGGGTTTTCTGACCAACAAATTCTTTAGTAAAAAATGGATTTTGGGAGGTTATGTCAGTTATGGATTTCAGGATCAGGCCATAAAATACGGTGCAAAAGTCGATTACATTTTTTCCAGAGATCCTTGGATACAAGGAGGCGTCTCTTACAGTCATGATCTGGGACAAGTTGCTTTTCAGTATGAAGATTTTTCATCCAGAAGAAATGCAATTTTCGATGCTTTCACCAAAAATGGCAGAATGAATTTGAGAAAGCCTTTTTGGCAAGACAGCTACCAGGGTTACCTTCAAGCAGACATCAACAAAAGCATTACAGGGAAAATCATTCTAAAACACGATACTTTTGATCCTGTATTTCCTTTTTCTTACCAAGAAAATCCTAATACTGAAATTATAAAAACTTTTAACACAACAGAAATTATTGCTGAGACCAGTTGGAAACCGGGAAGACAACATTTGGAATCCGGAAATAATAAGCAAGTAAGCCTAAAAGACAATGTGTACCAACCTACACTAATCCTTCGATACACCCGTGGGATGAAAAATTTTTTAAATGGGGATTTCAACTACAACAAAGTGCATCTTAACATTCAGCAAATTGTACCCATGGGACTTTTGGGTAGAGGAGAATATTCTTTAACCGCCGGATGGATCCCCAACAAAGTTCCGTATCCTTTGTTGGAAAATCATTTGGGAAATGGCTTTTCATTTTACAACAAATACGCCTTCAACATGATGCGTTTTTTTGAATTCACCAGCAACAAATATGTATCGTTGCAATACACCCAAAATCTCGAAGGACTGATCACCAACAGCCTTCCATTGATCAAAAAATTGAATTGGAGAAACCACATTACCTTCAACTATCTTTTAGGAGATTTGGATCCCTCGTTTGTGAAAAACACTTACCAAAACAACGAAGAATTTAAAAGCCTGAACCGCAAACCGTACATGGAATTGGGCTACGGCATCTCCAATATTTTCAGGTTTTTAAGAATTGATTTCATCCACAGACTGAATCATTTGCACCATTTGAGCAATGGAAAAGCACCGGATAAATTCAGTGTGAAAATTTCAGCCCAAATTAGACTTTAACAAAAAAGGATTGCCGAAAACAGCAATCCTTTTTTTATGGTATCTTGTCGAATATTAATCTTCTTCTCCCTTCATTTTTTCAGCATTTTCAGCCATGATAACCGCATCGATCATTTCACCGATATCACCATTCATATACGCATCCAGGTTATAAATGGATTTGTTGATTCTGTGATCGGTCACACGACCTTGTGGATAGTTGTAGGTCTTAATTTTTGCAGAACGGTCTCCTGTAGAAACCATTGTTTTTCTTTGTGCAGCAATATCGCCCACCACTTCTTGCAATTTGATATCGTACAATTTTGCTCTAAGCATTTCCATAGCCAATTCTCTGTTGGCCAACTGCGATCTTGCTTGCTGACAAACCACCACAAGTCCTGAAGGCTTGTGTGTCAGCTGTACTTTGGTTTCCACTTTATTTACATTCTGTCCACCGGCACCTCCCGATCTGGAAGTCTGCATTTCGATGTCGGCTGGATTAATTTCTACATCCACTTCTTCCGCTTCGGGTAAAACTGCGATGGTAATGGCTGAAGTATGCACCCTACCTTGAGATTCGGTTTCTGGGACTCTCTGTACACGGTGCACACCGGACTCGAATTTCATAATTCCGTACACGCCTTCGCCTTCCACTTTCATCACCAATTCTTTATAGCCTTTTGTCGCTTCGTTGCTATCGGTCACTTCATGCTTCCAACCTTTGGTTTTGAAAAACATGGAGTACATTCTGTAGATGTCTTCCACAAAAATTGCTGCTTCATCGCCCCCTGTTCCTGCACGCAATTCGACAATTACATTCTTGTCATCGGCAGGATCTTTCGGGATCAAAAGTACTTTTAGCTCTTCTTCCAAAGCCGGAATTTTTTCTAAAGCTTCGTTTTTTTCCATTTTTGCCAAATCCACAAAATCTTTATCCGAACCATCAGCTATAATTTCGTCGGATTCTTCAATGGTATTCAAGGCCGACATGTATTCATCAAAAACTTTTACAATTTTCCCCAAATCACTATATTCTTTATTGAGTTGGGAATATCTTTTTTGATCGGTAATTACATCGGGTTGAATGATTAAATCCGCTACTTCGTTGTAGCGTTGTTTTATGGCTTCTAATTTTGGAATTAATGACTTAGACATCGTAGATTTTTTGTGCTTGCAAAGATAGTGATTTTAAAAAAAGAAAAATCAGTTTCTAAAGAAATAGAAACTGATTTTGAAATATATTGTTTTGCTTGGATATCCCTTTTCCGAAATTAAGGTGAAAAAGAGATGACACCAAATTAATGATGACCGTGGATAAAAGGTCCGTCGCCTTTAAGATTGGTATAGATAACTTCCAAACCTTGTTCTGGCAAAGTTTTTCTTCTTACTTCTTCTGGGTCGAATGCTTTAGTTTTACCAAAATATTCTGCCAAACCTTGGGTTAACCACAATGGGATAATCCAACCGAAGAACATAAAAATACACCAAAAACCAACCATAAACATGACTAGAAAATATACAGTCCACAGGAACTGATAAAAAGGCCAAAATGCTGACAACATCATATTCTTATTATTTTAGGCAAAAGTAAATTATTTTTTATTGTCGGACAAACTTTTTAAAGTGATTTTTGTCCGAAATTATTGATTTTTTCAATCGTATTTTAATGTGCAATACTTGCAAAGAAATCATTTCCTTTGTCATCCGTGATGATGAATGCCGGGAAATTTACAATTTCTATCTTTCTTACGGCTTCCATTCCCAACTCTTCAAAGTCCACAACTTCTACCGATTTTATATTTTCTTTCGCTAAGATTGCAGCCGGTCCACCGATGGATCCCAAATAGAAACCACCGTGTTTCTTACACGCATCGGTCACCTCTTTGCTCCTATTCCCTTTGGCAAGCATGATCATACTTCCTCCATTCGCCTGGAATTCATCTACATAAACATCCATTCTACCCGCAGTGGTTGGCCCGAAGCTTCCAGAAGGCATTCCTTGAGGAGTTTTTGCTGGTCCGGCATAATAAATCGGGTGATTTTTAAAATACTCCGGCATGGGTTTGCCACTGTCCAACAATTCTTTAATTTTTGCATGGGCTATATCTCTTGCAACGATCAATGTTCCGTTCAGTTTCAGTCTCGTTTTGATTGGGTATTTCGAAAGTTCAGCCAAAACTTCAGCCATTGATCGATTAAGATCTATGCTTACCGGTTCTTCCAAATGAGGTGCTGTTGCTGGTAAAAACTTCTTAGGCTCGGTTTCTAATTGCTCAAGGAAAATTCCGTCTTTGGTAATTTTTCCTTTGATATTTCTATCGGCTGAACAAGAAACTCCCATACCCACAGGACAAGAAGCTGCATGTCTTGGCAAACGGATCACTCGAACATCGTGCGTCAGGTACTTGCCTCCGAACTGTGCTCCGATGGAACTTTCTTGACAAATTTTTTGCACTCTTTGTTCCCACTCCACATCGCGGAAAGCCTGGCCACCCATATTTCCTTCTGTTGGCAAATGGTCGAAATATCCGGCACTTGCTTTCTTCACGGCAGCAAGATTGGCTTCGGCAGAAGTACCACCGATTACGATAGCCAAGTGGTACGGAGGACAAGCCGCCGTTCCCAAATCCATAATTTTCTCTTTTACAAATTCTTCCAAAGACTTATCGTTCAATAACGACTTGGTTTTCTGGTACAAAAAGGTTTTGTTGGCAGAGCCACCGCCTTTTGCTAAAAATAAAAACTTATACGCATTGCCTTGTTCTGCATAAATGTCAATTTGAGCAGGAAGATTGGAACCCGAATTTTTCTCATCAAACATCGTTAATGGCACGACTTGAGAATAACGAAGGTTTTCGTTTTGATAAGTATTGTAGATTCCTTTTGAGATCCATTCGGCATCATTGACACCGGTGTACACATTTTCTCCTTTTTTGGCCATACAAATTGCCGTACCTGTATCTTGACAAGATGGCAAAGCACCCTCGACGGCTACCGCTGCGTTTTGCAACAAGTTGTACGCCACAAAACGATCGTTATCCGTAGCTTCAGGATCGTCGATGATGTTTTTTAATTTTTGTAAATGAGCAGAACGAAGCATAAAAGAAACATCTTTCATGGCGTGTTCGGCCAGCATTTCCAAACCTTTTGGGTCAACGGTTAAGATTTCTCTATTGCCAATTTGTTCTACTTTTACATAGTCCGAACTTAATTTTTTGTATTGGGTATCGTCTTTTAGAATAGGATACGGATCCTGGTATGAAAATTCCATTTTTTAATTTTTATTTTTGAGGTGTAAATTTAATGATTTTTTAGCAAGTAGCTCCTCATACTTTCCAGTCTTAATTGATCTTTAGATTTTTAATGATTTTCGTTCAGATCTTGTGCAATCAACCAGGCTTCGCTCCAACATGCTTGAAAATTAAACCCTCCGGTAACCGCATCAATATTAAGTACCTCACCAGAAATATAAAATTTATTCAAATTTTTCGACATCATATTTTTGAAGTTAACTTCCTTCAAATCCACACCTCCGGCAGTTACAAACTCGTCCTTGAAGGTAGATTTGCCATTGACTTTAAATTTCTTTTGACAAATGTTTTCCAAAATGGACTGCATTTCTTTTTTGTTCAACTGTGAGATTTGCTTCTCAGGATTAACTTTAGAAATCTCTAAAATTTTCGACCAAAACCTTTGCGTAACCGAAAAAATCCTACATTGTGCAATCTGCTTTTTGGAATGTGCTTCTCGATATTCATTTAACAATTCTTCAGCTTCGCTGATGTTTGTTGAAATAAAATTGACTTCTATTTCAAATTGATAGTTAGACGCATGAAGCTCTCTGGCTTTCCAAGCGGACAATTTTAAAATTGCAGGTCCCGACAATCCCCAATGGGTGATCAAAAGCGGTCCTGCTTCCTCTGTTTTTAAACTTTTAATTCGTATTTCTGAATTTTCAAAACTGGTTCCTGGAAGGTCTTTCAGCAAATCGTCTTTTATGTTAAAAGTAAATAAGGACGGTACGGCATTCACCATTTTTAATCCCAAATTCTCCAATATTTTTAAAGACTTGGGTGCCGATCCGGTTGCAAAAACCACGAAATCAGGTGTAAAATCTCCGTTATTGGTTGCAATCCGATACTGAGAATCAATCTTAACAATTTCTTTGACTGTCGTTTGGGTCAAAACTCTCACTTTTCGTTTTTCCACTTCGTTCATCAGGCAATTGATAATGGTTTGCGACGAATTGCTGACCGGAAAGACACGATTGTCGTCTTCAATTTTCAATTCGACACCTCGATTAGAAAACCACTCCATGGTATCACCAGGCTGAAATTTAGAAAAGACAGAAATCAATTCCTTGTTTCCTCTTGGATAAAATTTAACCAAATCCCGAGGGTCAAAACACGCATGACTCACATTACAGCGACCACCACCAGAGATTTTCACCTTTTGTAAAACTTCTTTTTGTTGTTCTAAAATGATAATTTCAAATTTTGAATGATCCAAATTGGCTGCACAAAAAAAACCAGATGCTCCACCTCCAACAATGACAACGCTTTTCTTTCCCATAAAATTTAGTATAGTTTGCAAAATTACAGTTTTTCAATCGTTTCTATTTTCTTAAATTTGAACTTTATATTTTGATTTCAAAACAATCCTAAAAAAACCTATAAAATGTCGGTTTACTATCATCCTTTTGACATTCGCTGGAGCGATTTGGACGCCAATTTCCATCTTGGAAATTCGGTTTATGTAGAATATTGTGCACATGCGCGGATGGCTTTTATGCAAAAAAATGGATTGAGCCTAAAAGCTCTGAGCCAATGGGGAATTGGGCCCGTGATTTTACACGAAAGACTTTCTTTTTTTAAAGAAATACACTTTGGTCAAGAAATTTTTGTGAGTGTAGAAATCAATGGTGTCTCAGAAGACGGAGGCATTTACAGATTCGAACACAAATTCTACTCCAAAGACGGCGTGCATCGTGCTAGTGCAGAAGCAATCGGAGTTTGGATTGACACCAAAATTAGAAAATCCACCGTCCCGAACGAAGAAATTGTAAGCGTAATGGAAAATTTCAAATCCAAAAACTGTTCAGTTTTGACCAAAGAAGATTTGAAAAATTTACCTTTCAAACCCGAGAATATCGATCCTTCCCAACTTTTAAATCAAGAAAAATGTTCAAATTAAAACTCCCAACCGACCCAAGATGGGCCAACATTGCAGAAGGTAACCTGGAAGAAATCTTGACCGATCATGCTTGGTGCGAGCAAAAAGCAGCCACCAACGCTATTGGACTGATTACCATGTTGCCGGAATATCCTGAAATTGTAACCGAACTCCTTGCCATTGCACAAGAAGAATTGGACCATTTCAACCAGGTGCATGAGATTATCCTGAAAAGAGGTTACAGTTTTGGCAGAACCCGAAAGGACGATTATGTAAACGAACTGGTCAATTTTATACAAAAAGGGGGCAATAGAAACGATTTGATTATCGACAAAATGCTTTTTGCTGCGATGATTGAAGCCAGAAGCTGCGAGAGATTCAAGGTATTGACTGAAAACATAAAAGACGAAGAGCTGAAAGTTTTTTACAAAGAATTGATGATTTCTGAAGCCAATCACTACACCACATTCATTGGTTTTGCCAGACAACTTGGCGATCCCGAAAAAGTAAACAAACGATGGGAAGAATGGCTGGAATACGAAGCTAAAGTCATACAATCCTACGGAAACAAAGAAACCATACACGGATAATTGATGAAAAAAAATAGTTTAGATTCTCTATTTAACACTTTTTTCAAAGCCTTTTTACACGGATTGGCCATCATTGGGCCTATCGGTCTGACGGTTTTTGTAATATGGTCGATCATTTCGTCCATCGACAACATGATCCCTTCCGTGGCTAAGGAAATCCCTGGACTAGTCTTTGTATCTGCCATTTTAATAACCGCCTTTTTAGGTTTTTTAGCAAATAAATTTGTTTTTGGTAAGTTTATTTTCGAACAATTGGACTTACTTTTAGAAAATACTCCCGGTGTAAAACACATCTACACCCCAACCAAAGATGTGATGAGCTCTTTCGTAGGCGATAAAAAGAAATTTAACCATCCGGTTTGGGTAAAAACCAATGAAAATCCAGAGATCTGGAGAATAGGATTTCTGACTCAACCCGAGATGTCAGCGGTAGAGAAAGAAAATTTTGTAGCCGTTTACCTTCCACATTCGTACGCCATTTCTGGGTGGGTCATTGTTACCGATGCAAAAAACACCAAGCCCGTTGTTGGGATGACTGCCGCTTCGGCCATGAAATTTGCAGTTTCTGGAGGTGTCGCAGGTTTCCATGCAGCAGAAAAGGAACACCACGAAAGTTCTGAAACAACGAACTAGTTACAACATCAACACAACGACAAAACCTAGAAAAAGCTTCTAGGTTTTGTCGTTTTTATGGGAATCAATAAATTTAAATCTTAGATAACAAAGTTCTAAAGTTTACTTTTTCGTCTATAATTCTTCTTAAATCAGAAATTGGCACTCTCACTTGTGTCATGCTGTCTCTTTCTCTTAAAGTTACGGTGTTGTCTTGTAAAGAGTCGTGATCCACAGTGATGCAGAACGGAGTACCAATGGCATCCTGTCTTCTGTATCGTTTTCCGATGGCATCTTTTTCTTCATAATATACATTAAAATCAAATTTTAATTCGTCGTAGATTTTTGAAGCCAATTCCGGAAGTCCATCTTTTTTCACCAAAGGAAGAATCGCCGCTTTTACTGGAGCCAATGCCGGTGGCAATGCCAAGACAACTCTTTCTGATCCATCTTCCAACACTTCGTTTTTCAAACAATGCGAAAGCAAAGCCAAAAACAACCTGTCCAAACCAATGGAGGTTTCTACAACGAAAGGTGTGTAGGTTTCGTTTCTTTCCGGATCAAAATACTGAAGTTTTCTACCCGAATGTTTTTCATGAGCCGAAAGGTCAAAATTGGTTCTGGAATGTATTCCTTCCAATTCTTTGAAGCCGAATGGGAATTTGAACTCGATATCGGCGGCCGCATTGGCATAATGTGCTAATTTTTCGTGATCGTGGAATTTATAGTTTTCCTGACCCAATCCTAGAGCCAAGTGCCAGTTTAATCGTTTTGTTTTCCAGTTTTGATAATACTCAAGCTCGGTTCCTGGAGGTACAAAAAATTGCATTTCCATTTGCTCAAACTCACGCATTCTGAAAATAAATTGTCTTGCAACAATCTCATTTCTAAATGCTTTACCAATCTGAGCTATCCCAAAAGGCAATTTATGTCTGGATGTTTTTTGTACATTTAAGAAATTAACAAAAATACCTTGTGCCGTTTCTGGTCTTAGATAGATGTCCGAAGCCGAATCTGCCGAAGCTCCCAGCTTGGTCCCAAACATCAGGTTAAACTGTCTTACTTCGGTCCAATTCTTAGAGCCTGTATCCGGGTCTGCAATTTCCAATTCTTCGATTAAAGCCTTAACATCAGCCAGATCTTCTTTTTCAAGAGACTGTGCCATTCTAGAAAGTATATTTTTTTGCTTTTCTCTGTACTCCATCACACGAGGGTTGGTACTTTCGAACTGAGCTTTATCAAAAGCGTCACCAAATCTTTTGGCTGCTTTTTCAATTTCTTTTTGAGCCTTATCTTCTAATTTTGCACAATAGTCTTCGATCAAAACATCGGCTCTAAATCTTTTTTTGGAATCTTTATTGTCAATCAAAGGATCGTTGAAGGCATCGACATGTCCGGAGGCTTTCCATGTGGTTGGATGCATCAAGATTGCAGAGTCTATCCCCACAATATTCTCGTTCATTTGCACCATGGATTTCCACCAATATTGTTTGATGTTGTTTTTTAGTTCGGCACCATTCTGACCGTAGTCGTACACGGCGGAAAGTCCGTCATAAATTTCGGAGCTTGGAAATATAAAGCCGTATTCTTTTGCGTGGGAAACCACATTTTTAAAAACATCTTCCTGCTTAGCCATAAAAATCTTGATTTTAGTATGCAAAAGTAGGAAATTTTAAAGAAATTCTCTAAGATTAATATTGGTTAAAAACCTGAACCATCAACTCACCAATGCGTCATAATCGTACCCGGCTCTTAGCAAAGCTCTTTTAGCAGCCTCCAAAGCGATGGGTGCATCGTTATGAGGATGTACCGGCACAGGAGTTACGGCACGCAACTGATCCAGCAGCGCTTGAGTTTCGTGGTGGGTCAGTTTTTCACAAGCCTCGTACATGCCGCCGTGTTTTTCTTCGACCTCATCGTGGATGTCCAAGACATGCATTAAGACCTTAACAATTTCTAGTGTTGGCGATGGCACCAGCAAAGCCGTAATGGCACCGTGCTCCAACCTTAGCTGTGGAGCAAATGGTAGTGGGACATTGTTGTTGGCTTTTTGGGCGGCTAGAAAAAATATTTTCTCCTCCATTTTAATATGAGTAAGTAAACCCACTCGGAATTGGCTGTACAAATCCATGTCGATATTCGACAGATCTGCAATGGCACTATCTAGAATGCTTTCTAACCGTCGATGGTCTTTGGTAAAAAAATCGTGAAGCTCTTGGTTCATGTGTGCAATTTAAAATGTGAATAACAACCGATCAAAAGTAAAACTTTTCCATGTAAAATCGATTATTCTATGTTTATAAAATGCATCATTGTAAAATTCTATCATTATCGTTGGAAGCTGACTGTATAAATCTTTAATTTTGTAAAACTTTTTTTTCGATGTACAAAAGCATTATTCGTCCGTTACTTTTCAAACTAGATCCAGAGGAAGCTCATCATTTAACCTTTTCCCTTTTGAAAAACTTTGGTTTTATGGCCAAACTTTTTTTACCTAAACCCGTTGAAAGCAAAAAATTGGAGCGGGAGGTCTTTGGGTTAAAATTCAAAAACCCCATTGGCCTGGCTGCCGGATTTGACAAGAATGCGGTACTCTTCAACGAATTGGCAGACCTTGGTTTTGGCTTTGTAGAGATCGGTACCGTAACGCCAAAAGCTCAGGACGGGAATCCCAAGAAAAGATTATTCCGACTGATTGAAGATGGAGGTATCATCAACAGAATGGGCTTTAACAATGAGGGTTTAGCAGCTGCCATTCATCAACTAAAAAAAAATAAAGGAAAAATAATTATCGGTGGGAATATTGGAAAAAACACCACTACCGCCCCAGAAAATTATACCCAAGATTATTTGGAATGTTTTGAAGGGCTTCATCCTTTCGTAGATTATTTTGTACTGAATGTGAGCTGCCCCAATGTGAGCAGCCATGCTAAATTGGAAGACGCCGACTACCTAAAAGAGCTGATCACAGAAGTACAGAAAATAAACAATACCAAGGCCCATCCTAAGCCTATATTGCTAAAAATCGCTCCGGATCTTAACACCGGACAATTGGATGAAATTATAGACCTGGTTGCTGAAACCAAAATCGACGGCATTGTGGCTACCAATACATCGACCAACAGAGAAGGACTGAGGACAAGCACCGAAAGGCTCAACGAAATTGGCAACGGCGGCTTGAGTGGCAAACCCATAAAAGAAAGAAGCACAAAAGTCATCAAATATTTACACGATAAAAGCGGTGGTACCTTCCCAATTATTGGGGTTGGTGGCATACATTCTGCAAAAGATGCCATGGAAAAATTGGATGCCGGCGCCACACTACTTCAGCTGTACACCGGTTTCATCTACGAAGGCACGGAACTCATAAACGAAATAAATCTTGAAATCCTAAGTCGGGCATCGAGAATAGGGAGATAGGCGATAAAAAAAATCCTTCACGAATATTTTCATGAAGGATTTTTATTTTTCTTATTTGTCTTTACCCAAATAATAAAGACCTTTCAGGGTGTGCAGCCTATCGGCAACATGGATCTTGTCGGTCAAGGGTTTGTATACATGAGAAACTCCACCTGTAGCCACCACAAAACAATCGCCCCCCACCTCATCGTTTATCCGGTCGATGAAACCTTCCACCATACCCAAATAGCCATAGACCATGCCGCTTTGCATACAGGTTACGGTATCTAGACCAAGAACAGATTTTGGTTTTTTCAGTTCAATTTCCGGCAATTGTGCCGTTTGGCTCACCAAGGAATTGAGCGAGGTAATGATGCCCGGAGCAATAATTACACCAATGGTTTCGCCCGTTTCGGTGATGCAACTTGCGGTGAGCGCTGTACCAAAATCGATGATGATTTTTTTCTTCCCAGGATACAAATGATGCGCTGCCACCAAATTGGCATAGATATCCGTGCCCATTTGTTTGGATTTCGGAACCACCTCCGAAAGTGTGTTTCTATCGACCAAAATCGGTTTTTTATTGTGTATTTTCTCCACCGCTCTGGAAATATCGTAAGTCAATTGTGGGACTACCGAACCGACAATCACCTTTTCAATTTCCTCAATTTTTATTTGATAATATTGATAAAGTGTAAGAAACTGTACAAAAAGTTCGTCACTGGTTTTGTACGGTTTGGTATTGATGATCCACGAAATTTCGCAGTTGTCTTTTTGAAATAAACCAAAACGAATGTTGGTGTTCCCGATATTGATGACAATAATGCTCATAGATGTTTTACTCTTATTTAGAAACTTTATCCAACTTTACTTCGTAGAAATTATCTTCCATATTGACATCTGCCAATCTTTGGGAGAAATCGATACCTAAAGCCAGCAATTGATCTTTGGTGTACGGGATTGTAAAGGTATATTCTTTTTGCGTCCAAGACCAATAATCCAACGATGTAAAATTGCCATTGATGTCTTTATTCTTCCAAACTCGGGTAAGGTTTAGTGGGATTTGATAATTCACCACTTTTTTATCCTTTGTAAGTACTGAAAAATCTATAGGCATCGGTACGGAACCTTTATTAACGAGCGTTATCGTGGTTGATTTTTCGCCAAAACTCACCTCTTTTATTCCGTAATCTATGGTTTTGGTGGTATTGATCCAATAATGATGAAACCACTTGAGATCCATGCCGGACATTTTCTGAGCGATGTGCAAAAAGTCCCTATCGCTAGGGTGTTTCAACTTCCATTGCTGATAATATTCTTTCATAATTGAGGACAACATAGGCTCTCCAACGATGTATCCCAACTGCACCAAAAACAACTCTCCTTTTACATAAGTAGAAAAAGTATAGGCTCTACCGTCGTCGTGGTGATCGCCCAACCAAACGGCCGGCTCTTCTTTTCCGGATTTTACAAATTTTCTATAATTTTCCAAAGTTCCGACGAAGGGATTCGGCATTGATTGTTGAGGCGGAAACAAGCGGTTCATGGCAATCGATTCGGCATAACTGGTAAAACCTTCGTCCATCCAAGGTTTCATGGACTCGTTGGTAGCAATAATTTGCTGAAACCAAGAATGAGATCCTTCGTGAAACATCAATCCACAGAGGTCTTCTAATTTTTTAGCTTCTCCCAAAATCATGGTACACATTCCGTATTCCATACCTCCATCTCCGGCTTGAATAAAGGAATATGAAGGATAGACATATCTTCCAAATGTGGCATTCATCAGTTGAAAATATTTTTCGATGTAAGGCTTGGACTGTTCCCAAAACAAGGTTTTCTCGGATTTTTGATAGACCAAATAGACTTTTGGACCGTCCACAACCGTAAAAGCATCCACCGAATAATCTCTGTCGGCAGCCCAAGCAAAATCCAACATGTTTTTAGCCGTCCACCTCCAAGTTGCTTTATTTTGACTGTTGGTTTTCACCACGGCATCCGTTTGATATCCTTTTACTTCATCAGGATTCATCAAAGTTCCACCGGCACCAATTACATAATCTTTATCAATGGAAATGCTCACATCAAAATTGGCAAAAGGTGCGTGAAATTCCCTTCCCACATAGTCAAAAGTTGCCCAGCCGTCGTAGTCGTATTCGGCAATTTTCGGAAACCATTGGGTCATGGTCATGTCGATGCCTTCACGATTATTTCTTCCGCTTCTACGGATCTGCATGGGGATCACGGCATCCCATTGCATGGTGAAAGTTGTTTTAGAATTGGGCTTTATCGGCTCTGCCAATTCCACCTTCATTACGGTTTCTTGAATTTCAAATTTTAAGTTTTTGCCATTTTGTTTGATAAAGTGAATGTTTTGCGCACCCTCTTCTTCTTTGGAAATGCTTGACAAACGAGATATTCCGTTTTGCTGCAAACGAGAGTCGCCGTTTTTCCCTTGACCGCTCACCCTTTGATCCATCATAGAACCCGATTTAAAGGCATTCCAATACAGATTAAAATACACCACTTTCAGCTCGTCTGGAGAATTGTTGGTATAGGTAAGTTCCTGTTTTCCTTGGTAGGTAAAGTTGGCAGCATCTACATCTACATCGATTTTATAATTTGCAAATTGCTGATAATATGGACCTTGCTGAGCATAAAAGGTCATAAAAGCAAGAGTAAGAATCAACGAAAATAACTTCATCATAATAAAAATTTAAAGGGTGAAAGATAGTGAATTTTACAATTTTTGAAAAAGACATAAAAAAACCGCCTTTTGAGAGGCGGTTTTATGTGGATTTCTCTATTTTGAGCTTTCGAAAATTTTATTCAGAATACCGTAAGTGATCATGTAAGTTGGCTTGACACCGGTAAGTCCGAGACCTCCGGAAGACAGGGTACTTCCCGTTTCTAATGGGTTGTCCGAAGCATAATAGGCATACATAACAAATAAATCTTGAGAAATATGGTGTCGTATTTTGGAGGCCACCTGAATTGCTTTTTGGTAATGGGCTCCTTCCATTTCTAGACCAATTGCTTTCCAAGAAGTATTCATAAAATAGGTCAGAATGTCTTTATTCTGAAGCGAAGTTCCCAATACCGTAATCATCGAACCTTCAAAAGCTTTTATTTCATCATCTTGAAAATCATGCAATTTCAGAGCGTTTTCAAAAGGATAATTGTCGGCTGTACCTTCAAAAATATGAGAAGTCGGGATCATGATATCGCCTTTTCCACCCGTTAGTATTCCTGCTTTCCCCATAATCGAAATGGATTTCACATTCATGGAATTTTTATTTCCATCTAGGGCTATGGGCCTTAGGAGCTCGTCCATCACTTCAAAAGCTTGTTCGCCAAAGGCATAATCGAACACCAAAACCACATCGTCTCCTTTAAAATCCAAATGTGCAAAAGGAGAATTTTCTAATTTTATTTTTGAAAGATCGATAATTTGAACATCAATATTGCTGCCGCTGTCGTCATTGATATATATAAGTCCTTGGTTTTCGGCAAATTTTAAAATTTTATCCTGATGGGATTTGTTGTTGCTGATGTCTTCGTAGAATTTGTAATCGACTTCTGTGGATGCTTTTTTCTCCAATGCATCGTGCCCGAAGAGCATATTTTTCACCGAATGCATATTGGCAGAGATGATGTGCAGGGGTTTTTCATGAAGATTGTTTTTCAGTAAAACCGCCTTTACATTATTGGCCCATTTTTCACCAAAATAGTGGTGTCCAATTCTTTCTCGAAGAATGGCTGAAAAATGAATTTCACGCTCTCTCACTTCCTGATCGTCGCTTAGGCTCACCCTTCCCAGATGATAAATTACTTTGAATAAGCGATCCGGATTTTTATCGTCTCCAAAGTTATGGTAGGCTTCCAAAGTTTCATCAAAAGTACGACCCAACAAAGACGAAAGATGGATGAGAGCAACCTCCTTCTCTTGGCGGCTCATTTTCTTTTTACCTAACGCGACTTCTTCAATTATCCTCCAGGTTCTTGTAGAACGGCATCCGTCTTCTTTTATAAATGCCAAATTCCTGATTTTATCGGCCTCTATATATAAAAAGGTAAGGTGGGTGAGGATATCATAAACTTCCGAACGACCAAGCAACACCTCAATGTTCATTTGGTGATCGTCTATTCGATAACAATTTCTTCGTCTCTTTTTAGGAACAATCAGGTCAAAACTTCCTTTTTCAAAACCTTCGTCTGAGGTCAGGTGCACAAAGGGAGTCTCCTCTATACCCTCTGGTAAACGATCCAAAACATAGAGCAAACCATCGAGTTCAATTTTGTTGGGCACATTCATTGAACCGTAGATTTCAGGGTTGATGGTCATCAACAAAGACCTAAGACTGCCTCCCGAAACCCCTGCCGGTTTGAAAAAACCTCTGTAAAACAAGTGTCTCATAGACACATACAATCGTTCAATTGCTTCCGTAGTTTCTCTTGCTCTAGAATTTGCCATAAATTTAATTTTTAAAAAAGTGAGACAAGTTACAATATAATTATCGGATTTACCAAGCCACACTCCCGTAAATGAACGAAAATTAACATAACAAACAGCAATAATGAAACCATCAAAACAAAGCATGAAATACAAAATAACACAAACACCCCTAAAAAAAATAGGGGTCAAAAATAATTTTATTCATTTTTTTTGTAATTTTGCCAGATAAAACCAAAGCATTATGTCAAAATTAAGATTTAAAGCTCTCGAAACTCTTCCGTTTCAAAATTACAGAGCCGTGAACAAAGTAGAAGTTCCAGCAAAACTTTCTGAACTTTTCTGCCAAAATGTTTTTTCCGAAGAAGCCATGAGGTCTTACCTTACGAAAGAAGCATTCGAAGCGATACAAGACGCCATTAAAAGAGGGTCGAAAATCCAAAGACATATTGCCGATCAAATTGCAGTAGCCATGAAGGATTGGGCGTTATCCAAAGGCGTTACGCACTATACGCATTGGTTTCAGCCTTTGACAGGTACCACCGCTGAAAAACACGACAGCTTCTTCACACCTTTTGAAAGCGACAGAGCAATTGAACGATTCAACGGAGGAATGCTGATCCAACAAGAGCCCGATGCATCTTCATTCCCAAATGGAGGAATTAGAAACACCTTCGAAGCCAGAGGCTATACCGCTTGGGATCCTACTTCGCCGGCATTCATCATGGGAACTACCTTGTGCATCCCTTCTATTTTCATTTCATACACTGGAGAAGCTTTGGATTACAAGACTCCACTATTAAGAGCATTGCATGCAATTGACGAAGCCGCAACCGATGTTTGCAAATCGTATTTTGATAAAAATGTTACCAAAGTAACTGCTACTTTAGGTTGGGAGCAAGAATATTTCTTGGTTGACAGTGCACTATACCTTTCCAGACCGGATTTGGTCATTACAGGACAAACTCTTTTGGGACACACTGCCGCAAAAGGACAACAATTGGACGATCACTACTTCGGATCCATACCAACCAGAGTCATGAACTTCATGAAGGAATTGGAAGTTGAGTGTATTAAACTAGGAATCCCAGTAACGACCAGACACAACGAAGTGGCACCAAACCAGTTTGAGCTTGCCCCAATGTTTGAAGAAACCAATGTTGCTGTAGACCACAACTCTTTGCTAATGGATGTTATGGCAAGAATTGCACACAAACACCATTTCCATATCCTGTTCCACGAAAAACCGTTCAAAGGCGTTAACGGAAGTGGCAAACACAACAACTGGTCGCTAGCAACCGACACCGGAGAAAACCTTTTGAGTCCGGGAAAAAATCCTAAGAAAAACTTACAATTCTTGACATTCTTTGTCAACTCATTAATGGCCGTTCATGACAATGCCGATCTTTTGAGAGCCAGCATTGCATCTGCCAATAACGACTATAGACTGGGTGCCAATGAAGCTCCACCGGCAATTATTTCAGCATTTATCGGAACTCAATTGTACGGCGTTTTGGACGATTTGGAAAAAGTAACCGATGGCAAACTTTCTCCTGAAGAAAAAACCGAATTGAAATTGAATGTTGTAGGAAAAATTCCTGAAATCCTATTGGACAATACCGACAGAAACAGAACTTCGCCTTTCGCATTCACAGGAAACAAATTCGAGTTCCGTGCAGTTGGCTCTTCTGCAAACTGTGCCGAGCCGATGACGGTTCTGAACACCATCATGGCAAAACAACTGATCGTCTTCAAACAAGAAGTTGACGCCTTGATAGAAACCGGACTGAAGAAAGACGAAGCCATCTTCAACATCCTGAGAGAATATGTAAAAAAATGTAAAAACATTATTTTCGAAGGCGATGGATACTCTGATGATTGGGCCAAAGAAGCCAAGAAAAGAGGATTGAACAACCACAAAACAACTCCCGAAGCTCTAAAACAAATGCTTGACAAAAAATTCATGGATTTGTATGAAGAAATGGGCATCTACTCTCACAGAGAATTTGAAGCCCGAGTGGAAATTAAATTGGAAAAATACGCAACGGTAGTTGATATCGAAGCAAGAGTCTTGGCAGACATTGCCAGAAACCACATTGTACCGGCTGCCCTTAATTATCAAAACCGATTGATTGATAATGTAAAAGGATTGAAAGAAATTTTTGGAGACAAAGAATATCTTACATTAGCTAAAGAACAAATGGATCTTATCCGAGACATCTCTCATCAAGTAGCACAAATTAAAACAGGTGTTGATGAATTGTTAACGGCAAAAGAAAAAGCCAATGCCACCGAAGACGGACAGAAAAAAGCAGAAGCGTATTGCAATAAGGTTAGACCTTTATTTTCCGTAATCCGTTCCGCATCCGATGCTTTGGAAATGATGGTTGATGACGAACTTTGGCCAATGACCAAATACAGAGAATTGCTATTCACCAAATAATAACAATTATAAAGGCTGCTCGATTTGAGCAGCCTTTTTTTAATAATTTTTAAAAATCTATTTTTTATCCACTTTCCAAGAGTGGTTGTTTTTATTTTCGGATCTCTTCACCCCATTGTCAATGGTATAAGCCAAACCAACACCTAAAGTTTGTTTAAGTTGCGTTTTTTTGATTTGGTTATGATCGTACAGTAAATCTAAAGTAATGTTGGACGAAATGTATTTGTTAATTTTCATATTCAAAGCACCGCTGTACCCCAAAACCAATCGCTCCGGATGATCCAAATAATTGGAAAACACCGATGCCGAATTGACCAAAGAAATATTCTCCATCAACTTCACTTTATAGATTGCCGTTCCCAAGAAACCGAACTGAAACAAGGAAGAATCGCCATTGTTCTTCAAGCCATAATTACCTGCAACTTGCAAATCTTTATCCAACACAAAAGTCCACTTGGCATTGGCAGGACGAAGCGTCATCGTAAAATTATCATTCGGTTTGTAGGTGATACCTGCACCCAAATTAAGATAGCCGGGAGCCATAAAATTGGATAATTTTGCTGCCGCAGGGTTGTTACCGTCCGCATATCCTGGAGCAAATTGCGTTAACAGACCAGCACCAACAGAAGCATACCAGTTTTTGTAAATCTCTCTACCGTAATTGGTGGAAAGGTTGATCACATCTTGGGTTTTTCTATTTCCCAAACCTTGGGTATTGTTCTGCCCATAACCAAGAATGACAATATTTTCCCAAAGATTTTTACCTTTTTCATAGGTCATGTTGTAGTTCACTCCGGCCAACCAACCTACATTGTTGGCACCACCACCAACCCAGTTGGAAAACGCCGCCTGATTGAGCATTAAAGTATTTTGCCCTACAACCGACCAATGCTTCACGGTAGCAGAATCTTGTACATTCGTTTCCTGAGCCACAGCAAAGCAACCGATTGCCGATAAAATGAGTACTGAAATTTTCTTCATGTGTTTATTTTATTTAAATTTTATTTTGTCACAATGGGTTTTATCACCTTTTTACGATTGTCTTTCTCAATATTTTGTCCACCCAAATTATAAATAAATCCAATACCCAGCGTTTGTTTCGTTTGTAATTTTTGAATTTGATAGTGATCGTACAACAAGTCCAAATTAACCACCGTGGTGATGTATTTATTAAATTTGATATTCAACGAGGCATTATAAGCGACATTTACCCTTTCCATATGCTCCAAATAATTGGAAAATAAATTCAATTGATTGTCCATATAGATTCCCTTATGAATATTCAGTCTATAGATAAAATTCATCCTAAAACCGAGCTCGGTTCTTAGGCTTTGTCCATCTTCCAACAAACCGTATTTACCTGCCTTTTGCAAAAGAGGGTCGGTCACGAAAGTAAATCGACCGTTGAGTGGGCGAAAAATAATCTGCAAATTTTCATTTGGATTATACGAAATACCGAGACCAACATTCAGGTACCCTGGAGCCATAAATTTTGAAATCCGATCTTCAAACTTAGGATCCGGCGTTGATGAGTAATTATATCCCGGCCCAAACTGCGTAACAAACTGAATACCCGACGACAGGTAATAATTTTTACCGATATCATAGCCATAATTGGAAGTCACATTGATGTAGTCATCTGTTTTTTTGGTCGGTTGTCCATTGGTAGTAACGAAACCAAATCCAAATTGGAAAATATTTTCCAAGAAATGCTTGTTCTTTTTGTAGCTCATGTTGTAATTCACTTTTGCAATTACACCGATATTGCTATTCCCTCCGGCATTCCAATTCGAAAAAGACGCTTGGTTAAACACCAAATTATTCTGCCCCATAAAGTACCATCGTTGCGGATCTTTATATTTTACCAATCCAAAAGGCGTCAACGGCATTTCTGTTGGCCCGTTCGGGACGACCGCATTTTTAGGAATGTATATGGTATCTGCAAATTTTCTTTTAAAGCCTTCAATTTTAGGATTCGCCAAACTATCCAAATCCAAATTGGTTTCAGACCATTTTTTTTGCCCAATAGAGTCTATCAGCTTTCGATACTCAGAAATTTGAGCAGAAGCACAGACCGTCATCAACATTAAAAATATTGAAGTTACTTTTTTCATAATCTATTAATCAGTAATAATTGAGAATATAAAGGCCTCATCAAAATTGTTTTTCAATATTATTTTAGATAACCCTTACTTTCAAAACAACGAGCGACAAAATTAACACATTGAAAATTAAAATTTAAAAATAAAAATGCATTTTGTCTCATTTTTTGACTATTTTTATCAATAAAGGACAAAATTTCCTACAATTTATTGTGGCTTTCGTTTTGATAAGTTATATCCATGTTAAAAAAAACCATTTCTAAAAAGGCCATCTTCTACCCACTTGCAATGCTTTTTGCCATGTGGTTTTTTTATTTTTTACAACTTCATGGTTTTTTTGAAAGTTGCAACGGCGCCATTATTCCACTTCACCCGGACGGACTAAAAGGCATCTTGTTCTCCCCATTGCTTCACGGAAGCTTAGACCACATCATTGGAAACTCCCTCCCCATGGTGATTTTGATGTTTTTGTTGTATCAGTTTTACCCCAGCATTGCCAACAAAATATTTTTTACAGGATGGATTGCTGTTGGGCTTTTGGTCTGGCTCCTGCCTCCCATAGACATCATGACTGGCGAGTACCGATACATTTGTATTGTTGGTGCCAGCGGTTTGGTTTATGTTTTGGCATTCTTCCTCTTTTTCAGTGGCGTCTTTCGTTGGAACATGAAACTCCTCACCATTTCTTTATTGGTTGTTTTGTATTACGGTGGTTTGGTTTGGGGCATATTTCCAGAAGAGTTTTTCTCCAACCTGAACGAACCCAGCAAAATATCTTGGCAAGCCCATCTTTCTGGTGCCATCATCGGAAGCATTATGGCTTTTATGTACAAAAACATTGGTGATAAAAAGAAAAAATTCATTTGGGAATACCCCAATTATTATAGCGAAAAAGACGACAAGCTTTGGCAAGAATACAAAGAAAATCACCCTGAAGACTTCTCAGAACTGCCTCATAAAAAGAAAGACGACATCTGGAACCGATTGGATGATCTAAGAAAAAAAGAAAATTAGCGATACTTTTTTTTCATAATTTTGAATAAAAATACGCAAATGTTTACCGATGAACACCTCTATTCCATTGCTTTACGAAAGTGTGCATTAATTGGCGATATCAATTTTCACAAATTGGTTTCTAAGTTCGGAAGTGCACAAGAGATTTGGAAAACCTCACACAGCAACTTAGGCAAAATGAATGGTTTAGGCAGGAAAACCATTGCCGAAATTGGCAATACCGAACATCTGAAATTTGCAGAAAAAGAATTAACATTTTGCGAGAAAAACGCTGTTAAAATCTGGATTCGACACCAAAAAGACTTCCCAAAACTGCTGAACGAGTGCGACGACGCTCCGTCCATACTTTACCACAAAGGAAATTACGACGAAAGCTACAAATGCATTAGTATGGTAGGGACGCGACATGTTACCTCCTACGGAAAAAATTTTGTCGAAAACTTCATCAGTTCTTTACCCAATTGCAACATAAAAACCGTCAGCGGATTGGCCGTAGGAGCCGACACCGAAGTACATGAGCAATCCATAAAACACAACAGACCCACCATTGCCGTTCTAGCACATGGCTTTCAAACGCTGTATCCGTCCAAAAATAAATTTCTTGCAGAAAAAATCCTCGAACACGGAGGCATGCTCATCACCGAATTCAACTCGAGCCAGAAACCGGATCCTCAAAATTTCATACAAAGAAACCGCATTGTAGCAGGACTTTCTGAAGCCACCATCGTGGTCGAAACCGCCTTTGGAGGAGGCTCCATCAGTACCGTTTCGTTTGCCAACAACTACAACAGAGACATCTATGCCCTCCCCGGTCGCATTGGTGACAAATACAGTCAAGGATGCAACCAACTTATTGCACAAAATAAAGCCAGCACCATCTCCACCATCAACAATTTGATCGACAACCTAAACCTAACCACCAAAGAGTCGGTCAGTGAATTATTTCCTAAAAATACAACCCTAGAACTTAGTCCTTCTCAGCAAAAAATCTTTGATGCCGTATCTTCAAAAAATGACATTTCTTTGGATGAACTGTCTGAAATACTGCAAATTCCAGGGCATCAATTGTTAGGAAGCATCTTAGAGTTGGAATTGATGAACATCTTGAAATCTACCTCATCCAGACAATACCGCATCAATAAGAAATACAATTAACATAAAACCAATATTTCCTACATAAATTACCCTTTCCCAAACCATCCAAAGCTTTACTTACATTTAACCTAATTTTCACATGACAAAAATTAGATTATGATAAATGCAAATTTTCCTTGTCCATCCAAAAAAGAAATATAAATTTGTTTTATTAAAATTATTTAAAGCATAATGAACACACAGAATATTGAGCAGGAAATCCAAGATTTCATCTCTAGAATTGCTTCAAAAAATCCTAACGAGCCTGAATTTTTACAAGCCGTAAAAGAAGTTGCCCACACCGTTATCCCCTTCATCCACACCCATCCCAAATACAAAGGGATGAAACTTTTGGAAAGAATGGCAGAACCCGAAAGAACCATCATCTTCCGTGTACCGTGGATTGACGACAAAGGCGAAATACAAGTCAACAGAGGGTTCAGAATCCAAATGAATTCCGCCATTGGCCCGTACAAAGGAGGACTGAGATTTCATCCTACGGTAAATCTATCCGTTTTAAAATTTTTAGCCTTCGAACAAGTTTTCAAAAATTCCCTCACCACACTTCCGATGGGCGGTGGAAAAGGAGGTTCTGATTTTGATCCACAAGGGAAATCCGACATGGAAGTGATGCGCTTTTGCCAAGCATTTATGACAGAATTGTGCAAACACATTGGCCCAGAAACCGATGTCCCTGCCGGTGACATTGGAGTTGGAGCTAGAGAAATCGGTTATTTATTCGGTCAGTACAAAAAAATCCGAAACGAGTTTACCGGAGTACTAACCGGGAAAGGATTGGCTTATGGAGGATCCTTGATCCGTCCTGAGGCAACAGGTTACGGCGTTGTTTATTTCTGCGAACAAATGTTAGCAACCAAAGGCGAAAAAATTGCTGGAAAAACCTTCGCCGTTTCCGGATTTGGAAATGTAGCTTGGGGCGTAATAAAAAAAGTGAACGATTTGGGCGGGAAAGTCCTTACCATTTCCGGTCCGGACGGATACATCTATGATAAAGACGGTATTTCTGGTGAAAAAATCAATTATTTGCTAGAACTAAGAGACTCTGGAAACAATAGAGCCGAAGATTATGTTAAAAAATATCCATCGGCTGAATTTCATGCTGGAAAAAGACCTTGGGAGGTAAAATGCGATGTCGCCATTCCTTCAGCAACACAAAACGAATTGAACTTGGACGATGCCAAACAATTGGTTGCCAACGGTTGCATCTGTTTAACAGAAGCAGCCAATATGCCATCGACCTTAGACGCTATTGAGCATTTCATTTCAAACAAAGTGCTTTTCAGCCCGGGCAAAGCCTCCAATGCGGGTGGCGTAGCAACTTCCGGATTGGAAATGACCCAAAATTCCATCCGTCTAAACTGGTCTTCAGAAGAGGTTGACCACAGATTGCACGAAATTATGGTCGGCATTCACAATGCGTGTATGGAATACGGAAAAGAACCTGATGGCTATGTAAATTATGTAAAAGGAGCAAACATTGCTGGTTTTGTAAAAGTTGCCGAAGCCATGCTGGCACAAGGCGTTGTATAAGACACCATCAAAATAATTTTTGTGGTTATCTCCAAAAGAGATGGCCACATTTTTTATATTTTTACCCCAGAAAAAAAATATCTCCCTGCAGATGGATCCAAAAATTTTAGAAGAAATCGTACAAGTAAAAATGCCTTTCGGAAAATACAAAGGTCGAATCCTGGCCGACCTGCCGGTATCTTATCTGGAATGGTTTCTGAGAAACGGAGGTTTTCCTGCTGGAAAATTGGGCATGCAACTTCACACCGTTTACGAAATAAAACTCAACGGATTAGAAGACTTGCTACGACCGCTTAGAAAATAACCGCCAATTATCTCAATCCTTTAAAAAACTCCCAAATTACAATTCCCCCACAGACTGAAACATTTAAAGAATGTTTGGTTCCTAATTGCGGAATCTCCAAACAACAGTCGGAAACAGAAATGGCCTCGTCCGAAACTCCATCCACTTCATTTCCCAAAACCACAGCATATTTTTTAGTTTTATCGATACCGAACTCATCAATCATCTTAGAATTGTTGGTTTGCTCGATGGCCAGTATCTCATAGCCTTCAGCTTTCAAATCGTTGATGGCATCCTTGGTTTCTTCAACAAAACACCAATCGACGCTTTCCGTTGCGCCCAATGCTGCTTTATGAATCTCTCGATGTGGCGGTTGCGGAGTTATGCCACAAAGTATAATTTTTTCCACCAAAAAAGCATCGGCCGTTCTGAAAACCGCTCCTACATTGTGCATGCTTCGGATATTGTCCATCAAAATAACCAAAGGGATTTTGGCGGTATTTTTAAAGGCTTCCACATCTATTCTGCCCAATTCTTCTAACTTCAGCTTCTTTGTCGATTGCATTTTTTCGTATTTTTGGCAAAATTAAGTTTTTAACCTTCAACCTAAAAAAATTCATAGAGAGTTTTTTTGAAAAGAGATGTAAAATTATGGCAAAAGAAAAGAAAGAAACCCCACTTATGAAGCAGTACAATGGCATAAAAGCCAAATATCCCGATGCGGTATTGCTGTTTCGTGTGGGCGATTTTTACGAAACTTTCGGATCCGATGCCGTAAGAGCAGCACAAATTTTGGGTATTACCCTTACCAAAAGAGGCATTGGTGAGGAGAACACAGAGCTTGCCGGTTTCCCACACCATTCTTTGGATACATATTTGCCCAAGCTGGTTAGAGCGGGACTTCGCGTTGCCATTTGCGACCAATTGGAAGATCCGAAAATGGTAAAAGGCATTGTCAAACGAGGAGTTACGGAATTGGTTACCCCTGGAGTTACCTTCAACGATCAGGTGTTAAGTTCGAAAAAAAATAATTTTCTTCTTTCGCTTCATCATGAAAAAGGAAAATACGGAATAGCTTTGGTTGATATTTCTACCGGTGAATTTTTAGTTTCCGAAGGCAATTTGGAAAAACTGTTGCACTTGGTACACACTTTCGACCCTAGTGAGATCATCTACCAAAGAAGCACACCTCTTCCCGAGCAACTGAAAGCGAAAAATTTCTTTAAGCTCGAAGATTGGGCCTATCAATACAACTATGCTTACGAAAAGCTGACCTTGCACTTCAAGACCAAGTCACTGAAAGGTTTCGGTGTAGAAAATCTTCTTCTAGCCATAACGGCTGCAGGAGCGGTTTTTGCATATCTGGTAGAAGACACACACCACGCTTTGCTGCAACACATCACCAAGATTTCCGTTGTCCCTCAAGACGATCTTTTGATGATGGATCAATTCACACTCAGAAATTTAGAAATCATCTACCCAAGCAATCCTCAGGGAAAATCTTTGTTGGACATTATTGACAAGACCACAACTCCGATGGGCGGTCGCTTGTTGAGAAGAAGATTGGTTATGCCTCTGAAATCGGTAAACGAAATCAACCGAAGACTGAATCTTATAGAGTTTTTCAATAAAAATGAAGATTTAAAATTTGAAATTTCAGATCACCTGAAGACCATTTCTGACCTAGACCGATTGATGGGAAAATTAGCCGCCGAAAAAATCAATCCAAAAGAAATGGGCTACCTTCGTCAGTCGCTCATCAGCATTCAGTCCATTCGACAGTTGCTCAGCACTCACCACGATCTTATGGCTTGGATAGAACCGCTGAACCAACTTCAGGATCTGATCGACTATCTGTCCAATCGATTGAATGAAGAGCTCCCCATCAACATCAACAAAGGAAATGTTATAAAACCTGGGGTTGACGAAGAATTGGATCGACTGAGAAACCTGCAAGGAAGTGGAAAAAATTATTTAGAAGAAATGTGCCAAAGAGAAATTGAAAACACAGGAATTTCTTCCTTGAAGATCGATTTCAACAATGTTTTTGGTTATTATATCGAAGTTAGAAACACGCACAAAGACAAAGTCCCAAGCGAATGGATCCGCAAGCAGACTTTGGTCAATGCCGAACGATACATTACCGAAGAACTTAAAGAATACGAAAGTCAGATTTTGGGTGCCGAAGAAAAAATTTCGGTTTTAGAAGGCGAATTGTACAGAAAAATTTGCACCGAGGCCATGATTCACATCGACTTTATCCAACAAAATTCGCAAATCATCGCCCAATGGGATGTGGCTTTGGGATTTTCTGAGCTTGCCCAACACCAAGGTTATACCAAACCCATTTTGAATGATGGTTTTGCCATTGACCTAAAAGAAGCCCGACATCCGATTATAGAAAACACACTTCCGCTTGGCGAAAAATACATCCCAAACGATATATTTTTGGACAAAGACTCACAACAAATCCTCATGGTTACCGGTCCGAACATGGCTGGTAAATCGGCCATATTGCGACAAACGGCATTGGTCTGTCTATTGGCACAGGTTGGCTCATTTGTCCCGGCAAAAAATGCTGAAATTGGTGTATTGGACAAGATTTTCACCCGTGTAGGAGCTACGGACAACATCTCTTCTGGCGAATCTACTTTTATGGTGGAAATGAACGAGGCCGCAAACATCCTGAACAACATCTCGGACAGAAGCTTGATTCTTTTGGACGAAATAGGTCGTGGAACCTCCACCTACGATGGGGTATCCATCGCTTGGGCCATTGCAGAATATTTACACGAACAAACGGTACAACCCAAAACCCTATTTGCCACGCATTATCACGAGCTAAATGAAATGGCGGTAAGTTTTGAAAGAATTAAAAATTTTCATGTGTCCATACAGGAAAACAAAGGAAACATCATTTTCCTAAGAAAATTGGTTTCCGGTGGTAGCGAACACAGCTTTGGTATCCATGTTGCAAAATTAGCCGGCATGCCTTCTAAAGTCGTACACCGAGCCGAAGAAATTTTAAAAACTTTAGAAAACAGCCGAAGTAAAAAGGGCAAAGACAAGATAAAGAAAGTAACGGAAGAAAACCTTCAGCTTTCCTTTTTTCAATTGGACGATCCCGTTTTAGAAAACATTCGAGAAGAACTGACCAAAATAGACATCAATACGCTAACACCAATAGAAGCCTTGATGAAATTGAATGCCATAAAAAAAATGATCGGAAAATAGTTTCTTCGTTCAAAAAAGTTTTATTCCAATGAGAAAAATATTAAATTTGATTTATCCACTCAAACAAAAAAATCAAATATATTTGGATCATGAAAAACTATAAAAATTTGAACTTCAAAATATTTTTAACCATGGCCTTATGTGTATTTTCTAATAAAGCCACCTCACAAACAAACGAAATCATAAACCCAAAAGGAAAATGGTTTTTTGGAGGCGAAATGGGTTTGAATGCAATAATTTCTGTCCATCCGAGCAGAATGACTTCTTTTCAAGCGGGTCTTTTAGCAGAATATTATTTTGCAAAAAATTGGTCTGTTAACGGTAGAATAAAATATTTTGAAACAGGAGTGATCCATGAAAACAATTCTACACATGGTCAGTTTGAAGGAGCAGTACTATCGCTTCCCTTAAATTTAATTTGGAAATATCGGATAATAAAAAACTTTAGCGGAAATTTTAAATTGGGATTTGCATTGAACCAAGAAATAAAAAGCAATTACGATTATCCTTCAAACGAGAAAACGGATTATTCAAAGTTTTATGGTTCTTTTAATCCAGGATTGGGATTTAACTATTTTATTTCGGACAAAACAGCAGTCTTTATGAATTATGAGGTTTTTATTTTAGGCAATAACAGAACAGAAAACAATATGCTTAAATTAACGCCAAATTCTCCAAACAACAGTTTATTCAATATTGGAATAAAACATGATTTCTTGTTCTAAGCACTAAAAACAACGCATTGATCCTCTTAAAAATTTAAAATCAATTTCTTTTTCTTTCTAAAAGCAATCAAAAAGCAGCAATTTCCTATCGTTTATTTTTAAAAAAATCTTTGATGATTGCGGAACATTCATCTTCTAAAACTCCATGGACGATTTCTGTTTTGGGATGCAAGGAAAGTCCTTTTGCCAAGAAACCACGATGCTGGTCTCTGGCACCAATAACCACTTTGGATATTTGCGACCAAGACAATGCCCCTGCACACATCACACAAGGTTCTAGAGTGACATAAAGTGTACAATTAATCAAATACTTTCCGCCTAAAAAATGGGCTGCTGAAGTTATGGCCTGCATTTCTGCATGGGCAGTTACATCGTTCAGCATTTCGGTTAGGTTATGACCTCTTGCAATAATTCTGTTATCAAAAACCACCACACAACCCACTGGAATTTCGCCCTTTTCCAAGGCGACTAAGGCTTCCTGATAGGCTTGTTTCATAAAATATTCGTCGGTAAACATCTTCAAAAAATTAATCAAATCGCATGGACAACGGCATCTTGAATCGGTATCTCACCGGATTTTTATCAATGATGGCCGGTGAAAATTTATTGGGTAAAAGGTACATCGCAATTTCTGCTTGTCGGTTAAAAATGGAATTGTCGCCCACGGCATTTACCTGAGTAATTTCACCGGATTTGTCCACAATAAAATCAATTTCGGTTTGCACAAACTTTTGATTTTCGTCCACATTATCAAAATAAAGCAAACTGGCAACTTGTTTTCTAAGCTCGTTCATCCCACCAGGATATTCAGCCGGAATTTCGCCTTTAGGCAATCGTCCTCCTTCTTTCACGAAAGTTTGAGCCAAATCCTGCTCGGATTTTGGATGCAGAATTTCATTGTTTTTCACCTTAATCAAGATGTTTACGAATTCGACATTCTGTACGCTATCCATCTTCACCATAAATTCGGCAAAAGTCTTTTTAATTTCAACTTTCTTGTAATTATCAGGTTCTTCATCAAACTTTTTCTTAAACGATTGCCCCAACAAATAGCGCTGATAATCAAAATAACCTTTGGCTTTTTTAAATTCTTCATTCTGCTGAGAAAAAACAAAATTCCCCAACAGCGATAAAATCAATAGAAACAGTTTGTACTTCACAAATTCAATTTAAACCCGTAAAAATACAAAGAAATCTTGGAAAACTCACTCTTTACCTAAAATCAATACTCATTTAAAAATCAAAACTTTAGCATTGATTTAACAAATAAATAAAAATGACAAATCCATGAAAATCTTCTTAAATTTATAAAAAATATTACGATGAATTACAGAACAGAACACGATACAATGGGCGAGGTGAAAGTCCCTGCCGATAAATTTTGGGGTGCACAAACCGAAAGATCCAGAACCAACTTTAAAATCGGCCCTGAAGCATCCATGCCACACGAAATTATTGAAGCCTTTGCCATTTTAAAAAAAGCAGCCGCACACACCAACACCGATTTGGGCGTTTTAAGTCCCGACAAAAGAGATTGTATATCCGCAGTCTGTGACGAAATTTTGGAGGGAAAACTCAACGATCAATTTCCACTGGTCGTTTGGCAAACCGGATCCGGAACACAGAGCAATATGAATGTAAATGAAGTTATTGCCAACAAATCCCACTGCAACAACGGTGGTAAGTTGGGTGAAAAACCTGACATCCACCCGAACGACGATGTCAACAAGTCCCAATCTTCCAACGATACATTTCCAACGGCCATGCACATTGCAGCGTATAAAAAAGTTGTGGAAACCACTTTGCCGGCTTTGGAAAATCTAACTAAAACCCTGCAAAAAAAAGTCATTGACTTTCAAGATATTGTAAAAATCGGAAGAACCCACCTGATGGACGCCACTCCTCTAACTCTGGGACAGGAATTTTCAGGCTATGTTGCACAACTGAAACACGCCAAAAAGGCCATTAAAAACACACTTCCACATCTTAGCGAATTGGCTTTGGGCGGGACTGCCGTAGGTACCGGACTGAACACACCGAAAGGTTACGATGTAAAAGTAGCTGAATACATTGCTCAATTTACCGCTTTGCCCTTTGTTACTGCTGCTAACAAATTTGAAGCATTGGCGGCACACGATGCCTTAGTCGAAACGCACGGCGCACTGAAACAATTGGCGGTATCGCTATTTAAAATAGCACAAGACATTCGGCTGTTGGCTTCTGGGCCTCGCTCCGGAATTGGAGAAATTTATATTCCGGAAAACGAACCGGGATCGTCCATCATGCCGGGAAAAGTAAATCCCACACAAAATGAGGCCCTGACCATGGTTTGCGCCCAAGTTTTAGGAAACGACACCACCATTTCTTTCGCAGGCACCCAAGGAAATTATGAACTCAATGTTTTCAAACCGGTGATGGCCTACAATTTTTTGCAGTCTGCACAATTATTGGGCGATGCCATGACTTCCTTCAACGAACATTGCGCTGTAGGAATAGAAGCCAATCGGAAAAGGATAAAAGAATTGGTGGACAAATCTCTGATGTTGGTTACAGCCCTCAACACGCATATTGGATATGAAAATGCTGCAAAAATCGCAAAAACCGCCCATAAAAACGGAACTACCCTAAAAGAAGAAGCTGTTAATCTGGGATTATTGACTGCAGAACAATTTGATCTTTGGGTAAATCCTGAAGATATGGTAGGTAAAGATTAGACCAGAATCTGTATGATAAAAAATGAGCATTCTAAAGATGCAACACTCGAGTCATTCCCAATCAATAAAGGGAAATAAGACCTAGGAAGAAACGCAAGAAATGGGTTTGTTAGACTGAAGTAGAAGCTGTTCTGGTTTTAGCTACTTTTTCGCATATTTTTTTAAATTCTACCAGAACATCTTCTTGTTTTTTGGGAAGTTCTTTAGAAATCCAAAACAACATGGTCAAAGTCGTTTCACCAAAAGAAGCGGTGTACAAATCTTTGTTCAACCTGTAGCATTCGCGCAATAACCTTTTTATGCGGTTTCTGTCCACCGCTTTTTTGAAATAGCGTTTGGATACACAGACTCCAAATTTTCCTTGTTCTGGATTTTCCAATTTATTTTCATAAAAAACCACCCTCAGGTAATGATGGGTTTTCCATTTTCCTTTCTCAAAAAGCAATCCCAATTCTTTTTTTTGCTTGAGCTTTTCTACTCTGGAATATGTCGTACTTGTTTCCATGTTATTTCTTTTTAGAAATGTAATTGATGACTTCTGCTGCAGCATGAAGCCCAAAAAGTGCCGGCATAAAACTGACGGTGCCGTAATAGGATTTTTTGAACTGGCTGCCATCGGTCATCTTCAGACTGTCTTCTTGTTGCAGTTCGGTAGAAAAAACACATTTGAATCCTTTGGTGATGCTGTATTCCCTTTTCAACCGTTTGCGGATTTGCTTGGCAAGATAGCAATTGTTCGTTTTGCTAATGTCTCTAACCATGACTTGGCTAGGATCCGTTTTCCCACCGGCTCCCATGGCCGAAATAATTTTTACTTTTCTGTTTCTACATGCTTTGATAAGGGTGAGTTTGGGCAAAACACTGTCGATGCAGTCCAAAACATAATCGTATTTCTTTTCGTCCAAAACTTTCTCCATGTCTTCTGGATTCAAAAACTGGAAAATGGTTTTTAAATTCAGCTCGGGGTTTATTTCCAACAACCGGTTTTCAAGAACATTCACTTTTGGCAGTCCAACGGTCGAATGCAAAGCAGGAAGTTGTCTGTTGATGTTGGTTTTGTCCACCACATCGCCATCCACAATGGTCAGATTGCCCACTCCGGCTCTTGCAAGAAATTCTGCTGCAAAGGCTCCTACTCCGCCCAGTCCTACAACCAAAATTTGTGCACGGATTAGTTTTTCTAAACCCTCTTTTTTTATGAGCAATTCGGTTCTTTCCAGCCAATCGGTATTCATTTATTTGATGGTATTTTCTAAATTTTTTTGAATTTGATTTTGAAGTTCTTCCACAGATATTGATTTTATATCCGCTACCTTTTGATAAAGTTCAACGATTTCGAAGTCGGAATCATCGGTTTCTAAAAATATTTTTTCTAATGGAACTTCTTTTATAACAAGTTGCAAAGATACACGGTTCAGAACTGCTTTTCCAAAACTTAGAGAAAAACCATGGGACAAAAGTTCTTGGGCAAGTGCATTTTTTTTGTTAAATCCATGAATAACCATTTGGACTTTACTCTTTTTTCCCAACGCAATGGTTTCCGAAAAAGAACGAACACAATGGATGATGATGGGCTTTTGTATTTCGTTGGCCCAATCGATTTGTGCTTCGAACACCGATTTTTGGAGTTCAAAATCGACAGCAATCAATCGGTCCAATCCACATTCTCCAATGGCTTTACAGTTTTTGTCGGCACTGATGTCTTTTACGACCTGCAAATTTTTTTTCCAATTTTCATCAATATCCTTTGGATGCAATCCGATAGAAAAAGGTTTTGTAAAAACATCTTCAAGAATGTTTGCGTTATAAAGTCCTGATTTTTTTTGAGGATGGTGATGGTGGAAATCGAATAAAAACATAATCAAATTTACAAAAATGAAAGAATAATTCAATTGAAATTTGCATATGCTATGAAAATGATTACTTTTACAAAAACTATTTGAATGGACGCTAGATTTTCAGAAAAACAAATTCATATTTTGGAAGTTGCAGAAGAGCTAATTGCTCAAAAAGGATTTGAAGGAACCTCGGTAAGAGAGATCTGTACCAAAGCTCAGGTCAATGTAGCCATGATTTCGTATTATTTTGGGTCAAAAGAAAAAATGATGGGAAGTCTATATCAATTACGGGTGCAAAAAACAAGACAGAATTTTAAAGAATTTTCTGAAATTATCAAGGACGGGAATCCGGAAATGCAGTTTAAAGAAATCATAAAATTCGTTACCAAGCAATTGTTTAAGTACAGCTATTTTCATGGCTTCGTGACTCAAGAACTTCGTGCTGGAGATGATTTGAAATCCGAATTGACCGAATTTTATAAAGTTACGGTTAATAAATTGGACGAGTTGGTGCAAAGAGGAGTAGCGACCGGTGTGTTCACCCATGCTCCTAAGGCAGAAGACATGCTCACCATCATACTGGGATCGACATTATTTGTTATCAGGAATAAGAATTTTTACCAAGAATATGTTCCTCATAAAAATGAGCAATCGTATTTGGCAGAAGCCGAAAAGAAAGTTTGTACCAGCATTTTATTATCTCTTTTTGCATCATTAGGCTACCATCAATCCTAATAAATTCATTAAAAATCATTAAAATAAAAGGTTAGGAGAAAAAAAAGTATATTTTTGCAAAATCAATATTGATTACTATTAAAAATAAAAAATCTTTCGGGAAAATATTATGAAAAAATACATCATGGTCATTTTTGCGGCATTCACTCTTACAGCATGCAGTAGAGATCAGGAAAAAGCGATGAAAAGTGCCGATAAAAATTTCATTTTGAAGGTGGCTAATGAAAAATTTGCAAAGAAAAAATGGAGAGATGCGTTGTCTCTTTATGACCGATTGAGCAATTTAGTAGCTGGAACCGATGATTATCCGAATGTATTGTACAACCAAGCGTACGCCAACTATTACGACAAGGCTTATAGAATTGCGGGAGCTCAATTCAAGAGTTTTACCGTAAACTTCCCTAAAGATCCTAGAAAAGAAGAAACGGCATACATGTCAGCTTTGTGCTATTACCAAGGCAGCATGGAGTACAATTTGGACCAATCCAGCACCAAGTCGGCAATCAACGAGTTGCAAGATTTCTTAAACACATATCCCAATTCTGAAAAATCAAAAAACATCAGTTCATTGATTGATGAATTGTCATACAAGCTTGAATTTAAGGCTTATGAAAGCGCCAGACAATATTATAAAATGGGCGAGTACAAAGCTGCGTCGGTTACATTTGAAAATGTTTTAGACGATTTTCCAAGCACCAAACTAAGACCTCAGATTTATGATTATATTCTAAAATCAAAATACGAATTGGCCATCAATTCCATTTACGATTTAAAAGAAGAACGACTGAAAAGCGCCCTTGCTTTTGCTAAAACCGTAGAAAAAGAATTTCCAAATACAGATCTTGCAAAAACAGCAGTGAGTACCACCGAAAAACTGACTAAGGAAAGCGAAAAGTTTGCCCAGTTGCAAAAGGATGTTGAGAAAAGAAGAGCAGCTCTAACCGAAAAACAAAAGAAATTAGCCGACAATGAAGCCGAAAAATTAAAAACGGAACAACAGCTTAGAGATCAGATGTCAGCAGAGAAAAGAGCTCAACAAACTTTGAGAGACTCTGCCAAAATTGCAACACCGGCACCAAATGTAACCTTGCCAATTAAAAAATAATTATTAACTTTGCAACCTTAAATTGTTTAACAATGAGCGTAAAGGACACTAAAGCAGAACTAAGTACAATAACTTACGATAGAGATAAGATTGAAGAAAAAGTAGGCTCCATCTATGAGGCTATCGTGATTATGGGAAAAAGAGCAGAACAGATCAATGCAGAAATCCGTTCGGAACTTCATGCAAAGTTGGACGAGTTTGCGGTTCATAATTCTACTTTGGAAGAAGTTTTTGAAAACAGAGAACAAATCGAAATCTCTAAGCATTACGAAAGACTTCCAAAACCAACATCCATCGCCGTTAGAGAATGGCTGGATGACGAAGTATACTTCAGAAAAACAGAAGAGAAAAACTAATTTTTCTTCCTCAAGATATCTCCGAACAAGGCTTACTTGTTCGGATTTTTTTTTGCATAAAAGCATTCAAAAAAAATATGTAAATTCGTACAATTAATTTGTCTATGAGCTTTTCAGGAAAAAAAATTCTCATTTTAGTAACAGGAGGTATCGCCGCATATAAAATCAACACTTTGGTTCGTGATTTTGTAAAGGAAAATGCCGAAGTTCAGGTTTTGATGACTCCAGATGCACAAAAATTTGTTTCAGCATTAACCCTGTCTACCCTCTCCAAAAAACCAGTATTTACGGAGTTTTATGGCGATAACGGCACTTGGAATTCTCATGTAGAAATGGCACTGTGGGCCGATTTGATTTTGGTAGCTCCATGTACGGCAAATACTTTGGCCAAAATGGTAAATGGACTCTGCGACAATTTGGTGATGGCAACCTATCTTTCAGCGAAGTGCCCGGTTTTTATTGCTCCTGCAATGGATTTGGACATGTACCAACATCCTTCAACGAATATAAATTTAGAAAAAGCCAAACAATTTGGACACCATATTATCCCTGCTGAGCATGGCGAATTGGCAAGTGGACTTATTGGCCAAGGACGAATGTCCGAGCCGCACACCATATTGGAAGTTATCGGAAAATATTTCAATTCTAAACACTCGCAACTAAGCGGAAAAAAAATCCTCATTACGGCTGGTCCAACCTATGAGGCGATAGATCCTGTGCGATTTATTGGAAATCATTCCTCCGGGAAAATGGGTTTTTCTCTGGCAAAAGAAGCCGCAGAAAGAGGTGCTTTGGTCACTTTGGTATCCGGGCCCACAACATTATCCATTGAACATCCCAATATAAAACTTATCCGTGTGACTTCGGCAAAAGAAATGCTGACGGAGGTTATGGAAGTTTTTGATTCTGTAGATGTTGCAATAGCCTCTGCGGCAGTTGCGGATTACACTCCAAAAGTGGTTGCTCAAGAAAAAATTAAGAAAAATGAAGATTCGTTTACCATAGAATTGGTGAAGAATCCGGATATTTTGAAAACCATGGGCCAGCAAAAAAAACATCAGATTCTGGTAGGATTTGCTCTAGAAACTCAGAATGAAATGGCCAATGCCAAAGGAAAATTGGAGAAGAAAAATCTAGACATGATCGTATTAAATTCCCTAAGAGACGAAGGCGCTGGCTTCCAGAAAGATACCAATAAAATAAATTTAATTACCAAAGACGAAATCGTAACCTTTGATTTGAAACCCAAAACTGAGGTGGCTAAAGATATTTTGGATGCTGTAGAGGCTAGGATGGAAAATAAATAAGCCGGATTTTCGTTTATAAAGCATATTATTATGATAAAAATACTCTTCGTTTTTAGTCTTTTGTTTTTTAGTTCTCAGGCTTTTGCCCAGGAATTGATGGCACAAGTACAAGTAACTGCGCCAACTTTGGGTGGCAGCAATCAGCAGGTGTACAAAAGTTTGGAGAAAAGCCTTAAAGACTTCATCAACAATACCAGTTGGACCGGAAAAAAGTTGCAGAATTTTGAAAAAATAAAATGTAACTTTTCGATTATTGTAGCAGAAAGGGACGGCAATCGCTACAAAGGCAGCATTGTGGTACAGTCCGTTCGGCCGGTTTTTGGATCAACTTACGAATCGCCCATTCTTAATCTTAACGACACCCGATTTGGTTTTGAATACATTGAAAATGAAAATCTTATATTCAACGAAAGACAGTTTTCAGGAAAAAATTTAATTGATGTTATTTCCTTTTACATTTATTTGGTGATCGGATACGATGCCGATTCCTTTCAAGAAAAAGGTGGAAACCAATGGTTTTTAAAGGCTCAGCAAATTGCTCAAAATTCACAAAATAGAAATTACGAAAACTGGGCACCTATGGACGGACCAAAATCCCGTGGTTCTTTGATTAATGAAATTCTAAATCCCAATTACGACTCTTTTCGTGGGATGTTTTATGCCTACCACAGAGCAGGCTTGGACAATTTACACAACCAAGATCCTGCACCTGCAAAAAAAATAATCGCTGATCAGCTGAACAAGCTTCGATTTTATGAAAATAACTTTCAACAAAGTTATCCCATCAACCTTTTTATTGATGCCAAGAGCGATGAGATTTTTAACATTTTCGATTCCAATAACAACGGAGCGGTCAATATGGGCGAGCTGAAACAACTGATGATGCTCTTTGCACCAAAATACATCGACTCCAAGTGGAATAAATGGAAATAAGCAGCTCAGTATTTGTACAATCTATAAAAACCTAATATTTTTGTAAAGCTTTTCATTTTAAAGCTTTATATTTCTCTATGCTTTCACGAATTTTTATACAGAATTTTGCACTTATCGACTCCCTAGAAATCCACTTGAACCGCGGGCTTCAGGTAATCACAGGAGAAACAGGAGCTGGAAAATCCATCATCTTGGGAGCTTTGCGCCTATTGATGGGCGAAAGGGTGGACGCGAAAGCCATACAAAACACCGAAGCCAAAAGCATTGTAGAAGGCGAATTTCGTTTGCAAAATAATCTGATCCCTTTTTTCGAAAAAAACGATTTGGATTTTGAATCCTCTACCATCATCCGAAGAGAGATCTTGGTCAATGGGAAATCCAGAGCGTTCATCAACGATGTCCCAACGACTTTGGATGTTTTGAAATCCCTGTCCGAACAGATCATTGACATCCATTCTCAATTTGAAACATCGCATCTTTTTTCAGAAAAATTCCAATTCGAAATTATTGACGGTTTGGGAAATAATTTTGAAAATCTAGGTGAATATCAAAAGGAATTCAGTCATTTTTTAGGACTTAAAAAGACATTGGACCAACTGAAAAATCTATTGTTGGAAGGCACGAATGATGTCGATTATAAAAATTTTCTATTGGACGAACTTCTTTCAGCAGATTTGGACACTTTGAATATAGAAGAACTTGAAAGTCAATTGTCCCTGTATGAAAATGCAGAAATCATTGTTGAAAACCTTAACGACATCTTCTCCAGAACCGATCAAGACGAAGTAGGTGTGATAGATGCCTTGTTGGAAATAAAAAATAAACTCACAAAAACAGCAGAACTTTCGCATCAGTTTTCTGAAAACCAAGAACGAATGGAGACTCTCTTTTTGGAATTTAAAGATCTGATTTTTGACCTTCAAAATAAAGCCGAAAAAGTTGAAGTTAGCCCAGAGATTTTATTAAAATTGAATGAAAGATTAAGCTTGGTGAATGGGCTTATGCAGAAACACAGAGTGAATTCTGTAGAAGAGTTAATCGAGATTCGAGACAGAATACAATCCGAACAATCCAATTTTGACGATCTGCAATCCAACATCGAGAATGCTGAAAAAGAACTGAAAAAATGTGACGATAGGCTTGAAAAACAAGCTGTACTTCTTAGTGAAATCAGAAAAAAGAACATCCCTGTTTTCAAGAACAAAATAGAAACTTTGCTGCAAAAATTGGGCCTGGAAAAAGCAAAATTGGATGTAGAACTTACCCCGACCAAAGACTTTAATTTGTTTGGAAAAGAGAAAATACAAATTCTTTTTCAGGCCAATTCGGGTTTTGCTCTTAAGCCCATACAATCGGCAATCTCCGGAGGCGAAAGAAGTCGTGTGATGCTGGCTGTGAAAAAAATCATGGCTGAAAACACCGATTTGCCGACCCTAATTTTGGATGAAATCGATACGGGAGTTTCCGGTAAAGTTGCCGACGAAATCGGAAAGGTCATGCAAGAAATGTCTCAAGATATGCAACTGATTGTTATCTCTCATCTGGCACAAGTGGCAGCCAAAGGAAATGACAATTATAAAGTTGTAAAATCAGAAATAGACGGCAAAACACGATCCAACATCGTGGTGCTAACCAAAGACGAGAAACTAAAAGAAATAGCCCAGCTCCTTTCGGGTTCTGTAATTACAGATGCTGCAATGAAACAAGCTGAGGAATTGATGAAATAGTTTGTAATACCGATTAAGATTTCTTTTTTGAAATCCTTTTTCAGTTATGTTTTATTTGACTTTCGCCTGTTTTTTTTGCATATTTGTAGTTAAAATGCAAAAATGTTCTTAAAGTTATTCAAGTTAGAGTTTAAAGGCCTTTTTCGATCTCCACAATTTTTAGCAAGTGTATTGTCCAAGATCATGATTAGTTTTGTCATGATTTATTTTTCTTTCATCTTAATTGGAGGTGCTTTTGCTTTATATTATGCCTCCATCGAAGAAGGGCAAGATCCTGTAAAGCTGTTTTCAAAGTATTTTATTGTGTATCTGGCGTTTGATCTTTTGGTAAAATATTTCATGCAACAAATGCCCACACAAAACATAAAACCATTACTGTGTCAGAACATTTCAAAAAACACTATTGTAGGACACACCATCTTCAAGATTGCTGCCTCATTTCTTTCTTGGGCATTTTTACTTTTCATTATTCCGTTTACGGTTTTGTTGGTTATCGACTCCGATTACAGTACCGTTGGGGTATTGTGTCTTGTTGTTTCCTCAATTCTATTGGTGTTCAACAATGTTTTGATCAACATCGTTATTAACAAAAACAATCTGTTTTTGTACTCGGTATTGGGGGTTATTGCTTTGGCAACATTGGCTCAATATTTTGGATATTTTGATTTTTTAGGCGCATCAGAAACTGTATTTATGGCTATTTACAATCAAAAGTTTTGGTTGCCGATGCTTGTTGTCGTATTCATTTTTAATGCACAATTTGTTTTTAAGTTAATCAAAAGAAATTTGTATCTGGATAAAGGTTTGGAAATGAAAAAAGCAGTCGGAAAAACCGAGAACATTGCTTTTCTCCAAAGATTTGGGAAGATGGGTATTTTCATTGGCAACGACATTCGCATGATCAAGCGTAGCAAAATGGCAAGATCAGCAGTTTTGGGTTCTTTATTCTTCCTTTTTTATGGATTTCTTATGTTTTCGCCAGGATACAACAACGATTTCATGAAAATTTTTATGGGATTGTTTGTTACCGGTGGCTTCATGTTTACTTTTGGGCAAAGGGTTCCGGCTTGGGACTCGTCCTATTATCCATTTATGATGACGCAAAACATCCCATACAAAGGCTACTTAAAAGCAAAATGGTCGTTGTCGGTTTTTGCAATAGGGGTTGCAATGCTATTTTCGTTGATCTATGCATTTGTTAGTTGGGAGCTTTTTTTCACCATTTTTGCCGCCGGATTGTACAATTTAGGGGTCAATTCTTACATGACGCTTTTTGCCGGTGCCTACAATAAAAAAGCCATAGACCTTAACTCGACCAAGAAAGCATTCGCTGGAGGAAGCAATAATTTCAACCTAAAAATTATGTTGTTGCTCATTCCACAAATGCTGTTGCCGATGGTAGTTTTCTCAAGTGTCAAATATTTTTTCTCCATTACGCCAGCCGTTATTACTCTTGGAGCTTTGGGATTAATAGGATTTTTGTTGAGAGATAAAATTTTCGAACTTATTGTTAAAGTTTACAAAACAGAAAAATATTCGACCATAGCCGCATTCAAACAGGATTAACCCTTAAAATAGACCAAATTAAAGTATGATATCAGTAGAAAACATTAGTAAAAAATACGGACAAAATACAGTCCTTCATCTTGAAAATTTAACCATAAACAAAGGGGAAACGCTTGGTTTGGTTGGAAATAACGGAGCCGGAAAAACCACATTTTTCTCTCTCCTTCTCGATTTGATTGAACCCACAACGGGAAGCATCAGCATTGATGGATTAAAGGTGAATGTGGACGAATCTTGGAAATCCAAAGTAGGTGCCTTCATCGATGAGTCGTTTTTGATTGGCTATCTAACTCCAGAAGAATATTTTTATTTTCTGGGAGAATTGAGAGGAGTGAACAAAACGCAAGTTGATTCATTTTTAAACAATTTTACCGATCTTTTTAATGACGAAATTATCCAAGCTGGGAAATACATCCGTGACCTGTCCAAAGGAAACCAAAAGAAAGTGGGTATTGTTGGTGCGCTGATTGGAAGTCCTGAAATTGTAATACTGGACGAGCCTTTTGCGAATCTGGATCCTTCTACCCAAATAAAATTAAAATACTTAATTAAAAAATGGGCGATGAAGGGCGAAACAACCTTCCTGATTTCTAGCCACGACCTTTCGCATACCACAGAAGTTTGCAATAGAATTGTGGTCCTTAACAAAGGGGTGGTGGTAAAAGATTTACAAACCAACCCAGAAACTTTAAAAGAACTGGAGGATTATTTCGCTTCGCAAGTCGCGATTGAAGCTCTTTAAAACAAGAGGTTATATCAACCCAAGTGTGAACTCTTGCTGTATTAGAGTATTAAAACTAAAAAAAGCCGTCTCGAAAATTTCTTTAGAGACGGCTTTTTCATTCTATATCGTTAACTTTTTCTAGTTATTGTTCGCTGTAGATTCTTTGTTATCGGAAAAGTCTTCATCCAGAATTCTTTTTGCAAAACGATAACGATTTCCCCAATACGAATCGGTATTCAAGGTGGACACCATCACTCCTTTGGATGTAGAAGCATGAATGAATTTAACATCGCCATCTGAAGTAACATCATAGACAATACCTACATGAGAAACGCGGCTTCCTCTGGAGAAAAACAACAAATCTCCTTTTTGAAGTTCTTCTTTACTAACATTATATCCTTCGTGGGATTGAGATGCTGCAACTCTTGGCAAATTCATCCCGGCAACGGCTCCAAAAACAGACAATACAAAAGCCGAACAATCGATACCACTTCTAGAAGTCCCACCCAAACGGTACGGAGTGCCTAGATACGATTCGGCTTCGGTTAAAAGTCCATCAATTAATTTGGAATGACGAATGGCCCTTTCAATGACGGATCTTTTAGATTTTGACCTTTCATTGGCCAAATCATTCTTATGATTGAGCGAGGTAAAACTGCTGATCAGCTCTTTTTTATTTCTTTCCAATTGTCTATCGCCGGCATCGGCACTATTGGATTCTGTTTTGTATTCTTTATTATAAAATGACGGTTTTGCAACCACATAATCAGTTACGCAAGATTGCATGGACAATGCAGATAATACCAATGTAAGATAAAATACGATCCCTTTCTTCATATATGCTTGATTATCTATTGATTAACAATAATTATATTTTCAAAAGCCTAACAAAGATATCGATTCGCATTTAGAACAGTCATGATTTATGTTAGCTCCGAGATGGTTTTAACATTTTTTAACATTTTATCTCGAATTTTACCTTTTCAAATCGCTGAGAACTGCGACAAATAGGTCAAAAATGATAATTCTTCTTTAAGATTTTTTAACATTTAAAGAATCATCAATAAAAAAGCTAATATTTTATTCATTTAAAAACAAATGCCGCCCTTTTTGAGGACGACATTCTAAACAAGCTTTCATAAAAGTGTACTAATTCTTCAGGAAGCTCTTAAAATTTCACATCAAAACCAACATAGAAGTTTGCCGGCATGATCGGAGCGTAGATCAAACTGCTATCAAAATAACTTCCAAATGGATTTTTAACATCCATAATTGGATTCATCTGTTCGTAACCGGTAAGGTTTTCGCCACCAAAATAGGCTCTGATATTTTTATTGAACTGATACGCTACTTGTGCATTCAGTGTAACATATTCTTTGGAGTAAGGTGCCAACTGAAAAGCTGTAGGATTGGATGTCGTATCCGGTAATCTTTGTTTTCCTACAAATTGCAATGTGGTATCAAAAGACCAAAAAGCGTCTTTTGCATTTTTGTTGGTAGCATAAGCAGCATTAAAAAAACCTCTGTTTTTCGCCATAAACGGCACTTCTTTTCTTCCGCTGTGGTAATCGGCTTGTACATCGTAATATTTATACGCCACCCTTAGATCCAAATTTTTAACGGGTGAAAAATCCAACTGTGTTTGGAAAGAGTTGGCAAAAGATTTTCCGTCCAGATTATAAATGGATAATTTTTGTGGGTTATCCAAATCGACCAAAACTTGATTTTGGAAATCGGTTCTGAAGAAATCGGCTACCAAAGTTGCTTTTCTGTTGAACAGTTTGAACTCTTGCTGAAGACTTGCTCCGTAATTCCAAGCAACTTCCGGCTTCAATCCGTAAATGTTACCTCCGTTTGCGTGAATGTCCACCACTCTATTGGATGCAAAGTAGTGTTGATTTTCTGCAAACACATTGGCCGTTCTAAAACCTTTTCCTGCGGACAATCGCACAATGGTTTTAGGTAAAATATCGTATTTCAAATTCAATCGAGGCGAAAATTGTGTGCCTGCCAAATTATGAAAATCGACTCTGGCACCTGCTACCAAAGTGAACTTGTCCCCAGTCATGGTATATTCTGCAAATGCACCAGGAACGGTTTCGGTTCTTTTGTACAATTGAGTCAAATAATTTTCATCAAATAGGTCCATTAAGAAACTTGCTCCCAATTTATACTTATGATTGGTATTCACAATCATGTCTTCATAAATTAAATTGGAATAAAAAGTTTTCTGATTTCCGTTATAATTTCTAAGGCCGTAAAAGCTATTTTGTTGGTGATAGGTAAACTGATTCATCCAGCCCAAACTCTGATACGGTCTTCCCGGAAATACGAAACCTGTTTTGTTCCACACTTGGAATCTTTGCGTATCAATCCCAACTCCATAAGCCGATTGCTGACTTTGTGGTAAATTCCAATCGTAGTTGGTTTGTCCTGCTTTTCTATTGTCTTTCAAAAAAGTAATACCGAAATGAGATCCGAATCCTGAATGTCCTAAGTCGTTAAAATTCAAAAGATAGGCAGCATTCAACTGATTTCCTTTTGGTCTATCCAAAAAACCATCGTTGTTATCGTCGATGTTTCCAAAAGTTCCGTTTCCATGAAGCAAAATACTTTGGTCCCAGTGTTCATTGATTTGTGAAGTTTGCGTGAGATTCAGCTCGGTTCTCCCTTGGAAATCGGCAAAAACATTCAGATTGGTTTCGGGAGTTTTGTTAAATTTCAACAATTCGGTATTGATCTGTCCTGTAATCCCTTCGTATCCGCTAGTTACGGTACTTCCTCCTTTGGTCAACTGAATGCCTCCGATCCATCTTCCCGGGATAAAATTAAGTCCATACGCAGAAGCCAAACCTCTGATTTCTGGCAATAATTCTTTGGTTAGTGCCGTATATTTTTGATCCAGTCCTAACATTTTCAACTGCTTGGCACCTGTCACCGCATTGGAAAAAGACACATCTACAGTGGCATTGGTTTCAAAACTTTCAGAGAGGTTACAACAAGCCGCTTTTAGCAATTCTTTTTGATCAATTTTAAAGGTTAAATCAGCAGACTTTCTGCTCAAAGCCGTTGTTGCTTGTGCTTTGGTTACGGTTACGCCTTCTATGTTAGAATTTCTTATTTGATCTTTTTTATGATCGTATCCCGCATGTTCATCCACTTCTTCTTTTTTTGCATGATCGTGACCGGCATGAGGATCGTCGTCTTCTTTCTTCACTTCAACCGGTGTTGCATTGTTAGGGCTTTCAGTTGAGTTTTTTACAGGCGGACTTACCCTTTCATAATGACAACATCCTGAAAGTTTTTCGTACACCTCATCCTTGGCTTTGTACTTTTCGTTGTCGTGTCCCACTGCAGCAATGTCTTCTAATATTTTATCCAAAGAAGTTTTAGCGGCATCGAATTCCACATTCAGCATCTTGGTTTCGTCGTTCCAATTTGCGGATGTTGCTCCATTTTTTTTGGCGGTTTTTTCGATTCTTTCTTTACACATCCCACAGTCTCCATTCACCCAAGCTTCGATTTTGGTGCTTTGTGCAAATGCAAATGTGCTAAGTAATAAGACGAAAATATATAAAGTTTTTTGTATTGTTTTCATTTTAAAATCATAAATAGGTTAACTTTTTCATCAACATTTCGTTGATACATAAAATAGTAATAAAATTCATTTTAAGTCACAAATTTCAAAACAAATCTGTGAATACCAAATCGTTACACTCTCAAGTTTCAATTTGAAAAATGCATAATTTGTGCTGTAAATTATTAGATTAACCTATTTTTGGCGGTTGCCAAATTTTTGAAAAAATACTTGAAAATTCTGGAGTAACATAAGAAAAGTCCTCCTTTTTGTTTTTGAAATCCACGGTCAGATCAGGCATCTCCTGATGATTTGGAACTTGGAAAACAGCTATTGAAAAATGGCAAATATCACAATTGTTGCAGTTTCCTGTACCGTGGTTTTTGTTTTTACCATCTTTATGACAAGAGTCGGATTTATGATCGGACTTGTGTCCTGCTTTGATATCTGACTTGCAATGATCTTGCTGGGTAATCGATACCGCACAGCAAGACTCGCCTACATTTTGACCCAAGAAATATTGTTTGGGAATGACAAACAGTCCCAAGCATAAAATCAAAAGCCAAATGTGCAGATGTTTTGCCATAATTGGTGCAAAGGTAAAGATTAAATTTATTTTCAGATAAAAAAAAGACTGAAAATTATCAGTCTTTCAATTCATTTTAGTTTTTCACCAGCAAACGGAACCCTTCACCATGGACATTGATGATCTCCAATCCATCGTCGTCTTTAAGGTATTTACGCAATTTTGCAATGTACACATCCATACTTCTGGCGGTGAAATAATTTTCTTTTTTCCAAATTTTTCTGAGTGCCAAATCTCTTGGCATAAAATCGTTTCTATGCAGGCACAACAATTTCAGCAATTCGTTTTCTTTTGGCGATAGCTTGTACTCGTTATCATGAACCTTTAATTGCCTTAAAATGGAATCAAAAAGCATGTTGCTGATTTTGAATTGTTCTTGATCTTCTGCATCGGTTGCGGTACTTCTTTGCAAGATTGCTTTTATCTTGTACAACAACAATTCGGTATCAAACGGCTTGGTGATGTAGTCATCGGCACCGATTTGGTAACCTCTCAGTATGTCTTCTCTCAAATTTTTTGCGGTAAGGAAAATAATGGGTGTGGCTTTGTCTAATTTTTTCACATCTTCAGCCAAAGAAAAACCGTCTTTCTTAGGCATCATGACATCGAAAATGCAGATGTCGAATTCGCCATCAGTAAAGGCTTTCAGCCCTTGCTCGCCATCGGTTGCTAAGGTAACATCAAAATTATTGATGCTCAGGTAATCTTTTAGTACGGCTCCAAAACTTTGGTCGTCTTCTACTAATAATATTCTGCTGTTCATAAGGTTATTTTTTGGTGTTTATAAATTCATTGGTATTTTCACAATAAAGGTTGATCCTTTGCCCTTAATGGACTCTACAATAATCTGACCTTTGTGCAATTCAATTATTTTTTTCACATACGAAAGTCCAAGTCCTTGTCCTTTCACATTGTGGATATTTCCGGTTTCTTCTCTGAAAAATTTTTCGAAAATTTTCAGTTTATTTTGAGTTTCCATTCCCATGCCTTTATCGGAAATTTCTATCACATAAAACTGACCTTCATTTTTCGTTTTCACCTTTATTTCTGGTGCTTCTGGAGAATATTTATTGGCATTATCCAACAAATTGACCAATACATTGGACAGGTGAAATTCATCTACTTTAAAAATGTATTTTTCCGTATTAAAATCCTGGGTTAGCGATCCGTTTCTTTGAGCAACAATGAGACCTACGGACTCAGAAACACTTTTGATTAAGTCTCTAACATTGGTTTCTTTCAGGTGAAGTTGCACTTCATTTCGCTCCAACTTGCTCATATTCAAAACATTTTCTACCTGCTTTTTCATCCTCAGATTTTCTTGTTTGATGAGGGTAGCGTAATATCTGACCTTGTCCGGATTGGTTGCTATTTTGTCGTTTGCCAAAGAGTCTGTCGCTACGGATATGGTTGCCAACGGTGTCTTGAACTCGTGGGACATGTTGTTGATAAAATCCGTTTTGATATCCGCAATTTTCTTTTGCTTCATCATATAACTGATGGAGATGATGTAGATGCCCAAAATGGTGAGCAACGAAAGAAAAGTCCCCAAAAGTTGGGGCAAGTTGTTTTTGGCTAAGGAATAATCTTTTTTGGGGAAAACCAAGTTAAGGGTGTATAATATCCTGTCTTTGCTGTCGGAAAACAGCGGATACGAATAATTGGTTTTGTCCTTTTCCGTATTATAAACCTCATCGGTCATTGAGGTTAGTTTTTGATGCTTGTCAAAAACCCCATACCCAAACTGAGTGTCGATGCCGTTGAGCTTCAGTTCATAGGTCAAAACAGAATCCAATACTTTTTTATTCACCCTTTTTTCTATGGGCAAATTGCTGGCATCCAACTTTACAAATTCTTTTAAGGAATAGGTATTGTCCTTGAAGTCCTGGCTCATCTTGGTGGTGAGCAATTCGAGGTTGTTGCTTTTCTTGAATTTCAAAATACCCTCGTCGGTATAGACTTTTGTGGTTTTCAGGCTATCGCCTTGTGTAGAAATAGGAATGTTTTGGTTTTCAATAATTTTCGATTGAAAAGTTATGGTTTTCCGATTCACCGAATCGGCATTTTGCTGTATGTAGGTTTGTGACGGTTGGTTGGAGCCTTTGACAATGGTGTTTCCAAAATTTTTAAAATCTTGGTTCATGTATTTTTCGGCTTCAATTTCTGAAATTTTTACAGCAGCACTTTCCATGGCGGTATTGACCCTGTTGGAGAACTGCTCTTCCAATGCACGATAATATCCCTTGAGCCAATACACCTGTAGCGTAACGAAAACTATGAGTGAAATCGTCATGAATACAGAGATGACCGGGATGAATTTATTGTTCATGGACTTTTAATTTAATGAATTTTTGTTAAAATTACGACTTTTAACATTCATTAAACAAATATTGAGCCAAAAAATTACGGTTAGATTCTTAAAACCCATCATTTTAAGAATTTAACCGCAATGGATATGAGAGTGTTTTGTCTTTAATACAAACAGATGAAATAAAGCTCTTTTTTACCCCTCCAACTTTTCTTGAATCTCTCGCTGGGTTTCTTCATCAAACAATTCTTCGTCCATAAAGTACTGAATGATGGCTTTTTTCATGAGGATTTGTTGCTCGTTGGGTTTCAGTTCCGGTAAGGTTTGCAATTCCACAAAATGAGGATAGCCATCGTCGTCATAATGGGTGAATTTGTAATAACCAAAAGGCTCTAACAGACGGCAAACCGCAATGTGCAAGATGTTTATTTTGTCATCTTTGCTGTATTTCTGCATGCCACTGCCCAACTCTTGTATCCCAATCAGATACAAAAGAGTGTCTATCGAAGGATGTTTTTCGGTTTGAAAATGTTCTTCAAAAAAAAATTCTACTTTGGACCATAATATCGCTTCTGTCATTTTATCAATTTAATTGTTTAACAATTTGGGTTCAATATTAAACCCTTCTTTCACGCTCAAAGGTAATACACTTGGTCGTTCGTTTAGCACTTCGTGACTAATATATTATAATTTTTGCTCCAATTTCAACAAGAAAGCGTATTCCAAAGCGTCTTCTTTCAGGCTTTCGAATCGACCACTTGCACCACCGTGTCCGGAACTCAGGTCGGTTTTAAATATCAACAAATGATCATCGGTTTTTAGCTCTCTCAGTTTGGCGGTCCATTTTGCCGGCTCCCAATACTGCACCTGACTATCATGAAAACCCGTCGTAATCAATACATTGGGATAATCTTTCGCTTCCACATTATCGTACGGCGAATAGGATTTCATATACTCGTAGTATTTTTTCTTTTTGGGATTTCCCCATTCGTCAAATTCACCTGTCGTAAGCGGGATTTCTTCGTCCAACATGGTCGTTACCACATCCACAAACGGAACTTGAGCGATAATTCCGTTGAACAGTTCGGGTTCCATATTCATCACGGCACCTACCAAAAGACCACCGGCAGAACCGCCCATGGCATAGAGGTGTCCAGGCGAAGTGTACTGTTGACCGACCAAATATTTTGCGGCATCGATAAAATCGTAGAATGTATTTTTTTTGTTGAGCATTTTTCCGTCTTCGTACCAATCTCTTCCTAAGTATTCGCCTCCTCGAATATGCGCAATGGCATAGATAAAACCTCGATCCAATAAGGACAACCTAACATTGGAAAAACCTGCGTCCACCGTATGTCCGTAACTGCCGTATCCGTAAATTAACAGTGGTGTATCAGCAGATTTTGTGGTGTTTTTATGATAAACTATGGAAATCGGAACTTTGGTTTTCCCATCTCTGGACGGCGCCCAAATCCTTTCGGAAATGTAATTTTCTTTTAAAAATTTGCCTCCCAACACTTCATGTTGTTTCAATACCTCTGTGGTTTTCACCTTCATATCGTACTCCAAAGTAGCATGAGGCTGGGTCATGGAAGTGTATCCGTAACGAAGTTTATCCGTATCAAACTCCAAATTGGAAGCGATGTATGCGGTATAAGTTGGATCTGAAAAAGGCAAATAATAGGAATTGTCACTTGCAAAATCTATAATTTTTATTTGCAACAAACCTTGCTCTCGCTCTTCCAAAACCAAGTAGTTTTTGAAAATTTCAAATCCTTCCAACAATACTTCTTTGCGATGCGGGATAACTTCTTGCCAATTTTCTTTACCACAGGCATCCACTTTGGTTTTTACCAACTTGAAGTTGGTGGCTTCATCGGCATTGGTGATGATGTAAAACTCGTCCTGATAATGTTCTACAGCGTATTCTAAATCGTCTTCACGAGACTGAATGATGGTAAAATCTGCCAAAGGTGTATCTGCAGAAATAAAACGATGCTCATCCGAAATAGAGCTGGAACTTGCGATGAAAACATAGTCTAAACTCTTGGTTTTGTACACATTAACATCAAAGGCATCGTCTTTTTCATGAAAGATAAGAACATCGTCTTTGGTCGAAGTTCCCAATTGATGCCTGAAAACTTTATACGCTCTCAAACTCTTGTCCTTTACGATGTAAAAAACATACCGGTTGTCGGCTGTCCAAACGGCTTTACCCGTACAATTGTTTATTTCATCTGTTAAAAACTCGCCGGTTTCTAAGTTTTTGAAACGAATGGTATAAATTCTTCTTCCCAAAACATCTTCGGAAAAGGCTGCTATTTTATTGTTCGGACTCACAGCAATACTGCCAAGGTCATAGAAATCTTTACCTTCAGCCAATTCATTGGCATTGATGATGATTTCTTCCGTGTTTTCTAAATTTTGAAATTTCCTGGTAAAAATTGGATATTCTTTTCCGGCTTCGTATCGTACAATATACCAATAAGCATTGAAAAAGTAAGGTAAAGACTCGTCGTCCTTTTTGTATCGGGCTTTCATTTCCTCGTACAAATCGTTTTGCAAGTCTTCGGTGTCTTTCATCATGAAATCACAATAGTCGTTTTCTTTATTCAGATATTCTAAAACTTCAGGATTTTCTCTTTCGTTCAGCCAAAAATAATTGTCGATTCTTTGGTCGTTATGAATTTCTAAAATTTTCTCTATTTTCTTAACCTTAGGTGCTTGCATGTTCGATTTTAAGTCTGCAAAGATAGGTCATTTCCATATAAAAATTTTTCAGATTCTTTAGGTTTCGGTAAAACTTTATACTTTTACCCCTTAAATTAATTTAGAATGTTCCATAAACTGATCGCCCCAATATTCATATTTTTATTTTCCATTTCCACACAGGCACAAATAACAACACACAGCACCGTTTATGCAGGATACCAATACCAAAACCAAAGTTTTGGAGAATTGGGAGCTCGATTTATTTTTTTGAAGAACGACGATTTTCTCTACCGATTGGGTGGCGGTGTGCTTTTGGGCTCTGTAAACAGTCAATTTGCTGTGATCCCGAAAATTCAAGGTGAAATACTCGTCAATACGGAGAAAAATGTGGACATCCACCATTCCTACTACTTTTTGACAGGAGCCGAAATCAGTACAAAACACATCTCGCCAAAGATTGGAGCATCGCTTTTTGGCATCATCGACCTAACAGCAGGCTATGCTTTTCCCTTGGATAAAAACGGCATCAACGGAAAGAAATTGCAAGGACTGAATTTCAATTTTACACTCAACATTCCGCTGGCAGTCTTTAGTAAATAATACTTAGTCATCAAGAATCGAACATTGTATATGTTAAAATTCAATTTTTAATGCAATACATTGCAAATAATTTATATTTTTACCCCGAACAAAACGCAATTTTTATAGATAACACTTTTACTTCTTTTAATTAATAAAAAAACAACCAGCTGTTTGCCGTTACGCAAGGAGTGCAAAGAAGTAATAACATGAACGAGATTGCCGACAACCAACTGATTTCTCAGTATAAAAATGGAGACGAGAATGCCTTGTCCCAATTGATCATCCGCTACCAAAAAGAGTTATTCTCCTTTATTTATTATAAAATTTTAGATGACGATTTGGCCAATGACATCTTTCAAGATACCTTCATGAAAGCCATTATCGTAATAAAAGAAGGGAGATACAACGACGAAGGAAAATTTGTGGTTTGGATCAAAAGAATCGCTCATAACCTGATTATCGATCATTTTAGAGCCAAATCCAAAAGAACCATGATCTCCGACAGCAGCAATCCGTCCGATGAATTTTCGATATTCGATTTCATCCAAGAACAATCTGATAACATTGAAGATCGTTTGGTGAAAAATCAAATCGTTACAGACCTTTACAAAATGATTGACTTATTGCCTGAAAACCAAAAAGAAATCATCAAACTTCGTTTTATTGACAATCTTAGCTTCAAAGAAATTGCCGAACATACCGATTCCAGCATCAACACCACTTTGGGAAGAGTCCGTTATGCCTTAATAAATTTGAGAAAAATAATGGTTGAAAATCAAATTATTTTGACAATACAATAATAATTTAACAAAAAAATCGTTTTAGATACAAAATAAGCTTGCGCCTATGAAAAAAAACGATTCTTTATTCGTCAAAAAACGAATGCCCAAAGCCAAAACTGTACAATTTATTTTAAATTTTTCTAAAAGTTTGGCGACTGTTAAAACCCCAATAAAAACCTTTTGCATTTGCAAGAATTAAAACAAGATTAATTAATTACTTTTGTGTCTTATGAATATAAGGCACATTTTTTTTGACCTCGACAACACCCTTTGGGACCATCGTAAAAACGCATACCTCACCCTGAAAACCATTTTTGAAAGGGAAAAGATTAAGGAAAAATACCATTTGAATTTCGAGGATTTCCACAAAGAATATTTCACCATCAACGAACATCTTTGGGCTCAGATTAGAGATGGCAAAATCGACAAGCCCTATCTAAGAAAGCATCGATTCTACGACAGTTTTTTATTTTTTGGCATCGACAATATGGAACTTTCACAGTATTTTGAATCGCATTTTTTAGACGAAATCCTCGCCTACAATCACTTGGTAGAAGGCTGTTTGGAAGTTTTGGATTATTTGAAAACTAAAAACTATCGCTTGCATATTCTATCCAACGGCTTTCACGAAGTAACCCACAGAAAAGTAAACGAATCGGGAATTTCTCAATATTTTGACACCGTAACTTCTGCAGACGAGATCAACATTAGAAAACCTCAGCCCGAAATTTTCCAATGGACAATAGACAAAGCTGAAGCAAAAATAGAAGAAAGCATCATGATTGGTGACGATTGGATTGCCGATATCGAGGGTGGACTTTCCTTCGGAATGGAAGTGGTTTTCTTTGATGTTTTCAACGACGATCTGTACCAAGAAAAGGTGAGGACCATAAAAAAATTAACCGACCTCAAGGAAATTTTATAGTTATCTGCTATGCTACCAAAAAGCGTGTCTAAACAAAGATTGTGAAAACTTAAACCGAACTGAATGAATAATTTTTACACTCCCCACGCAAAATTTATTCTTTTTTCCAGCACCTTTTCTTGCCAGCGCGCATTGCACATCCTGCATTTTGCCCTGTGCACATTCCAACAAAAATGCAGGAAGATCCAATTTTCCTCCAACTTTTTTAAAAAAATTGTATTTTAGAAAAAAAATAAGGACATGACAAATTTTATTGAACATATTAGAACTGTCAAGAAGATTAATGAAACAGACGTGAATAAATTTGTTTCAATTTTTTCATATCAAAAGTTAAAAAAAAATGAAATTTTAATTAATAGTACTCAAATATGTGATAAGGTTTTTTATGTTGAAAAAGGAGCGTTAAGAGCCTACTATATTGATGAAAATGGAATTGAAAAAACTCGTTTGATATCATTAGAAAACCAATTCTGTTCAAATTGGGCCAGTTTTCATAATCTTTCGCAAAACTGTGAAATTATTGAATCTTTAGAGGAAAGCATTGTCTACTATGCCACCCATTATGATTTTTATAGTGTAGTTAATTCTTCTTTTGAACTTCACAAAATATATTCATTAATACTAGAAAAATTTCACACTTATCAAATAAAGAGATTTGAATTTATAAGTAATCATTGTTTACAAAAAAGGATTGAAAAAATTGATATTTTTTCCCCAAAGTTAAAATCTAGGATAACAAATAAAGTGTTAGCATCGTTTTTACATACAACTCCTGAGCATTGTTCCTATCTTAAAAAACGCATTTCAAAATTAACTTCAATATTATTTATCTCTCAACAAGAATTATTGGAGTTAATATCTTAATTATTATTTAAAAAGCGTTAAGAAATCTTAATGTTTATTTATTGATTTGTTCTTTCATTTGCTTAATATATAAAACAATGAAAGGGAAAATCAAACTTAAAAAAGTTATCGTCTTTGAGACTTTTACTCAATAATTTTAAAATAAATTATTGGGTAAAAAATCATTCCCAACAGACAACTTTAAAAACAAAAATCTCAAAATTCTTTAAAAATGAAAACAATTAAAATTATGATTATGATGCTTACAACAGCATTACTTATCGTTTCTTGTGATCGTGATTCAATAACAAGCTCATCTTCTCCAGAATATCAGCCAAACTTAAATAACTCATTAACTAGTAGAATCACAAAATCTGAACAAATAAATATTTTACTGGATGGTAAAAGATATGAACTTCAAGATGATAAATCCGTTGCATATTATGGTGTGGACGGTAATTATGTCGGCGACATACTACTTAACAACTATGATATGGATATTGTAGATAATAGTACTACATCTGGGGAAATTACGGTTAAAAATCCATCTACAAATGAAGTTATTATTATAAATAACATTCGGAATCTTGAAGAAAAAACTATTTTTGATGTAGAAACTAGCAACGGTCTAAAATTTTCTAATTTAGATGGTTATCAAATCAACTCAGCCAGTAAGTTTCCTATTGTACCAATTGTTCGAGCTGTTGTAGCTGTAGTAACTGTAATTGCTGTTTCTACATCTTCAGGCGGAACTCAAAATGATTGTACTGCATCAATGCCAAAAAACTGCCCGCAAGGATCAAAACCTTATGCAGAATATTCAAGCGGATGGTTTAGTTCATCATGTAATGTCGGATGTAGATAAACTAATATGCTTAAATCAAAAAAAGAAAATCATTTATTATATTGGGGTGCAGGAATTTTTTCCTGTACTCTAATTGTATATACAATTATATCATCTTATTTTCCAAATCTCACTAAAACCCGGGACATATTTGGAGATTTTGATAATATTTTATTAATCATTGTTTTTACATTGTTGTTGGCACCCGTTTTAGAAGAATTGATTTTCAGAGGTATCTTTATTATTAAAAAAAATTATATTTTTTGTTTTTATATTGGGGTGGTAGCTATGATTCTTGTAACGCAAAATTATTATCTCTTTCTGATACTAATCACAACTTTTTTTATTTACAGGAAAAGGAAAACATTTAATACAAACCCTCTTTACTTTCTGAATTCACTCTTATTTGCTCTCATACACTACAAATTATCTGATTTCACAAATATTTTCTCATTTATTCCCGTATTTTTCCAGTTCAGTATTGCCTTAATATTAATCTGGATTACCATTAATTACAGTTTAATATGGTCAATGGTTCTCCATTTTTTTATAAATGCGTCTATAATCATTCCATTAGTTTTTTTAATACAATTTCCAGAAATGAAACAAAATTCCATTATCACGAATGAAATTAAATTTGAATGGAAAAAAACACCAGTATTAGGAAAAACAAAAATAATCTATACCAGTGATAAGGTAGAAGCGAAAAGAATAACTATTTCTCAATTAATAAAAATATTTAATCCTAAGGAAATAGATTTCCAAGTAAATGACAGTCTAAAATACTACCGTTACAATTTCACAATTGAAAATCTCAACAACCACAAGATAGAACTTAAGCAAGTAAAAAAATTCCTAATAAACCATAATTTAATAGAAAATGTTGAGAATAAATAAATTATATTTGTTTCAACAATTAACCAAAAACACAATAAAATTATGGCTTCCACATCAGAAACAGGACATGCAAAAAACATCGCAAATTTCCAGGATCTTATTTCCTTTTGCGAAGGTTACGGAGCAACTTACAACCCGACAAAAGAGAGTTTGAAAATTCCACAACTTAAAGCATTGTATCAAACAGCGCAGGAGAAACTGAACGCTTCCAAAACACAGAAAACAAATTTTGACAATGCCATCAACGAGAGACGGAATGCATTCAAAGACCTCAAACCGCTTTCCACAAAAATAGTGAACGCATTTGCTGTTTCGGGTGCAGATGCTTTGGCGCAGAACAATTTGAAATCCATAAACAAAAAATTACAGGGTTCAAATTCAGGTGCGAAAAAACCTGAAACAACTGCAAATTCCTTAACAACTCCCGAAACTGCAAAAACTATTTCCACCTCTCAACAATCGTATGACAGATTAATTGACCATTTCGCAAATGCCATTGAAATTTTGGAACAGAATCCAGTTTACGCCCCTAATGAAAACAATTTAAAGGTAGATTCTCTAAAAGACAAACTCGCAGAACTCCAAACCAAAAATACGGAACTGATTAACGCCTATACTTCCTACAGCAACGCAATGATTGAAAGAAACCAAACGCTTTACAATCCAATGACAGGCATTATTCAAACCGCCAAAGAAGTGAAGCAGTATGTTAAAAGCATTTTCGGTGCAACCAGTCCGCAATACAAACAAGTCAGCGGAATAGAATTCAAAGTAGTAAAGAGCGAATAATATTCAGGCAACCGCAACTGTAATATTTTAAACTGCGACTATAAATTTTATTACTGTCAATTCAATATCAAAAACGGCAGTTTCAAAATTTATAACAGCAAATATAATATAAGCAACTGCAAATATAATATGAGCAACTGCAACAATAATATTCGTTACTGCAATTTCAAAATTAGCGACTGCGGAAAATAATTTAGCCACTGCGGAAATAAAACAAAGGTAAACAGCCAACGCAAAGAGTAATGCACATTTTGTATTTTGTTCAACTCTTTTGCCTGAGAAAATACAAAAAGAGCATTTCCCTTCCCTCTTTTTGCCCATGCCAAAAAAAGAATAAATTTCCCTCACCTCTCCTGCATATTTCCAAACACACAGCATAAAAAGCACAGCATATAACATGGTATTGCCAAAAGACGGGGTTGAATATATTCTTTGAGCATTCAGTTATCAATATCCACAAAAAACTTTTCCGCTTCATTTTTTTATGTAATTTAGAAGCGGAAAAAGTTTTTTGTTCAGGTTGGTTATTCTTTCCACTTTTAGTTATAAGTAGCCCGTCCTTCGGCAATACCCTTTCCGAAAGACGAAACTAAACAAATCCTTTTTTCTATCTTTAAATTTATTAAATTTGTGTAAACCGAATGCATTTTGAAAAAAGCAGTTAAAACCATTGCCGTTATCATGGCTTCCATCATTGCAATCATATATTCTTTAGGCTACGACTATCTCTTCAGCGGGATTGCCAAAACCTACTTGCGTGGGAAAACTTCGGCCACGATAGACGATGGATCTTTATTCAGCAGCAATACGATAAAAGCCGGCATCGCTCAGCCTTGGGAAAAGGATCAAAACTACAACAGCAAAACCCTCTCCGCAGCCATGATCAAAGATGTGCAAACGACCAAAACTGCTTCTTTTCTGGTGATAAAAGATGGGAAATTGGCTCAAGAACATTATTGGGACGGCAATGCATACACCAGAACCAATTCTTTCTCCATGGCAAAAGCCATAACGGTGATGCTTTTGGGAAAAGCCATAGAAGAAGGGCGGATAAAAGGTTTGGATCAGAAATTTTCTGATTTTTATGAAAATTATGCCCATGTTCCTTTTGGTAAAAACCTAACCATACAGAATTTGGCAGCTATGGAAGCAGGATTGGATTGGAATGAAGACTACCAAAATCCTTTTACACCAAATGCAAAAGCCTATTACGGAAAAAGCTTAGCAAAAGCAGTATTGTTAAGAGGCTTCAAAGAAGAACCCGGAAAAAAATTTGAATACCAAAGTGGAGCGACTCAGCTTTTAGGATTTGCCTTAAGAAAAGCTATAGACAAACCTCTTTCCAGTTATCTGTCCGAAAAATTCTGGCAACCTTTGGGTATGGAGCAAAATGCCTATTGGACTACGGACAGTAACGGTATGGAAAAAACTTTTTGCTGCATACATGCCGAATCCAGAGATTTTGCAAAATTGGGACAAATCCTCCTGAACAATGGTAAATGGCAAGACCAACAGCTTTTGAGCAAAGCCTTCATTGATAAAATGAGAACGCCCAGCAAAGCATCAAACAACACTTATGGATTGGGACTTTGGATCAATTACGATCACCCCATCAAGCATTATTATTTTTGGGGACATCTGGGACAATACATCATTGTGGTTCCAGAAAAAAACATGATCATCGTAAGAACCGGAAGTTATGAAAACCAACCTAAAGACAATAAAAGTCGCCCCGAACAAGTATCATTTTTGGTTGAAGAAGCCGTAAAAATGTACCCATAAAAAAAGGAATTTGAATTTTTGTTCAAACTCCTTTTTTACGCAATAAACTTATATCTTCTTACAAATCACATCGTTTCGCAGGCTTGCCAAACGGCATCGTTTTTAGGTAAAGCTCCTACCACTACGATCAATTCTTTGGTGGTTGGATGTATAAATTCTAATTTCCTGGCATGCAACGAAATGCCTCCATCCGGATTGGATCGTGGTGCTCCGTACTTTAAATCGCCTTTTATCGGCGTTCCGTTCTTGGACAATTGTGCTCGAATTTGATGATGCCTCCCGGTTTCCAAATCGACTTCCAGAAGCAAATAACGGTCTAAAGATTTTATGATTTGATAGGTCAATACAGCTTCTTTGGCACCTTCTGTTGGTTTTGTAAAAACAATGGCCTTGTTGTTTTTTTCATTTTTCTTAAGATAATGCACCAACCTCAACGATTGCGGAATTGCATCTTTGCCCACCAAAGCCCAATAGGTTTTCTTCACCTCTCGGTTTTTTACCATCTGTGTCAATCGACTGAGAGCCTTGGAAGTTTTGGCATAGATTACCAATCCCGAAGTGGGCCTATCAATGCGGTGTACCAAACCCAGAAAAACATTTCCTGGTTTTTGATCTCTAATTTTTATGAAATTTTTAACGGCTTCCAGCAACGATTCGTCACCGGTTTTATCTCCTTGCACCAACTGCCCCACTTTTTTATTAACCACCATCAAGTGATTGTCTTCATAGGCAATTTGGTCTGCACTAAACTCTTTAGACATAGAAAAAATTAAGCTCGAGGTCGATTAAAAATTGAAATGATAATTCCAGCAAAAAGTCCAATGGTTTTTATCGATGAAAACTGACTTTCTAAAGGCAAAAACGCACCTACCACACAAAACAAAGCAGCGGCATACATGGGATAGACCATCTTTGGATTGGGCAACATTTTACTTTGCAAGAAAAAACTTAACCCAATCAGGATGTAGAACAGCCGGTTGTATATCATCACATTGAGCTCGAAACTGAATGGTTTAGTCCATCCAACGACCAAACACAACAAGATGAGAACCGACAAAATAGCGTTATACGATTTTAATCTTTGCATCAGTAGCTTTCATTTTTATTTGGAAAATCCAAGTCTTTCACATCTTTCACATAATTGGAAATGGCACCTGTAATTTCAGAATAAAGATCCAAATATTTTCTTAGAAATTTTGGTGTAAAGCCCTTATTCATCCCGATCATATCGTGGTACACCAAGACCTGTCCATCACAATCCGGACCGGCACCAATCCCAATGGTTGGTATGGAAATACTTTCGCTCACTTTCTTTGCCAAATCGGCCGGAATTTTCTCTAAAACCAAAGCAAAACATCCCAATACTTCCAACAATTTGGCATCCTGGATTAGCTTTTCGGCCTCAGCTTCTTCTTTGGCTCTCACTTTATAAGTTCCAAATTGATATATGGATTGCGGTGTCAGTCCTAGATGTCCCATGACAGGAATACCGGCATTGACAATCTTACGAATGGAATCTTCAATTTCTTTACCGCCTTCAATTTTTACAGCATGCGCTCCGCCTTCCTTCATCATCCTTACGGCCGACTCCAAAGCTTTCTCAGGATTACTCTGATAGGTACCAAAAGGCAAGTCGGCCACTACCAAAGCTCTTTCGACCCCACGAACTACGCATTGCGTATGGTAAATCATGTGATCCAAAGTGATGGGCAAAGTGGTTTCGTACCCCGCCATAACATTGGCTGCGGAATCGCCAACCAATATGGTATCCACCCCACCGGCATCCACCATTTTGGCTGTTGTAAAATCGTAAGCCGTCAGCATGGTGATTTTTTCCTTGTCGAATTTCATTTTTCTCAAGGTCTCGGTGGTTATTTTTTTTATTTCTGAATGTACAGACATAAGAAATGGTATTTTAAACTTTAAAAATAATAAAAAAACAGTCGAAACCTTTACCGTTCGACTGTAAAAAATTTTATATTAGAACATGGCCCAATTTGATGAGTTTTTCTCGATTCAGAATTCGTATGTTTCTACCTTCTACTTCGATCAGTTGGTCGGTTTTGAATTCGGAGATCAAACGGATGGCGCTTTCTGTTGCCGTACCAATGAGGTTGGCTATTTCTTCTCTGGTTAGTGAAATTTTAATAAAACCTTCCGGGTCGGTTCCTAGTTTTTGTTCGAGCAAAATTAAAATTTCTGCCAAGCGTTCTCTAACGGTTTTTTGTGCTAAAAAAGCTACGGTATTGGCACTTTCTCCCAATTCGTAAGCGAATTTTTGCAGCATGGCATAGGCCATTTTAGAATCCACCTCCAGCAAATGTCTGAAGGTTGCTGCGGGGATAAAACGAGCCTTAATCTCGGTCATCGCTTCGGCTTTGGCTTGAAATTTTTCGCCGCACAAAAGAGAGCGGTAGCCAATCATGTCGCCTTCTTTGATAAATCTCAGGATATGATCTTTCCCATAAACGCCAGATTTAGAAAGCTTTGCTGTACCCGATTCAATCAGATAAATACCTTTTGGAAATTCGCCATCTTCAAAAATATCATCGCCTTTTTGAAAACTCATTTCTTCTTTTGTCGAGTTGTACAATTCAAAATCTTCTGCAGAAATTCTGCTTTTCAGTTCATTTTCATCAAATGCGACTTTCAAAGCCTCTTCAATAGCAATTTGTTTTTCTAATGACATAAATAATGATATTTATCAGCAAAAGTATTGCTTTTTAAAATGAAAGGCAAAGTTTTTTATCTAATTTTGCATGTTAGAATTTATTCTAATTCTAAATAAAACAAGAGTTTATCCTCTTAATAACTAATAAACACTCGTTTAATCTTTTTTAGAAATGAATAAGTTCAATCATTAAATTTAAAAATTCAGTTAAAAATCATGTCGGAAAATTGTTTTCACTGCGGACAACAAATAGAAAAAGAACGAATTGCTTTTGATGAAAAAATTTTTTGTTGCAACGGGTGCAAATCGGTTTATGAAATCCTAAATCTGAACCAGCTAGGTAATTTCTATGAGCTCAACAAAAATGCAGGAACCAGACCGGACGAAAACTCGACACAATTTGATTATTTGGACACCCAAGAAATTTTTGATAAAGTAACCGATTTTTCTGAAGGCAATACCAGTTTAGTCACCTTCAAAATCCCGGTCATCCATTGTTCATCGTGCATTTGGCTGTTGGAAAGCCTTCATACCTTGAATGAAAATATCAAATACAGCCAAGTTAATTTCACCAGAAAAACCGTTCAGATCTCCTTTAACCATCAGGAATTAAAGTTAAGTGAATTGGCAAAATTCCTCACCAATTTGGGGTACAAACCGGTCATTAGCCTAGAGACCGCCGACAAAAAAGAAGAAAAACTGGACAAGACTCTTTTGATAAAATTAGCGGTTGCCGGTTTTGCTTTTGGTAACGGAATGTTCTTTTCCTACCCGGAATACGCCCAAGAAATCATGGGAACTACGGATATCTGGATGAATTCTTACAAAAATCTTTTCCGTTTTATCATGTTTTTACTGGCCACTCCTGTGGTTTTTTATTCGGCTTCGGATTATTTTAAATCGGCTTGGTCTGGTCTTAAAAACAAAATCGTAAACATTGATGTACCTATTGTTTTGGGTATCATCATGCTTTACGGAAGAAGCATCTATGAGGTGTTAACCGACTTCGGACCCGGTTATTTTGATACTTTATGTGGGTTGTTGTTTTTCATGCTTCTTGGTAAAACCTTTCAAAAAAGAACTTATTCCGCACTTTCCTACGATAGAGATTACAAATCCTTTTATCCGATTGCGGTTACTAAGGTCGATTTTGAAGGCCAACAACAAAACATTCTACTTTCTGAACTGAAGGTGGGCGATAGAATTATGGTGAGAAATCAAGAAATAATCCCTGTTGATGCCATCTTGATTTCGGGAAATGGAAACATCGACAACTCGTTCATCACGGGTGAGAGCGCTACCATTGCAAAAAAACCAGGTGACAAAATCTTCGCCGGTGGAAAACAGTCTGGAGCGATCTTGGAACTTGAAGTGATAAAAAATGTGGACCAAAGTTACCTGACCCAACTTTGGAACAAAGAAGCCTTCAAAAAACATGAAAACGGTTTGGATACCATCACCAATACCATTTCCAAATATTTCACTTTTATCATTCTTGGTATTACGGCCATAGCAGCGATCTATTGGATACAGCACGATTTCGAGAAAATGTTCCAAGTAGTTGCAGCCATCCTCATCATTGCTTGTCCTTGTGCTTTGGCACTATCGGCACCGTTCACTTTTGGACACATCATGAGGATTTTAGGTAAAAATCATTTTTATGTAAAAGACACCTTAACCATAGAAAAACTGGCGAAAATAGACACTTTGGTTTTTGACAAAACAGGAACCATCACCCACAACAAAAAATCAAACATACAATACGAAGGAGATTTGTTGGAAGAATTTGATCTCGCCAACCTAAAATCTTTACTGAAAAACTCCAACCATCCTTTATCTAAAGCGTTGTACGATTCTTTAGACAACAAAGATGAATATTTCCCAATAGAAAATTTTAAAGATACACCCGGCAGAGGTTACCAGGCCGATGTAAGAAGCAAATTGTATAAAATTGGAGCCGCAAGTTTTATTGGACAAACCTCACAAAACATGGAAACGGCGGTTTATATTTCTAAAAACGACATTTTCTTGGGCAAATTCATTTTTAAAAATGAATACAGAAAAGAGATCAAAACCATGTTCGATCAATTGGAAAATTACCACATTGACATCCTGAGTGGCGACAATTCTTCTGAGGAAAATCAGTTGAAATCTTTGGCAACAAAAGCCGAAGAGATGCGCTTCAACCAAAACCCTGAGGACAAACTAAATTATATACAAGAACTGCAATCTCAAGGTAAAAAAGTGGCCATGTTTGGCGATGGACTGAACGATGCCGGTGCATTAAAACAAGCGAATGTAGGTATTGCAATTGCCGATGACACCAACGCTTTCACCCCATCTTCAGATGTAATTATGAAAGGGGAGAACATCGTTGATGTCAAAAAATATTTGGACCTATCCAAAGATGCCATCAACATTGTGAAAATCATGTTTGTCATCAGTTTCTTGTACAACATTGTGGGGCTTAGCTTTGCTGTTACTGGAGAGTTGTCGCCATTGATCTGTGCCATCCTGATGCCCATTTCTTCGATAACCATCGTAGCGCTAACTTCATTACTGACTTACATTCGGGCACATAAATATTTTAAATAATCAAAAACAAGTATAAAAAGAGGCGTTCAAAAAAAATCTGAACGCCTCTTTGTTTATATTTCATGTCGTTTGGCTTCGTACTCTTTCACCAATTCTTTTTGAATGTTGGGCGGCACCAATTGATAGTCCGAAAGTTTCATGCTAAACTTCGCTTTCCCGCCGGTTATCGCTCTTAGCTGGGTTCCGTAGTTGTCCAATTCTGCCAGAGGCACCTCGGCTGTGATCTTTTGGTAACGATCTTCAGAATCCATTCCGGAAATAATACCTCTTCTGGTTTGCAAATCGCCCATCACATCGCCTGTTGCATCGTTTGGACACAAAATTTCTATACGATACATGGGCTCTAAAAGTTGTGGAGAAGCTTGATGAAACGCCTCTTTAAAAGCTCCCGATGCAGCCAACTGAAAGGAAATATCATTGGAGTCCACGCTGTGCATTTTTCCATCGAAAACCGACACCCTAATATTCTGGCATGGCGATCCTGTCAAAGGTCCGTTTTTCATCTGTTGCATAATTCCTTTTTTGATGGCAGCAATGTATCGGTTATCGATGGCACCTCCAACGATGCACCAATAAAACGCCAATTTGCCACCCCATGGGAGGGTTTCAATTTCATGCTGTCGGATGTTCATCCCTTTGGGTTCGTCCATTCCATCAAAATAATTTTCGACTCTCAGGTGGATTTCTCCAAATTGTCCAGCACCACCCGATTGCTTTTTATGTCGATACTCGGCACTGGAAGCTCCAACAATGGTTTCTCTATATGAAATTTTTGGGCTTTTCATTTTCATTTTCACGCCCGATTCTTTTTCAATTCTTTGTTTCAGCAGGTCCAAATGCAACTGACCTTGTCCACCCATCACCGACTCGTGGGTGTCGGCATCTATTTCTAAAGACAATGTGGGATCTTCTTCTTTTATTTTATTGATGGTTGCAAAAAGTTTTTCCGTATCCGAAGAATTTTCAGCAAAAATGGTTTTCCGTAATCTACTTTCTGGGAAAACAATAGGGCTCACTTTTAGTTTTACTCCCTTGCTGTTCAAAGTATTGTTGGTGTGTGAATTTTTCAGCTTGATGGTCAGTCCTAGATCGCCAGCTTTCAATTCGGAAACGCTAATTCGTTCTTTTCCTTCGGCTACAAAAATCTGAGCCAGTCTTTCGGTTTCGTTGTTATCGGCGTTAACCAATTCGTCTCCGGGTTTTATCGTTCCCGATAGGACTTTAAAATACGAAATAAGTCCTACTTGTGGTTCAGAAGTTGTTTTATATATAAAAATTGTGTTTTTGCCTTGGCTATCGCAAACCAGTTCGTCTCCATTTTCCAAAATTGTATTGGGTCTATCTGCAGGACTGGGTGCAATATCATTGATAAAACCCATCAATCGGCCACTTCCCATATCTTTGAGCCCTGAGGTTACGAACACCGGAACAAACTTTTGTTGTGCCAATGCAATGGTGAGTCCTTTTGCTAAATCTTCTTCAGAAAGTTGACCTTCTTCAAAATATTTTTCCATCAGTCCATCTTCATTTTCCGCAGCAATTTCTACCAAAACGGAGTGCAAGGCTTTGGCTTTTTCAATTTCCGAATCCGGAATGGGCTTTTTTTCTGGTTTTCCACCAAGAGCAGGAAAATCGTACATCACCATTCGAAGGGCATCAATGATTTGATGAAATCCTTCACCAGTTCGCATCGTATACTGAACACTTACCACATGATTTCCAAACAATTCCTGGGCTTCGCTCAAACTTTTTTCAAAATCAGCTTTGGGATGATCGACCTGATTGATTGCCACAATGCATGGCGTATTAAATTTTTTGATGTATTCCCAAACCAATTCAGTACCCACTTCGACACCGGAACTTGCATTAAGAGTAATCACTGCTGTATCTGAAATTTTCAAGGAGGAAATAACCTCACCTATAAAATCATCAAATCCCGGAGTATCCAAAATGTTAATTTTATTTTCCTTCCACGGAACAAACATCTGATGAGAGTAGATGGTACTCTCCCTTTCGTGCTCTATCTCCGTATCGTCCGACACGATGTTGTGATTTTCAATGCTGCCTCTTCGTCTAATTTTTCCACCTTCAAAAAGCATGGTTTCTATAAGAGTCGTTTTACCAGACCCGGAATGACCGAGTATGGCAACATTTCTGAGATTTTGCGTATTGGTCGTCATAAATTGTGATTTTTTGCATGGTTTGAGAATAAATTTTGAAATTTATTTGATGAATTAAAATTACAAAAGTTTTTCTTAAGTTTTGAAAACAAGAGGGTTAAAAAAAACATGAGCGATCTCACTTTATAAAAACACCTCCCTTAAAAGTTAATTTTTTTTAACCAAGTTTTTCTTACATTTAACAAAATTTTTCAAGACATGGTTCTTTCAAGGATATGGACAGCCTTCATTCTTATTGCAATATTGGTTGCCAGCATAAAATTTGTTTTTACAGGAAATTACGACAGCATCTATAACGATATGGTTGTGGGCAAAGGTGGAGACACCATACAAATTGCAAGTCAAAAATTTTCTTCATTACCTCTTGAAACCCAACAAAAGTTAGAAAAATCGCCGTTGTTGGATGAAAATTACATTCATTATAAAACAGATTCTTTAAAACAAACTGTTACTGTTTTTCGCATCCAAGAAACCGATGGAGTTATTGGAACTTCCAAAACTGCTGTGGAAATCTGCTTGGGACTCATCGGGATTATGACGCTGTTCATGGGTTTTATGTCCATTGCTGAAAAAGCAGGTGGCATCAATCTTTTATCGCGATTTATACAACCCTTTTTCTCGAAATTATTTCCGGAAATTCCTAAAAACCACCCGGCTTTTGGACACATGATGCTCAATTTTTCGGCCAATCTATTGGGTTTGGACAATGCCGCAACACCTTTTGGACTAAAAGCGATGGACAGTTTGCAAAGTCTAAATCCCGACAAGGACAAGGCGAGCAACGCACAAATCATGTTTCTTTGTCTTCATGCCAGCGGTCTTACTTTGATACCGGTTTCTATAATTGCCATTCGAGCCTCGATGGGATCACAAACGCCAACAGATATCTTTCTACCGTGCATGATTGCGACTTTTATGGCAACCATGGCAGCAATGACCATCGTCTCAATCAAACAAAAAATTAATCTTTTCCAGCCTGCTGTATTGCTTTTTGTTGGCGGTATTTCTGCCATAATCGGCGGATTGGTGGTCTATCTGGTCCAGCTAAGCAAGGACGAGTTGGACCAATTCAGTAAAGTGATGAGCAATGGAATTATCCTATTTATTTTCTTTGCCATCGTTTTGGGCGGATTGTACAAAAAAATAAACATATTTGATGCTTTTATCGATGGAGCCAAAGAAGGTTTCACGACCTGTGTCAAAATTATTCCGTATTTGGTGGGGATGCTCATCGCCATTTCTTTGCTCAGGACCTCCGGAGTTTTTGATGTAATTATTAGCGGAATGAAATGGGTAGCCGAAGTGGTTGGCGCCGATTCTCGATTTGTAGATGGACTCCCAACAGCACTTATCAAACCTCTATCGGGATCCGGAGCAAGAGGGATGATGGTGGATACGATGACCACTTTTGGAGCCGACAGTTTTCAAGGAAAACTAGCAGCTGTCCTACAAGGAAGTTCGGATACGACCTTCTATGTAATCGCTGTTTATTTTGGAGCGGTTGCCATTAAAAACACCAGATACACGGTATGGGCAATGCTCTTAGCCGATTTGGTAGGAGTCATAACCTCGGTTGTCTTGGCGTATTTATTCTTTGCCTAATTTTAAAATTAAAAAAAAATGATTCACGATAAAGATTATATCATCCGTATTGTTAAACAATTTTCAGAAGCCCTCAACCGATTGATTTTGGAAAAAAATGAAGGGAAAATCGAAGACGACCAAAGGATTTTCGACACCCAAATGAACGATGTTTTCAAAATGGATTTTGACCAATTTTCTGCGCTTTCCACAGATGAAATTATAGAAATTGTAGAACAAAAAGATACCCACCATCATGTGCCTTACTTGGAATTGTTGGGACATCTTTTCTTTGCCAAAGGAACACTGGACAACAATCCCTCTTTTTTCGATAAATCTAAATTTTTCTATGAAAAATACCTCCAAAAAAGTGGTGTTTTTTCCCTACCCATCATCAACCGGATTTCAGAAATAAATTCAAAAATTTAGGCTATGGAATTGATTACTGTAAACATTTACAATACCGAGTTTGAAGCACAAATTTTCAAATTATTTTTGGAAGAAAACGACATTGATGCTTTTATCTTCAACACCAATTCGGTGGCAATGTATCCCATTTTCAACAGTTCCATTGGCGGATACAAATTGCAAGTGGATCGAGAAGATTTTATAAAAGCAAAATACCTTTCGGATCAATTCTACAATCGTGAAAATGACGAACAAGAAGCCATGTAACTTGATCAATTCTCAATAAGAATTGAACATTTTTTTTATAAATTTGAATCGTAAACATCATTTATCATGGATCTTTCTCAAGTCAAATTGCACCTCAACACATACCTCGAACATCAGCAAGTCCTGGATGCGGCGTATTTTATCGTCAGCAGTTTTGGCTTGGCCAATGACAATTGGGGGCGTTTTGATTTTAGAAAAGATGAAAACAATGAACTTATCGTTCTCACTACGGATGGCGAAGTTGGAGCGCCTCAAGTCATCATGATTCCTAAGAATTTATTTGATTTTGACTTCAATTTGGTGATTAACTTGATTGCCCATGAAATGGTTCACATCCATCAAAAAACCATAGCTCCTTATGTAGAGGACAAAAATGAAAGAGAGTTTCAGGCGCATTACGAAATGCTTTTCCACAAAAGATATCCTAACATTCCGGACATGTCCAATTTTCACAAAGTATGGTTTGGGAAAAGAGCCTTAGACTATTACAAAAGAATGGGAGAAGAGAGCGATTTACAACAAAAATATGCCGAGCAAAAATTAGAAATAGACCTTCTCATCAACTCAATAGCACAACCATAAAACCTTTAGATCATGCTTCAAAACATCCCTTTCGAGAAAATATTATTTTTGGACATAGAAACCGTCTCTCAGTTTGGGAACTGGGACGAAGTCTCTGAAACCGAGCAATATCTTTGGGAAAAGAAAACCCGATTTCAAAGAAAAGAGGAAGTTGGTGCAGAAGATTTTTATATTGAACGGGGCGGAATTATGGCCGAATTCGGAAAAATAATATGCATTTCTGTAGGAATGATGGATCATGGTGGCAAACTAAGAATTAAAAGTTTTGCCGGGGATGATGAAAAAAAATTACTAGAAGATTTTGGACAAATGTTTAACAAACCCAAAATGCGTGACATTATCCTTTGCGCCCACAACGGCAAAGAGTTCGACTTTCCGTGGATCGCCCGTCGGTTTTTAATCAACGGTATGATGCCTCCACTTCCCTTTCAATTATTCGGAAAAAAACCTTGGGAAATTCCACATCTCGACACCATGGAATTGTGGAAATTCGGAGATTACAAAAGTTTTGTCTCCTTAGAACTTCTTGCTCATGTCTTCGGAATCCCGACACCAAAAGACGACATCGACGGTTCAATGGTTTCATCAATCTATCATATAGAAAAAGATTTATTTAGAATAATTCTATATTGTGAGAAAGATGTCTTAACTTTGTGCAATATTTTTAGACGGATGCGACAAGAGGACTTGTTGGAACGATCTGAAGATGAAAACAAGTAAAATTTTTCAGAAAAATCCATTAAAAAGTTAAGTTTAGCTTTTAAAATGGAAAAATGGTGACTCTATTTATGAAATACACAGACGAACAAATTACAGCCATTGGTGAAGATATTGTAAAAACCCTAAAAACGGTTTATGACCCAGAAATTCCGGTGGACATTTATGAATTGGGACTGATTTATGATGTTCAGGTATCCGAAGATGGACTTGCAAAAATCATCATGACCCTTACAACCCCCAACTGTCCTGTTGCCGAGTCCATGCCGCAAGAGGTGAAAGACAAAGTGAAAACGGTTGAAGGTGTAATCGATGTAGATTTGGACCTAACCTTCGAACCCATGTGGAACAAAGACATGATGAGTGAGGAAGCAAAATTTGAATTGGGAATCCTTTACTAATCCATTGAAAAAAATAGAAAATCCTCTCATCCAAAAATATGAGAGGATTTTGTTATTATAAACCAAACACCACCCCAACTTGTGGTACAAAACCGCTCCCGAAGACGGATTTGTTTTTGTCGTACAACACATTGTACATCGCACCAATTTGCATATAAGCACGATCTCCCAACCTTTGCATATAACCGCCACCTAGATACAAAACCGATTCATTGTTTTTCGTATTCAGATTGTTGTATCGGTTTCTATAATTGATGAAATACTCCTGAAACATCCCGGAAATATATGCTGTTCGTGCAAAATAATAATTTGCATAAGGACCAACACCAATCATGGTAGAATTGAAATAGCTGTTGTTGTTCCAAGTAAAATTACCGGCAGCTCCCAATTCGAAATTTTCAGAAACTTTATATCCAACTTTTGGAGTAACATAGATCGATGTCCCACCAGAGCCGGTACCAAGCCCGGCATACCCACCAAAAGTCCAATTGTTTTGCGTTTGGGTACCGCCCAATCCGATTTGAGAAAAAGCAAATACCGAAATCCCCAAGGTAAGGGTTGAAATTATTTTTTTCATAATTTGAATTTTATACATATTTCAAAATTACATCATTTAACGAATAAATCGATTATTCGTCCTTAAAATTGTAAATTTGCAACTTCTATTTAACTCAAAATATAATTCTTTTATTCAATGAAAATCGTAGTTGGACTTTCTGGTGGTGTAGATTCTAGTGTTACTGCATATCTTTTGCAACAACAAGGTCATGAAGTGATCGGACTTTTTATGCGCAATTGGAACGATGCATCGGTGACTTTAGAAGACGAATGCCCATGGATAGAAGACAGCAACGATGCTTTGATGGTTGCACAGAAACTGAATATTCCGTTTCAAGTGATCGACATGAGCGATCTGTACAAAGAAAGAATTGTAGATTACATGTTTTCCGAATACGAAAAAGGACGCACTCCCAACCCCGATGTCTTGTGCAACCGCGAAGTAAAGTTTGATGTATTTCTTCAAACCGCACTTTCCTTAGGTGCCGAAAAAGTAGCAACCGGACACTATGCCCGATTGGGAACGACAACCGACAAAAACGGAAATGAAATTTACCAACTTCTGGCCGGAAAAGACAACAACAAAGACCAAAGCTACTTCCTTTGTCAGCTGAACCAAGAACAACTTTCCAAGGCTTTGTTTCCGATTGGCGAACTAACAAAACCCGAAGTTAGAGAAATTGCCAAAGAAATTGGATTGGTCACGGCCGATAAAAAAGACTCTCAAGGATTGTGTTTCATTGGAAAAGTTTCTTTGCCGGAATTTTTGAAGCAACAACTTCAGCCCAAAGAAGGAGAGTTGGTGGAGATCTTCCGCGATTACCAAGGTTTCCAGACCGAAACCCCAATGTTCTCTTCAAAAAAAGATGAGTTGGAATTTCTTTCTGCCAAAATCCATTATGAGAAAAAGGATGGCAAAGTTATTGGCAAACACCAAGGAGCCCAATATTATACCATTGGCCAAAGCAAAGGACTAGGCATTGGTGGGCATAAAGAAAGTTGCTATGTAATCTCCAGAGACATGACCAACAACATTATTTTTGTAGGCGAAGGCAACACATTCCCTGGATTGTTCAGAAAAGCGTTAAAAATAAACAACAACGAAGTGCACTGGGTAAGAGAAGATCTAAAACTTTTGCCGGGACAGTCCATGGAGATCATGGCAAGAATCCGATACCGACAAGCACTAGAAAAAGCTAAAATTTTCCAGTTTGAAAATGCCTTGTACATGGAATTCGAACATCCACAATCAGCCATTGCCGAAGGGCAGTTCGCAGCATGGTACCTGGACGACGAGCTCTTGGGAAGTGGCGTAATTTCCTAAGCGAATTCTTTAACGATTTTATCGACAATAAATTGGGCCAGTTTTTCTTTGCTCTGTACCGTCCATCCTCCGATGTGTGGGGTAATGATGGCTTGGTCGGATTGCAATAAGAAATTCAGGTCTTCGTTTTGGTGATCCAAACTTTCGAAAGAAGCTTTTTCAAACTCTAAAACATCCAGACAAACTCCTTTTATCTTTCCAGACTTCAAGGCAGAGACTACGGCATTGGTTTTCACATTTTTGCCTCGGGCAGTATTGACCAAATAGAAATTATTTTTCATTTCATCAATAAATTTCTCATCGATTAAATAGTGGGTTTCTTTGGTTATAGGAATGTGCAAACTAATGATTTCGGCTTGGCTTTTCAGCTCTTCTAAAGAAACTTGTTGGGCATAATTGTCTCCGATGTTCTCTAAAATATCATAGAAAATAACACGGCATCCAAAACCCGAAAACCGTTTTGCCGTGGCTTTTCCCATATTTCCATAACCGATGATGCCAACGGTTTTCCCCATCAATTCGTCGCCTCGGTTTTCTTCTCTTTTCCAGATGCCTTGCTTTACTTCAGAAGTGGCGATGTTGAATCGGTTCATTAACATCAACAGCATTCCCAAAACATGCTCGGCTACAGAATCACGATTACCTTCTGGCGAATTGATGAGCGAGATGCCTAATTCTTCAGCAACATCCACGGCGATATTTTCCATTCCAGCGCCCACTCTTGCAATAAACTTCAGATGACTGGAATTTCTCAAAAAATTTTCATCCAACGGAATACGACTTCGAATAACGATTCCTTGGTAGTTTTTAATTTTCCTAAGTACTTCATCGTAAGTCGATCGATGATCTTCATCCACAACAAAGCCTTTATCCATCAACTGTTGTGCAATTAACGGATGGTTTTTATCCAATTGTAAAATTCGCATGATTGGGGAGACTATTTTTCAGAAAATAATTTTTTCAGCTCTACAGAATCTTCTGCTTTCATCCTTCCGGAAAGGATCAATGACAGTTCCTTTCTGCGAAGTGCTGCCAAATGCCTGTCTTTCTCCAAAACGGTTACAGGTACCATTTCCGGTATTTTAACAGGAACATTGTTTTCATCCACCGCAACAAAAGTATAAATACCTTCGTTGGTGTGTACTTTCTTTTTCAGGATGGGATCGTCCAACCAAACATCAACATATATTTCCATAGAAGTAGAAAATGCTCTGGAAACTTTGGACTCCAAAACCACTACGCCTCCTTCCGGAATGGGATGCTTGAACGACACATGGTTTACCGATGCCGTAACTACGCGGGTTTCGCTATGTCTGGATGCAGAAATTGCAGCGCAGCGATCCATTTTTGCCAAAAGTTCTCCACCAAAAAGATTTCTTAGAGAATTGGTTTCGTTGGGAAGGACAATATTGGTCATGATGGTCAATGACTCGGAAGCGGTTTTACTTTCCATTTTGTGACGGTTTTTTAGTTGTTGTGGTCGGTATTGGACTTGTTAATGAGTCTTTCTGTAGGCTGTCTTTTTTAGGTTCAACCTTTAGAGTATCTATTTTTTCCTTTGTGTCTATCCTGTGCGTCGAGTTTTTCACAGCCAAATCATCAAAGGATTTTTTTCCAAAAATAAGTTCTTGCTGAGTATATCCAAAATAAAGCAATCCCAAAACAGGTATCACCAATAAAAATATCCATAATAAAACAGATACAGTCTTGTTCGTGTCTTTTGGGATGTTGCCTTTTGGCGTTTTGTACTTACTGGGCTTTTGTACATCGGTAATATTAATTTCTTCTAAACCAAAGAAATCCGAGTTTTCAGATTCAATTCTATAGCCTGAGAATTTAAAATCCTGTTGGTCAAAATCGCCCAAACCATCGATCAACAAAGGTTGTCCAGAGTATAGAGTCGAATTCCAAGAGTCCACCTGATCTTTCAATAATTTTTCTATACGATCGGGTGTTACTTGATTTCTTTTGGCTAAAAACTGTATTAATCCTTCGTCATTTTGATTTTCATTTTTATTAAAAATAATGAGTTGTGACGGTGGAAGAAGAGTTTTGGTTTGGTCGTTGAATTGAGCTCCGGTTTTTTCAATGGTAAATTGACCAAAACCCGGAACTGAAGCCTTACCAAAGAGCTTCAAAAAAGCTAAAATATCTGCTGAAATATTCATTTGGGTGCAAATTTAGATATTTTTATTGAAACGAAAACCATTGATTTTCTTTGATTTCAACCGATTTGAATATGATTTTAACAAAAATTACAAGCGATGTGCCGTGTTTTTCAATATTAAATTAAAAAAAATCGGAAAATCCATGACTTTCCGATTGTGATAAAAATTGATGTTAATTGAATTTCAGACTAATTCCCAACATGTAATTGGCCCCGGCTTGTGCATAATAATACGGCACACCATAGTCGGCTCCGTAATTGGTGTATTTGGTATTAAATATATTGTTGATCAATAGATGAAATCCCCATTCCGTATTTTTCCATTTGGTTTTGTAAGTTCCGATAAAATCCGAGAGGTAGTATGAATTTAATTTATATTCCTCGGATTGCGAATTGTTGATGTATTGTTTTCCCACAGCTTTATTGACCCAAGAGAGTTCTAAATTTTTAATAGGCAAATAGCTTAAGGTAAGGTTTCCGATAAAATTAGGAGAAAGTGCCAAGTCGGTTTTTCCTAAATTCTCAGTTCCATTTGCGGTTTCTATTTTATAATCCACATTTTTATTCTGGCTAAAATTCAGGTTGGTTTTAACATTAATTTGATCTGAAAAACGATAGCCTACTGCGACCTCTAAACCTCGTCTGTAACTTTCGCCTACATTTTTATGCAGGGCAGCTCCTACCTCATTCAGCTCACCCGTAACCACCAGCTGATCTTTGTACAACATATAGTACAAGTTGGCGCTCATATTAAGATTGCCCAAATTATAATGATAACCCAACTCAAAATCGTGCAATTGCTCCGGTTTGATGTCTGTATTTTCTTTCAAATCACTTCTTCCCGGCTCACGATGGGCGTTGGCATAAGAAAGATAAACGACTCCTGAGTCCAGATGATAATTGACGCCCACTTTTGGATTGAAGAAGGAATATTTTTTATCAAAAACTGGATTTTCATCCGGATTGGCTTTTTGTACCGTCGATTGATATTGGATGCTTCTGACTTGTAGATCTCCAAAAAACTCGTATCTATCCCATTTGTACAATGCTTTTGCATAAGCAGAAATTTCATTTTTCACCCCTTCATTTCTATAATATTCAAAAGGAAGGATCAATTGCTGCAAATAAGAGCCGCTGGTGATTTCTCCGTAATGATCCCCTTTGTATTGGTTGGCAACCACGCCAAAATTAAGATCCCAGTTGTTCAGTTTACCACTCAATTCAGACACCATTCCGTAGAATTTATTGTCCATCCATTTCTGTCTTATTAAATCGCCTCTGGAGATTGTAGTTCCGTTCACGACTAAATTTGGCAGTCCGTACTTTGAAAATTTCTGATTGGATTTGTAATTATCATAAAAGCCTTGACCTTTGGTGTAATGCAGGGTTGTGGACAAGTCCCAGACCGAGTTCAACTTTTGTTGCCAAAGAAAATGATAATGTTGCTGCTTGTAGTTGTCGGTTTCATTTTTATAGAAGCCTAAAATATTTCCATCGGCATCGTAGATCTCTCCAGCTGAGTTGTATCTAGGATTGCTTTCGTACTGTTCTTTACTAATCCCATTCCACGCTTGATAGGTTTTTTCGTTTCCACCAAAAGTTAAGAATCGCAATTTGGTATTTCCATTTTTGTAGGCTGCAGTAAAATTATACGAATTCAAATCGGAAAATGCCCTATCGATGTATCCGTCGGATTTTATAATGGAATAGCGACCTCCAAACAAAAGTTTCCCATCCAGAAGACTTCCTGTTGCCGCTTCGAAGGTATGTTTCTGGGTATTGAATGACCCATAAGAATTCATCGTGCTTACAAAAGCTTTTTCCGATGGATCAGCCGTTAGGATATTAACACTCGCACCAAAAGCTGCAGATCCGTTGGTCGATGTGCCCACACCTCTCTGAATGACGATGTTGGATGCTGAAGAGGCGACATCTGGGATGTTCACAAAAAAAGTTCCTTGAGACTCGCTATCGTTAAACGGAACTCCATTCAGCATAACATTGATGCGACTCCCTTCTACCCCTCTAATTTTCAGCCCGGTATATCCGACACCATTTCCAGCGTCCGAAGTCGTTTCGATAGAAGTTTGATTTTTTAATAAAATGGGCAAATCTTGTCCCAAATTTTTATTGCCCAAATCTTTCTTAACCTGGATAATTTCCTTGGTCACAGGAAGCTTTTTCAGGAGCCTTACCTCACCGATATTTTGAGTTTTTAGAGAATCTTGCACCGAGTTTTGCGCAAAGTAAAATGGACCCATACACAGTCCTAAAAAAATAAATCCTTTCATTCTTTTAAATTTTATAATTAAATTTATTGGAATAAAAGGGGTTCGCGATAAGTTATACAAACCTCATGCTCCAACCTATTGTACACTAAGTTGGCGAGGCGTCCCTAAACAGCATTACCTGTTCCAGGTTCATTGGGTATAATCTCAGCTTGTTACAGCACCCCTTAAATTTCTGTTGGCAAAGCTACTGTTTTCTGAGCATTACATCAAAATAAAAAGATAGAATTTATTTATATTCATTCTAAATGATTTTCATCATGAAAAAGTATAAAAATTCGTAAATTTGAAAATTCTAAAAAAATAGAACTTAATTCATCGATAATTTAAAACTTTTATAGATATGGTTTTTGACCTTGATATGATTAAAAAAGTGTACGAGCGTTATCCAGAGAGAATTGCTGCTGCAAGACAAATCGTTGGAAAACCTCTTACATTAGCAGAAAAAATTCTTTATGCTCACCTTTGGGAAGGTAATGCTACACAGGCTTACGAAAGAGGAAACTCTTATGTAGACTTCGCTCCGGATAGAGTTGCCATGCAAGATGCAACCGCACAGATGGCACTTTTGCAATTTATGCAAGCCGGAAAACAAAAAGTTGCAGTTCCTTCTACAGCACATGCGGATCACTTGATCCAAGCGAGAGTAGGAGCAGAATCTGACTTACAAGAAGGAATCAACAAAAACTCTGAAGTTTTCAATTTCTTGAGTTCTGTTTGTGACAAATACGGTATTGGTTTCTGGAAACCGGGCGCTGGGATCATCCACCAAGTGGTTTTAGAAAACTATGCATTCCCTGGAGGTATGATGATTGGTACCGACTCTCACACCGTTAATGCCGGTGGATTGGGTATGGTAGCCATTGGTGTTGGAGGTGCCGATGCGGTAGATGTAATGGCCGGCATGGCGTGGGAACTAAAAATGCCTAAATTAATCGGGATTAAATTGACCGGTAAAATGAACGGGTGGACTTCTGCTAAAGATGTCATCCTAAAAGTAGCCGGTATCCTTACTGTAAAAGGAGGTACGGGTTGCATCGTTGAATATTTCGGCGAAGGTGCTCAGTCTCTTTCTGCAACAGGTAAAGGTACCATCTGTAACATGGGTGCAGAAATTGGTGCTACAACTTCTACTTTCGGGTACGACGATTCTATCAGAAGATATCTTGCTGCAACAGGAAGACAAGAAGTGGTAGATGCTGCTGATAAAATTGCAGAACACTTGACTGGAGACGCTGAAGTGTATGCAAATCCTGAAAACTATTTCGACCAAGTTATTGAAATCAACCTTTCTGAATTGACACCTCACCTTAACGGACCTTTCACTCCGGACTTGGCGACTCCAGTTGCTGAATTCCGTGCGAAAGCCGAAGCTAACGGTTGGCCTCTAGAGGTGGAGTGGGCTTTGATCGGTTCTTGTACCAACTCTTCTTACGAAGACCTTTCTAGAGCTGCTTCTATTGTAGAAGATGCTGTAGCTAAAGGTGTAAAACCTAAAGCAATCCTTGGGATCAATCCTGGTTCTGAGCAAGTAAAATATACCGCTGAAAGAGACGGTTTCTTAAATTCTTTCAGAAAATTCGAAAACGCTAGAATCTTCACCAACGCTTGTGGTCCATGTATCGGACAATGGGACAGAGAAGGTGCTGACAAAGGCGAGAAAAACTCCATCATACACTCTTTCAACAGAAACTTTGCAAAAAGAGCTGATGGTAACCCGAATACTCACGCTTTCGTAGCTTCTCCAGAGATGGTAGCAGCAGTGGCAATTTCTGGTCGTTTGGACTTTAACCCAATTACCGATACTTTGACCAACGAAGCTGGTGAGCAAGTGAAATTGGCTGAACCTAAAGGTGCCGAACTTCCTTCTAAAGGATTTGATGTTGCGGATAACGGTTACCAAGCGCCATCTGTAGACGGTTCTGCAGTAGTGGTAAATGTAAACCCAACTTCTGAAAGACTTCAGTTGCTAGAAGAATTCCCGGCTTGGGACGGAAAAAATATTTCTGATGCTAAAGTTTTGATCAAAGCCTTCGGAAAATGTACCACCGACCACATCTCTATGGCAGGTCCATGGTTGAGATTTAGAGGTCACCTGGACAACATCTCAAACAACATGTTAATTGGTGCGGTTAACGCTTACAACATGGAAACCAACAAAGTGAAAAACCTTTTGAATGGTGAGTACATGGAAGTTCCTGCTTCTGCAAGAGCGTACAAAGCTGCTGGCGTACCTTCTATTGTTGTGGGTGACGAAAACTACGGTGAAGGATCTTCTAGAGAACACGCTGCTATGGAGCCAAGACACCTTGGTGTGAAAGCGGTTTTGGTAAAATCTTTTGCAAGAATCCACGAAACCAACCTTAAAAAACAAGGGATGCTAGGTCTTACTTTTGCTGACAAAGCAGATTACGACAAAATCCAAGAAGATGACTCTGTTAATTTCTTAGACCTTGATCAATTTGCTCCTGGTAAAGCATTGACTTTAGAATTTGTTCATGCCGACGGATCTAAAGATGTTATAATGGCTAACCACACTTACAACGAACAACAAATTGATTGGTTCAAAGCAGGATCTGCACTGAACTTGATTAAGAAGCAAGAGAATTAATATCTCTTATTTTCAACATAAAGAAACGCTCCAATTTGGAGCGTTTTTTTTGTAACAATACAACTCTTTGTTCGTCTAATTAATCATATACAACAAAAATGAACAAAAAAAAGGTATTCGCTATTGCACTGCTGAGTTTTCAAATTTCTTTTGCACAAAATACAGATCAAAAACCCCTAACTAAAGAAAAAAATATCGAAGGTGTTACCATTACCAAAACAAAAAAAGCCGTTGAACAAAAAGCCGACAGAACCATTTTTGATTTTTCCGAACAACCTGTCCTAAACAGTGGGTCGTCTTTAGAAGGCATCAAAAAACTCCCAGGAATGGTAGTTACCGACATTGCCGGAATGATGTACCAAGGGAAATTATTGGAAGTCTATATGGACGGAAGACCTCTGAACATAAACAGCAATGAGCTAACCGCTTTTTTGGAAGGCATGCCTGCTAGCGCCATTGAAAGAATAGAAGTGATCACTCAACCCGGAGCCGAATTTCCGGCAACTTCTGGAGGTGCCATCCTAAACATCATCACATCCAAAAAGTCCAAAAGCTATTTGACAGCCACCTATTCTGGAGGATATCGATTTTCCAACTACGATAAGTTCAGAAATAAATTTAACAACAGTATCGTCCTCAATTCAAAAAATAAATTCTTTGGTTGGCAATTGAGTGCAGGACAAAATTATAACGAGTCGTTTAACGAAAATAAAATGGATGGACTTTCCACTGCATTTTCCGACAAATATGCTCGCAGTTATTTTGTAAAAGCAGCCACTACTTTCGACATTGGTCCCGATCGCTTGCTACTCAATTACGATTACAACAACTCTAATAGCGATGCTTACAGCAACTCGGACGGTACATTTCTAATCGAAAACCCTGCGGGATCCAATGTTTTTCTTCCGGAGAAGTACACCAACCTCAGCAAGTCAAAAACCAAAACCGACAGAAACGAATTTACGGCGACCTATCAAAAGAAATTCGATGATAAGAATAAAAAATTAGACCTGAAATTTAATTTCTCCAATCTCAATTCCCAATTTAACCAAAACGGAGTTACAGAGCTTATAAATTACCCAGGAAATCCTAATTATTTAGACATGAAAAACTCATCCAACCAAAAATATTACAACTTCAAGGTAGATTATTCTCAGCCTATCAATATTTTGGATGAAGGTAAAATAAGTTTCGGTGGTTTGTATGAAAAAACAGATTTCACAACGGATTACTTGGATATAAAAAATTTAGATTACCAAAGGCAAACCGCCTCTACCTATGCTGAACTGAATGCCAAATTGAAAAAATTCAGCTTTATTACAGGTGTTCGAGCCGAAAATTATGACATTTCTGGAAAATCGTTAAACTTAAACAATCAATCGTGGTCAGATCTAAAAGCATTCAAGAGGTTTGAACTTTTCCCAAATGCGAGCATTCAGTACGACATTGCACCTTCGCTTTATTTCAATGTTAATTATAACCGAAAAATCTCGTTACCTTCCACCTCACAATTAAATCCTAACAACAACACCTTCCAAAACCCGAATGTAAACATCGGTGGAAACCCGAACATCCAACCAACGATCTACAACAATTTCCAAGCGAAACTTTCGGCCTTCGACTACGCATTTATAAGTTATGATTATAGCATTGTAAACGATCAGGTCATGATGCATGTAGAACGCGATGCATATACGATGAAACAAACCAATGTGAATATTGACAAGCTTACGCAACACAGCTTCAATGTGGGACTGCCACTACCTTTAATGATTTTCACAAAGCCACTTTCAGAGATTATGAAATTTAACTTTAATCCGGACAAAATCAATTTTCTATACTTCTATTCCGGCTATCAATTTCAAGACATCAAGGAGGTTTTGGACAAAAAGGGACTTTGGTTTTTTAACATCAGTGGACAATTTATCTTGCCTTACGACATCAAAGTTTCGCCAACCTTCAGTTATTCAACAAAAGGAAATTATTACTTTTTCCGAGCCGAAAAGCCATTTATGAACAGTGTGGATCTAAACATCAGTAAAAAATTTGATAACGACCGATTGTCCATTAGTTTATTTGCAAATGATATTTTCAACAGCAGTAGAATGAGCGTAAAAACGATGAATACCAACACTCCAATTTACCTAAACGATAGGCGTGACAGTAGAAATTTTGGAATTTCTATTAATTATAAAATTCCTACCAAAAATAAACTTGCCAAAGTAGAACAAAACATTCTGAACACAGAAAACATCAAAGAAGAAAGCGGTAGTATCCTAAACCAAAACAAATAACAACATAAAAGCATTTGATTGACATCTTATGCTATTTCTTTTAAGAGCCTGTTTTAAATTTTATATCCATACAAAAAGGCAGATAAGAAAGATTAGAAACAGCCGAATTGTTATTTCGGTAAAATTTTAAATAGGCTCTAAATGGATTGCTCCGTATTTCATCAAATTTTTATTAAATTTACTTTAAAAACACGGTTATGTTGGTAAAAATATTCGGAAGCGCAATCCATGGTGTTTCGGCACAAACCATCACCATTGAAGTAAATGTGGACACAGGAGGTGTGGGATACCATCTTGTTGGATTGCCGGACAATGCCATCAAAGAAAGCAGCTACAGAATTTCTGCAGCTTTGAAAAATGTGGGTTACAAAATCCCGGGTAAAAAAATCACCATCAACATGGCGCCGGCAGATCTTAGAAAAGAAGGCTCGGCATACGACCTAAGCATTGCCTTGGGGATCTTAACCGCTTCTGAACAAATAACTGCCGAAAACATCGGCGATTACATCATCATGGGCGAACTTTCCTTGGATGGAGGTTTGCAACCGTTAAAAGGTATCTTACCCATCGCCATCAAAGCAAGAGAAGAAGGCTTCAAAGGAATTATCCTGCCCAAACAAAACACCAGAGAGGCGGCTATTGTTAATAACTTGGAAGTCTATGGCGTTGAAAACATCAAAGAAGTCATTGATTTTTTTAATGAAGGAAAGCCGTTGGAAAGAACAGAAATTGACACCCGAAAAGAATTTCAAGATAAAATAAACGATTTTCTCTTTGATTTCTCTGAAGTAAAAGGTCAGGAAATGGCAAAAAGAGCCATGGAGGTAGCTGCAGCTGGAGGTCACAACATTATAATTATCGGTCCACCAGGAAGTGGCAAAACCATGCTTGCAAAAAGAGTTCCGGGCATATTACCGCCACTTACTTTGAAAGAAGCTTTGGAGACCACCAAAATACATTCGGTTGCTGGAAAAATGGGTACAGAAACCTCACTGATGACGACAAGACCTTTTCGCAGCCCTCACCACACCATCTCAGATGTCGCTTTGGTCGGTGGTGGCAGCTATCCCCAACCGGGAGAGATTTCCTTGGCCCACAATGGAGTTTTATTTTTAGATGAAATGCCCGAATTTAAAAGACAGGTTTTGGAAGTGATGAGACAACCTTTGGAAGACCGTGTGGTTACCATTTCCAGAGCCAAATTTACGGTGAATTATCCGGCAAGTTTTATGTTGGTCGCAAGCATGAATCCTTCGCCTTCCGGTTATTTCCCGGACGATCCCAACAACACTTCTTCAGTAATGGAAATGCAAAGGTACATGAACAAACTTTCTGGCCCATTATTGGACAGAATTGACATCCACATAGAAGTGCAAAAAGTAGAATTTGAACAACTCACCGAAAAGAGAAAAGGTGAAAACAGCCACGAAATAAGAAAACGAGTTCTCGCTGCAAGAGACCGACAAACAGAACGGTACAACGAATCCGAAATCCATTATAATGCACAAATGGGACCTAAAGAAATCGAAAAATATTGCGCCTTGGATGAAGTTTCGCAAAGCCTTATAAAAACAGCCATGGAAAAATTAAATCTTTCTGCCAGAGCCTACGATAGGATCTTAAAAGTGGCCCGAACCATCGCCGATTTGGACAATCACGACAACATAAATTCGACCCATATTTCAGAAGCCATACAATACAGAAGCTTGGATAGGGAATTTTGGAATGTTTGATGAGGCTTAATTTTTTCAATTTAAGAAACACCCGACAAAACTGCAACGATTGCAACAATTCCACTTAGGCAATCCATCTTTTTTCAATAACTTTGTGCCGCAGAAACGATGAAGTTTCCGATAAATTTATATGTTAGAAAAAAAGGAACATCTATACGAAAAAGCCGTTTTAGTCGGTGTTATTACCCAATTGCAAGACGAGGAAAAACTCCATGAATACATGGACGAATTGGAGTTCTTAGCCTACACAGCTGGTGCAACTGTAGAAAAAAGATTTACCCAAAAACTGACCATGCCCGACTCCAAAACCTTTGTTGGAAAAGGAAAAGCAGAAGAGATAAAAAATTTTGTGAAAGAAAACGAAATCGGAACGGTCATTTTTGATGACGAACTTTCTCCCTCTCAGCTTAAAAATCTAGAAAGGGATATGGAAGTGAAAATCTTGGACAGAACCAATCTTATTTTGGACATTTTCGCTCAAAGAGCACAAACTTCTTATGCAAGAACACAAGTTGAACTCGCACAATACCAATACCTACTACCGCGACTTACCCGAATGTGGACCCACTTGGAAAGACAAAAAGGAGGTATCGGAATGAGAGGCCCCGGAGAAACAGAAATTGAAACGGACAGAAGAATTATCCGTGACCGAATTACCTTACTGAAAGAAAAATTAAAAACCATCGACAAACAAATGGCTACCCAAAGAAACAACCGCGGGAAAGTCGTTCGTGCGGCATTGGTGGGTTATACCAATGTAGGAAAATCCACCCTGATGAATACCCTTTCCAAATCCGATGTTTTTGCAGAAAACAAACTGTTTGCAACTTTGGATACCACGGTACGAAAAGTAGTCATCGGCAACCTCCCTTTCCTATTGACCGACACGGTGGGGTTTATCCGAAAATTACCTACACAATTGGTGGAATCCTTTAAATCGACTTTGGATGAAGTAAGAGAGGCCGATTTACTGATCCATGTGGTGGATATTTCTCACGAAAGTTTTGAAGACCATATCGATTCTGTTAATCAAATTCTGATGGAAATCGAAGCACATCAAAAACCCATGATCATGGTTTTCAACAAAATAGACGCTTTTGCGTACGAGAAAAAAGACGAAGACGACCTAACTCCTGCCACCAGAAAAAACATTTCTTTGGACGAGTGGAAAAAAACTTGGATGGGAAAATCCAAATACCCAACGGTTTTTATCTCAGCAATTACCAAAGAAAATTTTGCTGAAATGAAAAAGATGATCTACGACGAAGTGCATAAAATCCACATTTCTAGATTTCCGTACAACGATTTCTTGTTTGAATATTTTGATGACGAAGACGATAGATAATGACGAATAGCCAAGAAATTTTAGAAGCATTGAACGATCTTGCCATCAAGGAAAATGTCGAGATCCTATCCCGATTTTTCAAAACTGGAAAAGGCGAATACGGCGAAGGCGATGTTTTCTTGGGTGTGAAAGTCCCAGAGTCCAGGACTGTCGTAAACGCATTTTGGGGCAAAACAACTTTAGAAGATGTTCAAGAACTTTTAGAATCCAAATACCACGAAATGCGTTTGGTAGGCTTGCTTATTTTGGTCAAGAAATTTGAAAAAAGTAAAGATTTAAATATAAAAAAAGAAATTGTCGATTTCTATCTCAAGAATACACGATACATCAACAATTGGGATTTGGTCGACCAAAGCTGTTATAAAATTTTGGGCAACTATTGTTTTGAAAACAAACAAGATAAAATACTCAGAACATTATCCAACTCCGACCAACTATGGGAAAAACGAATTGCTGTGGTAGGAACTCTGTATTTTGTGAAGCAAAATTCTTTTGAACTCACCCAAGAATTGGTTTTGAACAACCTCAACCATCCACACGATTTAATGCACAAAGCCAACGGTTGGATGCTAAGAGAAATGGGCAAAAAAGATGAAACCACACTGCTCAACTTCTTGAATCGAGAGTATCATAAAATGCCTAGAACTTGCCTTAGATACGCAATCGAAAAACTTGAAGAAACGCTTCGGCAAGACTATCTAAAAGGAAGAGTATAAAAAAATGAGGTCGCAATGACCTCATTTTTTATTGTATTACTTGATCTCTACACATCCCACTCTGCCACCGGCATTTCCTGTTGGCTGTGTATGAAAATCATCTTCTTTTGCGTGGATAATAATCGATTTTCCAATAATATTTTTGGTTTCGTCCTTACAGCCAATGCACCATTTGTCCGTTTTGAAAATCAACCTTGCAGTCCCTTCTTTGTCTGCAACCAAATTTCCGATATCCCCCATGTGGTGTTCACCATGATTCCATTTCCCGTGATTGTGGCTTTTAGGATTCCAATGTCCACCTGCAGACATCGCATCCGGTGACGAGCAATCTCCTTTCTCATGAATATGGATGGCATGGATCCCCGGCGTTAGCTTGTATGCATTGATGTCCATGGTTACCGTCTTTCCTTTTTGTATAAAATTTACCGTACCTTGGGTATCCGTTTTGCTTTTGCTTAAAATTTTATAATTTTTTGTAGTTCCGCAAGACACCATGCTCAGGGCAACCGCACCTGCTAAAATTAAACTTCCTTTCATTTGAAATATGTTTTAAATTAATAATTAATTGATATTTTTTTAGTGTGCTTCCAGCCAATTTTTTCCCATTCCAACTTCTACAACAAGAGGGACTTGGGTCTCAATGGCCGATTCCATTTCTTTTTTTATAATAGGGATAACAAGATCCAATTCGTCGTTGGGAGATTCAAATATAAGTTCATCATGAACCTGTAAGAGCATTTTCGTTTTTAACTTTTTCTCTGTAAGTTTTTGGTCGATATTTATCATTGCAATTTTTATGATGTCCGCTGCAGAACCTTGTATCGGGGCGTTCACCGCATTTCTTTCTGCATGGCCTTTTACCACAAAATTATTGGAATTGATGTCTTTCAGATGCCTTCTTCTTCCCAAAATTGTTTCGACAAAGCCATTGGTTCTGGCTTTCTCAACTTGACTGGACATGTAGGATTTCAGCTTGGGATAGGTTTCAAAATAAGCATCGATCATTTGTTTGGCCTCAGTTCTGGAAAGTCCGGTTTGTTCTGCCAATCCAAAAGCTCCTTGTCCGTAAATGATTCCGAAATTAACAGATTTGGCTTGAGATCGTTGGTCTCTACTCACTTCTTCCAATGGAATACCAAACAATTTAGCCGCGGTAGAAGCATGGATGTCTTCGCCATTTTGAAACGCAGAAATCAATTGATCTTCCTTGGAAATTTCAGCAATAATCCTAAGTTCTATTTGCGAATAATCAGCGGAGATCAGTTGGCAACCTTCCTTTGCCACAAAAGCACCACGAATTTGCTGACCTCTTTTTGTACGGATCGGAATATTTTGCAAATTCGGATTTAGTGAAGCCAATCTTCCGGTTGCTGCCGTAGTTTGGGAAAACGAGGTGTGTACCCTGTGATCTTTTGGCGAAATCTGCGTAGGCAAAGCATCTACATAGGTCGATTTCAGTTTTTGATAAGTTCTATATTCCAGAATAAGCGGAACAATCTCGTGTTTGGAGACTAATTTTTGTAAAACATCTTCGGAAGTAGCATACTGTCCGGTCTTTGTTTTTTTGGCTTTGGCATCCAGTTTTAGTTTTTCAAACAAAATATCGCCCAATTGTTTCGGAGAGTTCATGTTGAATTCTTCCTCAGACAAGTCGAATATTTTTTGTTCGAGATTTCGCAAATCATTTTCCAAATCCTGACTTTCTTTATTGAGCCAGTCGGTGTCCAAAGATATTCCTGCCGTTTCCATTTTGGAAAGCACCTTCATCAGTGGCATTTCGATATCGTAGAAAAGATTTTCCAGATTTTCTTTTTTTAATTGAGGAGCAAAAATTTCGAACAATTGGTACACCACATCCGCATTTTCTGCTGTAAAATTGGTGGTGTCGGTCATTTCTATCTCTTGGAAAGACCTTTGGTTTTTCCCTTTTTTACCAAGGACTTGCTCGATGGTTTGCAATTGATAATTCAAATAAATTTCCGAAAGATAATCCAGCCCGTGTCTTCCGTCAGGATTGAGCAAATAATGAGCAATCATGGTGTCGAAAAGATTTCCCTTCAGTTCAATCCCTAGATTTAAAAGTATTTTAAAAACGCCTTTCAGATTGTGCCCCACTTTCAGTAGGTCTTCTTTTTCAAAAATAGGTCTAAAAAGTTCGATAGTCGCGTCTCGATCCTCAGCTATGCTGGAAAAAGGAATAAAATAGGATAGATTTTTTTTGTAAGAAAAGCTCATGCCCAAAAGATCCTCTTCATCCTGTTCTGAAACGAGAAAATGAAGGGCTACCGCTTTTTGGGTGAGAATATTTTGTACCACTATTTTTTGTGCTTTTTCAGTATTGATGTATTGATACAAAGCACGACCGTCTTTAAGTGAAGTTTTGGTTGAGGTTTGTGCATCCAATTCTTCAAAATTTGCGAATAAATCGCCTACAAATTCATTGGCTTTAGGTGATGATTTAGCAGTCGTCTTTTCAGTTTCAGTTTCAGCATTTACCGACTTATCACCTTCAACAGAAAAAGCTCGGTATAGATTTTCAAATAGTCTTCTGAATTCTAATTCGTCAAAGACTTCTCTAACTTTTTCAAAGTCCGGCTGATCCAGATCGTATTGTTCTTGGTGAAAATCGATGGGAACATCGCAAATAATTGTGGCTAATTTTTTAGACAAAATTCCTCTTTCCGCAGATGCTTCTACCTTTTCCTTTAACTTTCCTTTCAGTTGATTGGTGTTGGCCAAAAGAGTCTCAATGCTTCCGTATTCTTTTAGAAATTTCATAGCCGTTTTCTCTCCGACCCCTTCCAATCCTGGGATATTGTCCACCGCATCGCCCATCATGGCGAGGAAATCGATCACTTGTTTTGGATCTTCAATTTCGTATTTGGCTTTCACTTCGTCCACACCCAAGATTTCGATGTCGCCCCCTTTGGATGCCGGTTTGTAAATTTTAATATTATGGGTAACCAACTGTGCAAAATCTTTATCCGGAGTTACCATAAAAACTTCATAGCCTTCCTTTTCTGCCTTGCCTGCAATGGTCCCAATAACATCATCGGCTTCGTAGCCTTCCACTCCCAAAATTGGGATATGCATGGCTTCTAAAATGGTATGAATATAGGGAACTGCAATTTTTATGGCCTCTGGAGTCTCACTACGGTTGGCTTTGTAATCGGCGAAATCTTCAGTTCGTACAGAAGCTTTTCCCACATCAAAAACCACTGCCAAATGGGTGGGTTTTTCTCGTTTTATCAGTTCAATAAGCGAGTTGGTAAATCCAAAAATGGCTGATGTATCCAATCCTTTGCTGGTCAGTCTTGGGTTTCTGATGAGCGCATAATACCCACGAAAAATCATGGCATAAGCATCGATTAGGTAAAGTCGTTTGTCGCTAGGCTTTGTCATAAAACAAAGATATGAAAAACTTAATCGAATGCTTGAAGCAGAATGAATAGAATTTTAAAAAGAGAGCGATTGATGGTGTTAATCCTTTATTGAGGATTCATTTTTTCTACTATTTTATCAATGTTCAATTCATTAAGACAAGCCCAATCGCCTCGGAAACATTCTTTGTCGCCAAAAACCGAACACGGTCGACAAGACAGATCTTTGACCTGCACCACATCGTCTAAGGATTGTCCATAGCCCAGGAAACCCGCATAGGGATGGGTGGCTCCCCAAATGGAAATGCATCGTGTACCGACCAAACTTGCCAAATGCATGTTGGCCGAATCCATGGAAATCATCAGTTCTAATTTTGCGATTTTTTGCAACTCTTGTTTTAGACTGAGTTTACCTGCCAAAGATGTCGCATTCGGAATTTGACTCTCCCATTGACTCAAGAGTTCTACTTCTGATTTTCCACCTCCAAAAAAATAAATTTCATGATCTTGTGCTAGGATTTTTGCCAATTCAAAAGATTTTTCAAGAGGTAGCATTTTGCCTTTGTGTTGGGCAAATGGAGCAAAACCAATTCCGGATTTATGAATTTCTAAACTTCTGAATTGATGTGAAAGATTGACCTCAAAACCCATCTTTCGGAAAACATCGGCGTATCGTTCTACGGTGAGCTTCAGTTGGATTTTGTCCAAATTCCAAATGTTGGTCAACTGTTTTTTTTCGTCTTTGCCTTTATTGATTTTGAATACTTTATTACCTTTTCTCGCTAAAAATTTTGAGAGCATTTTGGATCGAATAACATCGTGCAAGTCCGCCACAAAATGAGGTTTGTACTTTTGATGAAGCTCTTTTGCCAATTTCATCAACCCAAAATATCCTTTGTATTGATCTAAGTCTGTACCGTGAAATGAAAATCTTGGAATGTCAAAAAACAAATCCTCGAAATTTTTTCTGGATACCATCACGATTTCTACTTCTGGGTTTTGTTCCAGAAACTCACGGATTACGGGTGCCGTCATGGCAACATCTCCAAAGGCAGAAAAACGGTATGCTAAAATCCTGATCATGCTTTTAATTGATAGGCTACGGCATAGAATTTTATTTGCTTGGTCATCGCCATAAGTCCATTGGCTCGAGTTGGAGAAAGAAATTCTTGCAGTCCGATTTCTTCAATAAACTTAAAATCCGAATCCATAATTTCCTGAGTGGTATGTCCCGAATAGATGGACACCAAAAGAGCAACAATCCCTTTAGGAAGTATCCCGTCGGAGTCTGCATTGAAAAAGAGTTTTCCGTCTCTAAATTCTGGATCGATCCAAACTTTGGACTGACAGCCTTTGATCAGGTTTTCATCTTTCTTTTTATCTTCCGGCATCCCAACCAAGGACTTGCCAAGGTCGATGATGTATTCGTATTTTTGTTCCCAATCGTCCAAAAAATCAAATTCTTCTACTATTTCTCTCTGCTTTTCTTGTATGGTCATCTTGAATCTTATCTAAAGGACAAAGATAAGGCATTTAAGACAAGTGAATGCACATTATGAAGGGTTGATTTAAACAAGAATTAAAATGAAATTAAAAATTTTCTTGAACCACCTTTTCATAAAGTTGTAGCAATTTCGGCGTTTCGTTTTCCCAACAAAGATCTTGGGCAGCCCTGTTGAGTTCGTTTTGATAAACCGATTTACCACGCTTCAGAACCAAGCTAATTTTCTCGGCCAATTCTTGCTCGCTGTGGTTTTTAATCGTTTCGCCTACTTTATATTGGCTGATTATTTTTTTCATTTCCGGAAAATCAGAACAGACTACCGGAACACCAACCTGTATGTAATCTGAAATTTTATTGGGCAAAGAGTAGTAGTAACTAAGACCACCGTTTTCTTCAATACTCAAGCCTACATTGGCTTTGGGAGTGATTGCTCTTAATTCAGTTGGGTGCTTTTTTCCTAAAAATTTCACCTTATCCAGAAGATTGAGTTTCTTGGTCAGCTCCACATACTCGGTATATTTCGGACCGCCACCTACGATCCAAAGCACGGCATTATCAATCCACTTCATGGCGGGGATCACTTTATCCAATCCACGAGACGGATTGATGGCACCTTGGTATAAAATAATTTTAGGATTGTTTTCAGAATTGTGCACTTCAGGATTCAGACTCATTTTCATTGGCAAATTTCGGATGACCAATGGCATTTTGATGTGGTATTTTTTTGCATACCAATCGGCATAACTGGCATTTGCAGTCATCATGTATTTTAGATTCGGAATGCAATATTCTTCTAAAAGTTGCCAAATTCTCTTGGTCCATTTCCCTTGTAAAGAAGGCATCTCTGTGAAAATCTCGTGACTGTCATAGATCAACGGAAGCTTTTTCTTTTTGGAAATCAACAGATTGGGATAGATGGTTTCTAGGTCGTTCGCCACCAGAATGCAATTTTCTTTAGCTTTTGACCTTAACAGCTTATACAGTTTTAGATTGTATTCTACATAAGCAAACTTCAACGATTTTGATTTTAATGAAATTCTCGTAAAAGGATACGGCCTTTTCAATTCGGGCAATCCGTCCCAAGAAGAACCAATCAATTCTACTTGATAGCCGTTGTCGTATAAGGTTTTACAAATTTTTTCTACTCGTTGGTCGGTCAATAAATTGTTAAAAACCGATACAATTACCTTCGTCATTTTTATTGTTTTTTAGCCCAAACAGCCATTTTTCTATCCAAGACATCCAACGGAAGGCAGCCTTGACTGAGCACTTCGTCGTGAAATTTTGCAATGTTAAATTTTGCTCCCAAATCTTTGCTGTACTTTTCCCTAAGTTCAAGAATTTTTAAAGCTCCAATTTTATAGGCCAATGCTTGTCCAGGCACCGCCATATACCGTTCTACAGCTGCTGTGGCATTGGCTTCGGAGTCGGCGATGTTGTTCAGATAATAGGCTATGGCTACTTCTCTGGGCATCATACCGGTATGGATTCCCGTATCGATCACCAGACGAACAGCACGCAACATCTGATCGTTCAGGTAGCCCATTTTTTGATATGGATTTTTGTACAGACCCAATTCAGGGCCTAATGTTTCACAATAATGCGCCCATCCTTCGCCGTAAGCACCTATCCAACCGAAGCGCATGAATTTTGGTAAACTTTTATTCTCTTGTTGCAAAGAAATTTGATAGTGATGTCCAGGAATGGCTTCGTGCAAAAATAAAGATTCCATACCTGTGGTGACATTAAATTTTTTAGGATCAGGAAGCGGAACATAAAAAACACCCGGTCTCTTTCCGTCAGGAGTTCCTTGTACATACTCGGCACTGGCTGTGGTTTCTCTAAATTTCTCGGTAGCTCGAATTTCGAAAGGAGTTGTGGGTGTTACATTAAAATATGTTTTTAAATGCGGACTGATGGTCGATAATATTTTCTGAAAGTCGTCCAAAATTTCTTGTTTCGTTTGATAAGGCATCGCTTTAGCATCTTTGGTAAAACTTTGGATAAAGTCTGCCAAAGAACCCTGAAAACCAACCTCATCTTTCACCTTTAGCATTTCGGCACGGATGACTTCCACTTGTATTTTCCCAATTTGAAAAATATCTTCCGGCGTTTTATCGGTCGTGGTCCAAGATTTTACCAAATGTTTGTACATCCCATCTCCGTTTGGTACGGCATTCATCCCGTCGGTTTTTCTTGCATTGGGCAGGTAATTTTTCTCCAAGAAATCGCCCATTTTTTTGTAGGAAGGAACGATCGCCGACAGAATAACCTTCTGATACCTTAGGCTTAGATCTTCTCTTTGTTCTTGGTTGAAGTCTGCGGGAAATTTCCTAATCGGCCCAAAGAAAATGTTTTTATCCACGGAAGTAGAGGTCAATTCTTCAGCTTTCATCTGGGTGATCATTTTTTGCACCAAAACTTTTGGCAAAACCAGTCCGCTATCCATTCCTTTTTGAAAGTTGATTTCGGCCTGATCCATCCATCTTGGAAATTGCTCCATTCGTTTCAGCCAATCTTCGTAATTTTTTATCGTTTCAAAAGGCTGACCTCCCTCTCCAGATCCCAAAAGCGGAAAATCCAACGGCAATCCTTGAAATTGCGTAAAGGGAAGCAGCTGAAAGGGATAGTCCAATGCTTGTAAATGATCGCTTACTTCGTATTTCAGCACATCGTACACCACCTTATCCTCATCGGAAAGTGCGGAGTAATTTATTTTTTTTAATTGAGCAGCCACTTGGGTATAAAGCGATTTTTCTTGCCCCAAAAATTCATCGCCAATATCAATGGGCAAGATGTCGTTGTAGCGCAAATCCCCTTGAGAAGTCGCTTCCAACGGATGAAGTTTTAGATAATCTTCATAATACCGATCTGCAATTTGTGCCAATTCTTTGGATTTTTGTGCTGTTTTTTCTTTTTTGGTACACGCCCATAATCCCAGAAGCAATCCGGAACTTAAAATGATACGAAAGATTGTTTTTTTCATCGCCCAAAGTTTATGCAGGCTAATTTAAAAAAATAAACGACAACTTCGTCTTTATTAAAGAAGCAAGAGCATTTTCCATAACGGCAATCTTTAAAAACTATTGAAAAACGAACGATAAAAATGTAATTTTGCAAAATGAAACAGCTTGAAAACAGAGACGATATCGTATTTTTAGTGAATGCTTTTTACAAAAAAGTGGAACAGTCCAGCATTGGTTTTTTCTTTAACGATGTTGCCAAAATCGATTGGGGACACCACCTTCCCAAGATGTATGACTTTTGGACCACTCTTTTGTTTGGCGAGGTTGCCTACAAAGGAAATCCTATGGCGGCACACTTTCCCATCAACAGCATGGTAGCCATGGAAAAGAGCCATTTTGAAACTTGGATAAAAATTTGGACAGAAACCGTTATGGAACATTTTGACGGAGAAGTGGCCGAACTTGCTGTTTACAAAGCCAACAACATAGCCCTACTGATGGGACACCGTATGGAAATTGCAAGAAGATTGAGCTAATCAAAGATTTTAAAAAAATATCCTTCGAATGGGAGACCGCACCTGCTAAATTTTAATACATTTGCAATAAATAACAGCAAAATACCGTTATAACAACAGTACTTATTTAACATAATAAAATATTTAATAAAAATTACCGCTTTTTCTTGCGCAATTGTTTTTTTTGCTTTGTCAAATCTTTGCAAAGATGAAAATTAAATATTAACAATTATTAAACAAAAAAAACAATGAAAAAATTAGCATTAGGGCTGCTCTTAACAGCCGGTATCTGCGGAAACGCTTGGGCAAGTGAGGGGAAGATTAAAGAGAAAATAGAAAGCAATTGTCATCACAGAACCGTTACCGAATATTACGACTATTGTGGGCGTTTTGTTGGAGCTACATATTCTCCTGTCGTAACCTATCCTTGCGGAGAAGGACAAAGTGAAAACACCATTGAAGAAAAGATTATACGAGAAAACCTTCCAAAACCGGAAAATTCGAAACCTTGTACAAATATTAAAAAATCAGAATCTTTTGCATGATGATGAAATACAGATTTTTAATAGCACTATTTTTTATGTATCATTGTATTAATGCGCAAAGCGACAATATCGTTACCGAATACAATACGGTACTAAGTGGGCGCATCAATGGTAAATCCTTACTATACACAAAAGGGGAAAATAATTATTTCTTTTTTTCAGAATCAGACATGGGACTTCATGATTTAACCAAAGGTCATTCTGAATTTAACCCGTATTTTATGTTTTCATTTAATGCTAAAGATCTGTTTTTTCTTCAAACCATGCCATACTTTTTTTCCGACAAATTAGCATTAAAAGAAGAGTTGACAAAAGATTCGGCAAGTTTACCAAACTGGAAAACAAGCACTGAGACCAAGGAGATACTCGGGTACAAATGCAAGAAAGCAAGTACAAATTTCCGAGGAAGAGATTGGATCGTTTGGTATACAACCGAATTGCCGAACATGATTTTCCCATGGAAACTTACAGGTCTCCCAGGAGCAATCCTTGAGGCAACAGAAGGTGATAAACTGTTTTCATTTAAAATAAACAACCTGATACTAAATTATAAAAATGATATTTTAGAAGATGAAATAAAATTTTTCGAAAAAAATTCAATAGAACCCATTGATTATCGGTTGGTAATTGAAAACAAGAACAAAGATTTAATATTTTTACGAGAGAGGGAGGCAGCGTCTCATCAAAACTCCAATTCGTATTCGAATATTGAAGAGTTGAAATATTCTGAACTCGAAAAAACCTTCGAATGGGAAACTTCGCCTGTTAAATTTTAATACATTTGCAATAAATAACGGCAAAACACCATTATAACAACAGTACTTATTTAACATAATAAAATATTTAATAAAAATTACCGCTTTTTCTTGCGCAATTGTTTTTTTTTTGCTTTGTCAAATCTTTGCAAAGATGAAAATTAAATATTAACAATTATTAAACAAAAAAACAATGAAAAAATTAGCATTAGGGCTGCTCTTAACAGCCGGCATCAGCGGAAACGCTTGGGCAAGTGAGAGAAAAGCAGATGTGAAAATAATAAAAAACAAATGTAATAAACTGTACCATTTATACAACGGTTACAACTTATGATTCTGAAGGGAATCAGGTCGGTCAGCCTTCTACCTACTGCAGTCAAGGAAGTGGGGCAGATTGTGATGGGGCAGTAAATGGAGAAGTGAGATATCAGCAATCTGTCAGGATTAGTGGGAAACAAGTTAAGACACTAAACTAATTATATAATGAAAAGATTACCGATTTTGTTAATGATTTTATTATCATTATTTAGCAATGCTCAACTCAAATATGCAATTTTTGAATACAATGAAGTACGACAAAGTAAAGCAACTCCTAACATGACGAATGGTTTTCTCATAATACCTTCCAATGAGAGCAATACTTCTCATTATATGACATATGGTTCTGCTAATAAACAAATTTCATTTGATGAAATAATAAAAGATTTAAAAATTAACTTAATCGGTGGTCTTTTTCTGATTCAAAAAAATGAATATTGGGTAAAAACTAGCTTGCCAATAGAAAATACTACATTAATAAGAGATGAAAAACCAAATTTTAAATGGAAAATATTAAAAGAAAAGAAAGAAATTTTAGGCTATGACTGCACTAAAGCCATTGGGGATTTCCGAGGAAGAAATTACACAGTCTGGTTCACAAAAGAGTTGCCCTTTCAACTAGGGCCTTGGAAACTAAGTGGTTTGCCCGGGATGATATTAGAAGCAGAAGATGACTATAATCTTGGCAGGACATATCTCATAAAAAAAATTGAACTGAATAAAGAATTAGAATTCCCAAAACCACTAACGCAATATTTCGAAAGTCTAAAAAATGAAAAAACAAGCTTTAAAGAATTGATTGACTTAGAGAATACATTTCTTAAAGAATTGCGTCAACAGATAGCAACATTGGTACCGATTGGTTCAAAAATAATAAAAACAACAGAATCTGACTTTGTAAGGGCTGGAGAAAAAGAGCTCCAATTCGAATGGGAAACCGCACCTGCAAAATTTTAATACATTCGCAATAAAAATGCACGAAATCCCATTGCAATATCATATCTAATTTAACATAATGAAATTTCTGATAAAATATTAGCTTTTTTCTTGCGCAATTGTTTTTTTTTTACTTTGTCAAATCTTTGCAAAGATGAAAATTAAATATTAACAATTTTTTTGCAAAAAAACAATGAAAAAATTAGCATTAGGGCTGCTCTTAACAGCCGGTATCAGCGGAAACGCTTGGGCAAGTGAGGGGAAAAGAAATTTTATTAATGAACCTACCACCTGTTTTGTACAGGTTGTTGTCAATGTCGAAAATGCTTGTGGAGTTTATTTATATTCTATAGCTAGTCCAAAAAGTACAGTAAATTGTTTGCCTGGACAAAAAGCTGGAACAACTACTACTTATTACGAAAGAAGACATGTTAGCGGATGGAATACAGATTCTATTAATGTTCCTAAAGAGAATTGCATAAATTAAGCATCATGAAAAAGATAATAACACTCTTGTCAATTACGATTTTCACTCTAGGATATTCTGAAAACAAAATTCAAAATAAAAAAATGAATAAATCTACAACCTGTTACGCCCAAGTCATCAGACAGTACGAAAACAGCAAAGGAGAATACATGTATTCCGTTCCTGAACCCAAACAAGAAGTACCATGCAAAAAAGGGCAAAATCCAGGCTCAACAACACCCACCTATAAAGTTGTAAAAAGTCAATCTTTAGAATGAAAAATACCATATCTCTATTTTTGCTGAGTTTATCAATTATTGCATACTCCCAATCCAAGATGATTGTGGAGTATGATTATAATTTTGCTCACATGCACGGCATAAAGTCGTTTTTAATAACGGATCATAAAAAGTCGTATTTCTTTTATGTAAACGAACCCGATGTCACCTATAAAACATTGGAGAAAAATAATTTCTTGGGACTGAACAACTATCATGTTTTTGAATATTCACAAAATAATGAAGAAATAAAACAACGGGTTTTCATGATACCCCCAAAAATACAAAACCCAATACCGAAACTTGCTGTTGAAAAATTGGCAGATCTTAAATGGACCATCACCAACAAAACAAAAGAAATCTTGACCTACAAAGCATTTTTGGCAACTGCTGAATTCAGAGGTCGAAAATACAATGCTTGGTTCACAAAAGATCTTCCCTTCAACTTATTCCCATGGAAACTAAAAGGGTTGCCGGGTGTTGTTTTGGAGTTTGAAGATGATGAGGGCTATATAAAAGGAATTGCTAAATTCATTATTTTAAATTCAAATGTTGATTTCCCGACCAAGGTGACTAAATATTTTGATGAAAAAGATACCACCTTCATCATTCCTTTTAAAAAATTGATTGAATACGAAAACGAAGTTTTAAAAATAGAAATGAACAAAATAATAGCCTCCTCACCCAAAGAAACCAAATACGAAATGACAAACATTCGAGATGCCGCTTTAGAAAAAACCTTCGAATGGGAAACCGCACCTGCAAAATTTTAATATATTTGCAATAAACAACAGCAAAATACCGTTATAACAACAGTACTTATTTAACATAATAAAATATTTAATAAAAATTACCGCTTTTTCTTGCGCAATTGTTTTTTTTTGCTTTGTCAAATCTTTGCAAAGATGAAAATTAAATATTAACAATTTTTTTGCAAAAAAACAATGAAAAAATTAGCATTAGGGCTGTTACTAACGGCCGGTATCTGCGGAAACGCTTGGGCAAGTGAGGGAAAAACGGGAATAAAGAAAACAAACAATGAAGGGTGTACGATTTATGCATTGATAAAAATAAAAGACAGCTGTGGAAAACAAGTTGGCACAACATCCACCGTGACCCATGCAACAGGTAAAGATTGCGAAGGAGCACAGATGAATATGCTATTTCCCGTTTATGAAACTACTGTTCCCGGTTGTGCCAGTACACCTGAAAAACCAAACCAATCCATCAACTAATGAAATTCAATTTATTATTTCTATTTATTTTCATTCTGGGCAATGCCCAGAATGAGGTAAATTTTGTTGTTTACACCGAGCGTACACACATCCAAAATCAATCGAAAGTTAGTGACCATGTACTAATGCATAATCAAAAAGAAGCATATTACTTTATCATTAGCAAATTTTCAGAAAACTCGATAAATAGCCAACAGTTTAAAACAAAAGACCCAACAGAAGGTGCGGAAGAACCGTATTATAAAAATTTAGATTCCGCATCCATCTACACCACCCGATATGATTATTACGGTCAGAAATACCACATGATCAAAGACGATTATTCTATAAACTGGAAAATAACAAAGGGCAAATCAAAAAAAATATTGAACTACGACTGCGAATTGGCAGAAGCTGATTTTAGAGGTAGAAAGTGGCAAGTTTGGTTCGCAAAGGATATCCCAATTTCTACTGGACCATGGAAACTACACGGCCTACCAGGTCTTATATTGGAAGCCAAAGACATTGACGGCATTTTTAATTATTCAGCAAAAGAAATTGTTTTAAATTTCTCCCATCCCATTCGCAAAAGCGTACAAGATTTTTTCAATAAAAATCTACCAAAAGCAAAACCAATAACATTTTGGGTAGATCTGGACAGAATAAATAAAAAGAAAATTTTAGAACAAGTGAAAGCAACCCTCCCAAACGGCACTAATATTTCCGAAATATCCGACAATTTGAATCAAGCCGATATGGAAATATCCTACGAATGGGAAACTTCGCCTGCGAAATTTTAATATATTTGCAATAAACAACAGCAAAACACCGTTATAACAACAGTACTTATTTAACATAATAAAATATTTAACAAAAATTACCGCTTTTTCTTGCGCAATTGTTTTTTTTTTTTTTTTGCTTTGTCAAATCTTTGCAAAGATGAAAATTAAATTTTAACAATTTTTAAACAAAAAAACAATGAAAAAATTAGCATTAGGGCTGTTACTAACGGCCGGTATCTGCGGAAACGCTTGGGCAAGTGAGGGGAAGGTTGTAGAGAAAAAAGACAACAAAGTGCAAAAAGCAATTCTGAAAATCGCAACTGTAAAAAGTGGCGGTGGTGGCTTGGATATGTTTCTTGCACCAGGCGATTGCTTAATTCTAACTGAAGTAACTTTCAGAGATCAAAATGGTGTAAAAACAGGAAGTAGTACACAAGCAACAATTGGACATGGTGATCAATGCAAAAATGCTGTTGGTGGCTATAAAACAAATAAAATAGATGTATCATTAGAAGGAACAATCTAATTATTATTAATATGAGTAAGCTTATATCTTTTTTACTACTGTTTCCTACTATATTTTTTTCACAAAATAAATTAGTTGTAGAATATGCTGAAATATGGGGTTCAAATATTCATTCATGCACAATGATAGAAAATAACAACAAAACCTATTTTTTTCAAATTGGCAATGAAAAGAACACCCCTTCCGCAGAGCAGATTTTATCTGAAAACTATACGATTAAAGATATAGGCTATCTCATTTCTAGAGAAAATAACTTGTTTTATCTTACCGGTCTTATCCCGAAATTACGAAATACAATTGCCGAAGACAATGCTCCTCCCATACAATGGAAAATAACAAATGAAACTTCGGAAATATTAGGTTTTCCCTGTAAAAAAGCAATTGGGAATTTTAGAGGTAGAGAAGTTTATGCTTATTTTACCCCTCAAATATCAACCAATTCAGGTCCTTGGAAATATTATGGATTGCCCGGTTTAATCCTTAAAGCCGGAGACTCGGATGACAAAATTGTATTTGTAGCAACAAGAGTTTTACTAAATTCTAAATTAGATGTATCGGATAAATTGCATAATCACATTGATGAAATGATGCTAAAAAAAATAACAATAAAAGAATTTGTTGATATTGAAAATGATTTTATTATTAAAATGAAAAATAGAATCAGAGCATCTTCTCCACCTGGAACATTTTGGTTGTCTGATTACCTACGAAGCGAAGAAAGAGAACTGCAATTCGAATGGGAAAAAGAACCCTTAAAAATACAATCGGACCAATTAATAAATGCTGAACAAAAACAAATAATAAATGCAATTAATAATAAAAATAAATAATTGCAAGTAGTAAAAATATTGGACAAAAAAGGAGTATTTTGCTCCTTTTTGTTTTAGAAGAAAATAGATGAAATACCTTTTGCTCATTTTTTGCTGTGCCCTATTTTCGGCACAGACCACCATCAAAGGAAAGTTACAATCCAGCGACCAAAATCCCCTGTCCAGAGCCAACATTATATTGCTGGACAAAAACGGAAACATAGACACCTACGCACTGTCTTCGGCAGATGGCAGCTTCAGCATGGTCACCAACAGCTACGGAGACTTTACCGTAGAGATCAACGCTATGGGACATACCTCTGCCAAACAAAAAGTCTCTTTCATCCGCAAAGGCACCGTAATAGACCTAAAAACTTTGGTGTTAGAAAAGATCAACACCAAGGACATCAAAGAAGTGGTCATCACCAGGAGCAATCCCATCAAAATAAAAAAAGACACGGTAGAATACACCGCTTCCAAATTCACCAACGGTACCGAACAAAATGTAGAAGACCTTCTGAAAAAATTACCCGGCGTAACCGTCCTGAACGATGGAAAAATAAAAGTCGGCGACAAAGAAGTAGAGCGAGTGATGGTAGAAAACGACGACCTTTTCGAAAGAGGCTACCAAACCCTTACCAAAAATATGCCGACCAAACCGGTGGAGAAAGTACAAATCCTGAAAAATTATTCTAAAAACAAACTCCTGAAAGGGGTTGAGAAAAGTGAAGGGATCGCCATAAACCTCACCCTGAAGGAAGACGCCAAAGACCAATGGTTCGGGAATGTCTATCTGGCAAGCACCTCATACATCGAGGACATGAGGCAGGGAAAAATAAACCTGATGAATTTTTCCAAAAGAAAAAAAATATATCTTCTGTACAACGCCAACAACCTTGGACTGAACGAAATGAACGGCGTGAGCTATCTGATCAATCCAGAGTCCAACAAAACGGTAGAAAATGTAGGTAACGAAATATCAACCCTTTCCATGCTGAATCTCCACCAGAAAAACTACAGCTTTGGCGACGAAAGGACCAACTTCAACAACGACCAATTGGCGTCCATCAATTACATTTACAATTTCAAAAAAGATTGGAAACTAAAGGCCGTTACCATCTACAACACCACAGAAAACCGCAATTATACCGACAGTTACTACCGTTTCAATTACGGAGGTACTGCCTTTGCCAATTCCGAAAACAAAACCTGGAAACAAAACAACAGAAATGTGGTCGGAAAATTGGAAATAAGCAAGGAAAACAAGAAGAGCAATTTGGTTTTCTACACCAAATTTTCATCCCTCAACGAGGACAACGACAACCAATTCATCTTCAACAGTGTACCCAACTTTCAAAAAGGAGACAACCGACTTTCGGCCTTAGAAAATCGTTTGGTGTACACCAAAAAAATAGACTCGTCACAAGCCTTAGTTGCCGTGGCAAGGTACATACACCAAGATCGTCCGTATCGTTTTTCTGAAGACAACAATTTGGCAAGCATCATATCCGGAAATCCTTTGGCAAAAATCATGCATCAAGAACTGAATTCGGGATTGGAATTTGGGGGAGTAAAACTCTCGTGGCTCAATAATTTTTCTAAAGACCAGAACCTGCAAATACAGACCGGTACCGATCTTAGAAAACACCAGCTGAGCTCCAACCTACAAGTCTTGGATGCCAACAATCAGGCGTTGATTTTTGACCATTCGCTCTATCAGAATGATGTTGATTTTAGGAAAAATCAAATATTCAACCAAATCGATTACAACCTGACTTGGAAAAAAGATTGGAAACTTACGGCTCAGGTTTTCAACCAATATCTTTGGACCGAATTTAACCAAAATAAAAAAGAAAAACTTTCCGTATCGCCTTCATTCAACCTCAGTTACGGAACTTTTAGATTCGGAACTTTGTCCATCAATGCCTCGAAGCGATATTCCACAACCGAGGTGGACAATTTGTACACCGGATACATCTATCAAGGAAACCGATATTTTAAAAGCAACGACCTGGATTTCGCACTTATGCCCAGCTACAATGCTGGAATTACCTACAACCGTGGCGATCAGTTGACCAGAAACTTGATGCTTTCTGTAAGTTATACCAAGAATGAAAATTACCTGTCCAGCAAATCCATCATCAACCCCAATTATTCTTTCTACCAATCCATTTTGGTGAATGACAGTTCGCTTTTTATGTCGATGTTGGAACTGAAGAGGTATATAAAATTTATTAAATCCAGAATTTCCATCAATACAACCTATACCCAATCCGATTATAAAAGCAGTGTAAACAATCAGCCGATGATGAAAACCAAGTTCAGCAACCTAAAAACAGGATTTGAAATGAAGTCCGGATTTCTCTTCAATTTCAATTATGAATTGGGTTACGATTGGAATTTTAGTTTTGTGAAAACCGAAATGGGCAACAACAATTACCTGAACCAAAAAGGCTTTGTCAATTTGTATTATAACCTTAGCAAAACCGTGGTTAGCAAACTTAAATATGAGTATTATAAATCCGGAAATTCCAATCAGAAAAACACCCAATTTTTGGATTTCAACCTGAATTATAACTCTGCGAAATACAAAGCAGGATTTTTCATCCAGGCCAACAATTTACTGAATACCAAAGAAATTTTAACCTACAGCTTGGACAATGTCAGCGAAAGCGCCTACATCCAAAGGTTGCTCCCACTGCATATTGTTGTGGGCATCAATAAAAGTTTCTAGTCGTTTTGCACCACATCTTCCGTGGTTGCTGACAGTGCATTGCCTTCATCATCCACCAAAACAGAGTTGGGTTTGGACAAAAATTCGTTGTGATACACCTGGATCAACAAAAGCGTGATGGACACCAAAATAGGTCCAAACACAAGGCCCATAAATCCGAAAATCTCCAAGCCCAAAATAATTCCAAAAACGGTATTGAGAGGATGTATGTCTTCTAATTTTTTCAATAAAGTAAAACGCAGAATATTGTCGGTAAGCCCGACTATTACTACACAATATGCAATAAGCCAAATGCCGTTATTGTCGCCCATTGCCATCATATAAATCCCCACCGGGACATATACAATTGCAGCACCCACAATAGGCAGCATGGAGGTGATGAAGGTAAGGACAAACAAAAGCATGGGATTGGGCGCGCCCAGAATCCAATAACCAATAAGTGCAATAATGGCTTGTCCCAAAGCCACCACAGGTATTCCCACAGCATTGGCAACCACCATGCTCATAATTTTGTTTCCAATTCGTTCCGTGTTGGCTTTTTTTAGTGGGACAATTGTGGTTAATATCTTTTCGAATTTCCTAGGATTGGTCATCATAAAATACAAGATAAAATACATGGAAAATACGACAGTCAGTGCGTTGAAAGTCCCACTAAGTAGCGTTCCGGACATTTTAGCTACCCATCCTTGCAGTTTTTCCATAAGATCTTTGTCCAATATATCGATGTTGAATTTCAACTTCAGATAGACATGGATTTTTTCTAAAAACTCAGTGAAATTGCCCAGATACATTTGTGCATTTCCAAATTTGGAAATCAACACATCCACCAAAAAATAGAGGGGCAAGATCAAAACAATCCCCGAAAGCAAAAAGATAGAAGAGGTTGCCAACCACGGCGCCCACTTTCGTTTTTCTAAAAGATAAAAATTAAGTTTCCTACAAAGAATGTACAAGGTTAGCGCTCCCAACAAGGATGGTAAAAACATGGACAAATGCCAAAGGACAACCCCAGACAACAAAATAATTACCGCGAGTAAAAACAATTGCTTGATAACAACTCCACCGATGGGATTATTGGGTAGGTTCATAAAAAAAAATTTATCAAATATAAAAAAACAACAGCTTGGCTGTTGTTTTACTTCTTACAATTAACTAAAATTCTGGAGTTCTACCAATTTTCTATAGACCCCGTTCCTTTCCAAAAGTTCTTGGTGCGTCCCTTGTTCTACAATCTCACCTCTTTCCATAACCACGATAAGGTCGGCTTTTTGTATGGTCGAAAGTCGATGAGCAATCACCAACGAGGTGCGGTTTTCCATCATTTTTTCCAAGGCTTCTTGTACAGCTCTTTCGCTTTCGGTATCCAATGCCGAGGTGGCTTCGTCCAAAATCATGATCGGTGGATTTTTAAGTACGGCTCTCGCGATGGAAACCCTTTGCTTCTGTCCGCCAGACAATTTGCCTCCATCGTCTCCAATATTGGTGTTGTAGCTTTCGGGCAGGTTGGTAATGAATTGATCGGCATTTGCAATTTTAGCAGCATGAACAACCTCTTCCATAGAAGCTTCAGGCTTGCCCATCAAAATATTATGGCATACGGTATCGTTAAAAAGCACCGACTCTTGGGTTACCATTCCCAAAAGATGGTGGTATTCCTTCAGTTTTAAATTTTTAACATTTATGCCATCCACGAGTATTTCACCTTCAGAAACATCATAAAATCTGGCCATAAGATTGGCTACGGTTGTCTTTCCAGAACCCGATTGTCCGACCAAAGCCACGGTTTTTCCTTTGGGTACGGTCAGCGAAAAGTTTTTCAAAATGACATTATCCCTGTCGTAATAAAAACCAATATTTTTAAATTCTATTTGATGGTTCAGCGTAGATATGGACACCGGATTTTCCACCTCTTCCACTTTCAAATCGTAATCCAACACTTCCGACACTCTTTCTAAACTTGCCATCCCACCTTGTATGGACGATACGGCCGATGACATTTTTTTGGCAGGATCCAAGATTTGGAAAAACATTCCTATAAATACCAAAAAGGTTTCGGGTTCCATGGTGTGTTCTTGTAAAATTTGTTTTCCGGCAAACCAAGTGATCATTAAAATCGTTACCGATCCCAAAAACTCGGAAGACGGTGATGCCAACTCTCGTCTTCGGCTCATAGCGATTACGAAACGCTGCCAATTGTCCGTGGTTTCGTTAAACCTATTTTTCAAAATGGTATCGGCAGAAAATATTTTTATGACTTTGGACGATTTCAAAGTTTCATCGACTAAAGAAAAAAGGTTGGACAATTCAGCCTGTGCAAAATGCGCCTGTCTTTTCAAAGACTTTCCAACTGCTGAGATTATCCATCCCATAATCGGAAATACCAATAGGGAAAACAATGTTAAATTGGGAGAAAGTAAAAACAATGCTACCAAAGACGAAATGATCATGAAGGGTGCGTTGATGATGTCTACCAAACTTCCCATAATCCCGGCTTCTACTGCACCGATGTCGTTGGATATCCTGGACATCATGTCGCCTTTTCTTTGTTCCGTAAAAAAGGAAACCGGAAGTTTTAAGAACTTGTCGTACATAGCGGTTCTAAGGTCTTTGGTAATCCCCACTCGATAATTCACCAAAAGATATGCCCCCAAGTATCTGAAAATATTTCTTAGCAAAAAGGCAAAAGCCGTAACCGCACACAAAACTGCAAGTACCGAAACGGCGCCGTGTTGCTCAATATTCAACTGGATTTTGTAGTAACCCAAGTCTTTTATGTAGGAAAAATAATCTCCAAAACTACCGTTCCACACTGGTGATTTTGAGGTATCTACTTTTTCTACCGTCCCAAACATCAAACCAAGAATAGGCAGCATCGTTCCAACTGAAAATATATTGAGTAACGAATACAAGAGGTTAAAAAACATACTGATCCAAAGATATTTTTGATGAGGTTTGGCGAAGTAAAGTATTCTTTTTGTGGGTTTCATTTATAAAAATTAAGAGACAAAAATACGCTTTCTTGGAGAAACAAACGACTAAATGAAAGGTCCGAAATAAAATAGATAAAAAAAGCAGTCTCCCGAATTGGAAAACTGCTCTCACTCAAAAAAAAATCGTTGTTGGTCTATCGAAGTCGGTCTACAGATTTTACAAGCTTCTCGTCCTTGCGAATAAAAACATTCGCGATAAGCAAACAAATGATTGCCAAGATTGGAAAGATCAGCTCAATACCCTTCTCAGGAAAGGAAATTCCTCCGGATAAGTTAAGTAGCCAAAACGACAATAATCCTATCAACAAAGCGTTTATCAACATACCGATGGTATTCAGTAGGATTTGTCTTTTTCTGTTGTTATAACTAAAAATACCCAAGCCTCCGATGAGGATCAGAATAACCGTAGCAATGTTCAGTACTGGAAATCCCGATACGATTTCTACATCTTGTGAAGTCACAAAGAGTGCAACAGCACAAAGTACTGCTAATAACATCCAGATGGTTTGAATTCTTTGTAGCATTTTCGTTAAATCTGGACAAAAGTAATAAAATTTTGTGTTTTTCAAAAATTAATGTAGTTTTGCAATAGAAATACTTCACATTCCAAATGGAAGTCACCTGACTTTCACTATCTTAAACAACTAATTAAAATAGTTTACGAACATTAATAATATATGTATAACATTGAAACCTTAAGGTCTAAATCCGACACGGAGGTGACCACTATTCTAAAAGGTTTGGGTTTGAAGGCGGCAAAAAATGCTAGCGAAAACGACAAAATCTTTGCAATACTTGATTTTCAGGCTTCTAATCCTAAAGTTGCAAAAGAGTACTTCAACACCAACGAAAAACCTTTAGAACCAGAAATAACAGAAAAACCAAAGGCGAGAAAACCCAAAGCAGCACCGAAAAAACCGACGACAAAAGCAAAATCGGCACCAGAAACTGCAGAAGCTGCGCCTAAATTGGAAGAAACACCAACAGCAGAACCCATACAAGAGATAGAAATCTCTACGGAACAACCCGCTGAAACCGAAAGCACAGCAAACCAACCAACTGCTGCACAGAAAAAGAAAAGACAAAGATTAGCTCCTGCAAATCCACCAGCAACCGCAAGTGAAACTGCAGAGAATCTTACCGCTACCGCTACTGAAAACAGTCCTATCGCAAACGAGCAAGTAACTGCCGAAACCAGCACTACCGAAACACCAGCATTGCCACAGCCAAAAAAACAGCATCCACAAAAAAATCAAAACAGGCAATCCCAAAACAACAATCCCAACAACAAGCAACACCAGCAAAACCAAAATCAAAACCAACAAAACTCGGAAAATAAACCCGAAGTGGAGGCCAAAAAAGAATTCAACTTTGATGGCATGGTTACGATAGAAGGCGTTTTGGAGATATTACCGGATAATTACGGATTTTTGAGATCCCCGGACTTCTCATACATTTCGTCACCGGATGATGTGTATGTTTCTACCAGCCAAATCCGAAATTATGGATTAAAAACCGGCGATACGGTAAAAGGCATCGTTCGATTGCCAAAAGAAGGCGAAAAATATTTTTCTCTCATGAAACCTACTGAGGTGAACGGTAGAGATTTGGCCTTCATCAAAGACCGGGTTGCATTTGAGTATCTTACACCGCTTTTCCCACAGGAAAAATTTAATTTAGCCGGAAAGAACTCAACAAAATCTACAAGAATTGTCGATCTTTTTGCACCGATTGGAAAAGGACAAAGAGCCATGATTGTTGCCCAACCAAAAACGGGTAAAACCATGTTGCTGAAAGACATTGCCAATGCCATTTCTGCCAACCATCCGGAAGCCTACATGATGGTACTTTTGATCGACGAAAGACCGGAAGAGGTAACCGACATGGAAAGAAGTGTGAATGCAGAAGTGATCGCATCTACCTTTGATGAAGCTGCTGACAAGCATGTGAAAGTCGCCAATCTGGTACTTGCAAAAGCCCAAAGAATGGTTGAATGCGGACACGATGTGGTAATCCTTTTGGACTCCATCACCCGATTGGCGAGAGCGTACAACACCGTAACACCGGCCTCAGGAAAAATTCTTTCCGGTGGGGTTGATGCCAATGCCCTGCACAAGCCAAAAAGATTTTTTGGTGCAGCAAGAAAAATTGAAGGTGGAGGATCTTTAACCATTGTTGCCACAGCATTGATCGATACCGGCTCGAAAATGGACGAGGTGATCTTTGAAGAATTTAAAGGAACAGGAAATATGGAACTGCAATTGGATAGAAAAATTGCCAACAAGAGAATCTATCCGGCAATTGACTTGGTTTCATCCAGCACCAGAAGAGACGACCTTTTGATGGATGCCGTTACGCAACAACGCATGTGGATTCTTAGAAAATACCTTTCAGAAATGAATCCTTTAGAGGCTATGGAATTTGTGGACAAAAGCATTCGCAACACCCTAAGCAATGAGGAATTTTTAATGAGCATGAACAAATAATCCCTCTCTGAAACCCAAACAAAAGGCTGAACGACAAAGTGGTTCAGCCTTTTGTTTTGACCATAATTGGTCAATAATCTAAATTTTCATGGGTCTCTAAAATTTTAGGAAGCCATGGTCAATAGAATAAAACTTTCCTTGTTTGCTAACAAATGATGCGGGATCAAGGGTTGCAAAGAAATCATTTTGCCAACCGTCAATACCACTGAGGTTTCTTCTGTAGAAAACTGAATTTCGCCTTCCAATACCTGAACAGAAATCTGAGCATTTGCCGTATGTTTTTTCAATTCGGCTTGGTCGTGAAGTCCGATAAGTACAATTTTCATTTTCTCGGATTTGAAAATGGTGATGGCATTTTTCTCACCGGTTTTCCAAGTGGTCTCGGATTTTATTTGTTGAATGTATTTTTGCAAATCCATTTCAACCAAATTATCGTTCAAGATTCTATTTCCTTCCGGTCTTAAGGGTGTAGCGTCGTTTGATTTTTGTTCCATTCTCAATTTATTTTTATGAATTGTGTTTTCTCAACTTTTCAATTAATGCCGATGAAAATTCATCAGAATAAACACCGTATCCATTTACCAATATTCCTTTGGTATTAAATTTTGAAGAAGAAATGGCATAGACCACAGCTTCATCATCCGGATCGGTCTGTCCGTCAAAACGATAAATTGCATCAATTTCGAACTCGTCGGCGGTTAGCTGATGTTCGTTTTTGTGGCATACGACACAATCATCGTGTAAATTAAAATCCAAGATGTAACCTTCTTTTCTTAGCGCATTGATGGTTTCGGAAAGTGTTCCGTAATTTGTTTCCATAATAATTGATTTAGAATGATTTAAAGTTACAAAAAATAAATAAAAGCCTGGGTCGTTAATCCATTAAAAAAGCCAAACCGTGCGTTACAGGATCGCAGAGATCCATAATTCTTTTTTCTCGGAAAATTTTTTCAACCAACTCTCTTGCCACTTTGTATTCGTTATGAATGGGGCACGGATGGGTTTCTGAGCATTTACTCAATCCCAAGCCACATTCTTTGAAAATGGTTTTCCCTTCTATGGTTTCCACAATATTGAAGATGGGTTGCTCTTGTTGAATTTCGGTTAAATAAAACCCACCACTGGGCCCTTTCAAACTGTTGATGATCTTATGTTTTACCAAAGTTTGTAAGGTTTTGCCCACGGTATGTTCACTGGCATTGATCTGTTCTGCCACCTCTTTGATGCCCGTTTTTTCGCCTTCCGAGCTTTTCCCGGAAAGGTAGATAACCGCTTTTATGGCTGTTTTACAAGTTAGGCTCAACATGGTTAATATCCTAAAAATTCTTGACCTTCCGGAGAAATTTTACTGGAGTCCCAAGCCGGTTCAAAAGTCAATTCAACTTTTATTTTCCAATCTGTAAATGCCGACTGTATGGATTCGGTAACATTACTCACAATGCTGTCGCCCATTGGGCAAAACTGCGAAGTTAGTGTCATGATGGTGTACACGGTTTTTTCTTCCTCTTCAATAAATTCGATTTGATAGATCAGTCCCAAATCGACCACATTCAGTCCAATTTCTGGGTCATCTACAAAATACAATCCTTTAAGTGCCAATTCGCACTTTTCTTGGTCATTGGTTTCTACTGTCATATCTGTTTAGGTTTGTGTAAAAATACGATCATTACATTCATCACATACAAAAGGGCCGAAAGTACCAGAAGCGCAGCTCCTGACTTCAGCACCATGTCGTGGCCGGTAACAATTCCAAAAATAAATATAATAAATCCTACTAAGTAGGCGATGAGCATGATGTAAAAAATAGAATCGTTGAACAACTCTTTGGGCGCAGGAGTTTTTCCGGCGTGTGCTTTTTTGTGATACGAACGATTCCAAACGATGAAGGGCAAGGTCTTGAAGGTCATCCCGAAAATAATGGCGGTTATCCACCCAAAGAAAATACAAAATCCGTACAGCATGCCCAACTTCCCTTGATTTTCGCTGTTGGATAGAGCTATTACAAAAGAAATGACCACAATGGGTATAAACATTTGAACAACCGAAATCAGTGAGGTTTTCATTTGCAGATCCACATTCTTTCTAATTCTTACCTTGTAGGCTTGATAACAATAATTTCCAAATAAAAATATTCCCACTAATGCCGAAACGATAGGCAATAGCAAAGTTACGCTCCCAAAATCCATTAACTTGATGGCAATGAAAGCCAGTAAAGAAAAATTGACCAATCCATAAATCCATTGTAATGTCTTTTTGCTTTGATACTTTGAAATCAAAAACATGGGTATCAGTCTGGAACCCACTCCTAAAACCATCATCAAAAACCAACCTAAAATCCCAAGATGCGCATGCAAAGAAAGGTATTTCACCGATTCTGAAGGTAAAAAAGCATAGGTAAAATTAAATACCAAAAGCATCCCAAAAACGGTGGTGGTCAAAAGCCAAACGGTTGCTGTGGACATGAACCACGCATGCATATTGGCTTTGTGATTTCTAAAAACACTTACCAAAACATTGATAAAAAAAGACAGAACACCCGTATTGATAAGTAGGGCACCACATTGGGTAAGGTGCCCAAAATTAAACTCATAAAAACCGTAAGCCAACATCGGAATCCCCAATGCGGTGAATACAAAAGAAATGTATCCTAAAACGGTGCTGTACAACCTGCCTTCGATCAGTACTGGCAGCAATTGGTGAGAGGCTCCCAAAATAATCATGGTGCCCCAACCCAGCGCCATAATATGCGTGATGGAAAGAACTATAGGGCTGAAATAATGATCCTGTCCAGCATCTGAATGCGTAAACAGAAAAATGCACGCCAATAAAAATGAAACGGCGGCATAAAAATAAAAAGGCAATACCACTTTGTATGAAGTAGTCTGCTGCAGTCCAGCAACTGGAAACATAATTTTAGAAATTAAATATCAACAAATACACTTCGCCTTCTTGCACTTCTTTGATGCGGTAGTCGAAGTTTCTATCTTTCAGTTCGGTTAATAAAAATACCGGGATTCTTTTGTGATAAACGAACAACGCTTTCCCGGAAGATAGGGTCTCCAAACTTTCCAAAATGGTCATCATCGGCATGGGCATTTCCATTTGTCTTACATCGACCTCTACCAAATTATTTTCATATTTTTTTAACAAAATTTCCCAATCTCCACTATCCTGTCCTTCCACAACGGCATCTTGTACGGTATTTTGTTCTTTTTTGGAGTAAAAATAAGTATCGATTTTATCGGCCGATACACGATCTACAAAATACTGAAATCCTTGTTTTTCCAACAATTTTATCAGGGGTACCGGTTCGAAAGTGTTTACAATTTTCAAGGCTTCGTCGGCTTTCAAATCTTTCACTTTTTGCTGAATTTGTTTCAAGGGATCGCTACCACTTGCCAACATTTCCCGAACATCAAAATCTATAATTTTATCGGCTCCAATAGCTTTCAGTTCTTGTGGAATGGGCTTTCTTTCTTCTTCAGCTTCAACCGCTACGGCTTGTGCATCGACTTCAAAACCCAAAGGCTTCAATGCTTTAAAAAAATCTTCAGGAGTGCACCCTCCAATTTTTGATGCCATGGCAATGCTCGTCCTTCCCGCCATCAGTTTTCGAAGAATGGGATTTCTAAGTTTTTTAAAATCCGGACTGATGCTAATGATGGTTTCCAATGCATCCGGATGATGCTTGAGCAAGGCTGCGATTTTGGTTTGTTCGTTTATAAGCATGAAAATAGGAATTGATATGGATGTGAATTTTCAAAGAATAAAAGTACGGAATTACTTTTAATAAAAGAAATATAAACTAAATAAAATAAAAAATCCACCCTGTAACTTTCGCTACAGGATGGAACATTAAAAACTAAGAAAGAGTTTTTTCTATTTCGATCGCTTTTGGAAACATGATGTTGTTTTCCAAATGGATATGAATGAATAAATCCGACTCAAATTCTACTAACATTTTGAATAACAATTTGTAGCTGGCACATGCATCGGAAGGGATGGCATAGTTGTCACTCAGTTCTCTAATTTTTTCCATGGCTCTTCCCACGCTGTCGTGTTCTTTTTCCGTCTCGTCGATCAGGGCTTCCAACGCTTCTCTTCCCTCGATGGAATATGGACTGTTATTTTTCTGAGCATTCACAATTTCTTTTACTCTTGGAAACAGAATGGTTTCTTCGTCCACCATGTGCGCAGAAAGTTCGGCATTCACTTTTCCTACCAAGTCATCAATTTGCGCAAGTTCTGGGTGGTGCGCACCGTGTACTTTTGCTACTTTACTAGAATAAGCAGTGATTTCCGGTAAATATTTTCTAACATAATTGTGATGCGTATTCACCACATAATCGGCCAAGAAATCGATGTTCCATTCAGTAAAATTCATATTGGCATTGGTCACATTGGCTACGGGTTGTTGCAGTTCTTGCTCGACAATGCTTGCATCGATCCCTTTTTCAGCACAAGCCTCTCTTACCGTTTTCTTTCCGCCGCAGCAAAAATCGATGCCGTATTTTTTGAAAACTTCTGCTTTTCTAAGATCTTTAGCTGCAATTTGACCTATGGTTTCTTGCTGGTCTTCGCCTCTTTTGGTGACAAGAATATCCCAAAAATCCGGTCCTTGTTGCAGATATTCCCAAGTAAAGACATCTCCTCTTTCGCCTAACAATTGATAGTAAACCGGCTTTGGATCATGATCGTTATGAATAATAAACGATTCTCCGGGTAGGGTATCGTCAAAAGTTTGGAAAATGGTTGGGTGCTTCAGTCTTGGTTCTAGGCTTGGCACATTTACAATTACTTGAGTGTTGTTTTCTGATGTTGTCATTTCTTGATTTGATTTTTCAGTTTCTAATACATTTTTTGTCACTAGAATGTCCCAAAATTCAGGACCTTGTTCTAAATATTCCCAGGTAAAGATGTCTCCCCTCTCGCCCAATAATTGAAAGTAAACCGGTTTTGGATCGTGGTCGTTATGAATAATTAGTGATTCCCCCGGTTGGAGTTCATCAAATACCTGGAAAATAGTTGCATGTTTCTGACTTGGCTCTATGGCCGGCACATTGATCAAAATGGCTTCTTGTCCTTCATGATCGTCGTGTGCATGAAGCGTTTTTGTCACACGAATATCCCACCATTCAGGACCTTGTTGTAGATATTCCCATGTGAAAATCTCGCCCCACATATCCAACAATTGATAATATACCGGAAGTGGATCGTGGTTGTTGTGGATGATTAAACTTTCGCCATCCAATAATTGACTGAAAGTTTCGAATATGGTTTGATGTCTAAATCGAGGTTCAATTTCCTGAACATTAATGATGATTTCGTCTGTTGCTTGCATAAGAGTTCTTTTTTTTGAGGTTGATACAGTTTGTTGAATCATTTTTACATTGCAAAGATAAACATTTTTTCTATATAAAAGTATTGAAGTACTTTTTTACTTAAATTATTTATGTTAAAACATTTAACTCATTAATTTTCAAGATCATTAATTTATCTTTTTCAAAAAAAATAGAAAAATAAATTAACCTTGCATCCCCGATATTTCATGTAAAACTTACTTTTTAAAAGTGATTTTTAGGAAAAAAGAAAAAAATGAATGTATAAAATAGATTATTTTATCAATTTTATCAATCTATATGCCTAGTAATTTGTAATTTTGCGGGTACGACATTATTCTACATGTTATTTAAAGCTAAAAAAAGAAAAACATTTCAGTTCATAGAGGAAGGCGAAGGACAACCTATCGTTTTGCTCCAAGGCTTGATGGGTGGACTCAGTAACTTCACCCAACTGATCGATTATTTCTCTACCAAAGGATATAAAGTTTATTTCCCGGATCTTCCGATTTATGACTTGCCCATCCTGAACACCAATCTGTCCAGCCTTGCTAAACATGTTGCAAAATTTATTGAAGAAGAAGTACAACAACCCGCAATAGTTGTAGGAAACTCCATGGGTGGCCATATTGGACTAATCCTAACTCTATCCAGACCCGAATTGGTAAAAAGTCTGGTTCTTACAGGAAGTTCTGGCCTTTACGAAAGAAGTTTCGGTGACTCTTTTCCAAGAAAAAATGACAGGGACTATATTCGTAAAAAAGCCGAAGAAGTTTTTTTTGATCCTAAAGTAGCTACTGAAGAATTGGTGGACGAGGTCTTTTCTGTGGTAAACGACAGAGGCAAAGGAATAAAAACCGTGATGCTCGCCAGAAGTGCCATAAAACACAATATGGAAAAAGATTTGCACAAAATCGCCGTTCCTACTTGCATCATTTGGGGCAAACAAGACAATGTAACCCCACCAGAAGTGGCTATAGAAATGGATCGGCTGATTCCAAATTCGGAATTGCACTGGATAGACCAATGTGGACATGCTGCCATGATGGAACAACCGCAAAAATTTAATGAATTGCTCTATAATTTTGTAGAGAAACAAAAATAATCCAACAACCCAATACCTCTGTGGAGGTATTTTTTTTTTAAACGATACATCATGATCATCAAAACGGTAGAATTTGTAAAAAGTTCGGAAAAATGGCAAAATTGTCCAGAACCAACACTTGCAGAATATGCCTTTATCGGCAGATCCAATGTGGGAAAATCCTCCCTCATCAATGCGATGATGAATAGAAAAGACCTGGCTAAAACATCACAAACACCGGGAAAAACCCAGCTCATCAACCATTTTATTGTGAATGACGAGTGGTTCCTAACCGACCTTCCCGGATATGGATATGCCAAAGTATCCAAAGTGCAAAGGAAAGATTTTGAAAAACTTATTACCAACTACATCCTTAACAGAAAAAATTTGGTAAACCTTTTTGTGCTGGTGGACATTCGTCATAGTCCTCAGAAAATAGACCTGGAATTTATGGAATGGTGCGGGGAAAGTAGCGTGCCGTTCTCCATCGTATTTACCAAAGCCGACAAGCTAAAACCGGGTGCCGTGAAAGCCAATGTCGAGAAATACCATGAGGAAATGTTGAAATTTTGGGATGAATTGCCACAATCCTTCATTACCTCTGCAGAGAAAAAAGAAGGCGGCGATGAAATCTTATCGTTGATCCAAACCACCAATGAATTTTTGGTGAAAAACAAAGTGAAATTTGACGATGTTAAATAACATCCAGTGGCACATAAAATCTTTTGAAGAACTCAACACACAAGAGCTCTATAACATTCTGAAATTGAGAGTTGATGTATTTGTTGTTGAACAAAACTGTCCCTATCCGGAATTGGACAACGACGACCAAAAAGCCACGCATATCTGGTTGGAAAACAACGGAGAACCCTTGGCCTATTGCAGGATTTTCCCACCCGAAATAAAATATAAAGAAGCCTCCATCGGCAGGGTGGTTTGCCATCCCAATTTTCGAGGCAAAAACCATGGGCGAATGTTGATGCAAAAAGCAATCTCAACCATTGAAAAACTTTACAATACGACAGCCATAAGAATATCTGCCCAAGATTATCTATTGACTTTTTACGAATCCTTAGGTTTCGTAAGTACCAAAAAAAGGTATGTGGAAGATGGTATCCCACATACTGAAATGTTTAAATTCTAAAGTTATTAATTTACCCAGATATCGCCTTTTTCTATGGGATTGTTATGAGTGGATATGAATTTATTGAAAGAATCTATTCTATATTGATTGGATTCTTTTCCTGTAATTTCTTTTCCATTATAAAATGCAGTTGACGAAATATTGGACATCGATGAAGATTTTTCGCTTATAGTAGGATCAATCTTTAGTTTTCTTTTATAAGCTATTTCTTTCTCTTTACTTCCAAAATTAGTTGCATAAGAACTAGACATTTTCAATATCGTATCCACTTTTTTTATTCCTGTTGCTTTAAATTGGTATTCATTGTCTTTAGATTTCACTTCTAAAATTAATCCTGGTAAACCTTGGAATTTATATGGACCGTCCGGAAATGCAATAGTTGTCGCGTACCATGCTTCCCAAATTCTGCCCCCAAATTCGATTTCAGCTTTGGAGCACGGGTAGCTTAGAATTTCTTTTGTCGTATTTAACAATTTCCAAGTATCGGGAAAATGATAATCTAATTTAAAAAGATTGGAAGAGATAAATTCTAATTTTTGAAATTCACTTTTGTTAAAATCTTTTAATACAATACTATTAAAAGTTGTATCCATTAAGTTAATCGCATTAAAATTGGATCTTTTCTCAACCATATCCACACCCAAAACATAATGTTCTTTTGTAACTTCTTTTTTCAAAAGTTGAGGCTGATATTTTATCTCATAATCTACTTGATACCGTTGACTGAATACCAAGGGGTTGATCAGAAAAACGGATACCATCAATAATGTTTTATTTAATTTTCCCATTCGAATTTTGTTTCTAAACTGGTTCTGTCTTGTTCAATTCTAGTGTTATGATCTGTGCTTCCATCTTTTTTAAACTGTGATGAAAGTCCATATTTTAATATTGGATACTCCGTATAAGCTAAAAAATCATGACTATCTATAGTATTTTTCACTATTTCTTTTGATTTATTAACTGATTTTAATTCCCATCTATAGGTTCCTGTATCATCGTATGCTTCGTAAACCAAACCAGGCGGACTAGAAAATTTCCAAGGCCCTGTTTTTATCTTGGATTGCGCATCATACCATATTGTATATTTTCTTCCTCTGAACTCTATAGTTACACTGGAGAGCAACTTTCCATCTACTTCTTTTTTATCATTCTTATGCACATATTGGATTTTATGTTTGGTATCTTTGAAAACATATTCTTTCCTACTAATCTTATCCTTAATAATATAATAAGGATTCTGTTTGTTTGTAAAAAGAATGTACTCATAATAACTTCTATCAACAAGTGAATTACCATAAGCACCAGAGTTTTTCACCTGACCTGCAATACCATACAAAACAGTATATTTTACATTTCCATTTGTACCTAATGATAGTTTTGCTGGAAAAACATAGGGTTGATAAATATTAACTTTAAAATCATATTCAACAGTTGTAGTTTGTCCAAAGAACATACAAATCATACAACTTAAAACTAAAGATCCTATTTTTTTCATATTAAAATAAAAACTATAACCACAAAAATAATGGTTATAGTTACTAATTGTTTATAAACCTGTTAATAATTCAGAATTCAAGCCTACTTGTTCAAATCCTTCAGATTTTTTTTGCAATGATTTACATTCCTCATCACTTTCTGTCCATCTTGTAAACTGCCTTACAATATTAATAGTACCATCACCACATCTTTCATAAATTATAACTGTACAAAAGCCTCCAAAAATACCGATTGCTTTTTCTTCATTATTCAATCTTAAATTTGTACTTTCCAATTGTTTACCTAATTGATTTGCACTCATCAAGCTGGTTAGCCCAATTGTTACCGCCAATAACATTTTTCTCACTTTTTAAATATTTATTTGTTAATGGGGGCGAAATTAAAATTAAAATTAAAATTAAAATTATGCAAATTTTTTAGTGAAAAACATAAAATTATATCAAATTTAGAACAGATATAAATAAGAACATTCAATAATAGCCATGAAAAAATTACGAATCCAATTTTTCTTCAAGCAATTTTTTCGTGTGGTAGTAGGTGGAGAGATAATAAAAATCCCAAATTATGCACAAACCCATTAATATCGGCAGCAGCATTTCGTACCAGCCAAGTTCCAATGATGGATCCAATCGTTTTATTGTAAAACTTACAAGTATAGCTAAAGGATAAAATATGGATTGCAAAACCAATGAGCTAAACAAAGTCCCTTCCCGGAACCCCATAAGCAAACTTCCGCGACGGATGACATGGGATATTTTGAACGATGAATTGTCCATCAGCTCAACCACAACGATCAGTTTGAATTTTAAAAATATTCTGACCTTGTTATTTTCCACAACAAAATCGTAATTGAACTTTTCCAGGTAAGAAACTAAGTTTTGAAATTTATATACACTTTCCTCCATTTCTTCTTATTAATGATTTTATGAATCTACCGCTACCTTTGATGACTTCTTTACAAACTGAATCACCAGCAGGGATCTAACAAATACAATTACCTCCAATAACATCTTTCTCATTTTTATACTATTTATTTGTTAACGGAGTTAATTAAAATTAAAATTAAAATTAAAATTATGCAAATTTTTTAATGAAAAATACAAAATTATGTCAAATTTAGAAAGAATATAAATAAATGCATTCTCAATCCTCTTCCATAAAAGATTCACATCCCTAATGTTCTTTCAACAATACTTTTCATGTGGTAGTAGGTGGAAAGATAATAGACATCCCAAACAATACACAACACACTTCTTCACAAAATAAAATTTGAAGCAGTCAATCCTTTCCTATGGTCATGTTGACTTTTCGTATGTTTGGTTTAAAAAAATTTAAAAATGAAAAAAATACTAACAAAAAATCCAGTAAATCATTGACTTACTGGATTGCTGTTGGCTCCTCCTGCTGGGCTCGAACCAGCGACCCTCTGATTAACAGTCAGATGCTCTAACCAACTGAGCTAAGGAGGAATGTCCCTTTTTACCTAAACTTTAAAAAGAAGACTCAAACCTTACGATTTGAGTCTTGCTCCTCCTGCTGGGCTCGAACCAGCGACCCTCTGATTAACAGTCAGATGCTCTAACCAACTGAGCTAAGGAGGAATGTCCCTTGTTTTAGGTGGTGCAAATATAGGAACACTTTACATATCTTGCAAATATTTTTTTTAATATTTAAACTAAAATTTCTTTACTATTTGAAAATCAATTTAAAAATATCACTTCCAAATATGAGAACCATAAGTCCCATTAAGAAAATAACACCGATCATTTGGGCATTTTCCAATACTTTTTGAGGCACCGGTTTCCCGGTAATCATTTCCCAAAGGGTGAACAACACATGTCCACCGTCCAAACCTGGGATTGGGATAAGGTTAAGGAATGCCAACCACACCGAAAACATGGCGGTAAAGCCCCAGAAAAACTCCCAATTTACCGTCTCCGGCATTTGCTTAATAATTCCTATGGGACCAGAAACTTTCTTGTATCCTTCGGTCTTGGTGTTAAAAACGATTTTAAACTGTTTCACCTGCATCACCAAAACATCGATGGTCCTTTCTAAACCTCTACCAAGGGCTTCAAAAAATCCAAATTGTTGATTGACCTCCGATGCGTTGAAAACCTTTCCTAAAGTTTTAAAATTAGAAAAACCTATTTTCCCTTCTTTATCCGGAGTTACGGTAAGCGTCTGTGTTGTATTGTTTCTTAGTACAGAAAATTCTACAGGTTTGTTTTTAAAATTCTGAATGGATGTACCCACCTCATCATAAAACTGAATGGGATTTCCGTTGATGGCCGTAATTTTGTCCCCAATCAAAAGGCCGGCTTTCTGTGCAGGACTGTTTGCCACAACCGTATCTACTACAGCTTGTGTTCTGGCCAGGAAATACGCCTTGGCTTCGTTGGATTTCAATATTTCTGCTACACCGTCTTCATTCACCGGGAAAGTCACTTCTTTGCCGCCTCGATCTACGGTAACAGTGTTGGCAAATAACATGTTGATTGCCGAAGTTTCAAACTTTGGAGCTTCTTTGTCATCAATTTTCAGAATTTTATCACCATTTTTCAGACCCATTTTCTCTGCAGCCGGAGTTACCGCAATTCCGTATTCGAATTTGCTGTTATCGTGATAGGTTTCTCCTTTGAAAAAGCTTAGACATCCATAAATTAACCAAGCCAAGAAAAAGTTAACCGTAACCCCTCCCAACATGATGATGAGTCTTTGCCAAGCGGGTTTGCTACGAAACTCCCAAGGTTCGGCAGGTTTTTTCAATTGTTCGGTATCCATACTTTCATCGACCATACCGGCAATTTTTACATAACCGCCAAAAGGCAACCACCCAATTCCGTATTCGGTATCACCGATTTTCTTTTTGGCAATGGAAAACCATGGATCAAAGAAAAGATAGAATTTTTCTACTTTGGTTTTGAAAAGTTTTGCTGGGATAAAATGTCCCAATTCGTGTAGAATAACCAAAATGGAAATGCTAAGAATAAATTGAAATAACTGTACTAATGTCATGAATTTATTTTAAATTGAATTAAAGATTTGCAAATGTACTAATTATCAAATCCATGCCAAAGTGGAAAAGACAAGAAAAACGATGGATTTTTACGAATAACGGTTGGGTCAAATACAAAAAGCCGAACTCGATGGTCCGGCTTTTAATATATTCGTAATCGGTCTTAGAAGTTGAAAGAAAGACCTAGAGATCCGTTGTTTCCGAATTCTCCATAGATACCAACATTGTTGTTGAAGAAATAACGAACACCGATGTGAGCACCAATACCAAAATCGTCGTGCAAAACGCCCAAATCCAATCCTGGATAGATGTCCCATTCTTTTGGTAAGTTAAGGGGTTGTTGCAAGTGTGCATTTACCCTTCCAAAAAGGAAAACATTGTTGTCGTGGTTGTTGTCTTTATACCCAGAGAAATAAACATTAGCACCCGCTCCGATGGAGATAATTTTGGACAAACCGTAGTCAAAAGTACCTACCAAACCGGTACCATAACCCCAACCGTTGAAGCCAACGGACAATTTCTTATCTCCTTTTCCTGTGTATGCTTGTGCAGAAACCAAACCTCCCATTAATGCCAATGAAAGGGCTAAAAATAGTTTTTTCATAATGTAAAATATTAATTTTAGATTGTACAAAAATAGCTCAAAAAAAGAAATTAAACCCATAGAAAAACTTCTACATTTATTTCAAGTATCTTTGTGTAAAATCTGAAATCAATGGATGTTTTAAAAATTGTGGGTTTGAATTTGGACATCGAATGGAAATCCAAAAAGAATAACTTTTCTACTATTGAACGAAATTTTGACGGAATTATTGCAGACCTCTTCATATTGCCCGAAATGTTTGCCACCGGCTTTTGTATGGATGCCCAAGAAATTGCCGATCAAGACGGCGAAACACTGACCTGGATGCAATCCTTTGCTCAACAAAAAAATACCGCCATTTGCGGTTCTGTTTCCGTGTTTGAAAACAACAAATTCTACAACCGTTTTTACTTTGTAAAGCCCGATGGATCCTACGAATATTACGATAAAGCCCATTTGTTTTCTTACTCAGGCGAAGACAAAGTGTACAGTCCGGGAACGGAAAGAAAAGTTATCGATTACAAAGGATTTAGCATCCTTTTGCAAGTGTGCTACGACCTGAGATTTCCTGTTTTTTCCAGAAACAACAACGATTACGACGCGGTGTTGTATGTCGCCAATTGGCCTACACCAAGAGTCGATGCGTGGAATCATTTGCTAAAAGCCAGAGCGATAGAAAATCAGGCTTATGTTTTTGGGGTTAACCGAATTGGCACCGATGGCAACCGCTTGCATTATACCGAAAGCAGTTCTTGTTTTTTTGCGGATGGAACTTTGATTTCCACCAAGAAGGGAGCTCTTATTTTTGCTGAATTTAACAAAAATAACCTTCAACAATTTAGAGAAAAATTTCAATTCTTGAACGACAGGGATTCTTTTCAGCTTTTATAAGCCAATCATTCATCAAATCATTCATCAACAAAAAAGCCACCTAAACAGGTGGCTAAATTGTATACAACAGAAAAAATTATTTCTTTTTCTTTTTGTCGGTTGGCATTACCGTTTTTGTATTTTTTGGAGTGTTTTCGTCTCTAACCAATTTCATTTCTTTGATTAGTTTATTCGCTCCAGCAAATTTGTCCATAATCCATAGTGCATATCTTACATCCAAGTTGATGGTTCTTTGCCATTCTTTTTCAAAAACGATATCTCCACTTAGTGCTTCGCTGTTTCCGTCAAAAGCCAATCCGATTAAGTTACCGTCCGCATCGATAATAGGCGATCCGGAGTTACCTCCTGTAATGTCGTTGTTGGACAGGAAGTTGATAGGCATGTGACCAGCAGCATCTGCATATTGACCAAAATCTTTAGCATTGTAAAGGTCGATAACTCTTTGTGGCAAATCGAACTCTTCATCGTCTTTTTTGTACTTAGCAATCATACCTGCCATATCGGTATAGTAGTTATCGGTAACACCGTAATACTCTCTATCCGATCTCATTGGTAAGTCTTCTACCGTACCGTAGGTTAATCTCATGGTAGAGTTGGCATCCGGATAGAATTTTTTCTCCGGCATGGATTTCATCAATCCGTTGATGAAAATTCTTGTGTTTTTAGCAAATGCCTCATCGATCAATTTGAATTTTTCACCTTGCAATCTGTTGTCGTCCAATACACCAAGAGCAAATTTTCTCAAGTTGTCTGCATCCAATTTCAGTTTATCCGGGTTGTTTACAAAGTTAACAGCAGACATTTTGCTTGCAAAAATTGAAGATTGAGCAACCAAAGAAAGGGACTTCACATCGATATTGGTCAAGTGTATTGCTGCTACTTCTTTATCAACTTTTGTTTTATACAAATTGGCCATAGAGTTTAGCATTTCGCCTTCCAATTCTACATTGAATTTGTCGTACACCTTCATTACCGCTTCCATAACTTTAGGTTTCATGGCAATTCTACCTTGCATATCTTGTTCTGCATAAGTTTTGAACAATGAACTTAATTGCGCAGAAACTTGAATGTATTTTGCATTTCTAAGCAATTGCCCCATGTACATTTTCTCTACATTTCTGTTAGAAGCTTGCTTGTAGTACATGTTGATGTTGTCCAAAATATCTTCGTACTCTTGGTTGCCCGGTTGCAAAGACCAAGAAATGTATTTTTGTTCCAATGCTTGCTTGTCACCAATTGTACCGTTTTTGTTAACAGCATCAATGGTACCTTGTCTGTTTTTCCAATAGTTAGCCACCGATGCATATTGAGATGCATAATTCAGTTTTGTAGCAACATCTTTGTCCATGTATTTTTTCATTACATCCATGGCAACTTTAGAAGCCTCTACCCAAGCCGGATAGTCTTTGGTTACCATTTGCTGAATTCCGAAAGAAGTAAGATATCTGTTGGTAGTCCCAGGATATCCTGCGATCATGGCAAAATCTCCTTTTTTAACACCTTTCAAAGAAATTGGTAGGAAATGTTTAGGTTTCAACGGAACATTCTTAGGAGAGTATTCTGCTGGGTTTCCTTTTTCGTCAGCGTAAACACGGAAAACAGAGAAGTCGGCTGTATGTCTAGGCCATTCCCAGTTGTCTGTATCGCCTCCGTATTTACCTAAAGAAGCAGGCGGAGTCCCTATCAAACGAACATCTTTATAATCTTGATATACGAAATAATAGAATTCATTTCCGTTAAAGAACGACTTGGTAACTACCGTATATTTTCCGTTTTCGGAGTTTTCTTTTTCGATGGCTTTAAATTCTGCTTCGATGATGTTTTTTCTCTCATCGGCAGACATTTTATTGTTTAGTTTAGAATTGATTCTTTGTGTTGCATCATCCATTCTTACCAAGAAACGAACATAAAGATCTTTCGCGTGGATTTCGTCGTTTTGTCTTTGTGCCCAGAATCCGTTTTTCAAGTGGTTTTTTTCTGGAGTAGAAGCTGCGGCAATTGCTCCGTAACCACAGTGGTGGTTGGTAAATATCATCCCTTTTTCGGAAACGATCTCACCGGTACAGAAGCCTCCAAAACTTACGATGGCATCTTTCATACTGGATTGGTTAACCGAGTAAATTTCTTCAGGAGTGAGGTGCAAACCTTCTTTTTGCATATCTACTCCGTTCAGTCTTTTGATGAGCATCATAAGCCACATCCCTTCATCTGCACGCATTTGCAGGAAACTCAACAAGAAAGTGAGTGCTAGAAATATTCTTTTCATTTTATAAAAAATAAATTTTTCGGCTAATTTACTAATTTATACTACAAAAAATAGTTAAAACGGCATAAAATTGGTTATTTAGCTTCAAATTTTAGACATGAATTTCAAAAAAACCACCTTTTTACTGGCATTGTCCCTTTTTTTGGCATGGTCTTGTCAGGTTAAAAAAAATACAAAGTCCCGTTACCAAAGGCAATGGATGCTTGTTTCTTTTCAGGACTATTCAAAAGATTTTTTGATGAAAAATAAGGCAGAACTAAACTTGTCCCAATCAGATCCTGAAAACCCTCAGTTTTCTGCCTACATGGGGTGCAACCAAATGATGGTGAGCGGTGAGGTGAAGGGCAATTCCAAAATAAAATTAGAAGTAACTGGCGTTACCATGCAGTTTTGTGAAGGAAATATGGACTTGGAAAGAAAATTTATCGCGTCGCTACCGACGATGTCCCGTTATAAAATAGAAGGTCACTTTCTGACATTGTCTGACGAAAAAGGCAACACCATGAAATTTGTAGCTGCAGATTGGGATTAGGACAATGGGTTGTTTACTTCAATTCATTCAATCTACATAAAAGAGAAATGTTATAAAAAAAAACGAAGAGGCTAAAAATTAACCTCTTCGTTTCTATTACGATTACTTTGTTTTAAAGCTTATTAATTGCTGATACATACGCTTTTAATTCTTTACCATAAAAGCTAGACCATGATTTTCTTTTATATATTTTATCGGTCTTTCTATCAATAATAAAAAATCTTTTCCCAGGTACACTATATGATTTTCCAGTCCCTATTTCGCTTACCGAACCGGACTCTCGTTCATAATCCATAACATAACGATACACATTAACATCACTATATTTAGTTTTAACCTCTTGTTCTGTGGCAAGAATGTATTTTCCTGAATAATTTTCAAAAGCAGATTTTACATATTTATCATAACTCGATCTATCTTTTATCACCGCAATAAGAGTAGATGCATCGGTAGCCATATCCGGTGGGATTTCACCTGACTCCACGGTAATTGTATTTGCATTTACACCAACACAAGATACTACAGAAAAAGACATCATTAATACGGTAAAAGTACTGATAATGTTTTTTTTTAATTTCATAAATGTTTTTTTTTAATGAGAATGTCTATTTGTTCATTAACAAGCATAATGTTTTGGAAATAACCTCCTTCGCATCTGTTCTTTTTACAATGAAATCGACAAATCCTTTATCTTGTAAAAATTCAGAAGTTTGAAAACCTTCAGGCAAATCTTTCCCTATCGTTTCACGGATCACTCTTGGTCCAGCAAATCCGATTAAAGCTCCTGGTTCCGCCATAATTACATCGGCAGTCATGGCGAAAGATGCTGTAATACCTCCAAAAGTAGGGTCGCATAGATAAGCAATGTACGGCAGTCCTGCTTCTGACAGCTGAGCCAATTTACTCTGAACTTTTGCCAATTGCATTAGGGAATAAGTGGCCTCTTGCATTCTAGCACCACCGGACTGACAAATGATCATGTAAGGAAGTTTGTTTTCCATGCAATAATCAATTGCTCTACGGATTTTTTCGCCCATAACAGAACCCAAAGATCCTCCAATAAAAGCAAAATCCATACAAGAAATGACCATTTCAGTACCGTTTACTTTACCCACCGCATTTCTGATGGAATCTTTCAACTTGGTTTTTGCGGTAACTTCTTTTAATCTATCGGTGTAGGCCTTGGTATCTTTAAAGTTCAGCATGTCCACACTCTCCACATCTTTGTCCAATTCTTTGAAATTGGCATCGAACAAGATGTCGAAAAATTCGTTACTTCCAATTCTCACATGGAAACCGTCTTCAGGAGATACGAAATTATTTTTCTTTAACTCTTCGTGTTCCACCACTTTTCCGGAAGGCGTTTGATGCCACAATCCTTTAGGAACATCTTTTTTGTCCTCTGTAGAGGTTGTAATATTTTGCGTTTTTCTTTTAAACCAATCGAATGCCATAGTCTATTCTTTTAGGGTATAAGGTTAAAAAGTTCCTTATCGACTAAGGAACTTTGATTTTTTATTATCTCAATGTATCAACATTGTTTAGGTCTTCAAAAGCTGTGATTAGCCTTTTTACGAAAGTTTCTTCTCCTTTTCTAAGGAAAGCTCTTGGGTCGTAGTATTTTTTATTCGGTTTTTCTTCTCCTTCTGGATTGCCTATTTGGGTTTTCAAATAATCGATGTGATTCACGATATAATCTCTAACTCCCTCGTTGTATGCGAATTGCAAATCGGTATCGATGTTCATTTTTATCACACCGTAATCGATAGCTTCTCTAATTTCTGCCAAAGTAGATCCCGATCCTCCGTGGAATACAAAATTCACCGGTTTTTCGCCGGTTCCGAATTTTTCCTGAACAAATTTCTGTGAGTTGTCTAAAATTTTCGGAGTTAATTTTACATTTCCTGGCTTATACACTCCGTGTACATTTCCGAAGGCGGCTGCAATGGTAAAATTCGGAGAAATGGCTTTCAATCTTTCATAAGCATACGCTACTTCATCGGGTTGTGTGTACAGTTTTGAAGAGTCGACATCGGTATTGTCCACGCCGTCTTCTTCACCACCTGTAATTCCCAATTCGATTTCCAAAGTCATTCCCATTTTTGCCATTCTTTCAAAATATTTGCAAGAAATGTCTAGGTTTTCTTCCAAAGACTCTTCAGAAAGATCCAACATATGAGAAGAGTAGAGCGATTTTCCGGTTTGCTTGTAAAATTCTTCGCTGGCATCCAACAAACCATCAATCCAAGGCAATAGTTTTTTTGCAGCATGATCGGTATGCAAAATTACCGTTGCTCCGTAAGCTTCAGCCAAGGTATGGATGTGTTTTGCACCGGCAATCCCACCCAAAATGGCCGATTTTTGACCTTCTGTACTCAACGATTTCCCAGCGTTATAAGCTGCTCCGCCGTTGGAGAACTGGATGATAACAGGTGCATTTAACTTTGCCGCAGCTTCCATGGTTGCGTTCACATTGCTGGATCCGATCACATTAACTGCCGGAAGTGCAAATTTATTTTCTTTTGCATATTGGAAAATATCCGTAACCGTTTGTCCTGTGGCAACTCCTGCCGGAAACATTTTGCTCATAATTTTTTAGTTTTTTTATGGGATTTTTTTACCGCGTAAAAATACAAATTAATACTGAAAAAAAAACAGGTCTCTATGGATTCTGTTAATCTCTGATTTACAACAATTAACTTTAATTTCTTTTGTCTTTTCCCCAGAGTAGTTTTTGCCTGATGGTTTCATAAAAACTCAAATCTTTTGGATGCAACAATAAGATCTGAAACTTTGCTTTTCTAAGTATAACTTCTTCATCCACATTAAAATGGATAAGTCTGGAGTCCAAAGAAAGTGAAAACTGGGCAGCGCGACTTTCGATGTTTAATTTTATTTCGACATCGTCATTTACGATTAACGGTCGAACATTCAGGTTGTGAGGAGCAATGGGTGTTAATGCCAAATTATTGTTGTTGGGCGAAATGATGGGGCCGCCGCAACTGAGTGAATATGCTGTAGATCCCGTTGGTGTAGAAACAATCAATCCATCACCCCAGAAAACATTGAGAAACTCTCCATCCACATAAGAATCTATGGTGATCATGGAAGTCGTCTCGGTTCTGGAAATGGTAACATCGTTCAAAGCATACGGAAAAACGCCTTCTTTTTTTGGCGAAACGACCTCGATTACCGATCGTTTGCTGATAGCGATGTTCCCTTCAATAATGTCGTCCAGACGGTTGAACACCTCGGCTTTGGTAAAACTGGAAAGAAAACCCAGTCTTCCGGTGTTGACTCCAACGATGGGAATTTCCAAATTTTCTATAAAAAGTAGAGAACTTACGATGGTCCCATCGCCGCCAAATGTAAAAAACAAATTGACTTCTTTTTCTTGAAGTTCTTTTTTAGAATCGAAAGTATCAAAATCTTTAGAAAACTGCATGGCTTCGGCCATATCTTTATGCAGAGTCACTTCAACTCCTCTTTTATCGAGTTCTGATATAAATTTGCTGAGATACAAAAAAGTATCCAAATCGGTTTTCTGAGTATAAATCGCTGCCTTCATGAGTTAGAATTCTAAATATTTCTGAAAAAATCCAAATCGGTCTTTCATCAATGCGTCCCTAGAGTCGTCATAATGTTTGTGAACCACCAAATAACCGTATCTCTCGAAAGTTTCATCTATGGAACTCAGATTTTCACTGGATAATTTCAGGGTAATCCAAAAATTATCTTCATTAATCTGGCTGATGTAACATCCGTAAATCTTGGCATTGTTGGACTCTACAATATTGGAAATTTCTGTGAACGAATAGTTTTTTGTTGCCGTTTGTATGGTGAGCACCGCACCGTTTTCTGAAAACAATGGAAATTTTGAAAACTCACTAAAAACATCGTCACTGGAAATATAGCCCAAATATTTTTCTGTTGATCCGATGACAGGAACTACATTCGAATTGAAAATATGAAACAACTTGACCGTATCCAACAAATTTCCGTCGGCTAAAATGGCAAATTTTTCAAAATGCATTTCAAGACTTCCTAAATTTCCTTCTGCCGCATCTTCTAAAAAAGATACGGAAAGTGCACCGAAATAAGTTCCTTTTTTCTTTACAAAAACATGGGTATAACCGAAATCTTTTGCGGTCTCATAGGCTTCTTCAATGGTATCGTTGAAACTAAAAATGGGGTAATCCTTGGAGATATAGTCTTTTATAAACATAAAGCTAAAATAGGAAAAACTTTATAATGAACAATAACAAGTTCCGTGAAAGTTATTCGCTAAAAATCATTTTAACACCAAAAATTGATCCCTACTCTTTCGCTAAAGAATGCTGCAATGTAAAAAAAAACAATCTTTTCTTTTGGATGATAACAAAATAAAATATACCTTTGTCGCCTTTCATTTTTACTTTTTATTAGATTTATTTCAAACTGCATTGTCTATCAGGACTTTGCGGTTTTTCTTTTTTTAGTACGAAAGGATGCAATAGATATCATTTTCTGTATTTGTTCGTTTTTACGATTTCAACGCTGCTATTTCGTCCCTTAGTTTGGCAGCTGTAATGAAGTCTAAATTTTTTGCAGCCGTTTCCATTTCTTTTTGTTTTTGATTAATAAGTTCAGCCAAACCTTCTTGGTCATAGCTTTCTTTGACCTCGGCAACTTTTTGTATGATTTCTTTTTGGGTATATCGGGTATCCGGGAAATCTTTGGATCGGCCCACCAGATTTTCAGAAATTTTCTTATTGAGCGGCATGGGTTTCAATCCATTTATTTCGTTGTACCTCATCTGCTTTTCCCTTCTGTAGCTGGTTTCGTCCAAAGTAGCCTGCATGCTTTTGGTCATCTTATCCGCATACATAATTGCTTTACCGTTGATGTTTCTCGCAGCCCTACCAACCGTTTGTATCATCGATCGTCTGGATCTCAGCATCCCTTCTTTGTCGGCATCCAAAATAGCAACCAATGATACTTCTGGCAAATCAAGTCCTTCACGAAGGAGATTGACCCCTATCAAAACATCGAACAAGCCCAAACGAAGATCCTGCATGATCTGTATTCTTTCCAAAGTTTCAACATCAGAATGAATGTACCGGCAACGAATTCCGAATTTCGTGAAATATTTGGTCAGTTCTTCAGCCATTTTTTTGGTGAGAGTGGTCACCAAAACCCTTTCATCCACTTCTGCTCTTTTCTGGATTTCTTCTATCAAATCATCAATTTGGTTCACGCTTGGCCTTACTTCGATAATGGGATCTAGAAGTCCTGTAGGACGGATAATCTGCTCAATATATTCGCCTTCGGTCATTTGAAGTTCATAATCTGCCGGTGTTGCAGAAACATAGATGACTTGATTTTGTATGGCTTCAAATTCTTGAAATTTCAAGGGTCTATTGTCCATCGCAGCCGGCAATCTAAAGCCAAATTCTACCAAAGATTCCTTTCGGCTTCTGTCGCCTCCGTACATGGCATGAACTTGCGGTATGGTCACATGACTTTCGTCGATCACCATAAGGTAATCTTTCGGAAAATAATCCAACAGGCAGAACGGTCGCGTTCCGGGCTCTCTCCCATCCATGTATCTCGAATAATTTTCTATACCACTGCAATACCCCAATTCCTTAATCATTTCCAGATCCAGCTCCGTTCTTTCTTGCAATCGTTTAGCTTCTAAAGGCCTTTCGGTATTGGCAAAAAAATCAACCTGTTTTACCAGATCATCTTGTATGTCTCTGATGGCATGGTTCATGGTTTCTTTGGTGGTCACAAATAAATTGGCCGGATAGATTTGAATTTGTTCAAAATTCTCTTCTACACTACCATTAACCGGATCAAAAGTTTGAATTTTTTCAATTTCATTTCCAAAAAATTGCACACGAATAGCGTTATCGGCATAGGCAGGGAAAACATCGATCACATCTCCTTTTACACGAAAAGTCCCTCTTTGAAATTCATTCAAAGTCCTGGCATAAAGCGCATTGACCAAAGCATGAAGAAACTGAGTTCTGGTCATGCTCTCTCCTTTTTCAATAGAGATCAACGACTTATGGAACTCCGTAGGATTTCCGATACCGTAAATGCAAGAAACAGATGCCACAATCAAAACATCTCTCCTTCCGGAAAGCAAACTCGCTGTGGCCGAAAGTCTTAGTTTTTCCACCTCTTCATTGATGCTCAGGTCTTTTTCAATATAAGTTCCCGTACTGGCTATATACGCTTCTGGTTGATAATAGTCGTAGTAGGATACAAAATATTCCACAGCATTGTTGGGAAAAAATTCTTTGAACTCCATGAACAACTGTGCCGCCAAAGTTTTATTGTGCGCCAAAACAATAGTTGGTCTCTGTATATTCTGTACGACATTAGCTATGGTAAAGGTTTTTCCAGAACCGGTTACTCCCAATAAAGTTTGGAATTTTTCGCCTTGCTCAATACCTTGAGTTAACTTTTCTATGGCTTGAGGTTGATCTCCGGTTGGAGAAAATTCGGATTGCAGTTGGAACTTCATTTTGCAAAATTAAGCAATAAGTTGATACTTCATTTTAACCTTTTTTATTTCATCATTCAAATATGTATCTTTGTGCCGTAAAATTTTTAATATAAATTATGAAAAAAGTATTTTTTGTAGCTGCATTGGCAATATTTGGATTATCCAATGCACAGACCGTAGCGTACAAAGGCAAAGGAGATGTAAAAGGACAATTGGCCGCTAATTTCCAAAAAGGTGGAACTGGAGTTTTGGCCGGTGTGGATTATGGTTTGGGAGAAAGCTTCTCCATCGGAGCACAAATGAGCTACTTGCTTGGTGTTGATGAAATTGCCGGTGTAAAACCTGATTTCGGAGACCGAATTGATGCAAAAGTAAGATTCAATGCCAACTTAGGTTCTGTATTGAAATTGCCTTCTAATATTGATGTGTACCCAGGTTTGGATCTTGGACTTAAAAATTTTGGAGGACATATTGGTGCTCGTTATTTCTTTGACAAAGGTTTTGGCGTATTCTCTGAAGTACAGTTTCCTTTTGCCAAATACAGCGACAAGAACAAATTGTTCCACAATCTGAACAACCAATTCAACTTTACCATTGGTGCTTCTTTCGATTTGTAAAAACGATTCAATAAAAATATTAGCGGAGACTTCATCTAGAAATCTCCGCTTTATTTTTAATTATATTTTATCCAAGGCCTGAGAAATATCGGCGATGATGTCTTCGTAATGCTCAATACCTACTGAAAGCCTTACCAATTTGTCGGTAATTTGCAGATGATCGGCCAAGTCTTTTGGCAAACTGGAATGTGTCATGGTTTTTGGATGCTCGATCAAAGATTCAGTTCCACCAAGACTAACTGCCAATTTTATCATTTTCAAATTGTTCAACAAAATGAAAGCTTCTTTTTCTCCACCAATGACATCAAAAGAAATCATGGCTCCAGCCGATGAATATTGCTTTTGATAGGTCTCAAATTCAGCATCTCCATTTTTTAAATTTCCCAGATAATAGGTTTTCTCCACTTTGGGATGGTTGGATAAAAAAGCATTGACTTTTTCAGCATTTTCAGCTGCTTTTTCCATTCTTATTTTCAAAGTTTCCAAGCTTCTCAGCATCAACCAAGCGGTAAACGGCGAAAGCATATTTCCTAAGAAAGTTCTTTGTACTTTGATCCTTTGGATCAGTTCTATATTGGCACAAACGGCACCTGCAATCAGGTCGGAATGTCCACCGATATATTTGGTTGCCGAATAAATAGACAAGTCGGCACCGTGCTGCAATGGGTGTTGCCAGATGGGCCCCATATAGGTGTTGTCCACCGCTAAGATTACTTTTCTTTCGTTTCCAAAACCGTCCGCCACTTTTCTACACGCTGCAATGTCGATTAAAACATTGGTTGGGTTGGCAGGAGTTTCTATGTAGATCATGGCCAATCGATCGGCTTTTCCTGTGTTTTTAATTTTTTCATGCAAGGAAGTAAGCTCTTCACCCGGTCGGAAAGGAAGGACTTCGACCCCTATTGATGGTAAATACGATGTGATATAATGCTCGGTCCCGCCGTACAAAGGTTCGCTATACACCAAAAGGTCTCCTGGTTTTAGAAACTCTAAAAGTACGGTCGAAATGGCCGCCATTCCGGAAATAAAAGTAGCACAATCATCCGCCTTGTCCCATACAGACAAGCGGTTTTCTAAAATTTCCAAATTGGGATTGTTTAATCGAGAATAGATCAATCCCATTTCTTCGTTAGGATTGGACTCTCTAAGTCCATAAGCCAATTCGAAAAAAGCCTTTCCTTCTTCTGCATTTTTAAAAACAAAAGTAGAGGTTTGGAAAATGGGGCACTTAATTGCTCCCTCGGACAAATGGGGTTGATATCCTAAGGACATCATTTGAGACTCGGGTCTCATCATTTCTTCAAAATTCATAATTATAGTTCTTTCGTGTGCCCTAATTTAAACTTTTTTAATTTAACATAAAAAGCAATATAAAACTCTGACACACTTTGTTTTAAACTTAAAATCATAATCTCATAAATGAAAAATTAGCCTTGACCTTCATTCCAATAATAAGAATCGGGATAAATTCTTTTTCCAAAAATTGCAGTTCCCACTCTAACAATGGTAGCTCCTTCTTCTATGGCGATTTCCAAATCCCCAGACATTCCCATAGAAAGCTCTTTCATTTCTACATTTGGGATATTGGCGTCATTAATTTCTTGTTGAATTTTTTTTAACAACTGAAAACACGGCCTTACTTTAGATTCATCATCAGAAAAAAGCCCAATGGTCATCAATCCTTTGATGTGGATGCGATCCAGCTTGGCAATGGCTTGGGTAAGATCTAAGACATTTTCTGGAGCTGCACCAAATTTGCTGTCTTCATTGGAAGTGTTCACTTGGATAAGGATGTCCACATTTTTGTCTTCCATTTCCAATCGTGCTTGTAGTTTTTCGGCCAAATCCAATCGATCCACGGACTGAATACAAGTTACGCCGTATCGTATAACTTCTTTGATTTTATTGGTTTGCAAATGCCCAATAAAATGAGATTGATGAGGAGTCTCTTGTAACGCCTCATATTTTTCTTTTAGCTCCTGAATTTTATTTTCAGCGATCAATTGATAACCGGCATTAACAGCCTGTTTTATACGATCTGGTTTTACGGTTTTTGTTGCCAGCAACAATTGCACTTCCGAAGGTTGTCTGTTGGCTTTTTCGCATGCCAAATTGATGCGATTTTGAATGATTTTGAGGTGGGTTATGATGTCGTTTTCCATGATTGTAAAAATAAAAAAACCGCAATTTCTTTGCGGTTTTATTCGTGTTGTGTGAGATTTAGCAATACTCTTCGAAAGCAGCATAAAGATTGGCTGCAATCGCTTCTGCCGGATTCCCTTCGATGTGGTGTCTTTCCAACATGTGTACCAATTCTCCGTCTTTGAAAAGAGCAATACTTGGAGAACTTGGCGGGAATGGTGCCATAAATTTTCTAGCTTCAGCAACAGCGTCGTTATCAAAACCCGCGAAAACCGTCAATAAATTTTCAGGTTTTTTCTCGCCGGTCAATGACATCACAACTCCCGGTCTAGCTGCACCAGCTGCACATCCGCAAACGGAGTTTATCATTACCAAAGTGGTTCCTGATTTTTTCATAGCTTCATTTACCGCTTCAGCTGTTGTAAGGTCTTGGAAGCCTTTATCTGTAAGTTCTGCCTTCATAGGCAAAACAAGTTCTTGTGGATACATAGTGTACTTGTATATTAAATTAAACTAAATATTTGCTGTATAACAATTTTAAGTTGCAAAGATAGTGATTAATTTCGGACTAAATTATCTTAACTATCCTTCTGTTTTTTTGCTTTTTTTCTCTTTTTTTTGCAGAGCATCTTTAGCTTCATTCAGCTCCAAAACCAAGGATTCTCCTTCAACAATTTGTTTGTTGACCAACAAATCGGCCAAAAGATCTTCAATGTATTTTTGAATGGCTCTCTTCAGAGGTCGTGCTCCAAAATCTTTGTCCCAGCCTTTTTCTACGATAAAATCTTTGGCTTCGTCCGTCAATTCTACTTGGTACCCAAGAGCTTCTAATCGTTTGTACAATTTGGAAAGTTCTAAATCGATGATCTTTCTGATATCGTCTTGTACCAACGAGTTGAAGATGATAATATCATCAATTCTGTTGAGGAATTCCGGTGCAAAAGCCTTTTTCAAAGCATTTTCTATGGTACTTCTGGCTCGTGCATCCGAAGTGGTTTTTTTGGCTGTTGTGCCAAAGCCTACCCCATCTCCAAAATCTTTTAAATCTCGGGTTCCGATGTTAGAGGTAAGGATTATGATGGTATTTCTAAAGTCAATTTTTCTACCCAAAGAGTCCGTTACATGACCTTCATCCAATATTTGCAATAAAATATTGAATACATCCGGGTGTGCTTTTTCTATCTCATCCAAAAGAACTACAGAATACGGTTTTCTTCTTACGGCTTCTGTCAGTTGCCCTCCTTCTTCATAACCAACATATCCTGGAGGCGCTCCAACCAATCGGGAAACGGCAAATTTTTCCATGTACTCGGACATATCGATACGGATCAAAGCATCGTCGGAATCGAACAGTTCTTTTGCCATTACTTTTGCCAATTCGGTTTTTCCGACCCCTGTTGTTCCTAGGAAAATAAATGTACCAATTGGATGGTTGGGATCTTTCAAGCCGGCGCGATTTCTTTGAATGGCTTTCACCACTTTTTTCACAGCGTCTTCCTGACCGATCACTTTTCCGTTCAGTTTATTGTCCATTTGAGCCAGTTTGTCCAACTCGTTTTTCCCCACTTTGGTTACCGGCACTCCACTCATCATAGAAACCACTTCAGCTACATTTTCCTCGGTTACGGTTTCTTTTTTCTCTTTTACTTCTTTGTCCCATTCTTCTTGAGCTACGGCAAGTTCCCTTTGCAGTCTTTCTTCTTCATCTTTCAACTTTCTGGCCTCAAGATAATCTTGTCTTTTTACCGCATCGTGTTTTTGATCTTTAATCTCTTCGATTTTTTTCTCATTTTCGATGATGGTGGAAGGTACTTTCATGTTTTTGATGTACACTCTGGATCCGGCTTCGTCCAAAGCATCGATGGCTTTGTCCGGAAGGAAACGATCGGTGATGTATCTGGAGGTTAGATTGACACAAGCCGTAATCGCTTCTGGTGTGTATATCACATTGTGATGCTCTTCGTATTTGTCTTTGATTTGGTTTAGAATCAGGATGGTTTCTGCAATGGAAGTCGGTTCTACCATTACTTTTTGGAATCGTCTTTCCAAAGCGCCATCTTTCTCGATGTATTGACGGTATTCGTCCAAAGTTGTTGCTCCAATGCATTGCACCTCTCCCCTTGCCAATGCCGGTTTGAACATGTTGGAAGCATCCAAACTTCCTGTAGAACTTCCCGCACCAACAATGGTGTGCAACTCGTCGATAAACAAGATGACATCTCTATTTTTCTCCAATTCGGTCATGATGGCTTTCATTCTTTCCTCGAATTGTCCACGGTATTTGGTTCCGGCAACAAGGCTGGCCAAATCCAAAGTGATCACCCTTTTGTTGTACAAAACACGGGACACTTTTTTCTGTTGGATTCTTAAAGCCAAACCTTCAGCAATGGCCGATTTTCCTACACCCGGTTCACCGATAAGCAACGGGTTATTTTTCTTTCTTCTGGAAAGAATTTGAGAAACGCGTTCTATTTCTTTTTCTCTACCAATTACAGGATCCAATTTTCCATCTCTTGCCAAGGCAGTTAGGTCCCTACCAAAATTATCTAAGGTTGGGGTCTTGCTTTTTCCTGCAGCAATGGTGCCCAAAGGTTTTCTCATTTGCCCGTATTCATCCCTTTCTTCATCGTCGTCGTAGGCGCTCATTTTAGGACTTTGTCCAAGGTTTTTTAGCATGGTTCTGTATTCTTGAGTGGCTTTTTCGTAATCGATGTCGTAAGCACCTAAAATATTGGTAACCGGATCTTCCTGTTTAAAAAGAATGCCCAACAACAGATGCACCGTATTGATCTCGGCACCTTGATATTGCCTTCTTTCCAATTCGGCTCTTTTTACGGCTTGATCTGCCATTTTTGTTAAAGAAATATTGGCAACCGCTCCAGAAAAAGGATTGGGATTGGTGGCATTCATGGTTTCAATCTTTCGACGAATCTGAGGAAGATCCGCTTGTAACGAAATCAAAATATCTTTTGCGGAATTTTCTGTTTCGATGATTCCTAACAGCAAATGTTCCGTATTAAGAAACTCACTTCTCAATCGTTTTGCTTCGCTTTTACTTTGTTTGAACACTTGGTCCAAACCTTCAGAAAATTTATAATCCATAATTTTGCTCTTGATTTTATCGTTGAGGAATTCCTCGACTTTCTCAAAGTTACAAATTCTTTACCAAAATACAATGGTGACTTTTTGGCAGAGTGAATTTTTCATATTTTTGACACGCATCTTTCTGTAATTCAAATATATTATTTTATTTTACAGTAGATTATTTATGGTAAAAAACAATTTATGGGCACAGAAATTTCAGATTTTATGGGGTATGGGGCATCGTTATTTGTGGTGCTAAGTTTCATGATGAAGGATGTAAAAAAAATTAGGATCATCAATTTTATTGGCTGTTCACTTTTTGTTACTTATGGCATCATGAAAGGAGAAGGTCAGATTTCGGCAATGTATTGGCCGGTTATCATTCCGAATTTAATCATTTGTTTTGTTCAAATCTATCATTTGAATAAAAAAGATTATTTAGCTCCCAAACAATAGCGGAGTAATGTAGTCTTTTCCTTTTCCACGAGCCGGAGAGTACTCTCTTCCATAAAGTATTATTTGAATATGAAGCTTGTTCCAAGAGGATTTTGGAAACAATTTTTTGGCGTCTTTTTCTGTTTCAGTAACATTTTTACCTGCAGTCAGTTTCCACTGTATCATCAGTCGATGGATGTGGGTGTCCACAGGAAAAGCAGGAATGCCAAAGGCCTGGCTCATGACAACAGACGCTGTTTTATGGCCTACACCTGCAAGATTTTCTAAGTCTTCAAAATTTTGTGGAACTTCGGAACCGTGCCTTTCTACCAATTGTTCGGCCATCAGTTTTAGGTTTTTGGCTTTGGTATTGGACAAGCCGATTTCTTTGATTAGTTCTTTAATTTCAAAGACTTCTAAAGCCGCCATTTTTTCGGGCGTTCCGGCTATGCGAAAAAGTTCAGGCGTAACTTCATTAACCTTTTTATCGGTGGTTTGCGCAGATAGAGCAACGGCTACCAATAATTCATAGGGATTTGTATGATCCAACGGTATGCCTACTACAGGAAAACATTTTTCCAATTCTTCCATTACAATTTTTGCTCTTTCTTTTTTGGTCATAATTTCTACTTTTTACAAAAATATTCAATCTTTATTAATCCTCATTTTATATTCGACAGAAAAAGGACTAACTTTGAATAAAATCAAAAAATTATGTTGAAAGTAAACGATGCATTACCCGAATTTTCTGGACTGAACCAAGACGGAATTGAAATAAAATCTGTGCAATTTTTAGGCAAAAAATTGGTGATTTTTTTCTACCCAAAAGCCAACACACCCGGTTGCACTGCAGAAGCCTGCAATCTGAGCGAAAATTATTTATCTTTAAAAAACAAAGGATTTGAAATCTTAGGAGTCTCCGCAGATCCAATTAAAAATCAGAAAAAATTTCATGATAAATTTTCTTTCCCCTACGATTTAATTGCCGATGAAAATCGAGAAATATGCACTCTTTTCGGGGTTTGGCAACTTAAAAAATTTATGGGTCGGGAGTTTATGGGCATCGTTAGAACCACTTTTTTATTTGACGAAAACGGCATCTGCACCGAAGTTATAGAAAAGGTAAATACCAAAAACCACAGCGAGCAAATTTTAAAATAAAATCATGAAAAAAAGCCTTATCGCTAAGGCTTTTTTATGTTGAGTTTGTATTGTTGATGCGGGTTGTTCTTGCATTCTTTTCGGTACTTTTCGAAATAGACCGTCCCTTCCTTGAGATCCAACAGCAAGCCCGTTGTTTTGTCCACAAAAAGAGTATAGCTTTTCTTGGCAAATGGGCAATTTTCAGAAGAAACCAAGCCCATTTCTAATTGATAATTCTCTTTGCCCTCCACAAAGGATCCTGCAACACTTTGGTATTCTTCATCTATAAAATAACCTTTTAGCAGCATCATGGCAGCAGCTTCGTAGGCATTATCGATTTTCCCAATGAATTTTTTCAAACCTTCGTTATCGGTAATTACATTTTTGGTATTTCCTTTTTCGGTAACGATGTAATAGTAGGAATGGTCGATTGGCGATTGTAGAAACCCTTTATCCGAGACTTCATTCTTCTTTTTCCCGCCGTATTGTTTTAATTGATGCAAATTGTCACCATCAAAAAAATAAACTGCCCAATAATCAAACTTCTCATTGGGTTGAAGATTCTTAAATACCGTGTAGGTGTGATCGATCATCTTTTTTTCTTGACTAAAAAAAAGCGTAAACGAAAGCATAAAAAACAACTGACTTAACTTCTTCATTTCAAAAACATTACATGAATTTTTCGCCTTTTTTCAAAGTGCGAAGATCGTTAACATAATCTTTGATAATCTGGTCGTTGTCTTTTGGACAAATCAAAAGTGCTTTATCCGTATCGACCACAATATAATTTTTCAACCCATCAAGAATTACGGCTTTATTTTTATTTTTAATCCGAACAATATTTCCTTTGGAATGATAGGTTTGTATGTATTTGGAATTCATGGTGTTGTTTTCCTTATCTTTCTTGGCATTTTCAAACACCGAAGTCCAAGTCCCCAAGTCGCTCCAACCCAAATCGGCCGGTATTACAAATACATTTTTTGCTTTTTCCAAAATCCCGTTGTCGATCGAGATTTTTTCTACTTTGGGGTAGATGGTTTCTATGCATTTTTTCTCGCCATCGCTGTTGTATTCGCAATGGTTAAACTCTTGCATCATTTCGGGCAAAAACTCTTCAAACGACTGAAGAATAGAGGTTGCACTCCAGATAAAGATCCCGGCATTCCAAAGAAAATCTCCACTTTCAATAAAAGTTTTGGCAAATTCCAAATTTGGTTTTTCGGTAAAGGTTTTCACCTTGAAATATTCTTCATTTTTCTTATCCACAAATTGAATATATCCGTAACCGGTATCCGGACGGGTAGGTGTGATCCCTAAAGTAACAAGATAGTCGTTTTTGTCAACCAAATCAAAGGCAATATTCAGTTTGTCCAAAAAAACTTGCTCTTTCATAATCAAATGATCCGATGGGAGCACCACAATCTTGGCATTTGGATTTTTTTGGCTAATTTTTTTGACCATGTAAAGATTACATGCCGAAGTATTTTTCACCATGGGTTCGCCTACAATGTTATCTGTTGGCACTTCCGGCAATTGTTCGCAAGTAAGATCAATATACTCGGAATTGGTAATGACAAAAATATTTTCCTTGCTCACAATCTGTGAAATACGATCATAAGTTTGTTGGATCATGGTTCTGCCCACACCCAAAATGTCTTGAAATTGCTTTGGAAATTTCTTCGTACTCATGGGCCAAAATCTACTTCCGACACCTCCTGCCATGATTACGCAATATCTATTAGAATCCGTCATTCTTATCAAATTTTCTGAACGCTTGCTAACGGCTGAAAGTGATACACTCTTTCATTAACAAGATTTTTACAAAGATAAGTTTTTTTGTTTCTACCAAAAATCTTAAATTCTTGTTTTCTATAAACAAAACTGTGCCCAATATCTAAATCACACAAAAAAACTTCGTTTTTTTCCAATTTGTCTTTAAAAAAATACCGAACCAGATCGGTACTTGCCATAAAGTTGGCTTTTGGCGCTTTTGAAAATTGAACTATTAGAGGTTGTAAATCTTTTGGATATACGGAAATGCTTTCCAACAAAAGATTTCTGTAGGTATGTTTCCATTCGGAGCCGTGAGGCAGTATCTCCCTTCCATAAGTTTCTCTTGCAATAAGATGCGCCAACTCGTGGGTGAGCACGAAGAAAAACAAGTCCGGTGAAAGTGTAGCATTTATCGTAATTTTATGACCACCGTTGGGTAATTTTCTATAATCGCCCAATTTTGATGCTCGATCTCGAGTAACTACAAAATGAATGGCATGGTGCTCTATCCATTTTCTAAAAAACGGAACGCCTTCTTTCGGGAAAAACTCTTCTAATAAATTCAATGACATAATAAGCGAATTTAAACTTTTTTGTCCAAACAACACAAAATTGAAAATAATAGAAATATTTTTGCATCATGACAAATTCTGAATACGCTGAAGCTTTGGATTGGCTGTTTGTACAAATGCCCAATTATCAACTTGATGGTAAAAAGGCCTACAAACCGGGCCTTGACAACATTAGAGCATTGTGCAATTTTTTCGGTAATCCACAAGAAAAACTCAAAACCATACATATAGGCGGTACCAATGGCAAAGGCTCAACCAGCAACATGCTCGCATCGGTGTTGCAAGAAGCCGGCTATAAAGTTGGCCTCTACAATTCGCCACATTTAATCGATTTTACAGAAAGAATTAAAATTAACGGTAAAAACTGCGATAAAAATTTCGTCTATGAATTCATACAGAAACTGAAGAATCTGCCGGCAGAAATAAAACCCTCTTTTTTTGAATTTACCACCATCATGGCGTTTGAATATTTCTACCAACAAAAGGTAGATTTTGCCATTATCGAAGTGGGATTGGGCGGTCGATTGGATTCTACCAACATCATCCAACCTTTGGTGGCGGCAATTACCAATGTCGATCTGGATCATCAGGACATCTTGGGCGACAGCCTTGAAAAAATTGCTGTGGAAAAAGCAGGAATCATCAAGCCTGGGATAAAAATAATTTGTGGCGACGATCGCGATGAAGTTAGAAATGTCATCAAGAAAAAAGCTAAAGAGTGCCAATCCGAATTTGTTGATGCTACTGCAATTTCAAACAGTTTAGAAACCGACCTGAAAGGTAAATATCAGCAAAAAAACATAAAAGTTGTTTTAGGAATTGTTGATGAGTTGATTGAAAACAAGTATTCCATTTCCGAAAAAGACATTGAAAACGGATTAAAGAATGTACAAAAAAATACAGGCTTTATCGGCCGTTGGTATCTGTTTTCAGAAAAGCCGCTTATCATCTGTGACACTGCACACAACCAAGCCGGATTGGAGCTTGTTTTTGAACAACTTAACAGCATGGACTGTCATAAAAAAATAGTTCTGGGTTTTGTAAACGACAAAAAAATAGATGAAGTCCTGACCATTTTACCAAGAAACTCCGAGTTTTTCTTTGTGAAACCAGCAATCAACAGAGGGCGACACCCGAAAGAGTATGAAAATTTATTGATAGAATCCGGAATTAAGTATAAAATTTTCGAATCCGTACAAGAAGGTTATATTGCTGCAAAACAAACGGTTAAAAACAATGAACTTATTTTTATAGGAGGAAGTAATTTTGTTGTGGGAGAATTTTTAGAAAAAAATTTGGAGCGTAAAAAATAAGTTGTATATTTGCACCACTAAAAACGAGAGACATTCTCGGAATTTAGGGTTCTTAGCTCAGTTGGTTCAGAGCATCTGGTTTACACCCAGAGGGTCGGGGGTTCGAATCCCTCAGGACCCACAGAAAGGAAACGAAACCTTTAAAAAAAATTCGGGTTCTTAGCTCAGTTGGTTCAGAGCATCTGGTTTACACCCAGAGGGTCGGGGGTTCGAATCCCTCAGGACCCACAAAAATCTCTCAAGAAATTGGGAGATTTTTTATTGTTTCTAAAACTTTCATCATCCAAATCAGCAACAAAAGGGATCAGTAACAAAACCTGGGGAGAATTATAAAAACTCTATTTTTGCATTATGTCTAATGATCACGAATTATTGAAGTTTTTACTTCCTGAATATCCGGTTTCTTATTTCGAAATTATAAAATTTGAAAAAATAAAGTGCCTCGCCTTTACTTTGATGAGATCAAAGCAAATTTAAAAAAATCCTCACCTCTCCTACTCCATTTCAAAGATGCATTCTATACCGGTAAATTGTTGACAAAAAGAGTTTGCGAAAAAAAATAAATAAAAAAAAAAAGACTGAAAATCAAATGATTAACAGTCTTTTAAGTACCCCAGACGGGACTACCATAATACTTTTCTCAATTTTTCTTGTTTTTAATCCACTTATATTCAGTACATTTGATTAATAAAGGGAAACGGAACTAAGCTATTTTTTTAATTTTAGTTAATTTAATTTCAAATTTAGCCACCCTTTTAGCCACCCTTTACTATTTTTTATTAAATTAAATTTCACAATGAAGATAGTTTTTGAATTAAGAAAAGAAAAAATAGCTCAAAATGGTTTAATTCCAATTCAACTCGTTCTAAGACACGATGGAAAAAGAATCAGAAAAAACACTGGATTTTCTGTTTTAGAAAGCCATTGGAATGGACATAGAGTTAAACCCAACCTTAAAAAAGAACCTAACAACAATTATGAAATAACAAATAATGAGTTACAATTAATTGAAGAAAAAGTAAACAAGTTATTTCTTTTTTTAAAGGGTAATGATATTCCTTTTTCAGTCGAAAAATTCAATGAAATATTTGAAAAAAAAGAAGAACCTTCGGATAATAAATTTGATTTCTTTTCTTGCTTTAAAGAATACATTGAAAAAGGAAAACTAACAAAAACACCAAATACAATAAAGGGACAAATGACTGTAAAAAATTATTTGGACTACTTTTGTAAAGAAAATGGATATTCGATTTCATTTGAAAATATTGACGATGCTTTTTTTGAACATTTGAGAGACTATTCTTACGAAACCAAAAAAATGAAACAAAATTATTTTGCTAAAGTAATTAAGGTTTTAAAGTCATTTTTAAATTGGGCAACTGAAAAAGGATATAACACGAATCGAGAGTTTGAAAAATTCAGAGCAGCTGAACACGACATTGATATTGTTTATCTATCATTTGATGAGCTTATGAAACTTTATGAAAAAGACTTTGATAATGATAGACTATCCCATGTCCGAGACTTCTATTGTATGGGTTGTTTTACAGGATTAAGATTTTCCGATTTGTCGAAATTACACTTAGCAAATATTTCTGAAGATCATATTGTACTTTCTATTCAGAAAACGAAAACCCAAAACCACGCCATTAAACTCAATAAATATGCAAAAGCTATTTTGGAAAAATACAAAGGGACAATCTATGAACCGTTACCTATAATTTCATCACAAAAATTCAACGAATACATCAAGGAATGTTGTGAATTGGCAGAAATCACACAATCATTTACCATTCATTGGTTTGTTGGGAATAAGAAAAAATCTTTAACACAACCAAAATGTAAATTCATTACAAGCCACACCGCAAGAAAAACATTCATAACCAATTCTCTACTTTTAGGAATGGAACCGAAAGCCATTAAAAAAATTGCAAACATCAAAAAAGATGCAGTTTTGGACAAATATATGAAAGTAACAGAGGCTTTTACAGACGAACAAATGGATAAAGCCTGGGGATAAAGTTATTGCATATTGCAATATGCAATAACGCTAATTTGTAATTCAAAATTTTTTATTAATATTGCATATCGCAATATGCAATATATGAAAAATTCAAAACAAAATATGAAACCACAGGACATCGTTTTGTTACTAAAAATTATTAGCCTCGATAATGATTCGTGGAATCAATCTTCCGTTGCGGCAGACTTAGGAATAAGCCAAGCTGAAATAAGCGAATCGGTTGCAAGGTCAAAAAACTCAGGCTTATTAGACCCAAAAGGAAAAGTAGTAATGAAGTATGCTCTTGCCGAGTTTCTACAATATGGGATAAGATATGCTTTTCCTCAGAAGCCAGGAGCAATGGTCAGAGGAATTCCAACCGCTCATAGTGCTTTACCGCTCAATAATGAAATTCAAAGTAATGAAAAGTATGTTTGGGCTTATGCAAAAGGAAATACAAGAGGTCAAAGTATAGAACCACTTTATCCATCGGTTCCAGAAGCAGTATTGAAAGATGAAAAACTATATGAATTACTTGCAATCACAGATGCTATTCGTGTTGGGCGAACAAGAGAAAAAGAATTAGCAGTAGAATACCTAAAAAAATATTTAAAAATTGTATAATAAGGCTATAAATATAGGAGTTGTTGCGGAAGTAGCGGAAGGTTTACAACAATATAGGGAGCAAGTAGTGTTCGTCGGTGGAGCTGTTATCAGTCTTTATACAGATGACCCAGCAGCTGACGAAATACGTCCCACGAAAGACATTGATTTTACAATTAATATCGTTAATGTAGGAGAATTTCACAAAACAATCGAGGAATTGGGAAAATTAGGTTTTCATCCAGACCCTTATGGAACATCTATTTGCAGTTACACATACAAAAAATATCCAGTAGATATAATTCCTGCCGAAGACAACGCCTTTGGTTCAACCAATCGCTGGTATAAAATAGGTTTTGAAGACTTATGGAAAGTGAAAGCAAAAAATCAGGAAATTTACATCTTATCAGCACCTTGTTTTCTTGCAACAAAGTTTGAAGCATTCAATAGTAGGGGAAAAGATTACAGAACCAGCCATGATATTGAGGACATTATCTACATCATTGATAACAGAATCAGCATTGTAGATGAAATAGCAAAGTGCAATGAGAGAATTTAAGAATTTATTAAATCTGAATTGCAAAAAATCATTGATAAAGGTCTTTTAGAAGAACTCTTGCAAACACATATACACCCATTGATTATTGATGAAAGGATTGAAATTGTAAAAGAAAAAATCAACAGCATTATGAATGCCTGAAAATATTGACGATGGATAGTTCTTGTATTTTAATCAAAAAACAACACTCTTTATTTTTGAATCAAGTAAAAAAACGTTAAACTTTGTTAAAGTAGAAGTATTTTAGTTAAAATTTGTTAAAACATAAGATTTATTGAAAAGGCTAATCTGGATTAATTTAGATTAATCTAGATTGCAAAAAAATTACTTTGGACGAATTTGGATTAAATTAGACCATTTAGAACGCTTTGCAACTATTTGATTTTCAACAATTAAGTTGATAATATTGCATTTGAATTTAAAATAATTAAAATCCAATCAAATGTCAGTACAACTTTATTCCCACACCAAAGCAGATTTGGAAAAAGCGGTTGAAATTATTCTAAAAAAAGCAACCGACTTCACATTACCCGTTAAAAAAGCAGAAGAACAACCCGAAGATTTAATTTCTCAAATCGAAGCCACAAAATTTCTGCACATTTCTGTTCCGACCATTATTGACTGGCGGAAAAATAAGAATCTGCCTCATTACAATTTTAATGGGCGATACTACTATTCTAAAAAGGAACTTTTGGAATACGGAAAAAACCGAAGAATGTAACCTCTGTTCGAGCATTACAATTTCTATTGTTTAACAATTTCGTATTAAAATCATTCTTAAAATGAACAAAAAAATTCCCTATTTACGAGTAGGCACAACATACTACAAAACCATAGAAAAACCATTAATTTCAGGTGATAAAATTTCCATTTTGTTTCGATGGAATCGGGAAACCATTATCAGCGACTGTGGAAAAAATTATCTTTCACAAATTCCAAAATACGATGGCTTTTGTTGTATTCCAAGTCATCTGAATTATGAAAAAATAATCGAAGGGTTTTACAATATGTACAATGAAATCCCACATCAACCAATTGAAGAAAGCTTAAATTCCGATGCACTAAAAGTAAAAATTAAGTTTTCTCTGAATTTTATGGAACATATTTTCGGCGAACAATTGGAGTTAGGATTAGATTACATAAAAATATTACTTGAGAAACCCACACAAATGCTTCCGATTCTATGTTTGGTAAGCAAGGAGCGTTCTACAGGAAAATCCACTTTTATCAAATGGCTAAAATCCATTTTCGGGTTGAATATGACTTACATTAAAGGAGATTCCTTTAACAGTCAATTTAATTCAGATTGGGCCTCAATGCTCATTGTAGCTATTGATGAGGTGTTTTTCGACAAAAAAGAGATTACTGAGCGCCTTAAGTACCTTTCCACAACAGATAAAGATAAGAAAGAAGCGAAAGGAAAAGATCGTGAGGAAGTTGAATTTTTTGGAAAATTCATTCTTTGTTCCAACAATGAAGACAATTTTATTCAGATTGATGAAGAAGAAATTCGGTTCTGGATTATCAAAGTTAAATCTATAAAAACAGAGAATACTGAATTCCTTCAAAACCTAATTAAAGAAATTCCCTATTTCCTTCGCTATCTGATTCAAAGATCGTTCTGTAGCCAGAAACAAACCCGAATGTGGTTTACTGATTCTGAGATAAGAACAAAGGCGTTACAAAAATTGGTTTGGAAAAACAATAACAAACTTGAATCAAAAATTATTGAGCTCTTGTATGAGTTTTTTGAGAGTACCGAAGAAAATGAAATCCAAGTCATTCCGCAGGATATTTTCAATATGCTCGGAAGAATGTTCAGAAACCATTATTGGACTGTAAACGACATCCGAAAGCTTCTAAAAGAAACATGGAAACTTGAACCACAAAATAATTCTTTGGCATACATCAAATACGACATTGATTATTCAGGAAGTTTTTATCAAAATAATAAAACTGGACGCTATTTCACAATTAAAAAAGATTTCATTCTTCAAAAATTTGATAAAATGATGAATTAATTGATAATGAAAACAAAATCAATGGTTTATATCTCATCAAAACTCTCATCAAAATATAAAACCTTGATTTTTGATGAGAAACTGATGAGCAAAAAATTTGAAGTTTGATGAGATGATGAGTCTTTGATGAGAATGTAATCTTTTAAAATACAGCAACATATACGGCTGTCTCATCAATTCATCAAAATATTTGCGAAAATTAAACCCTAACATTTTTCATCTATGAACTGCAAACAATTCAACTCTGTAAAGTTGGAAGAAATCCTTGTTTCACTCGGACACCATCCAACAAAACAAAATGAAAAAGAAGCTTGGTTTCTCAATCCTTTTTACACAGAAACACAAGCCTCTTTTAAAATTAATAAAAATCTGAATTATTGGTATTTACACTCCGAAGGAATTGGCGGAAACAATGTCGATTTTATGAAAAAATATCTAAACGAATCAGTAAAAGAAGTTTTAGAATGGGCAGAAAAGCAAAATTTTTCTTCTTTTCAACAGCAGAATGTTATTCATTCAATAAATTCAAAACCAAATTATCAAATCACCGAAATCAAAAAACTCCAAAACGAACATCTTAAAAGCTATCTTCATCAAAGAGGACTTTCAAAAGTAGTATATCCGTTAGTTAAAGAAATTCATTTTACCATTGGAGAAAAGAAACTCTACGCTATAGGTTTTGAAAATTTTTCTGGAGGTTGGGAACTTAGAAATTCATTTTACAAAGGTTCATTACAGAAGAAAGATATTTCAATTGTAAATCTCAATAATGAAAATCAAAATGAAACAGGGAAAAGAATTGTCGTTTTTGAAGGATTTATGGATGCTTTGTCTTTTGTGGAGATGAAACCATTCTTCATTGGCGATTTGTTGGTAATGAATTCTATTTCATTGTTGAATAAAACCAAAGAATATTTAAAAATTTATTCCGAAATCCATTTGTTTTTAGACAATGATAAAGCAGGAGAAACTTGTAAAAATTCAATTCTGAAATCTTTTCCCGAAGCCAAAGATCATTCCGAAATTTATACTCTTCATAAAGATTTGAATGATTACTTACTTTCCAAAAACAAAACAAAAATCGAAAAACAACAGCAGCAAGAACAGAAATTTAAACAGGAACAACAGGAATCTGAAATCAATCAAGCTAATCCAATTTACAAAAGAAAACGATGATAATGTGGACACTTATTTTTCACCAACTATATGCAAGAGTTAGGAGCTCATTCGCAACTTTGAAGGTCGATGCTCTCCCAACAAAGTTTCTACTTCGCTCTGCGAGGCTTTAACCTGAGTAAAATAAATACAGGTGCCTTTTTTCAGAAATTACAAAAATAATAAATCGTCATTTTATAGCCTGGTTAAAAAAGAATCAAGATGTAAAGTAACTGAGTAAAAAAGATACAGGTAGAATTTTTATCTAATTTAAAAAATGAAGACATCAATTAACTTCAAAGCCGTAAAATCTGATTCTGAAATTCATAATTTCAGAAAAAAATCATTTGACTATATCCGCAAAGATTTAACTCCAAAAAATGAGTATTGGATGGAACAAAAAATTGCAGACCGTATCCAAAAAATAGAATCCTACTGCAAAGAAAAATCAGGCAGAAAATTACAGAAAAATGCAATGCCTATTCGGGAAGCTGTAGTGGTCATTAAAGAAAATACCACAATGCAGGATTTACACAACTTATCGAAAAGATTGGAAGAAGAACTTAAAATCCGAATTTTTCAGATTGCCATTCATAAAGATGAAGGTCATTATGATAAAGACACCAACGAATGGAAACCTAATTACCACGCTCATTTAGTTGCAGATTGGCAAGATTTGGAAACTGGAAAAACGCTGAAACATCAATCTTTTCATTACTCAAAAATGCAAGATTTAGCAGCAGAATGTTTAGAAATGGAAAGAGGCGTTTCAGGTTCGTTAACAAGATTAGAGGCGGTAGAATTTAAAATCAAGAAAAAAGAAGAAGACTTGAAAATTTTGGAAGAACGATACAGCCAATTGCAACAAGAATTGGAATCTAAAAAAGCGGAAGATTTAATTGTAAAAGAATCCGATTTTCTAGGTTTTCAGAAAATAAAAATGGGTAAAACCATTGAGAACTACAAAAAGGCAATCAAAACGAATAATATTCAACTTCTCAAAAACAAAACAGAACTGGAATCCAAAGAAAAACAAATTGTAGAATTAAAAACCAACATTGAAAGTCTTAAAAAAGAGGTTTCCTTCTTCAAAAGCAAAAACTCCGCTCTATTAACCAATGAAACTGTTTTTGCTGTTGAAAAGAAAAAATACTTGGATTCGGTAGAAAACACACTTAAAAAAGGGATTCTACAGGAAAGTATAAAAATTCCGAATCTGCAAAATCTAAATGATGCTGAACGAAAAGATAAAATGATTGAGCTATTGGAAAAAACATCAAAGGAAAATAACATTCCTTTTTCTGCTTTTGAAGAGGTTTTTAAGGATTCAAATAAAACAGCTTCCTTTTTGAATTTGTTGGGCGGTAGAAAAAATCATGAGCAACTTGAAGAAAAACAAATTGTGAAATTTCGCCGTTAAGTATTAAAGGACTATCATCATTTTTATTGCTCTATATTCCCCGTAAATTTATTTCACTGATAATCAGAAAATTAAAAAGCGTTTTCGTATTTAGTACAAAATTTACTGTGATTCTTTATTGTTTATTAAAAGATATATTTTACATTTGTACAGTAATAGTACAAAAAATATTATGCAAAAAATTTACAAAATAAATGATGTCGCTAAAATCCGTTCTGGTATGGTAGTTACCAAAACCACCAACAGAAACGAAGAAAAGTTAACCAATACCTTTGTAAGATTATTGACAACTTCCGATTTTGATGACGATGGAATCCTGCAAAAGAAAATTCAACCTAATGCAATATACAAACCTATCTTTGAAAAGAACTATTTAAAAGCTGGTGAAATTCTCTTCAATGCTAAAGGAAGAAGGTTTTTTGCCATGGAATTCAAAGAAGAATTTCCACATTGTATTGCTGGTTCTACTTTCTTGGTTTTAACCATTACTTCAAATGAGGTTCTTCCTAATTATTTACTTTGGTATCTTAATCATGAAGAGACTTTAAAAGTATTTAATGCTAAAATTTACACCCAAACTTTACCCTCTATTTCCATAAAAGAGTTAGCAGATTTAGAAATCGCAATTCCCGATTTAGAAACCCAAAATAACATAGTACATTTAGACCAATTAAAAAATAAAAAACTAAAAATCAGAAAACAATTAATAGAATTAGAAAACCAATACATCAATACTTTAACCTATAAAAAAATAAAATAATGAGCCATAAAATCACTCAAAAAGACGTAAACAACATTGTTTGGAAAGCGTGTGATACTTTCCGTGGAATTATAGACCCTTCGCAATACAAAGACTACATTCTTACCATGCTTTTCTTAAAATATGTAACTGATGTTTACAACGAGAAAAAAGCAGAATACGAAGAAAAATACGCAGGAAACCAAGACCGTGTGCAGCGTGCGCTTGAACGTGAGCGTTTTGTAGTACCAGAAGTTTCTAGTTTCGACTATTTATATGACAATAGAAACAGTCCAAAAATTGGCGAAATGATTAATCACGCTTTAGCAGAACTAGAAGAAGCCAACCGTGAAAAATTAGGTGGACATGATGGTTCTAATATTTTTAGAAATATAGATTTCAATTCTTCTAATTTAGGCGATGCCAAAGACAAAAGCACCCGATTAAAAAACTTACTAAATGATTTCAAATCTTTAGACCTTTCTCAATCTCATTTAGAAAATAATGATGTAATTGGTGGAGCTTACGAATTTCTCATTGCCAATTTTGCTTCGGATTCTGGTAAAAAAGCAGGAGAATTCTTCACGCCAGCCGAAGTTTCTACACTTTTAGCAAAACTCACCAAATCTGCTCCAGGTTCTAGAATATATGACCCAACTTGTGGCTCTGGCTCTTTGCTGATAAAAGCAGGTAGAGAAGTGGGTAACAATAATTTTTCACTTTTTGGACAAGAAGCTAACGGTAGCACTTGGGCTTTATCTGTAATGAATATGTATTTGCATGGCTACGACAATGCTATTATTAGATGGGGAGATACTTTGCGAAACCCAAAACACAAAGAAGGAGATAAACTGATGCTGTTTGACACGGTAGTTGCCAATCCTCCATTTTCTTTAGACAAATGGGGAGCCGAAGAATTAGAAAACGACAGCTACAACCGTTTTTGGAGAGGAATGCCCCCAAAATCCAAAGGAGATTGGGCGTTTATTTCTCACATGATAGAATCATTAAATGCTCACGGAAAAGCAGGCGTAGTAGTTCCGCATGGTGTTTTGTTTCGTGGTGCTGCAGAAGGTAGAATACGCACCGAAATCTTAAACGAAGATATTTTGGAAGCCGTAATTGGCTTACCATCAAACCTATTTTTCGGAACAGGAATTCCTGCGGCGATTATTATCTTTAATAGGGAGAAAAAGAACAAAGAAAAAGTATTGTTTATAGACGCTAGCAAAGATTTTGTAGCAGGTAAAAACCAAAATTCTTTAGGCGAAAACCACATCAACCATATTGTAGAAGTATTTACTGATTTTCATGACAACCAGAAAGATGCAGGAATTGTAGAAGACAAATTTGCCTACATTGCTACGCTAGAAGAGATTAAGGAAAACGATTACAACTTGAATATCCCAAGATATGTAGATACTTACGAAGAAGAAGCCGAAATAGACCTTACAGAAGTACAGCAAAAAATTGAGCAACTGCAAAGCGAATTGGCAGAAGTACAAAAACAAATGGACGAATATCTAAAATTGTTTTAAAATTAAAAACTCTATGTACACAAAACGAAAATTCATGTACAGAGCAAACAAACAATGTAAACAAAAACGCAATTTTGTGTACTTTTAAAAATTAACTCAAAAAATTAAACCTTTTTACAAATGAATGAGACGGATTTAAAAAAGCTTCTTGAAGAATTAGTGCAACAACCTCAAGAATCTGAGTGGATAGAGTTTAAGCATAATTTTCATTCTCCAGAAGAAATTGGCGAGCGAATTTCTGCATTGTCAAATAGTGCTTGCATCCTAAATAAAGAATTTGGTTATTTAGTTTTCGGTATAGAAAATAATACTCACAAAATTTTAGGCACTACTTTCAAGGCAAAATCCCACAAAGCAAAGGGAAATGAAGAGCTTGAAATGTGGTTGGCTACAAGGCTTAATCCTCGAATTGATTTTCAGATTTATGAGTTTGATTACGATAATAAACATATTTCTTTTTTTGTAATACCTGCCGCCAAAACACAACCTGTAGAGTTTTTACATCAAGCGTACATAAGAGTAGGCAGTTTTACTAAAAAATTAAATGAGTTTGCTGATAAACAAGCAAAAATTTGGAGAAATACTGGCAAACCATACGAGTTAGAAATTGCACAAGACGGATTAAGCATTTCAGATGTTATTAAATTATTAAGCACGGAAACCTATTTCGATCTTTTAAAAATTCCTTATCCATCAGACCAAAAAGGCGTAATTGAAAAGTTGATGGGTGACAATATAATTGTTAAAATTCACTCGAAGTATGCTATTACTAATTTAGGAGCTTTATTATTTGCGAAAGAATTAAAAGATTTCGAATCTGTTGAGCGAAAGTCTGTAAGAGTTATTGTTTACAAAGGAACCAATAAAGTAGAAACCGAAAGAGAGCAAATAGGCGCTAAAGGATATGCACTCGGTTTTGAAGGTTTGGTAACTTGGATTAATGGACAATTGCCTGCCAATGAAGAAATTGGAAAAGCACTTAGAACCGAATCCAGAATGTATCCAGAAATAGCCATTCGTGAATTAGTCGGAAACTTATTAATCCATCAAGATCTTAATAGCAAAGGCTTTCCAATGATTGAAATATTTAAAGACCGTATCGAATTTACAAACCCAGGAGAACCCATTGTAAATCCAGACCGTTTTATTGATGCGTATAATTCTAGAAACGATAAATTAGCAGACTTAATGCGAAGAATGGGTTTCTGCGAAGAAAAAGGCTCTGGTATGGATAAAGTTTTTTTCTACAACGAATTGTATCAATTGCCACCTATTAGCGTATTGGTGGTAGAACACAAAACACGCGTAACTATTTATTCCTACAAAGCTCTAAATGATTTGGACAAGAAAGAAAAAATAAGAGCTTGTTATCAGCACGCTTGTTTAAAATACGTTTCTAACGACAAAATGACCAATCAATCTTTGCGTGATCGTTTCAAAATAGAAGATCAAAATGCAGCTATTGCATCCCGAATCATTAAAGATGCTTTAGAAGAAGGCGTGGTAAAACTAGAAGACCCTGAAAGCAAATCACGGAAGTATGCCAAATACATACCTTATTGGGCATAATCTTATTTGATGGTTATTTGATAAATAGCGATTACAAAAACATAAATCACTGATAATGAACCGTTTTTTATTTGATGCTTATTTGATTTTTCTGCTGGTTCTGATGGATTCTTATTTGATGACTAATTGATGAAAAGACACATCAAAAATATAAACACCTGAAAACTAAATATATTTTATTTGATGCTTATTTGATAAACACTCAACTATTCTAATTTTTAGAAAAGTTCAAAACCTAAAAAACAATGAAACAAAACACTACATACAAACAAACAGAACTCGGCCTTATCCCAGAAGATTGGGAAGTGAAGAAATTTGAAGATTTTGCAGACAAAAGTATCAAATGGGCAATCACAGGAGGACCATTTGGCTCTGATTTAAAATCTTCTGATTACACCCATGCTGGAGTTAGAATAATTCAATTACAAAATATTGGCGACGGTAAATTTCTTGATGATTACAAAATTTATACTTCAGTAGAAAAAGCAAATCAATTATTAAGCTGTAATATATATCCAGGTGAAATTATCCTATCCAAAATGGGCGACCCTGTCGCAAGAGCTTGTTTTATACCTGAAATAGAAGAAAGATTTGTAATGGCATCCGACGGAATTAGATTAGTAGTAAATGAAAAAAATTACAATAAAAAATTTGTTCATGATTATATAAATTCAATTTATTTTAGAAAATCAGCAATTGAAGTAAGCACGGGGAGCACTAGGCAGAGGATAGGTTTACCGATTTTAAAAAATATTAAAATTTTAACTCCCCCACTTCCCGAGCAAAAGAAAATAGCAGATTGCCTTTCTACTTGGGATGTTGCCATAGAAAAACAAAGCGCATTAATAAACGCACTTACCCAACGTAAAAAAGCCCTTATGCAACAGCTTCTTACTGGCAAAAAACGCTTGCCTGGGTTTTCTGGGGAATGGAAAGAAGTGAAGTTGGGGGAGGTGATAAAAACATTCTCTGGAGGTACTCCAAAATCTACAGTAAAAGAATATTATATAGGCGATATTCCATTTATAAAATCAGGAGAAATAAATTCAATACAGACAGAACAATTTATTAATGAAGAAGCAATTAAAAATTCCTCTGCAAAAAAAGTGATTAAAGGAGACTTATTATATGCGTTGTATGGAGCAACTTCTGGTACTGTTGGTATTTCAAATTTAGATGGAGCTATTAATCAAGCGGTTTTGTGTATTAGAACAAATGAAAATAAATTTTATTTATTTTATTTGTTAGACCATTTAAAGCAAAATGTTATTAATAGTTTCCTTCAAGGAGGTCAAGGGAATTTATCTTCAAAAATTATTAATGAATTAAATGTCAAACTCCCTTCCCTTTCCGAGCAAACCGCCATTGCAGAAATATTAGCCACCGCAGATAGAGAACTCGCCCTGCAAAAAGAAAAACTTGCCCAACTGCAAACCCAAAAAAAAGGACTGATGCAGGTTCTACTTACTGGGAAGAAGAGATTGATTAATTAAAAATAACAACAAAACACAAAATAGTATGGATAGCAAAAAAACATATAACTTATATTGTGATGAAAGCACACATTTACAGAATGACCAAATGCCGTTTATGTTAATTTCATATATAAAGTGTGCTTATCCTCAAATAAGACAGCACAGAGAACATTTTAAATTTCTTAAATCCAAACATAAATTTAAGGGAGAAATGAAATGGGCAAAAATCTCAAAATCTAATGCCGAATTTTACAATGATGTAATAGATTATTTTTTCGCTACAGATTTAAGTTTCAGAGCAATTATTGTAGATAAATCACAGATTGACGAGTCTCGAGAAAATTTCACTTATAATGATTTCTATTTTAGAATGTACTACCAATTAGTTGCTCAAAAAATGAGTTCAAAACACGCATATAATTTATACTTAGACATAAAGGACAATAGAAGCCAAAGTAAACTGCATAAACTAAACGAAATACTAAACACACATTTCAATATTAAAAACATCCAGTTTATTAAGTCCTATGAAAGTATTTTCATGCAATTAACAGATGTATTAATGGGTGCTGTAAACTATCACATTCGTGGTTTAAATAAAGTTACTGCAAAAAATAGAATTATAGAAAAAATCCAATCTAATGCACAGATAGATTTAAAAAAGCAGACTTTAAAAAATGAAGAAAAGTTTAACTTATTTTATATTGATTTGAAATAATTATGGCATTTAATTTAGCAAAAAAATATCCTGAATTATTAGAAATAATGCACTACAATGAGTTTGAACGAAAAAAATCATTAAGAGCAATTTTTGATAGAAATATTACAGATAATGATTCTTTCAAATTTAATGATAAGCAAATCCGTCCTACAAAAAAAGACGGAGAAATAGATTTAAGTACCGTTTTTCATCATTTAACTACCGAAGAAGTAGAAGAAATGGAAAATGGTAAAAAAGTAACACATCGTTATTTTGAAAAAGATAGATCTATGCGTTTGCATTGGATAAAACCTCATGTAGATTTAAAAATAAAAGATCATATAGAGTGCTTTTCTGTTCGGGAAAGAGATGAAAGAAAAAGAAAAGATGTGTTGAGAACTTATGTCTATAATATTTCCCAAAAATATGTAGTGGTTTTAGAGCCTCAAAACTCCAATTTAGATTATTATCTATTAACAGCCTATTATCTAAATAGAGATTATGGAGATAAGATGATGAAAAAGAAATTAAAAAAGAAACTAGATGTTCTCTATTAAAAACCGCAAGGCTCGGTACATATCTTGATGTATCGAGCCTCGAAACTCCTTCTTCCTACAATCGGAAAGATGAGCACTGCAAAGTTATAAAAATTATACAAATAGCGTAATTTAAAATGTTAAATTTTTAGAAAAAGTATATTTTGTAAGAAAAATAGTAAAATATACTCCATATTAGTCTACTGAAATTCAAGATTCTAATTTGGTTCTATAAGAAAAGATTATTAAAAAAATTATTAGAGATCTTATTAGAGAATTTATTAGAGGTTGTTTTTTATGTGATTTATTATCAATTATTTAGCTCTAATAACTAATAAAATAAAATGAACAAAAAATGAGCCATTTCAACGAAGACAATACCGCACAAATCCCCGCCCTTAAATTGCTCATCAATTTAGGCTACCAATACCTTACGCCTTCCGAAGCATTGCAAATGCGTGAAGACAGAGAAAGCAATGTTTTACTTACTTCTATTTTGAGGGAACAGCTAAAGAAAATAAATACCATAAAAATTGGCTCTAAACAAGCAGACTTTTCCGATGCTAATATAGAACGTGCCATTCATTCGCTGAAAGACATTCCTTTAGCCGAAGGTTTGGTAAATGCAAGTAACTGTGCGTATAACCTTTTGCGTTTTGGCAATGCTTTGGAACAATCTATTGATGGCGACAAAAAAAGCCATACGATTCAATACATTGATTGGGAAAAACCCGAAAATAATGTATTTCACATTACCGAAGAATTTTCCGTAATGCGTACTGGTAGAAAAGACACGTATCGCCCGGATTTGGTTTTGTTTATCAACGGAATTCCTTTGGCAATTATAGAATCTAAAAGCCCAACCATAAAAACACCACTCAAAGAAGCAATTTCGCAACATATTCGCAACCAAATGGAAGATGGCATACAAAATTTGTATGTCTATAGTCAGATTTTAGGTGCAATATCACTTATCGAAGCCAAATATGCTACCACCAATACCAAAGAAGAATTTTGGGCCGTTTGGAAAGAGAAAGACCAAAATTTCATTGACCAATTGCCAGAAATTATAAATGTCGATTTAACGAAAGAAACGGAAAGTAAAATTTTTTTTCAAAACGATTTTCGAGGAAATTTCGATTTTTTAAATTACAAAGAAAAATACGAAGTAGAAATTACCCCTACTTTACAAGATGTAATGCTGTATGGCTTATTTAGCAAAGAGCGTTTTTTAGAAATCATCAAAGATTTTATTTTGTTTGAGGGCGGCATTGTAAAAAAAGTAGCCCGCTTTCAACAGTATTTCTCCATCAATAAAATCATTAATAGAATAAAACCCATACGAAACGGAAAACGTTTAGGCGGTGTAATTTGGCACACACAAGGAAGCGGTAAATCTTTAACTATGGCTATGTTAGCTAGAAAAGTAAAAGATACTGTGAAAAATCCACAAATTATTTTAGTAACCGACAGAGTAGATTTGGACAGGCAAATAACCACAACGCTTCAAAAAGTAGAAATAGAGGTAATAAATGCCACATCTGGTAAACAATTAATACAATTATTAAAAGGAAATGGCGATTTTGTAACGACTAGCATTATCAATAAATTTCAGGCAGCGGTAAACGAATTGGCAAACAATCCGCTAGAAAGTCCCAATATTTTTGTTTTAATAGACGAAGCACACCGCACACAATATGGTGTTTTCAATGTAAATATGGAAAGAGTGTTACCTAATGCTTGTTTTATTGTATTTACAGGAACTCCACTTATGAAATCTCAAAAAAGTACAGCCCAAAAATTTGGTGGAATTATTGATACTTATACCATCAATGAAGCCGTTGCCGACAAAGCAATTGTTCCTATTTTATACGAAGGCAGATTTGCGGTACAAGATGTGAATCAAAATGCTTTGGATAGAGGTTTTGATATCGTTGCAGAAGATTTAACCGAGTACAATAAGACAGAACTAAAAAAGAAAATGAACAATGCTGGTTTGATAAGTAAAACCGACCAAAATATTTATCAAACTGCTATGGATATAAGTCGCCATTTTGCTGGCAATTGGGGAAAAGACAACACAGGCGTTCATTCTGGCTTTAGAGGAATGGTGGTTTGTCCAGATAAATTAACCGCTGTAAAATACAAGAAAGCTTTTGATTTAATTGGCAAAGTTTCTACAGAAGTGGTTATGTCCTCACCAGACCCTCGTGAAGGAAATAATGATGTTCATAGCAGTGAAGCGAGTGAAGTGGTACAATATTACAATTTATTAAAAACAAAATACGGAAATGATATTGACAAATCTATTATTCAGCAATATGAAAATGGAGAAAGTATAGAATTACTCATTGTTATTGATAAACTATTAACAGGTTTTGATGTGCCACAAACCATCGTGATGTATTTGTGTAGAAAATTAAGAGAGCACTCATTATTACAAGCAATTGCAAGGGTAAATAGAGTTTATGCGGGTAAAGATTACGGTTTTATTATAGATTATGCTGGAATTATGCACGAACTAGAAGAAGCTATGGAAACCTATACTACAGACGAAGACCAAACAGAATTGATGGATTTGCAAAATACTTTAACCGATATATCACAAGAAATTGCAAAACTTCCACAAACGTATTCCGACTTAATAAATCTTTTTAAAACTTTAAAAAATAAAAATAATATTGATGAATACATCAATTATTTATCAGATATCGCATTGAGAGAAGAGTTTTATGCAAAATTTAATCTATTTGCAAAAATTCTTAAAATGGCACTTTCTACGGTAACTTTTTATGATAATACGCCTACAGAAAGAATTGATTTATACAAAAATGATTTAAAGAAATTTGCAGGAATTAGAGTTGCTGTGAACAATATATATGTGGACAATGTAAGTTTTGCACAGTACGAAAAACAACTTCAGAAATTACTAGACCAACACGTAATTACAGAAGAAATCATCAGACTTACCGAGCAAATAGATATACTGGACACCGAAACATTCAACGAAGAATTAGAAAAAGTAGTTGGCAACAGAGCAAAAGCAGAAAAAATAGCTTCGGCAACCTCAAAGTATATCAACGAAAAAAGAGATACCGACCCTGTTTTGTTCAAAAAACTATCCGAACTCATTAAGCAAACCATTGCAGATATGAGAGCTGATAGACTTTCGGATTTAGAAGCTTTACAAAAACTAAAGGACATCAGAAATGAAGCTATCGGCACAAAAGCGAGTGATGTTCCTGAAACTCTGAACCATAAAAAAAGAAACATTCCTATATTCAGATTTTTGCAAAATGAACAAGTAGAAAAATCCGAAGAAAGCACCTTGTTTTTAGATGAATTAATTGCTCAAAATGAAATTGTTGATTGGCACAAAAACACCGATATCCTCAATAGAATAGAACTTGATTTTGGAGATTATTTGATGGATATCCAAGGATTTACTCTAGAAAAAGCAGATGAAATTACAAAAAAATGTATTGAAATTGCAATTGCAAATAAATAGGAATATGCTACATTTTATAGAATTTGGTTCAAAGAAAATAGAGTTTATCATAAAATACTCTACTAGAAAAACACTCGGAATTAAGGTTTCACCAGACAAAACTGTCCAAGTCTCTGTGCCTTTAGAAACCAACATGGAAGAAATAGAAAAATGGGTTTACAAAAAAACAAGATGGATTTTCAAGCAACAAAATTATTTTGATACGCTTGATTTATATGATACTAATTATGAAATGAAATCTGGTTATAGTGTATTTTATTTAGGAAGACAATATAAAATTAATATAAAAATCTCTAAAAAAGAAGAAGTTTCTTATTTAGGAAATCAATTCCTAATTTTGGTAAAAAAGAAAGAAAACGCTTCTGTAATTTTTGAAAAATGGTGGAAAGAACGTGCGATACTTAAGATTTCAGAAATAGCACTTCCCATGATGAAAAGATTTGAAAAAAATCATCACATCCCTTCTAAAATTAATTTTCAAGAAATGCCGACACGCTGGGGAAGCTGCACCGTGAAAAATAAATTAATTTTCAACCCTAGATTAATTCACGTTCCGAAACGCTGCATAGAATATGTTATCATGCACGAGCTTTGCCATCTAATTCACAAACATCATAATAAAGATTTTTTTGAATTACTAACACTAAAAATGCCAGATTGGGAAAAGAGAAAAGAAAAATTGGATAAATACCGACAATCAAAAGAAATATAAAACCACAAATAAGCCACCCTTTTAGCCACCCCTTGAAATAAAAAACGCTGAAAATCAAATGATTAACAGCGTTTTTTGTACCCCAGACGGGACTTGAACCCGTACGTCCTTGCGGACACAGGATTTTAAGTCCTGCGTGTCTACCAATTCCACCACCAGGGCGAGTAGAAATAGAGCGAAAAACGGGATTCGAACCCGCGACCCCAACCTTGGCAAGGTTGTGCTCTACCAGCTGAGCTATTTTCGCAAAAAAGATTTCTAAATAAATTAGAAATCTCTCATTGTGCGGATGAAGGGACTCGAACCCCCACGCCTCACGGCACCAGATCCTAAGTCTGGCGTGGCTACCAATTACACCACATCCGCTAGTATTTAAAGATCTTTTGTTCTGTTTTTGTGAGTGCAAATATAGGGCAATATTTGATAACTGCAAACTTTTTTCAAAAAAAAATATTTTTTTTCATTATTCCCTTTTTGTCTTCGCTTTTAAAATTCTATTTACTACTTTTACACTCTCAATTATTAAGAATATGGAACTACAAGGAACGGTAAAGAAATTAACTGAAATTCAAACATTTGCAAGCGGATTTCAAAAGAGAGAATTGATCTTGCTTACACAAGAGCAATACCCACAACCGATTAGTATTGAATTTTTACAAGATAAAATTAATCTTCTTGATAATGTTGTTGAAGGTGAAAATGTAAAAATCGGAATCAATATTAGAGGTAGAGAATGGACTTCGCCACAAGGAGAAGTTAAATATTTCAACAGCATCACAGGATGGAGATTGGAAAAAGTATTTGACAATGCCGCTGCTCAACCAACCCAGGCTGCGCCTAATACTGCACAAGCTGCAAGTCCAGCAAGTCAGGGGAATCCTTTTACAGAGGATGAAGATGATGATTTGCCTTTCTAATTAAGAACATCAATCAAAATACAGTCCTACTTCTTTGTGAGTAGGATTTTTTAATTATGGTAGAATTGGATCTCAACGAAATTAGCTTTCCGGACCCGGAATTTTATCACCCGCCCAGTGGAATTATCGCTTGTGGAGGGGATCTTTCTGTGGAAAGGCTACTTTTGGCCTATGAAAATGGTATCTTTCCATGGTACAATCCCGGTGAAGAGATCCTTTGGTGGTCTCCAGATCCTCGATTTGTGCTTTTTCCTGATGACTTGAAAATTTCAAAATCCATGAAGAAAATTCTTAAAAATCAAGAATTTTCTTTTACAAACAATCGATGTTTCAGACAAGTTATGGAAGCCTGTATGTCCATCAACAGAAGAGATCAAGACGGGACATGGATTTCCACAGAATTGATCGACAGTTTTGAGAAACTTCACCAATTGGGTTGGGCAGAAAGTATTGAAGTTTGGAAAAACAACGAATTGGTTGGTGGATTTTATGGTGTTGTTATGGGAAATGTCTTTTGTGGGGAAAGCATGTTTGCAAAGGTTAGCAATGCTTCTAAGGCCGGTTTTATACAATTTGTTCAGGAAAACAGAAATCGTTTCAGCTTGATCGATTGTCAGACTCATACCGACCATTTGGAAAGTCTTGGCGCACGAATGATTTCTAAATCACAGTATCTAAAACTTCTTAAAGAACAAAATATATAATGAATTCAGAAAAAGAAAAATGGGTTTTGCTTTTGGTCCTTACACTCATTTGGGGGTCCTCATTTATCCTGATCAAAAAATCATTGATCTATTTCAATCCCTATCAAGTAGGTGCATTAAGGGTTTTGATCGCTTCCGTATTGTTGATGCCCTATGCCATTTTAAACATAAAAAATCTACCTAAAAAACAGTTTAAATGGATTGTTCTTTCGGCTCTGATAGGCAACTTCTTTCCCATGTTTCTCTTTCCCCTTGCCGAAACCCAGATTAGCAGCAGCATTGCAGGAATCATCAACTCTCTAATGCCGATTTTTATCATTGTTCTCACTTTAATTTTTTGGAGAAAAGAAACCACACAACGACAAGTGACTGGGGTGAGCATTAGTTTTGCCGGTGCCGTTCTTTTAACCTTAGGAAGTGGAGAGTTGGGCGAAATAAAATGGCTTCCGATTGGGTTGTTGTTGTTTGCCACTTTGCTTTATGCCATCAATTCGATTACTGTAAAAAAGAAATTAGCACACCTGGAGCCCAAAGCATTATCGGCATTTGTGTTTGGTTTTGCTTTGTTTTTTCCATCGTTGATTGCGCTTGTATTTTCAGGTTTTTTCCAAGAATTCCAATGGAATCAGCAGATGGTGTACGGTTTGGGCTTTGTGTCCATGTTGGCCGTTTTAGGAACCGGATTGGCCATGATGCTCAACTATCGTTTGCTTCATATTTCTAATGCCATTTTTGCCTCTACAGTTACTTTGCTAATGCCAATAGTTGCTGTAGTTTGGGGAGTTTTGGATGGAGAGAGCCTTACACTGCTCCAATCCATAGGAGCTTTGATTATTTTGGCAGGTTTGGTATTTTTAAGATCAAAATCCAATACTCAAAAAAGATAAAAACCGAGAACATAAAATTCTCGGTTCAAAATCAAATTGATATACAAAGTTTGGATATCCTGTTTAGGATCCACAAAGGTGGATTTTTATGAAAGCAGTTTCTTTACCATTTCGGAAATGGCTTTTCCATCGGACTTTCCGGCGAGCGTTTTGGAAGCTTGTCCCATCACTTTCCCCATGTCTTTCATGCTTTCTGCTTGCACATCGGCAATGATTTGCTCAATGGCCAATTTCAGTTCATCTTCTGAAAGCTGAGCCGGTAAAAACTGTTCAATGACTTTCATTTGAGCCAGTTCTACTTCAGCCAAATCGTTTCGATTTTGTGCAGAAAATTGTTCGTACGAGTCTTTTCTTTGCTTGATCATTCTCTGTACAATGGCTATTTCTTGTTCGGGAGATACTTCGACGCCTCTGGCTTCAGTTTTCAACAATAAAATTTGAGATTTAACCGCTCTTAAAGCATCAAGAGCCGTTCTGTCTTTTTCTCTCATCGCCGTTTTTATGGCATCGCTGATGGTATTTTCTAAACTCATCTTAATCTACATCTTTATTTAAAAAACGATTTTCTCTCACTTGGATTTTTCCTCTTTCGTCCTCGGACATAAAAGAATTAACTTGCTGTTCGGAAGGAGTTATACCTTCTATCACAATATTTTTTCTCTTGAATGCAGGAACGGTTTCGAAATGATTTTCGTTTTCTGAGGACTGATATCTCGAATTGAATTCTTTCAGTTTATTTCTTCTTTCTTGAATTTTTTGATCCTGTTTTGCCGTTTTGTCGATGAATGTAAATTCTCCATAAGTTTGAACTTCTGGTGCTTTTTCTTCGATTTTTGGTTCTTCTTGCACTTCAGCCGCTGCCGTTGGGATCGCCTCAGAGGGACGGGTTTCTACAACAACGCTTTCTTCAGTTCTCAATTTAAATTCAGGGGCGGTTTCAAATTTTGGTTCTGTAGATTCAAAATTAAATTCGACCTTGTTGTCCTCTCTTGTTCTGAAAGCAGGGATATCATCTATTGAAGAATTGGTTTGGCTCTCCGTTTCGAAGCTGAAAGATTCTTTTTCCCAAGGGTCATTTTGGAAATCACCATAAGAAAAGAGATCAACTTCTTTGTCCGACTGATCAAAAGAGTCAAAACTACGATCTGCAGAATCCAATACGATTTCGTCGAGATGAACCTGTTCTACCGCCAATTGTTGTTCGCTAGCCGAATTGTAAAAAGAAGGTGTTGGACTGTTGCTTGGGCTGTCGTCTTCCAATCTAAATACATTTTTTGTATTCGTCGTGTCTGATGAACCTGCATTGTCGAATCTCTCCTCTCTTGATTTGAACGGAGACTCTCTTCTTTCCGTCGCATCGTTCAAGGTATATTTTATTTTTTCTGTTGGTCCGGCAACAATTTTATCGTCTTTGGAAAATCCGGTTGCAATAACCAATACAGAAATGGCATCGCCCAATTCTTCGTCAGATCCCACCCCAAAGATGATGTCGGCGGTATTTCCTGCCTCTCTCTGGATGTGGTCGTTGATGATACCGATTTCGTCCATGGTAGCCTCTTCGTTTCCGCTACGGATAAGGAGAAGTACATTTTTGGCACCGGTAATCTTGTTGTCGTTCAACAGTGGAGAGTCTAGCGCTTTTCTCACCGCTTCTTCAGCTTTGTTTTCGCCGGTTGCCGTACCGGTTGACATCAATGCCGTACCGGAATTTTGAAGAACCGATTTGGCATCTCTAAAGTCAATATTAACATCGAAATAACCGGTGATTACCTCGGCCATACCTTTTGCAGCGTTGGTCAACACTTCATCGGCCTTGGAGAAACCTTGTTTGAATCCCAAGTTACCGAATTGTTGTCTCAGTTTATCGTTGTTGATGACGATTAGGGAATCGACAGAATTTCTTAGTTTTTCCAAACCGTTTTCGGCTTGATCCAATCTTCTTTTTCCTTCAAAACTAAACGGAATGGTTACGATACCCACGGTAAGGATGCCCATTTCTTTTGCAATTTTTGCAATTACTGGAGCTGCTCCTGTTCCGGTACCACCACCCATTCCAGCGGTAATGAAGACCATTTTGGTATTTTGTCCCAAAACGGATTTTATTTCTTCCATACTTTCTATGGCCGCTTTTTCTCCGATATCCGGATCGGCACCGGCGCCTAGTCCTTCGGTAATGGAAATACCGAGCTGTACTTTGTTGCTTACAGGGTTGTTGTCTAGAGTTTGTGCATCGGTGTTACAGATTACGAAATCGACTCCGTAGATTCCTTTTTCGTACATGTGTTTCAGGGCGTTGTTACCACCACCGCCTACGCCGATCACTTTTATTATGGATGAATTTCCTTTGTTCATGTCAAAAGTAAATCCTGTAGTATTTCCGTCCATAAGGTTATATATTTTTTTGTTTTACAATTTATAAAATTTCCTTTAATCTTCAACTTCTTCGAAGAATTTTTTCACTTTTGCTAGAATGATTTCACCAATTGTTGGCTTTTTTACCTTTTCTTCTGGTTTTGGCAGAACATCGGTTTCTTCAATTTTTACAATTTCTGGGATTTCATTTGTAACAACGGTTTCAGGAATTGTTTGATTTGCTTGTGGCACATCTTCTGAAGGAGTTGGAGTCTTAGCAATCGATTTTTTTTCTCGAATTTTTAAACTCTCCATTAACAATCCTATTGAAGTGGCAAATTCCGGTCCTTTTAGGCTTTGGTTTTTGTCGTTGGCAATGTACTCGTTCGCAAATCCCAATCGGCTATCGAAACCGGTGATGTAGTTGGCAAACTGACGGATGTGTTTCAGATTGGAGCCGCCTCCGGTTAATACAATTCCGGCGATTAATTTTTTCTTCTGTTCATACGCACCGTATGCTTTCAGTTCGGTATTTACCAATTCCAAAATTTCTTCTACTCGGGCATTGATGATTTGTGCCAAAGTTTTCAGAGAAATTTCTTTGTCCGGTCTGCTGTGCAATCCGGGGATGGTCACAAAAGTGCTGTCTTTTTCCATTTCTGGAAGTGCAGATCCAAAATTGACTTTTAATTTTTCGGCATGATCCACAATGATGGAACATCCTTCCTTAATGTCTTCTGTGATGATGCCTCCACCGTAAGGAATAACGCAAGTGTGACGGATGATGTTGTCCTTGAAGATGGCAATGTCCGTAGTCCCTCCACCGATGTCTACAATGGCTACTCCGGCTTCTTTTTCTTCTTTGGTCAAGACCGATTCCGAAGATGCCAAAGGTTCTAAAGTTAGAGATTCCATGAACAAACCAGCTTCTTCAACACAGCGAACAATATTTTTGATGCTTGCCATCTGACCGACTACCACATGGAATTTGGCTTCCAGTCGAGCTCCATGCATACCGATTGGATCGTGGATTTCGCCTTGAGAGTCAACCTTATACTCTTGTGGTAGTACATGGATAATCTCTTCTCCGGGAAGCATAACCAATTTTTTTACTTGTTCTTTCAGCTCGTCGATGTCTTCTTCCGTAATGTACGTATCGGGTTTCTTACGCATGATATAATCCGAATGTTGCAACGATCGGATGTGCTTGCCGGCGATACCAACGGTAACATTTTTAATTGGCAGACCAGAACTTTTTTCGGCTTTTTCTATAGCGCTTTTGATGGAAGAAATGGTTTGCGAAACATTGTTTACAATACCCTTGTTTACGCCAAGACTTCTCGCTTTTCCTGCTCCCAAGACTTCAATATTACCCTGAGAATTTCTTTTACCGACAATGGCCACAATCTTGGTGGTGCCAATGTCTAATCCTACTGAATACTCTTGATTTCCCATTTTTATATAACAATTTGATTTTATTAAACGAATTCTTTTTTTTCGAGTGTTTTTAGATGTTTGTTTTTTTCTCTTCTTTTTTTTCCTTAACCACAGCGGGTTTTATGATGTTTTTGTTGTTTTTATCCATTTGGATTTTGTCGAATTCTTTTTTACTGATTTGCAGTATGCTGTCGTTTTCTTCCAATCTTGGGTTGAGTGTGGTAACGATTTGGTTGCCGTACTTTACCGAAATTTTTGTGTATTTTGTTGGATCTTGATAGATCAGTATTTTTTCGGCAAATGTTTTAAACCCTTTCACTTTGAAATCAATGTTTTCTAAGTCCCCAATTTCTACTTTAAAATGACCTTCGCTGGTGAGCAAATTATAATTCTGACCTACTTTGGATATTCCGATAAAATATTTTTTACAAAAAGGATCTTCATCTATCTTATGGATCAGCTCGCTTAGTGCCGGATAATCTACAGGATCTACATCGCCATCGACCAACATGCACGGATGGGTGTAGTTGAAAGTGGTTGGAAACTCTCTCCCTTTTTTATCCACATAGATTTCCTTGTCACCACGATGCAAACGAAATACAGGAACTTTTTGTTTGATGTCGATGTTCAGTTTTCCGTTTAGTCCCAAATAAACATTTGCACTGTCCACCGCAGCCAAAGAATTTAGTTTTTTCTCAAGATTTGGGATGTCAATATCTTTCAGTTTCTGTGTAGGGTTGTATTTTTTTACAATTCTTTTGATGTCTTTTTCATCCAAAAAGTAAACAGGACTTTGCTTTAGGTTAACAGCGATATTGTCCATGGGTTTTTGGGCAAATCGTTTCAACGAAAAGCTTAACAGAAATCCCAACACGATTACTGTAACCAAAATTTTCAATATGCGCCATTTATTTTTCATGCTGTTTCCACTATTTTTTTTCTAACCACTCGACAAGACCGTCGTACAAAGTGTCTATATTACCTGCACCCACGGTAAGCAGTATGTCGAATTCTTTATTTTTAATCTTTTCAAATGCCTGATCCAATGCACAAACTTCTTTCTCCTTCAAATTTACTTTCTCCAAAAGCCAAGTCGAAGTGATGCCTTCAAAATCCTGTTGCAATTCTCTTGCGGGGTAAATGTCCAACAACAAAAGCTCATCGGATTGCCCCAAGCTTTTAGCAAAATCATGGGCGAAATCACGGGTTCTACTGAACAAATGCGGTTGAAAAACCACCAATAATTTTTTGTCCGGATAAAAGGTTTTGGTCGATCCGATTACGGCATCCAACTCGGTTGGATGGTGGGCATAGTCGTCGATATAGATTTTTCCATTGTCAAAAATATGTTTGGTAAACCTTCTTTTGATGCCTTTAAAGTTGGCGATGGCTTTTTTCAAATTTTCCATATCGGCTCCCAGTCCCAACATAATGGCCAAGGCAGCAGTCGCATTTTCTACATTATGAATGCCGGGGATGTCCCATGTAAACTCGGCAATATCGTGTCCCGGAGCATGAAAATCAAACGAAGTTCTGCTTCCATCCATCCTGAGATTGTCCGAATAAAAATCGGCTTCTTCGTTCACAGCATAATTTTTACAAGGTCTTCCGAAGTCAATTCCTTTTCGCACAAAAAGTTGGTTGTCATTTTTAACCAAGTCGGCAAAAGCTTTGAACCCCTCTTCAATGTTTTTTTTGTCGCCATAAATATCCAAATGATCGGCATCGGTAGAAGTGATGACCGCCCAATTGGGGTGCAGGTTCAGGAAACTTCTGTCGTATTCATCGGCTTCGACCACAGAATAATCGTTTCCGTTGAAGAGGAAATTGGATTTGAAATTTTCTGAAATTCCACCCAAGAAGCAGGAAAAAGGAAGGTTGACTTCCTTGCAAAGGTGTGCCAAAAGGGTTGATGTGGTCGTTTTACCGTGTGTTCCGGCAACTGCCAAACAGTTGGTGTTTTCGGTGATCATTCCCAAAACTTTGGCTCTTTTCAAAATTTCGAATTGTTCTTTTTTGAAATGATCCAAAATACTCAGAACTTTAATGGCCGGGGTGTAAATAACCAGTGTGTTTTCGGCCAATAAATTTAGAACTTCAGCATCAACCTTATCTTCAAAAGAGATTTTTATGCCCTCGTTCTCCAAAGCATGCGTCAGTTTGGTAGGTGTTTTGTCGTAGCCCAATACATTTTTTCCGATAGAGTGAAAATATCTGGCCAGGGCCGACATGCCTATGCCGCCAATCCCAACAAAGTAAAAATTTTGATATGCATCTATGGTTTTCATGTACTGTTATTTACGGTTTAATTTTTCTAAAATTTTGTTCACAATGTCTTCAGTTGCCTTTGGTTTAGCGAAAAAATTAATGGCTTCGGACATGGATTTTCTAAGGTTTTCATCGTCGCAAATGGAGGTCAGCGTGTTCCAAAAATCAGCATCCATTTCGGTATCTTTTACCATTTTTGCAGCATTTTTTCCGACCAAGGCTTGTGCATTTTTGGTTTGATGATCTTCTGCCGCAAAAGGGAAAGGCACCAAAACCACAGGTTTTCCGGCAATGGCCAATTCAGAAATGGCAATGGCTCCGGCTCTAGAAACAATGACATCGGCTGCCGAATAGGCTGTTGCCATGTCTTGAATAAATTCTCTCATCATCAATCGTTTGTCCGATAGCGGTAGGTTGTCTTTTTGTAACGATGGATAATCGGTAGATCCGGTTTGCCAGATAAGTTGAATGTCTTTGTTCAGCAATGTTGAACTATTTTTTTTCCAAGCTTGGTTCAGAGTTCTGGATCCTAAAGAACCACCAACGGATAAAACGCTGAGTTTATCCCTATCCAAACCTAATTTTTCTTTCGCAGTTTGGGTGTCCACCATGTTGTTTAGAATATTCAGACGGATGGGATTGCCCAAAAAGAAAGTGGGAGTTTCTCCAAAAAAATGTTCCATATCCGGATAGGCGGTGAATACGGCTTTTGCTTTTTTAGAAAGAAAGATATTGGTCTTCCCCGGTAATGAGTTTTGCTCCTGAACAAAAATAGGAATGTTTTGTTGTGCAGCCATCATCAGAGCCGGACCACTGGCATATCCACCGGTGCCCACAGCAAAATCGGGTTGAAAGTTTTTAATAATTTTTCTCACTTTCCACAAGCTGGAGATGAGTTTGAACGGCAAATTGAGGTTGGAAAGTAAGTTACCACGGTCAAAACCTGCAATGTTGAGGCCTATAATTTTGAAACCGGCTTGTGGGACTTTTTCCATTTCCATTTTACCCAAAGCACCGACGAATAAAAACTCGGCATCGGGAAATCTCTTTTGGATTTCCTGTGCTATGGCTACTGCCGGGAAAATGTGTCCTCCGGTTCCGCCACCACTCATCAATACTTTTAGTTTTTTATTCATTTTTTAATTATTTATCTTTTATCAAGCAATATCGTTAATCTCGTCCACAGATTGTTTTTTACCGATCCCTTCTTCATCATAAACCTGAATTCTGGAACTTACATTGAGTACCAATCCCAGTTGGATGTATGAAAGTAAAATGGAGGTACCACCATAACTAATAAGCGGTAGAGGCTGTCCTGTTACCGGAATCAGATTGACGGCGACGGCAATATTTACCGCCAATTGTACAAAAATCATAATCCCAATGGAGATGACGAGCAACGAGCCGAAAAACACAGGCATTTTGGTAGCGATAATCACAATTCTAAAAATGATGATCATGTATAGAGCAATCAGTCCAAAAGCTCCTATGAGTCCGTACTCTTCAACCACAATGGCAAAAATAAAATCCGAAGCCGATTGAGGAAGCATCTGCTTCAACGCACTTTTTCCGGGTCCCATTCCGGTGATACCACCGTGGACAATGGCTGCCTTAGCTTGCATCACCTGATAGTTTTTGGCCTTTTCAGCTTCGTCTTCAATGTTGTTTTTGGATTTGGAACTGGTAAAAGTTTCGATCCTACTCATCCAAGTATGCACCCTATTGCTTTTGATCCAATCGGTGGATAAGGCAATGGTAAGAAACAATACAATAGCAAAAGCAGCGACTGAAACAAATCCTAAGATGTATCTCCAGTTGAGCTGACCGATGATGAGGGTGATGATGGAAACCATCAGAATCATGAGTGCCGTGGATCCGTTGTCTTTGGCTACCAACAAGAAAATTCCTAAAATGGGTACGAAAATGTAAAGGATATTTTCCCAAACCAATCTTTTTCTCTGTATTTTTTTGGTTAAATACCTGCAGAGGTAAACGATTAATGCTAAGAATGCAAAAGCCGATGGTTGAAAGGAGAGCGATGTGCCGGGAATGGTAATCCATCGTGAGGCTGAAGCTCCATCGATTTGTTGACCGGAAACCATCGTGAAGCCCAAGAGTATTGCCATAAAACCGAGAATGAAGGCGCTCAGTTTTCCAATAACTTCAAATTTAAAAGCTTGTACACCTCTCATTAACGCCAACCCACCAATGACAAACAGTATGTGCTTCATGACATGTCCTGAAGTTGTACCGTTGTTGACAATATATTCTAAATTAGAACTTGCCGAATACACCGGGAATACAGAAAATGCAGAAATGAAAATGACGGCCATCCAAAGTACTTTGTCGCCCTTTAATATTTCGTTTTTGTTAATTTTCAATACATTCTCCATTTCCAATATTTTTATTGAATCGTTTTACCTTTTCTTACTTCAGCTTTAAATTGATTGCCTCGATCTTCATAACTTTTGAACAGATCAAAACTTGCACAACAAGGAGAAAGCAATACGGTGTCTCCGTCTTGAGCAAGGTTTCTGCAAACTTCCAAACAGTCTTGAAGATTGTGGGTGTCGTAGATCAGTTCTTTTTTATTTTTGAAATAATCAATGATTTTTTTATTGTCCAAACCAAGACAAACAATGGCTTTCACTTTTTGTCTTACCAACTCTTCGACCTCGCTATAGTCGTTGCCTTTGTCGGTGCCTCCCACAATCCATACGGTTGGGGTTTTCATGCTTTCAAGGGCATAATATGCGGCATTTACATTGGTCGCTTTGCTGTCGTTGATGTATTTTACTCCGTTTATTTCTTCAACAAATTCCAGACGATGTTCCACTGCCTGAAAGGTCATCAATGAATTTCTGATGCTCTCGTTGCTAATGTTCAGGATTTTCCCGGCAATAGATGCGGCTAGGCTATTGGCAACATTGTGACTGCCTACCAAGCTGAGTTCGTCAATTTTCATGGCAAAATCGTCGTGGTATTTTACTTTGATGTTTTCTTCTTCTACAAAGCCACCTTCGTTTAGTTTTTCTCTTAATGAAAAAGGAAGGAGTCTGGCTTTGATGTTTAGTTTACTCAAGAGTTTACGGCTCATTTCATCGTCTCGGTTGTAGATGAAAAAGCTGTCGTTTTCTTGGTTTTCTGCAATTCTGAATTTGGCCAAAGCATATTCTTCATAATTGTAGTTGTACTGATCCAAATGATCCGGACTCAGATTGAGCAGCAACGAGATATACGGTCTGAAGTTTTGGATGTCGTCCAATTGGAAAGAACTCACTTCCAGTACATAGAAATCGTAGTTTTCATCAGCAACTTGTTTGGCGAAACTTTTCCCAATGTTACCTCCCAATCCTACATTAAACCGGTCGTTGACCAAAGTATGATAGATCAGAGAAGTTGTGGTGGTTTTGCCGTTGCTTCCGGTGATGGCAATGATTTTTGCATTGGTAAATTCGGCAGCAAATTCGATTTCAGACGAAATGCGAATGCCCTTTTCCATAATTTTTTGGATCAAAGGTGCTTTTTTCGGAATACCTGGAGATTTGATGACCCAATCGGCATTCAGAATCAATTCTTCTGTATGCTGAAGCTCTTCGTACGGAATTTTGTTATCTTGCAAAAGCTGTTTGTACGGTTCTTTTATGCTGCCTTTGTCCGAAAGAAACACATCCAGTCCTTTCTTTTTAGCCAGATATGCCGCGCCAAAACCACTTTCGCCACCTCCCAATACGACAACTCTTCCTTTTTTATCATCAAGAAAGGTTGGTCTTTTATCCGTATGTTTTACTGTATTTTCCAATTTTTCAGATTATTATATCCGTTAATTTTTATCGTATCTTCAAAGTAATTAGACAAATGATGGCCAACATCACCCCGATGATGATCATCCTGTTCACGATTTTACTTTCGTGAAAACCACTTTTTTGATAGTGATGGTGCAAAGGCGACATTTTGAATAGTCTATTGTTTTGAGCGTACTCTAATCCGTATTTTCTTTTTCTGTATTTGAAAACAACAACCTGAAGAACCACAGACAAATTTTCGATTAAAAATATCCCACAAAGTACTGGGATCAGCAATTCTTTTCTAAGGATGATGGCCAATACAGCAATCACCCCACCCAGCATCAAAGATCCTGTATCGCCCATAAAAACTTGTGCAGGATAAGTGTTGTACCAGAAAAAACCAATGCAAGCACCCACCAATGCAATGGTGAAAATGGTAGCCTCTCCGGTGTTGGGCAAGAACATGATGTTGAGATAATCAGCAAAGATGATGTTGCCCGAAAGGTAGGCCAACAAGGCCAATGTAAACAAAATGACCACCGAGGTTCCTGTTGCCAAGCCGTCGATACCATCCGTAATGTTAGCACCGTTGGAAACGGCCGTTACGATAAAGATAACAATGGGTATGTACACCAACCAAGCCCATTCGTGAGCTTTGTCTTCGTCCATCCAAAAAAGAATTCCGCTATAATCGAATTCGTTATTTTTTGCAAAAGGAACGGTAGAAACGGTAATGTTTTCTGTAGGCATAAAATTGGTTTCCACATGATTTCTATTCACGATTTTGGCATCGGCATATTTTCTTTTTACGGTAATGTCCGGATGAAAGTACATGGTAATGCCCACAATGAGTCCTAAACCAATCTGCCCGATTACTTTGAACTTTCCGCTAAGTCCGTCCTTGTTTTTCTTTATTTTTTTTAGATAATCATCAACAAAACCAATGGCACCCATCCATACGACAGATACAATGAGCAATACGATGTACACATTGGTAATTCGGGTAAATAATAAAACCGGTATTAGCGTTGCAATGATGATGATGAACCCCCCCATGGTTGGAGTGCCTTCTTTTTGTTTTTGCCCTTCCAATCCCAAGTCACGCACCAATTCTCCCATTTGTTTTGTTCTAAGAAAATCGATTATTTTTTTTCCATAAACCAATGCGATGAATAAAGATAACAATACCGCCATACCCGCTCTGAACGAGATGTACTTCAAAAGGTTCATTCCTGGAATGTGAATGCCTTGTTGGTTGAGATATTCGTATAAATAGTACAGCATAATTTTTTGTTTAAATGGATTGTTGTTGGTTTTCTTTTTTAGTTAATTCTTTATTTTTGAGTCAACTTTTTTACTTACCCATCAATTGTAACAATTGCTCTATGGTCTCCTTATCGTCAAAATGGTGTTTTACACCGTTAATTTCTTGATAAGTTTCGTGTCCTTTGCCTGCCACCAAGACAATGTCTTTGGGTTCAGCAAATTTTATAGCCATTTTTATGGCTTCTTTTCTGTCCGGTATCGAAGTGTATTTGCTAAAATACTGAGCTTCTACCCCGGCTTCAATTTCTTTGATAATGTCTTCTGGTTTCTCACTTCTCGGGTTGTCCGAAGTGATGATGGCTAAAGTAGATTTTCGGGTTGCACTTTTTCCCATTTCAGGTCTTTTTGCATGATCCCTATCACCGCCACAGCCAAAAACACTTATCAGTCTTTCGTTTTTTGTTCTTATTTCGTTGATGGAGTCCAAAACATTATCCAATGCATCCGGAGTGTGAGCATAATCGATGATAAAAATGATCCCTGATGGTGAAATAAGGGTCTCAAACCTACCGTGAACTCTATGAAGTTGGGAAATAGCCTTCAGGATTTCTTCCGACTGAAAGCCCAATTCATGAGCAATTCCAAATGCCAATAAAAGATTGTACACATTGAATTTTCCTGTTAGTGTTGTCCAAAACTCTTTTCCGTTGAAGTTGAGAAGCATTCCGTTGAAATCGACTTCCAAAATGCGTCCGTGATAATCGGCCAAAGTTTTCAACGCATACGAAACTTTTTTTGCTTTGGAATTTTGCAACATGATGTTGCCGTTTTTGTCATCGATATTGGTGATGGCTATTGTATCTGCAGGCAATTCATCAAAAAATCGCTTCTTGGTTTTTAGATATTCATCAAAAGTTTTATGATAATCCAAATGATCGTGAGTGATGTTGGTAAAACCCGCCACTCTAAAATGCAATCCTTGGGTTCGGTTTTGATGTATGCCGTGAGAAGAAACTTCCATAAAAGCATATTCGCAACCTTGATCTACCGCTTCTGCCAATATTTCGTTGATACGAACAATGTCCGGAGTGGTATGGGTCGAAGGCATGATCCGATCCGCAATTCTATATTCCACTGTAGAAATCAGTGCAGACGAATATCCCAAATGTTGAAAAACATCAAACAACAATGTTGATGAGGTTGTTTTCCCGTTGGTTCCGGTAATGCCGATGAGTTTTAATTTTTCGGATGGATTTCCATAAAAATTTGAAGCCAAATCTCCCAAGGCTTTAGCAGAATCTTTAACTTTAATATAACCGACTCCTTCAACCAATTTATTGGGCAAGTTTTCGCATACAATCAGCCTTGCTCCTTTTTCAATGGAAGGAGTGATGTAATCATGGCCGTCGGAAAAGTTTCCTTTTATGGCGACATAAGCAGCCTTTTCCACAACTTTTCGGCTGTCGAAAACCAGACTTTCAATATCGATATTCAGAGATCCATACGATTCTAATATCGGTAATCTATTGATTAAATCTTTGATCTGCATGTTTTTAGTTTTGTAGTTTAAGATAGATTTTTTGGTCTTTATTGATCACCGTTCCCATACTTGGAAATTGTTCTAAAATTTTTCCGACACCTTTATAATCGACACGGTATCCTAAGTTTTCGAGCTGTGGGATAACATTCTTGCCGATCAAACCCACCACATTGGGCATTTGATTGTTGCTTACGGCAACTTTGGTATTGGGAGCCGTCAATTTATTTAAATCCACTTTTCTATCGGCTAAAATTTCTTTTTCGATATTTTGAGGCGTTTTTAAGAATGTTTTTCCTGCAATTTCCTTGAAAACAGGAGCTGAAACCGATCCTCCATAAAAACCTTTGGCAACATCGGGCTCACTTACCATGACATAGCATGTGTATTTGGGTTTATCAGCCGGGTAGAATCCTGCAAAAGAAGCGCGGTATTTTCTAGGGCCGGGTTTCCAATATTCAAAACGGGCGGTTCCGGTTTTACCAGCCATTTTAAGGTTTGGGGTAAAGATGCTCTTTGCAGTACCTTTTTCCACGGCTTTGGTCAAAGCGCTGGTCATCATCTTAATGGCTTTTTCTGAAGCCATTTTTTTGACCATAACTTCAGGTTTGGCTTCGAAGGTAGTGACTCCGTCTTTCATCACTTTATCGATGAATAGAGGTTTTAGCATGGTTCCTCCGTTTGCTATACCGTTGTAAAATGTGGCCAATTGCAAAAGATTGAAATTGGTTGAATATCCGTAAGAAATGGAAGCTAGAGTTGCTGCATTCCATCGTTTGTGCTCCGGAGTGTAGATGAACGGTTTGGTCACACCGGGCAATTCCAACTGCATTTTGTCAAACATTTTCCATCTTTTTAGATGATCGATGAAGACTTCTGGTTTTTCAGCATAATATTGGGTAATGAGTTTGGCTGTACCCACATTGCTGGACTGAGCCAAGACATCGGAAATCTCGTAAGTTCCGCCGCCATGCCCATCGTTAATTCTCTGTCCTGCATAAACCCAAGAGCCGTTACCGACATTTACCGTTGTGTTTTCATCGATAAAACCATCATCCATTGCTGCCAAAAGCGAAATGGTTTTAAAAGTCGAACCGGGTTCGATGCCGTCTCTTAAAATATAATTGTAAGCATCGGTGTATTTTCCAGGTTCTATTCTTTTCAAATTGACCATGGCTCTAACTTTGCCGGTGTTCACTTCCAAAACCACTACCGATCCGTGTTCGGCATTGTAATGGATGAGTTGTTTTTCTAAAGCCGAACTTGCGATGTCCTGTATTCTAAGATCTAGAGTGGTATAAACATCTTGTCCGTCAATCGGTTCTTGAACTTTCCAATAGTCTATGGGTTTCCAATCGGAAGAGTTGACTCTTTGTTCGTATCGTTTGCCATCGGTACCTGAAAGGTATTTGGAGAACGCTGCTTCCAGACCAGATTTGTATTCGCCTTCATCCATACCAATGGTTCCGGAACCAATTTCTAGGGTGGCCAATTCTCTTTTATGTCTTCTTTCTACGATGAAGCCTCCTTTGTGTTTTCCTTTTTTGAAGATGGGAAATTTTCGAATTCTGTCGTATTGATCAAAATCCAAACCTTTCACCAATCGATAGTATTGGTTTTTTTTGGCTTTTTGTTGATCGAGAATTTGTCGGTAATGACTTCTCGATTTGCCGAACATTTTAGAAAGAGAGTCGGTAAGTGCTCCGATGTTGTTGGAGTACACGGTGTCTTTTATGGTTTTGAAATCCAAGAAAACATCATAACGCATCACCGTGGTAGCCAGAATGGTACCGTCGGCAGCATATAAATTTCCTCGTGCAGCTTTCAGTGTGGCTTCACGGTAATTTTTGTTGATGTAATCGTTTTTTATTTCTTCGACATTGGTATTCTGAAGTTGCACAATCCTCGCCAGAAACATAACAAAGGTGATAGCGGCCACCCCTGTAAAGAGATAGCCCCATTTTAGCGTTTTTTTGCGCTTCACTTCATATTCATTCTGCACTGCCATGGATTTCTGTACTGTCTAGTTTTATTAAAAGCTTATGCGGATGCCTTTCTAGTGACATCAGTGAGTCGCTTACCATTTCTTTGCTCAGCTCCGACTCCATTCTTACTTTGATCAGATTGCTCTGCGCATACGCATTTCTGGATTTGTATTCTTCAGTTTTATCTTTTAAATCGTTTACCAATTCTATTTTTTGGCTCACCAAGTGATTGCTGTAAATCATGATGATCATCAGCACAAATAACAACAGATAAAATTTGTAATGAATGGTTACTTCATCACGATTCAGGAAATTTCCTTTGATGATGTCTACAAAGGTTAGTTTCTTCTGTGGTTTATATGTATTCTTTTTAGCCAATATTTTTGGTTATAGTTTTATTCCTGTTCTTAGTTTTGCACTTCTCGCTCTGGAGTTGGTTTCGATTTCTTGGTTGTCCGGGATTACGGCTTTGGATTGTAACAATTCAAATGATTTTTCATAATTTCCATAAACATCTCGTGTAGGCTCGCCTTCGAACATGCCGTTTTTCAAAAATCGTTTTACCAATCGGTCTTCAAGCGAATGGTAGGAAATCACCACCAATCTGCCGTTTGGTTTTAGGATTTTATACGCTTGTTGTAGCATTTCTTTCAACACTTCCAATTCTTGGTTCACCTCAATTCTGATGGCTTGAAAGACTTGTGCAAAAAATTTATTTTGTTTGTGAGCAGGGATGTAACTGAATACTTTTTTCAGATCGTCCGTGGTCTCAATACTTTTATTTTTTCTGTGATGAACGATTTCTCTAGCCAGTTTTCTCGCTTCTCTCAGTTCTCCATAATAGTAGAATAAGTCGGCCAGTTGCTCTTCTTCATAGTCGTTTACCACTCTTTTGGCATCCAATCCTTGCATGACATTCATCCTCATGTCCAGAGGGGCGTTATTTCGGATGGAAAAACCTCTTTCAGCTTCATCAAACTGATGGGACGAAACACCCAAATCGGCCAAAATACCATCAACCTGAACATGTCCATACATCAAAAGAGAATTTTCTAAAAACCTGAAATTTTGATTCACCAGAGTAAATCTGGGATCGTCGATGGCGTTGTTCAAGGCATCCAAATCTTGGTCGAAAGAAAATAATTTTCCTTTGTCCGATAATCTTTTTAGGATCTCTCTAGAGTGACCACCACCACCAAAAGTACAATCCACATAGACGCCGTTTGGGTCGGTGACTAAATCATCGACGCTTTTCATAAGCAAAACCGGGTTGTGATAGGTTGTATCCAAAATGTATTGTTTTTAGTTAGGATTGTAAATTATGATAGTTCAAGGTTTAGTTTTCTCCAAAGTCAACTTTACCCATAACCTCTTCCGCCAAAGTGGCAAAATCGGCTTCCGATTCATTCATGAATGCTTCGTAGTATTCTTTATTCCAAATTTCAAAAATTTCACCAGCTCCACAGATCACTACTTCTTTGCTGAGTTCTGCAAAACCTTTCAGGTCTTTAGGAATTTGAATTCGATCCGAAGAATCCAAGTCTATGTTTTTCACTCCAGCCGTAAACTTGCGGATGAAGTCCGTGTTTGCCTTGACAAATCGATTGAGATGCGCTATTTTTGACATCATTTTTGTCCAAGGCTCATTTGGATAAACTTCCAAACAATTTTGATGCAAAGAGCGCTTGATCACAAAAGACTTATCCTCTGTGATTTTCAGCAACTTCACCAACGACGAAGGGAGTTTTAACCTTCCTTTATCGTCTATTTTGCACTCATATGTCTCGTAGAAATTCATCATTTGTGACAAAATTAGATATTTATTTCTATAAGTCTCCCACTTTGTCCCACTTTTTGACTTAATGTTGATAAGTTTTCGAAATAATTTTAATCTCAAAATCGTGCTTACAGCTGTTCTGAGCCATAAATAGGGACTTTTAACACTTGTCAATTCATAAGAGGACAGACCGGGTTTTATGAGATATAAATTGGATAATTTAATCTTGTTTTTGTAAAACCTACTTGGGTTTTGGTAGAACGAATACTTGGTTTTAATTTTCTAATTTTGCAAAAAATAAAATCTTTATGCTTGAGGATAAAAACATGATAAAAACACCAATTTCTGCCTTGGGAGAATTTGGATTAATAAAACATCTTACACAGAGTTTTGAAATAAAAAACCCAACAACAAAAACCTCTATAGGCGATGATTGTGCAGTTATAGATCCAGACGGAAAAAAAATGGTGGTAACTACCGATTGTTTGGCAGAGGGTGTACATTTTAATCTGGGTTATGTACCTCTGAAACATTTGGGTTATAAAGCGGTGGTGGTAAATTTAAGCGATGTCGCTGCAATGAATGTGAAACCTTCACAAATTTTGGTTTCTATCGCAGTTTCCAATCGTTTTCCGGTAGAAGCTTTGGACGAAATCTATGCCGGGATTAAACTGGCTTGTGATCGATATCAAGTTGATTTGGTGGGCGGTGACACAACCAGCTCCAATGCGGGATTGGTGATCAACATCACTGCAATTGGTATGGAAGTAGAAGAGGAAATCGTAAGAAGATCCGGAGCCAAACCCAACGATCTTCTTGTAGTAACGGGTGATCTGGGTGGAGCCTATCTCGGACTTCAAATTTTGGAAAGAGAGCACGCCGTTTTCTTGGCCAATCCAAACATGCAACCCGAAATGGAAGGCTACGATTATATTTTAGAACGACAACTAAAGCCGGAAGCCAGAACGGATGTGAAAAATATTTTGAAAGAATTGGGAATAACACCAACATCCATGATTGATGTCTCCGACGGGTTGGCTTCTGAAGTTCTGCATCTTTCGGATCAGTCCAAAGTGGGTTTCCGTTTGTACGAAGAAAAATTGCCCATGGATTCTCTAACTGTAACTACGGCAGAAGAGTTTAACCTTAATCCTGTGGTTTGTGCCATGAACGGTGGAGAAGATTATGAATTGCTGATGACCATTGCACCATCGGATTTTGAAAAAATAAAAAACCATCCGGATTTCAGCATCATTGGACATGCCGTAGATGCGGAGCAGGGCAACTTTTTGGTGCTTAGAGGAAGCAACGAACTGTCTCAGATTACCGCACAAGGATGGGATGCTTTCTTGAATAGATCATAGAAAAAATTTCTACAATTAATAAAATAGGCTACTCAAAAAAAGTAGCCTATTTTTATGTTTAATTAAAAATTAACTTCATGTACCTCTTTTCCTCTTTGGAAAGTCATGGTTTTCTGATTGCCTTTGTAGGCGATGTTCACGATGTTAATCTGCTTTGGAAATGCATTTAGCAAAATGGAATTTTTTATCCTTAGCGTTGAAATATCACTCACATCTTTGGCTTCATAGTACACCCAAACCGACTCTCCATTGACTTGACTGCCCGTAAAGGTTAGGTTTTTTGAGCTTCCGTTGATGCTCACTGCAATATTGTTGTTTACATATTTTTTTACTTCGGCATCAAATGCTGCGGTATTCGGATTTATTTTTATGGTTTCAGCAATGTGACTCGTGTTCATCTTGGTTGTGAACTTTAGGGTTTTGCTCCCTTCTACAAAATCAACTTTGGTCATGGACGAGAAAAAGTCCAATGTTGCAAAGCTTAAAATGAGAACGAAAGAAAACAGTATTCCTAAAAATGTATATTTTTTCATGATGGTATCGATGTATTATTTTTAATATTTTAGTCAAATAATATGCCAATTTAGAAATTTACATTAATTGCATATTTATCATAAAAGGCTTTGATGTGCGCAACGGCTTCATCTGCAGTATCTACAATTCTAAAAAGATTAAGGTCTTCTTCGTTAATCATTTTTTCCTTGAGAAGCGAGGTTTTGAACCAGTCGATCAGCCCGTTCCAAAAGGATGAACCTACCAAAACAATTGGGAAACGGCCAATTTTTTTGGTCTGAATGAGGGTCAATGCTTCTGAGAGCTCGTCCAAAGTCCCGAAACCACCGGGCATAACGATAAATCCCTGAGAATATTTTACAAACATTACTTTTCGCACGAAGAAATAATCAAAATCCATGGAATAGGCTTTGTCAATGTACGGGTTAAAGTGTTGTTCAAAAGGAAGTTCAATGTTCAGTCCTATGGATTTTCCATTGCCCAATTTGGCACCTTTATTTCCGGCTTCCATAATTCCAGGGCCACCACCGGTAATGACACCAAAACCGATTTGGGTTATTTTTTGTGCTATTTCTACCGCCATTTCATAGTAAGGATCTCCTTCTTTTAGTCGTGCCGATCCAAAAATGGACACACAAGGACCTATTTTTGCAAGTTTTTCGTATGCGTCAACAAATTCCGCCATCACTTTAAAAATCATCCAAGAGTCTTTGGTGATGGTTTCGTCCCAAGTTTTTTGTCTGAAACTTTCTTGTAATTTTTCGTCGATCTCTATGTGTTGAGCCGATTGTTTTTTAGTATTTCTAATTTTTGCCATGTTGTTTATTTAAAAATTTTTTCGGCCAACAGGACGGCCTCTGGTTTTCCAACATCGATCAGGTCGGCATCGTGCAAATAGCCGTGGATGTGTTCGGTAAGCATCAGATCCAGATATTCTTCCATGATGGAGAATTTTCCTGTGCGTCGGATTTTATTAAAAATTTCAGGATTCACGCAATGCACTCCACTAAAAGCCAAAGCTCGGAATCCGATGTTGTGTTCTGCCAATCGTTGTTCTCCAGTGCCCACATTCAACCAACCACGGAGTATCATTTCATCATTGAACAAGAGTTTTCTGGAGCTGTTCCTGTCCGATACGGCAAGTGTGGCGTAATCTTGTTTTTGTTGATGGTACTTTGCCAAATCAGAAATGTCGAGATTGGTCAGGATGTCGGCATTCATAATAATAAAATCTTCTCCGTGATCTAAAAAAGATCGTGCAAAGACCAATCCGCCACCGGTTTCCAAAAGATCTTTTTCGTCTGAAATCTCAATCTGAGCATTAAAATTATTGTTCTTTTTCAAAAAATCGACGATTTGCTCGCCAAAATGATGAATGTTGATCACAAAATCCTGAATGCCATACGATTGAAGATAGCGAATATTTCTTTCCAAAAGCGAAACGCCATTCACCAAAGCCAGTGCTTTTGGGTGCGAATCGGTGAAGGGCTTGAGTCTGGTGCCTTTTCCGGCTGCAAAAATCATGGCTTTCATGATGCGGACTCGTTCAGTTGAGGTTGTTCGTCGTGAGTAACGGAGATGCGGGTTTGCGGATATTTTTCCGCTACAAATCGGGCAATGCTTTCCGCTGCATATACCGAACGGTGTTGCCCACCGGTACAGCCAAAATTAATTTGCAAATTCTCAAATCCTCTGCTCAGATAATCCTCTATGTTGATGCTGACCAATTGCTGGACAAGAGCAATAAATTCCGGCATTTTGGTTTGGTTTTCCAAATAATTTTGCACCCCAATGTCTTTTCCGGTTTGCGTTTTGTATTCTTCAATTCTCCCCGGATTCAGAATACCACGACAGTCGAAGCAAAAGCCACCTCCATTACCACTTTGGTCTTGGGGATATCCCTTTTTTTTGTAGGAAAAACTGTGGATGTCGATATGCAATGTTGAGCTCATATAATTTTTTATTTAGTTAAATCTTTTATTTTGGAGGGTAAATCCAAATTTTTCAGTTGTTGTTGTATTTTTACCAGTTCTGGAAAAAAATCGGCATCCTTCCAAGTTTCCATAAAATGCACCCAGTTGATAACGCCTTGTGGAATGCTTTCTATAAAATGATTTTTTCGCTGTACCAATCCTCGAAATCCGTAAGCACCCAAAACTTGTGTAAAGCGCATGAATTGGATGCAAGGAAAGGACGCGATTAGTAATTCTTGATTTTCTTGACTGAATTTTGAACAATAATACTTGAACATTTTTTGTTTGAAATCGTCATCGAAATTGGCTTTTGCCTGATGGAGAAATGAGACTACATCATAGATCAAAGGTCCTTTCATCGCACTTTGATAGTCGATAAAATGGACTTGGTCTTTATCGTCCACCATAATATTTCTTGATTGAAAATCCCGAATCATGATTCCTGTGGGTTGCAAATTTTCAATTTTAGATGCTATTTTTTGGAATTCCATTAAAAGTTTCGACTTGTGGTACTTCAATTCCAAAACATCCACAAACATAAATTTGAAATAATTCAGATCGTGCAATATAGGGAGGCTATCGTAAGCTTGGTATTCAAAAGTTTTATGATAATCGATGTTGAATTTAGTTTTTTCTTGAAGTGTGAATAGTCGATCCAAAGTTTGTTGTACCAAGAGTTCTACCCGATCCGACTGACCTTCTTCAGCGATAATATCGGATAAGGTTTTTTTTCCCAAAAAAGTCTGAATATATGTCAACCGGTCATCAGAAATATTGTAAACATCGGGTGTGTTGAGATTTTGTTCAGAGAATTTTTCAGTAAAATAAAAGAAAGCCTCGTTCTCTTCCCTATTTTCATTGTAGGTAATTACAAAGTTTTTTTGTCCGGTTTGGATAATAAAATTTTTCCTGGCCGATCCGCTGGCAGGCAGTTCGGTGCAATTCAGGACTTTTTGATCAATTGATTTTTCGAAAAAACGAATGATGTCTTCTTTTTGCATGGAAATAAATAAATCTAACTTTGGAAGAATGTTGGTTTTGCAACAAAAATACCACTTTGATCTTGCTAAAATACTAAAATATCGTTCATCAATCAAATTTGTTATATTTGCAGGGTATGTTCAAAGATTTCAAACCTGTACTTGTAATTCTGATTCGCTTTCTCGTCATTTATTTGGTGATGATTTTTTTGTATCAGTTGTATCTCAACCGTTACCAATTTCAACTGGTAGATCCGTTTACGGGATTCACTGCAAATGCTGTACATGGAGTTCAACAATTGTTGGGGTACAAGTCGGTTTTGCAAGATCTTCCAGGTTGGCATTCGATATTATTTGTCCTAAATGACGAGAATACCACAAGAATTGTCGAAGGCTGCAACGCCATTTCGGTGATGATCCTTTTTGTTGCTTTTATATTGGCGTTTTACAAAGGACTGAAAACTTTTGGCTTTATCGCAGTCAGTTTGCTTTTTCTAATCGCCATCAATGTTTTAAGAATTGCGGGTCTCAACATCTTGTATTTGCGTTGGCCACAATATATTAAGATTGGTCACGACTATGTTTTCCCTGCCATCATCTACGGAAGTATTGTGGTATTGTGGTTGGTTTGGATAAAATTATTTGTTCAACGAGATGAAAATTCTTAATTATTTCTTTGTCTTCATTGGACTCGCAGGGTTGGTAGGAGTGCGGATTTTGGAAGAAAATCTGTTTTACGATCCTTTTCTGGCGTATTTTCACGATGCCAATGAAAACGCTTCTTTTCCTAATTTTGAATGGGGAAGTTTAGCGCTTAATTATCTTTTTCGTTTCGGATTGAATGTGATATTCTCGCTGCTTATCGTTCATTTTTTGTTCAGAAAAATACAATGGACCGTCCAAGCCTTAGTCATGATGGGACTGGTTTTTGTCGTCACTTTTCCGGCGTACCTTTTGTGTATAAACGATCGGTTTGAGGTAGGGTATTTGTTTTCTTTCTACATGAGAAGGTTTGTTATACAACCTCTTATCGTGTTGCTGATAGTCCCGTTGTTTTACTACAGAAAATCTCAGTTAAAAAATTAGTGTTTGTCCTTAAACTCCTGATTGGGTTGTTCTACAAACATTTCGTGCATCAATTTACTAACTTCTTCGGCTTTTAAAGGATTGTCGATGATGTATTTAGCAAATCGGTTTGTAATTTTTTGAATGATTTTATCAGAAAGAGCCATGTCGTCCACTTCTATATATTTGTGTTTTTTGTGGATGTTGTGCATTTCGTGTTGCTCCATTTTTTTCAAAACCGATTTGAAACGGTTGATTTTTGGTGCCATTTTTCTCTTTTTTTCCCAATCCGAAAAATCTTTAGTCATCTCTTTGATGATGGCCATTGCCTTTGGAACCTCTTTCTGTCTTTGTTGCATGGTCTCGTTGATTTTGTTGGAAAGGATATCCACATCCACCAATTCGACCAATTCTTTGTCGCCAATCATTTTATCCACATTATTCGGAATGGACAAATCGATGACCAACATCTCTTTGCCTTCTGGGATGTGGTTGTTCTTTACAATGGCTTTGCTGGCTCCGGTTGCAACAATTAGGATGTCGGTTTTCAGCAATTCTTCTTGGAAAAACTCGTACGGGACATGAGGGATGCAATATTTTTCAGCAATTTTTTCAGCAAATTCCAAAGTTCGGTTCATCACTTTTACTTTGGGTTTGTGGACATGCTTTACCAAATTTTCCACCGTATTTTGTCCAATCTCACCAACTCCCAACAAAAGAATGTTTTTGTCGGACAATTGTTTTTTAGAATTCAAGATGTAGTGCACCGCAGCATACGATACCGAAGCGGCTCCGTTGGAAATTCCGGTTTCGGTTTTCACTTTTTTAGAAATCTGTATCGCCGAGTTGATCACCCTTTCCATATAAGGATTTGGGTAAAGTCGTTCTTTTTTGAAACGAGCGTAGGCTTTTTTGATCTGACCAATAATTTCGAAATCGCCTAAAATTTGACTTTCAAGACCTGCGGAAACTCGGAAAAGATGGTTTAGGGCATCTTCTCTTTGGTAAATGTTGACATACTGTATAAATTCCGAAAGCTGAACGCCAATGATGTTGCAATACTCTTCGGCAATCAACAAATAATTATTGGTAGTTGTGTAGATTTCTGTACGGTTGCAAGTCGATACCACAAAAGCATCGCCCAACGATTTTTCATGAAGGTTTTGCACAAAATTTTTAACATTCTCATCAAAAAATGCAAACTTACCACGAATGGCTGCATCGGCTTTTTCGTAGCTGATGGAAAGTACTGCAAATTTTGAGGTTTGATGTATAAAATTATCTTGTGGCATAAACGGTTGCAAATTTACAACATTAAAACGAGAATACAGATATTCGACAGCTGATGGATATCAGACAAAACAATCGTAAAAAGAAAGTGGGATAGAAGAATTTACATCATAAAAAAGGGGATTATTGATATAAATTTAATAAAATTTTAACCAAATATTTTGTTTTTCAAATTTTTAGAATGATTCTAAATTTATATCTTTGTAAATTCAAAACTAAGAAAGAAAATGGGTTTATTTGATATGTTTACGCAAGAAATTGCAATAGATTTAGGGACTGCCAATACATTAATCATACATAATAACAAGATTGTTGTCGACCAACCTTCCATCGTGGCCATCGAAAGAATGTCTGGGAAACCCATTGCAGTGGGAGAGCAGGCAAAACACATGCAAGGAAAAACGCACGAAGACATCCGTACCATTCGTCCGTTGAAAGACGGTGTGATTGCCGACTTCCAAGCTTCTGAGCACATGATTAAGGAGTTCATCAAGAAGATACCGGGCATCAAAGGAAAACTCATTCAGCCGGCTCTTAGAATTGTGATTTGTATCCCTTCTGGAATTACAGAAGTGGAGAAAAGAGCGGTAAGAGATTCTGCACAAAAAGTAAATGCAAAAGAAGTTCGTTTGATCTACGAACCAATGGCAGCTGCAATCGGTGTGGGTATCGATGTACAAAAGCCCGAAGGTAACATGATTATCGACATAGGTGGTGGTACTACCGAAATTGCCGTAATCGCTTTAGGAGGTATCGTTTGTGATAAATCTGTGAAAATTGCAGGTGATGTTTTCACGGGAGATATTGCATATTATCTAAGAACTCATCATAATCTATACATTGGAGAAAGAACCGCCGAGAGAATTAAAATTGAAATCGGTTCTGCCGTTGAAGAATTGGATATGCCAATCGATGACATCCCGGTTCAGGGTAGAGATTTGATTACCGGTAAGCCAAAAGAAATTATGGTGAACTATAAAGAAGTTGCAAAAGCTTTGGACAAATCCATCATTCGAATAGAAGATGCGGTTATGGAGACCCTATCATTGACTCCTCCAGAATTAGCAGCAGATATTTATAAAACAGGAATCTATCTTGCAGGTGGCGGTGCTTTACTTAGAGGTTTGGCAGACAGAATTCATCGTAAAACAGGACTTCCGGTATTTGTCGCTGAAGATCCATTGAGAGCCGTGGTAAGAGGTACCGGTATTGCTCTAAAAAACATGGATAAATTCAACTTTTTGATTAAATAATTTTTTTTCGAACTTAAAATAAGTATTTACTTTGGGCTTTTTGTTGAGGGTGTTTTCCAAGAACAGTTTCTTCATGTTCTTCTTATTGTTACAATTGCTCGCTATAGTACTTATCTTTAGCCGCAACAGCATGCAGCAATCTTGGATGGCTGCACAAACGGCTGCATTCAATTCTTGGGTTTCCGGTTATATTGATGAAGGTGCTTCGTATTTGAAGCTGAAACAAGTCAATGAAGAATTGGTAGCACAAAACAAACAGTTGATGCAAGAACTGTACGGAAAGCAGACGGCAAAAACACCCGTTTTTAAAAAAGTTCACGACACCATTGGAGGCGGACAAATTTATACTTTTGTTGATGGAGATGTCATCTTTAACAGCATCAACAGAAAAGACAATTATTTTACCATCAACCGAGGTAAAGTTCAAGGAGTATTTCCAAAAATGGGCGTTATCGCACCTAACGGAATTGCCGGAATTGTGGTGAACACTACCGATCATTATGCCCTTGTACAATCGGTGCTCAGTGTCCATAAAATCAGGATTTCTGCAGCACTAAAAAATTCAGGATATTTCGGAACCCTCACTTGGGACGGCGAAGATTCCAGAACCATGCACTTGGCAGATGTGCCCAAATATGTCTCACTGAAAGTGGGAGATACGGTAGTTACGGCTGGTAAATCGGCCATTTTCCCAATGGGAGTTATGGTTGGAAAAGTTGCTGGTTATCAAGTGGATAGCAAAACCGGTTTTTGGAACATCAGTGTTGAATTGAACGAAAAAATGGGTAAATTGTCAAAAGTTTTTGTAGTTAAAAATCTGAAAAAAGCAGAAGTACAAAAAATTCAAGATACGCTGAGTGTACAAATTAAAAAAGACAAAGATTTACAATGATAACAAAAAGTCTATTCACCGATATTCTGATGATTGCTCTGCTGATTGCTCTGCAGATTTTTGTGCTGAATAGAATTGTTATTATGGGGAAATACACTCCTGTGTTGTATCCCATTTTTGTGATGTTTTATCCTTTTTTTAGGAATAAATTTCAATTTCTAGGGCTTAGTTTTTTATTGGGTTTGGGGGTTGATGCTTTTTTGGGAACTTGGGGGATCAACGCGTTTTCAACCTGTGTAATTGCCTATTTTAGGACGATGATTTTCCGTTCTTCAACCGATACATCAACCGATTTTTTCTCTTTTGATTCCCTCATGTGGTCTCAGTTTTTAGGTTATATTTTTTCTAGCATTTGGTTGCATCAATTTTTTGTTCAATACCTAGAATTTTTTAAATTTAACTTCAAAATTTTAGAAATTCTTCTTAACATTAGCGTTACTGCCGTTATTTCATTTATATTTATACTGCTGTATGCATTAATGTTTAGAGTTAAACAAAAAGTGTGAAACCTCAATTTTATAAAATATCCATCGTTCTTATTGTACTTGCCGCAATATTTGTCGCAAGGCTTTCGTATCTTCAACTGTTTACCGATCGTTATGCGCTGAATGCAGCCAATACCTCCATCAAAACCGAATACATCATCCCACAACGAGGTGTAATTTTCGATCGTAATGGTAAAATTTTGGTGGGCAACCAGCCTTCTTTTGAGATTTCCTACACCGATGCTTTGATGAAACCCGACTTCGACACTTTGGATTTCTGTAATTTGCTCAGAATTTCTAAAAGCGATTTCATCAACACCATTGATAAAATTAAGAAGGAAAAATACTATTCCAAGCTAACCCCGATGACTTTTATGAAGAACATCAGTAGGGAAGAAATCGCCAGGATTCAGGAAATTATTTTCAAGTATCCCGCATTTAGTATTATTTCCAGACCTCAAAGGCAGTACAATGTGAGTACATCCGGTAATCTTTTGGGATACACCAACGAGGTGAACGAAAGGGACATCAAGAAAGACTCGCTTTATTATTTACCCGGAGATAACATCGGAAAATCGGGGGTTGAAAAATCCTATGAAAAGCAACTTCGAGGAATTAAAGGTGTACAATACATTCAGAAGGATATTAAGCTAAGAAGCGTAGGTCCGTACAAAGAAGGGCGCTTGGATAAAGATGTGGTTACCGGTCAGGATCTTACCCTTACCATCGACTACGATCTGCAAAAAATGGCCGAAGAAATGTTGGTGAACAAACACGGTGCAATTGTAGCTTTGGACCCCAATACCGGAGAGATTTTGGTTTTAGCAACCGGTCCAGATATTGATCCGGCTTTGTTTACAGGGCCAGAAAAATCAAGAAATTTGTACAAATTGGCGAAAGATACTTTGTACGAAAACCAACCGACTTTTGACAGATCCATACAAGCCGCTTACCCTCCAGGATCTACTTTTAAATTATTAACAGCGCTTGCAGCATTGCAAATGGGGGTTATGGACGAAAAAACCATTTTCCCTTGTGGCCGAGGATTTTTCTATCGAGGATTGACCATCAAAGGACATGGAGGTGCCGATCCTTTGGTGCCTTCTATTCAGGTTTCTAGTAATTGTTATTTTTCTCATGCATTCATCAATATCATGAACAAATATCCTGGAAATCCGACCAAGGGTGTTAATGAATGGAAAGACATCATGGAAAGTTTTGGCTTGAACAAATACTTAGACAACGACTTGGCAACCGGTGCCAAAGGCAAAATCCCAAGCGGCGAATTTTACGAGAAAAGAAGCCGCGGGAAAAAAAATTGGACTTCGGATTATACCATGAACGGGTCTATTTTTAACGGGATGGGACAAGGAGATGTGCTTTTAACACCTCTTCAGATTGCAAATTTTACGGCAGCCATAGCCAATAACGGATGGTACTATACCCCGCATATTGTGAAGTATGTGGACGGCAAACCCAATCCGGATCCTCGTTTCAAAAATAAACACTATACCAAAGTTCAAAATAAACATTTTTATGATCTTGTAAAACAAGGGATGGAAGCCGTAATGCTTCGTGGTACGGGTGCTAGCCTTAGAAGCACTGAGTTTACCCAAATGGCAAAAACCGGAACGGCACAGGTACCTCAAGGTAAGGACAATTCCATTTTCACATTAATTGCTCCAGCCGATAAACCTAAAATTGTTGTCGCTGCAGTTATGGAACATGCTGGCTTTGGTGCGACTTGGGCTGGACCGGCTTGTACGACGATTGCTGAGAAGTACATCACCGGAACGCTGAAAAGAGAAAACCTTTATAAAAAAATGACCAATGCCAGTTTCATGGGCGAGTACAAAAGGCAGTGGTATAAAAAACACGGTAAACCGGCACCAGATTCTGCAACTTTAAAACGAATTAAAGACAGTATTCGACTGGCCAATCAGGTAAAAGCCGAACTAAAAAATAAGAAAAAGAAAGACAGCTTACAGAATAAGAAAACCAACACCCCAAAAAGCAACAAACCATGAATTGGACCGAAGGAATAGATAAACTGGGACTTTCTCTCTATGCAATCCTCTGTCTTTTTGCAGTGGCGAACATTTATAGCGTTGAACCTTCTGCCGGAATTAAACAGCTCACTTTCTTTGGAATTTCTGTCTTTATCGGTATCGTAATTTTCTTTACAAGAGCCAAATTTTTCGAAAATATGGCCGGATTGTTTTACATAGGAAGTGTCTTGCTGCTCATAGGACTTTTCCCTTTTGGCACCGAGGTTTTAGGACAAAAAAATTGGTACCGAGTTGGTGGCTTCAGTTTTCAACCGGTAGAGTTTGCCAAATTGGGGACTGCACTCATGTTGGCCAATTATGTAGCCGGACCGGATTTTAACATAAAAATTAACAAATCACTTTGGACGGCACTCATCATTATTGGAGTTCCCGCTATCGTGGTTTTGGCCATACCCGATGTGGGATCGTTGTTGGTGTTTATGGCATTTATGATCGCGCTTTATCGCGAGGGATTGAGCGGATGGTTTTTTGGTGTTATTTTTATATTTGGATTGGTCTTTCTGATAGCCTTGGGCATAGATCCCGTTTATGTCATTATCACCATTATCGGTATAGCTTTACTCTATGTGTTCATCAACCAAAATAGAATTTCTTGGAATGTCATTTCCATTTCCAGTATATTGGGTGTGGTGGTTGTGTTGTGTGGTTTGGCTTTTGCAGCGCCAAAAATTTTAGAAAAACTTCCAAAACACCAAAGAGAAAGGATAGAAGTCTTGTACAAAGGCGAGAAAATGTTCAGGGATACTTCCGGGTACAATTTGCTTTACTCCAAAACGGCAATTGGTTCTGGTGGTTTATTGGGCAAAGGTTATCGCGAAGGCTCTGTAACTCAAGGAAAATTTGTCCCAGAACAAAGCACGGATTATATTTTTTGTACCGTAGGCGAAGAGTGGGGTTTTGTAGGAAGCACCACTTTGATCTTGCTTTACGCCTTATACATCGGTAGAATCTATTATCTCTCAGAAAGACAGAAGAACATCTACAATCGTGTTTTTGGGTATTGTTTCGCCTCTATTTTACTCATGCACTTTTCCATTAATATTGGAATGGTGATGGGCCTTTTCCCAACCGTAGGGATTCCGCTCCCGTTTTTTAGTTCTGGAGGAACCTCGTTGGTGACTTTTTCTATAATGAATTTTATCTTTTTTAAATTGAATTATGCGGATAAAAACTCTTTGGTCTAGCCTGATTTTCGTTTTGATGTCTGTATCAACATTTGCTCAAAAATCCGATATTTTGAAGGTGATGAGCAATCAAAAAACCGCGTGGAATCGTGGAGATATCGAGGGCTACATGCAAGGCTATTGGAAAAACGATTCCTTGGTGTTTATTGGATCGCGAGGTACAACTTACGGGTGGAAAAATACTTTGAACAATTACAAAAAAGGATATCCCAACAAAGAAAGAATGGGCGAGCTGGATTTTACGGATATTCGCATAAAAATGCTGGGTAAAAAACATGCTTTGGTCATTGGAAAATGGAAATTGATCCGAGAAAAAGACAGCCCCAGCGGGATATTCACTTTAATTTTTGAACGCTTTCACAAAGACTGGAGAATCATTTCCGATCATACCGAATAAAAAATCCGCCTCAGTTAAAAGGCGGATTTTATTTCTATTTCAGTAGGCTTAGTTTGCTTTAGAAGCTTCTACAGATTCTTTTCTGAAATCTTTGAAAAGTTTGCTAAGTTCCAATGCTGCTTTTCTAGCTCTTGTTCCTGCAGCTTTGTTTCCTTTTTCTACTTGTTGAGACGCTTCTTTAGTGAAAGTTTCGTACTCGGCAGTAATCTTTTCGATTAGTTCTTTCATAGTTTTTTGTATTTATTATTTGAATAGGATGCAAATATAATATTTTCAACGAATGAACACCATAAAATTATCAGAAAATGCAGTGAGAATCATGGTTTTCACTACATTTTTGGTCAGAAATACTTAATTTTTTTCATTCATCAACCTAAAATTGAATTCTAAGTTGAAATCTTAAGTATCTTTGCAAACAATTGTTCAATGCAAATCCGACTAGATTCATGAGAATTTTACACCTAGAAACCTCATCTAAAAATTGTTCTGTAGCCATTTCTGAAGATCAAAAAATCCTGTGTTCTTGCGATGAAGTTTCAGAAAATTACAAACAATCCGAAAGCTTGCACACCTTTGTTCAATGGGCATTGGAAGGCGCAGAGATCGACCTTAGCAGCATTGATGCAATTGCATTAGGAATGGGACCCGGATCTTACACCGGACTCCGAATTGGGGCTTCTGCAGCCAAAGGTTTTTGTTTTGGCCTGAATGTACCACTCATCGCCATCAACTCTTTGGATTCTATGGTTGAGCCTTTTATAGGTGAAGATTTTGACCTCATCATTCCCATGGTCGATGCCCGAAGAATGGAGGTGTATTGCGGGATTTATGATGCGAAAACAGGAGCTATTCTTGGCGCTACAGAAGCAAAAATTTTGGAAAACTCCTCATTTGATAATTTTAAAGATAAAAAAATTCTTTTTGTTGGAGATGGTGCCAAAAAAGCAGAAACCCTACTTCAATTGCCCTTTGCCAAATACAATTCAGAGGTCTATCCTTCTGCAAAATATTTGGTGAATAAAGCCGCAGAAAAATTTAAAAATAAAGATTTTGAAGATGTGGCCTACTTTGAACCCTTCTATTTGAAAGATTTTCATGGACTAAAGAAAAATTAAATGAAACGCAATAGATCAGAAGAGAGCAAATACATCGACATCAACCGACAATCTTGGAACAATCGTGTTGATGCACATCTGAAGTCGGATTTTTATGACCTGGATAATTTTTTAAAAGGGAAAAATTCACTTAACGACATAGAGCTTGACTTGCTGGGCGATGTCCAAGGAAAGTCAATTTTGCATTTACAATGCCATTTCGGTCAAGATTCTATTTCGTTAGAGCGTTTGGGAGCTAGGGTTACTGGGGTCGATTTATCCGACAAAGCCATTGAAAAAGCAAAGGAGATTGCGCAAAAAGCCAATTGCAATACAAAATTTATTTGTTGTGACATTTACGATTTACCCAAGCATTTGGACGAAAAATTTGACTTCGTTTTCACAAGTTACGGGACCATAGGTTGGCTGCCCGATATGGATCGATGGGCAGAAATTGTTTCAACATTTCTAAAACCCAATGGGAAATTTGTTTTTGTTGAATTTCATCCTGTTGTGTGGATGTTTGATGATAATTTTGAGAAAGTTGGGTACAACTATTTCAATTCTGGTGCAATTGTAGAAACAGAAAATGGAACTTATGCCGATAAAAATGCCGAAATTACACAAACTTCCGTGATGTGGAACCACGGCTTAGGTGAGGTTGTAAGTGCACTAATTAAAAACGGTCTGGAAATTAACTCTTTGGAAGAGTACGACTACTCACCCTACAACTGCTTCAACAAAACAATAGAATTTGAACCCAATCGTTACAGAATTAAACATTTGGAAGACAACATTCCCCTGGTGTATTCAATAACCGCAAGTCGAAAATAATAAAAAACAATTTGATTTTTTAGAATAAAAAGTGGCTGTCAGAAAAAATTGACAGCCACTTTTTTATGTTAATTTTATTCGCATCTCTATTCTGAAAAGGTTCAGATGTACATTTATTTTTTGGTTTTCACTTGGGCATCAATTGTTTCCAAGTTTTGTGATGTGTTTATTTTTTTATTTAGATCCGCATTCTTTTTCACAGGCGGTGCCCCAGAATTTACTGAGTTAAACAATCCTCCCGATGTTGCAGGTGGTGCGGCCTTTGGCAGATTGTTATTCGGCTGCTGTATCGGATTGCCTTTGTTGTCCATCATTTGCAATTTGATATCGCTTTTTAGATAGTTCAGCATTTCTTTGGCTTTTTTGCCCTCATCCGTTTTGGCATAGTTCAAAACGATTTGCTCCAACTGAAGGATCATGATTTCTTTTCCGGACAATTTCCCGGTCAAAAAGGCGTTCAACAAAGAAAGTTTTGGCACCAAAGCGTCTTTAGGATGGTCTTTCAAAGTTTTTTCAACCAAGAGCTTACCTTCTGCATATTTCTCGTCTTTGTAAAGCTGGTAAGCTTCGAGATAGGCACTTTCTACCGCTTCAGCAGATTTTAAGAAGTTACTGCCTCTTGGGTTTCTGGCAAACTCAGCATAGGAACTGTACGGATAATCGTTGATCAGGATGTTTTTTGCTCGTTCAGCAATTTCGGGATTCTTTTCATAATTCATCCAAAAGATTTGGTACAAGGCTTTTAACATAACATCTTCCACGGGTTTGTTGTCCACCAATTTGTACAAGGTTTTGGTTGCCAACGGTCGGTTGCTAAACAGATTGTCGTACATGATACCCAAACCAAGAGATGCAGTGTCCCGATCTTTTTTTAACTGATCCAACTGTGCCAAATCTGTTGGGATTTTTTCGATGTAAAAAGCAGGTTCGTATCTTCGTGGGTCGGGTGCGGAAGAGGTACCCATAACGGAGTTTTTTGTATCGACAAGAGTTGCCATTTTAGCGGAAAATCGCCAATTGTCCGACAAAGCACGATCGCCCCAAATTTGTTTAAAACTGCTTGTTCCTTTTGCAACGGTATTCTGATTGTTAAAGTAAAAACCTTTGGTTCCTGCTCCAAAATCCTGAAAATTATTCCCGGAATTTCCAAAAATCGAATTTTTGCTAAAATCAGAATTGTCAAAACCGGCATTTCTTTCTTTTAGTTTTCTTTCTCTTTCAGCAAGCTCTTCTTTGGCTTTTAGCGTGTTGATGTATTTTTGGAAAAAAGCCGTTCTATCCGCCTCTGGCATGGCTGCTAATGCCAGAATACTGTCATTCTTTTTGATGAGGTAATAGTTTTTTGAGAGCTTTTTTATGTTATCGCTCTGCTCTTTCAAAAGGATTTTTGTCGGAGCGTGCGTCATGGCTACCAATGCCGAATCATAATAGGCTCCAGCCGTGATGTAATCGTCTTTCTCCAAATAATGTTTACCAATTTCATAATAATCTAAACCTCGAATTTGAGAATCTGAAACTTTTTCCTTAAGCGATTTTCTAAAATAGTCTAGCGCCTCTTGTTTCTTTCCTACTTTGTTAGCCATCAGTCCTAAAGCGTAGTAAAATTCGTTTTTTCTGGAGGCGTAAGTTCCTTTTTTCGAGATGTTTTCTAAATATTTTCTAGCTCCTTCATAATCGTCTTTGGAGTTGTAGGTTTTTGCGATTTCTATTTGTGATTTTACTTCAAATTCAAAATCATTGGCGTATTTGTACGCGTTTAAAAAAGCAGTTCTGGCTTCTACATTTTTCCCTTTTTCCGAAAGGAGTTGCCCTTTTAGAAAGGAAATTCTACTTTTTAATGGGCGATCCGAGTTCAGAGCAAATGCCCGATCTAACTCTGCAATGGCTTGATCTTTTTTGTCAAATAAAATTAAATTTTCTGCATTAAAAACAGATAAAACTTTATCGTATTTCTTGGAAATATTTTGTTTCTTAAGCTCAGTAAAAATAGAATTGGCTTTGTGATAATCTTTTAGTTTTGTGTAGGCAAGTCCTTCGTACACGATGGCCAGAGGCATTCTTTTGTCTCTCGGCATAATCTGTTTCAAGCTGCCGAATGCATCAAGAGCTTCGATGGGTTTGTTTTGGTAAATTCTGGATTTTATTAAAACCATATACGCATCAAAAATTTGATCGTTTTTTTCCAATCCTTTTCTCATAACGGAATAGTTGTGTATGGTTTTCAGTGCTTTACCTTCTGCAATTTCCAAAATACTTGCTCCTTTCACTCCGGTAGTATTCGTTCCTGGAGAGGCAGGTGGTACGCCTCCAGTATTGGGAATGGACGGGACATTTGCATTTGAACCCCCAGAAAATGACGAACTTGACGAAACCAAACCTTCCGAAGGATCGTTGTATTTGACCAAAGAAATGTACCCCGAATAAAAATTATCTTTATAGGCTTTCTCACGGCTTTCCAATTCCGTATTCAAGGCTTCTTTGGCATTGAACAAGGTATTGTTTTGCGCTGTAAAACCTTTTAGGAATCGGCCACGAGTCTCAGGACTTTTGTTGGATCCACAAGAAAATAAGACTGCGCCTAAAAATAGATATAAAAAATTTCTTTTCATTATTGTATAATAACTGCAAACACTTCGAATTATTTTGTTGATTTGCCAAATGTTTGCGTAAATTTAATGAAATTTTGATTAATGCTGAATCTTTTGAAAATCAAATATCAAAGGATAAATTTCGTGGGTAGGCAATCCCATAATGGTATAGTAGCTGCCTTCAATCTTAGAAATCTTAGCCATACCCAACCATTCTTGTACACCATAACTGCCGGCTTTGTCGTAGGGTTGGTATTTTTCCAAATAAAATTCAATTTCTTGATCGCTTATTTCTAAAAACGAAACTTGGGCAACATCGGTTTTTGTGATGGATTTGTCGTTGTTTTTTAGGGTAAATGCCGTGTACACCTGATGGGTTTTCCCTGAAAGTTGTTGCAACATTTTTTTAGCATCTTCCTTGTCTTTTGGTTTGCCCAAAATCGTTCCTTCCAACGCAACAACGGTATCCGCGGTAATCAAAATTTCGTCATTATCGAGATTTGAATAGGCATTGGACTTTAACAAAGATACAAAAGCGGCTACTTCTTCTGAGGGCAAGTTTTCCGGAAAAGACTCGTCGCAATCGATGTTTACCACTTGGTATTCAAATCCCAATTCTTGTAAAAGTTCTTTTCGTCTTGGCGAATTGGAGGCTAATAATAATTTCATTTTTAGAATTAAATGCTTTGAGTATTGTCTTCTGTCCACTTTCCGTGTACCTTCATCACCTGTTCTATCACATCACGGACAGCACCTTTGCCGCCGGCAATGGGCGAGATGTAATCGGCTATGGCTTTCACTTCTGGGACTGCATTTTCCGGACAAGTAGCCAGACCTGCGTTTTTCATCATCGCAATGTCTGGGATGTCGTCGCCCATCACCAAAATTTCTTCGCTTTTCAGTTGGTATTTTTCTTTAAATTTTTCAAAATCTTCTCGTTTGTCTTGGGATTTTGGGTAATAATCTTGGATGCCCAGATAGTGAACTCTGTGTTTGACCATGTCGTCATTTCCACCGGTAATCACTCCGATTGGATATTTGTTTTTTATGGCTTTCACCACGGCATAACCGTCCAGGACATTCATCACTCGGGACATGTGTCCACCAGGAAGCAGATATACGCTACCGTCTGTAAATACGCCATCGACATCAAAAACAAAAGCTTTTATATTTTTAAGTTTAAATTTATAACTCATACATTTTCTTTATGGATTCGTTCAGGGTTTTATAAAGTTTGATTTTTTCGGGATCGGCCAACAGCTCTTCGTGTGCCTTCAGTACGGCTTTGTCGTTTCTAACGGCCGGACCTGTTTGTGCCATTTTGGGATCCATTTCATGAATTTTTCTTGTCGTTTCGTCGATGAGTGGAAGAAAAAACTGAAACGGAATGTTTTGGCTGTCTGCAATTTCTTTGGCTCTGGCAAAAAGATGGTTGGTGAAGTTGCATGCAAAAACCGCCGTCAGGTGGATGTATTTTCTTTTTTCTCCATCGGCAAAAGCCACTCGAGTGGATATTTTTTCGGCTAAATTTCTTAAGAGATTTTCATCTTCAGCATTTTCAGCATCGATAAAAAACGGAATTTCGGAATAGTTCAACGCTTTGTTTTTGGAAAAAGTTTGGAGCGGGTAGAGCACTGCTTTTCTGTAATTTCCCACCAAGGTTTCACGGGAAACGGCACCAGAACTGTGCGCTACAAGACAGTCTTGACTAGGAATTGCCTTGGAAACTTCTGCAATGGCGTCGTCTTTTACACAAATCAAATAAAAATCGGCCTGTTGAATTTTTTGAGAAGAATAAGGAATATCCAATTCTTCAGAGATTTTTTTTAGTTCCGATTCGTTTCTGCCGTAAATTTGAGATACCGAAATGCCTTTTTGCAAAAAAGCTTTTGCCAAATGATAAGCAACATTTCCGGAACCGATGATGACCGTTTTCATAACAACAAAAGTAAAAAATAATAATTGTTTGAAAGGCGATTTAACTTTTAGAATAGAAAAACATCCAAATAATGGAAATTAATTTATGAAAAGCAACGAATCCGAAATCATACGCTGTATGCAAGATGCAAAAGCCCAAGAAAAAGGGTTGAGGATGCTGATGGACGCCTATCAGACTCGTTTGTATTGGCACATACGAAGGTTGGTTGTGGATCATTGTGTTGCACAGGATGTTTTGCAAGATACTTTTGTGAAGGTCTATCAGAATTTTCATCAATTTAAACAAGAAAGCAAGTTGTACACTTGGCTGTACCGAATATCGACCAATGAAGCCTTGCAACATCTGAACAAACAAAATAAAATGAAAATGATGGATGAAGATGCCGATTATCACCTGAAAAACAGCATTGCACCCTTGGAAAATGAAGAAGATAAAATACACCTCTTGTTGAATGAGGCCATTGACAAGCTGCCGGAGAAACAAAAATTGGTATTCAACATGAGGTATTTTGACGATTTGCCTTACGAAGAAATTTCACAAATAGTGGACATGTCGGTTGGGACGCTGAAAACCAATTACCACTATGCCAAACAAAAAATTGAAGAGTATATTATAGAAAACGCAAACCATTGATATCATGAAAAATATAGATATAGAAAAATTAGAAAGAAAAAATCGAGGACAGGTTCCTGAAAATTTCTTTGAAGAAATTCAAAACAATGTCCTTTCTAGAACGGTACTCGCTTCTGAAAACAAAGCAGAAACCGAGAGAAATTCTCGTTTCTCGATTAAATGGATTGGACTGTCAATGGCTGCTGCTGTAGCATTAATTTTCGGAATAAGCCAATTTATCCCAAATCTGAACGATACGGTTGAAGACAAGCCTATCCCTGTTGTGGTTAATAATCCGACCAATGAAAGAAAAGAAAATCATAAAATTGCCGTTGATCACTCCATTGCCACAAATCAAGCACCAGAAATAACAGGTACTGCTCAATCGGATCAAATTGAGAATGTAAAAAATGAAAAACCAAACGCTACGATTAAACCCGTATCACAAACGGTTTATAAAGAACAAATGGATGCTGTGCTTTCCGAAATGAGCGAAAAAGACTTGGCCGATTTGGGCAGCGGCGGCGACCAAGATATTTATCTGGATTTATATTACTAAACTAAAAAACATAATGCAATGAAAGCAAGGAGAATAGTTACCGTATTGTGCCTATTTTGTGCATCGTTGGCTTTTGCACAACAACTGACGACAGATGCCTATAGAAGCATGAGCAAAGAACAAAGAAAAGAAGCCTTTGACAAACTGTCGATGTCCGAAAAAAAGATGTTTATACGACAAATGAGAGAAGATCATTTGGTAAAAGAACTTCAAGTTTCGCCAAGCAATGACAAACAGTTCCGACAACTTTTTCATGAATATATGGAAAGCCAAAGAGTGATAAAAGACCGTTTCAAACATCCTGAAGATTCCGATAAAATGACAGAGCAGGAAGCGAAGTTGGAATTGGAAAACAGTTTTGTGGTAGGACAAAAGTTGATGGACAACAGAAAAAAATACACTCAAGAATTTTTAAAAATCCTAAGCCCCAAACAAGTGTTGAAACTTTTTCATAACGAAATGAAAATGCGAGAAAAAATTGATCAACACAGGAAGAGAACAGAAGATCGATAATCCTTAGCCTTTTTGAAAAATTGTAAAAATTCTTACAAAAAAATGAAAATAAATACTAAAAAATTTGCATAGTTTTAGTTTTAGTTTTAGTTTTAGTTTCGTGGTGTTATAAACAATTAAAAATTGAACACTATGAAAAAAGTATTAGTAATGGCAACGATTTGTGTTGCTGGATTGGTAAGTGCAAACACCGGTGAAATGGAGCCTGGGAAAGGTTTGAAAAAAGCAATTGATTTAAAGCAGTTTGTAAAGAAAGCAATTGTAGATCCAATACCTTCTAGGTTTTGCCAATGGGTACAATCTTCTTGTGGAGAAGGGGGATTAAAATGTTCAGATGAAGAATTGCATTATGAAGAAATTGAAGAATTCCGTTATTTATTAGAAGATGCTTTTTGTGATGGAGAATACCTGAGCCAGTGTATCTATTAAAATTAATAAATCATCAATGATTAAAATCCCTTATTTTCTATTTTTTTTATTTTCAATTTTGTTTCATGCCCAAGATACGGATGTAACTTTGTCAGAAATTAATTTTTACTATCGTTTGAAGGACAAAACGGTACCAGAAAATTCAGACCTTAGCGAAGAATATTTTTTGTTGAATATTAAAGGTAATCAATCTACTTTTTGCAGTACAAAACAACTTATCCGGGATTCGATTAGTTTAGAAGCACTGAAAAGATTCAATAAAGGTTCAAGGGTAATAAGTTTTGAAGGAAGCCCAAGAACTCGTTTTACATCCTATATTTACAAAGATCATAAAACTCAAAATATTGAAGTGATTGATAACATTAGCAAAGACAACTTTAGATATTCGGAAGCTAAATTGGAAAATTGGAAAGTGGGTAACACAACCAAGGTGATTGAAGGGTATAAATGTCAAAACGCAGAAATAAAAGCTTTTGGGAGAACATTTATTGCATGGTTTTCAACTGAAATTCCAATTTCTGATGGTCCGTATAAATTTTTAGGATTACCCGGATTGATTTTAGAATTGTATGATGTTGAAGATAAGTTTCATTTTACTCTTGTAAAGTACACTCCAAAGGAGAAAGTGAAAATAAATCCTGAATTTTATAAGTTTCAAAAAGTAAAAACTACTGACAAAGAAAAATTTTATCTAGCCAAAAAATCATATCAAGAAACTGTTGTGGAAAGAGCACGAGCTATGGGAATTGGAATTGACGAAAATAGAGCACAACAACTTAGAAAAAAATCAACTAAGAAAATTGAATGGATTGAAAAAGCATTATAACTTATAAATTGTTCGAAAAAACAGAAGAAAGAAGAAACAATCCCATTGAACTTGAAATAAATTAAAAAGATTTTAACTTTAACAAAGAATCTTCATCCTACTTAACAGTGGTTTTTTATAAAACCGTTTGAATTGCAATTCAAATGGTTTTGTTTTTTTAATAATTATTGAATACTTTGTAACATTTTCAGGAAATTTACTACCAATAAAATGTTAAATCACAGTTAACAACAAAAAGTAAACACAAAAAACACCTCCTTTTTTGCAATGAAAAGGTAGATTGAGATAAGAATAGAAAATAGACTAAAATATGAAAAAATCGTTATCACTTTTCTTGCTTTTGGTATTTGCCATAGCATTTTCCCAGAAAAACATTTCTGGAGTAGTAAAAAACTCCGAAGGAGAGACGGTGTCCTCTGCCAGCATCACCATCGAAGAAAAAGGAAAAGACGCCATCGTAGCGTATGCCATTTCCAATGCCAAAGGAGAGTATAAAATTTCTTTTAACTCGGCAGATCCCAATTTGGACATCAAAGTAAAAGCTTTCAATCACAAAACTTTGGTGAAGGAAATCAGCAATAACGATCAGCAACTTAATTTTACCCTGCAAACCGAGGCTACAGAGATTAAAGAAGTAAAACTGAAGGCGAAAATGATCACCGCTAAAGGCGATACCATTTCCTACGACCTGAAAGCTTTTGAAAACAAATCGGACAGAACCCTTGCGGATGTTCTTAAAAAAATGCCGGGAATAGAAGTGGGGAAAGACGGTGGTATTTTGTACCAAGGAAAACCACTTATCAAATTTTATGTCAATGGAAAAGATCTTATGGAAGGCGGCTACGGAACGATCAACAACTCTTTGCCCAAAGATGCTGTGGCAAAGGTAGAGATCATGGAAAACCACCAACCGATAAAAATTCTTCAAGATAAAGTCCCTTCCGATCAAGCAGCAATGAACATAAAACTGAAATCCAAAGTCACCATGACCGGTCGTGGCGAGGTAGGCACAGGTTTTATCGATCCTTGGTTGTGGAATGTAAAACTTACCCCCATGTTTTTTGGTCAGAAAAACCAATGGATTGTTAATTACAAAACCAACAATGTTGGAGAAGATGTGGAGAGAGAAGGCATGATGCTTTCTTTTGGATCCCATTGGGAAGGAGTGAGAAGAAATGCTTCCCAAAACGATTGGCTGAATGTAGAAAACGCATCCGTACCCAACCTGCCTCAAAAAAGATATTTGATGAACAATGTTCATTTCCTTTCTGCAAATTTATTGACCAATCCATTCAAAAATAAAGAATGGGAACTGAAGGCCAATGCCAACTACACCAACAATGTGGTGAGCCGTGAGTCGTACAGCCAGATCAACTATTTTGCTCCCATCAACTCTACGGTAGTAACCAATCTTCAGAATAAATTTTACACCAACAAAGCCAAAGGAGAATTGATCTTTACAAAAAATGCCAAGAAAGGCTTTTTTAAAAACACAACAACCTTTAACCAATTTTGGAATGCCGATAGAGCCGATGTACAAAGAGGTGCAGCAACCGGTGCAGAGTCCATCGAGTCGCCTACTTCTTCTTTCCAAAACTCGTTGAGCGCGATATTGCCGTGGAAGGAAAAAATGATCAACCTGAAATCGTACATCAACTACCAAAACGACAGACAAACTTTGGATATTGCACCGGCTTCTTATGTCAACCTGAACTTGCCGTTCCCGAGTACTTCGGAAATGCTAAGACAAGATTTCAAAATGAAAACCATAGAGGCCAATCATTCTGCCAATCTTAGTTTGAGCTACAAATATTGGACTTTCACCCCAGAAATTGGTTTGAATTTTTCCAACAATACGATCAACTCGGATTTGATGTTCAGAAACGGTGGCACGCTTCAGACCATGGGACAAGCCTTCCAAAACGATTTGGAGTTTACCGATCTGAAACCGTATGCGTCTTTGGGCATTAATTACAAATCCGATAACTGGATGATGTTTGCGGGATTGCCGTTTAATTTTAAAAACATAAAAGCAGTTGATCCGCTCAGAGGTTTGGATCGTTCGGCACACAAAATAACCTTCGAGCCCAATGCTTTTGTTCAGTACAAATTTCTATCGTTCTGGACGGCGAATGTTTTTGCCAATATGAACCATAGTTTTGCAGATATTTCGGATGTTTATGCCGGTTTACTTCTTGGTTCGCCGTCGTCACTTTCCGCCATGAACCCGAACAATCCGTTCAGAGAAAATCAATCGAAATCTACAGGAATCCGAATTCAATACAGAAATCCTTTGAACAATTTGTTCTTTAATGTAGGCACGAACATAAGCGGTAACAAAAGCAACTTGACATCGTCACCATTTGTGAACTCTTTGGGATATGTGGTAACCAATTATATCGAAAGAGACAACAGTTCTAACTCTTTTGCTGCCAATGCTGAGGTGGGAAAATACTTCCCGGCCATCAAGTCGAATGCATCGGTAACTTTCAGCTACAACGAGTCCAAATCTGAAATGATCCAAAACAATATTTTGTTCGACAACAAATCCGAAAGCCAAAGTTTAGGTTTCAAGTTCAACAATTCTTATTTTTCTTGGATGAGTGTCGATTATAACATGAACTACAATTGGAGCAAACAGATCAGTACACTTACCAACAGATCCCTAGGGTATCAGCATAATTTGAGCACCTACTTCTATCCGATAGAAAACCATACCGTAGGATTTGCTTGGGATCAGCTGAACTCCGGTACTCCGGACAATATGTACCACAATGCATTTTACGATTTGACCTATCAGTACACTTGGTCCAAAAAGAAAATTGATTTTGAATTGAAGTGGAATAACATTGCGAACAAAAAAGTATTCGAAAGGTATTCCGTAGGTGCAACATCGGAAAGCTATACCAAAATCCAACTTAGACCGAGTCAGGTCATGTTTGCTGTTAAGTTTAACTTTTAACAAAATAGAATTGATTAAAAGCCCTTTCAATTGGATTTGAAAGGGCTTTTTTGTTAAAAAAATATTAAATTTTATTGAGAATTATCAATAAGTCATATCTTTAAACGATTAATTAAAAAAATACATGAAAAAATTATTTGCAGTATTGGTCTTGTGTTCTACCATGGCTACGGCACAGGTACATCGTTTTGTTTACGAATACAAGTACATCCCGAACATCAACGAGAAAGAAAAAGTCATGGACGATCTTATGGTGTTGGACATCGATGAAAAAGGATCCAGCTACGAAAGTCTAAGTAAATTGGAAAGAGATTCCGCATTTAGAGCACGATTGTTCAGTGCACAAAAAAGCATGGGAAGTGGCGGATCTCTCAGCTTTTCTGGATTATCTAATAAGAAAGGTATGGTAGAACAGAAGGTTGTAAAAGAATATCCGGAGTACAAAACCTATCTTTTTGAAAAAGTAGATTCTGATTTGTACAAAATAACAGAAGAAGGAAAACAAGACTGGAAAATCCTTTCCGAAACTCAAAAAATAGGAAATTACACCGCTCAGAAAGCAACGACATCCTTTGGTGGAAGAGATTGGGTGGCGTGGTTCACCACAGATTTGCCATTTCCAGACGGCCCGTATAAATTCCACGGTTTACCCGGTTTAATTGTAAAATTAGAAGATACAACGGGATCTCACATCATGACCATGGTGGCCAATAAAAAAATGCCCAACAAAGAAGAAATTGTAAACACCAAAAAAGTTGGAGAAGCAACCATTACATTTGGGACTAAAGAAATTCCGGTAACCGTAGATCAGTTTAAAAAAGCATGGAAAAATTATATAAAAGATCCCGCAAAAAACCTTAGAGAAATGTCATCAAGAAGTGTATCTGGTGGTGGCGGTTACTATACGACCAATACATATATCATGAAGGACCAAAATGGAAAAGAATTGGACATGAAAGAAATGATGAAGCGAAAAGAAGAAAGTGCCAAAACGATGCTTAAAAACAACAACAACCGAATAGAGCCTAATCTATTTAAACTTTAATACAAACATGAAAAAATTATTCGCACTATTGGTGCTGTGCACCACCATGGCAACCGCTCAGGTACATCGTTTTGTGTACGAGTACAAGTACCAACCCAACTCCAAACTTAAAGACACCATCTATCAAGACCTAATGGCGCTGGACATAGATGCCAAAGGCTCGGTGTACAAATCCTTACACAAAATACAAACCGACTCGATAAAAGCAGAAATCTGGAAAAATTTTAAACCAGGTGTTACTACCAAAATTGATCTTTCCGGAACCGGATCTAAAAAAGGAACCGTCAGCACTTCTGTAATTAAGGATTATGCAAAAAATGAGGTCTTTTTATTGAAAGATTTGGACGGGCAGAATTATAAAATTAAAGAAGAAGAAAAACAGCTGTGGAAAATTTCACCTGAAAAAAAGAAAATAGGAAACTACACTGCCCAAAAAGCAACAACTTCTTGGGGTGGAAGGGATTGGACGGCATGGTTTGTAGAAGAACTTCCTTTCCCTGATGGACCCTACAAATTCCAAGGATTACCGGGGCTTATTGTAAGCATTGAAGACGCAACAGGCGGTTTTAAAATGAACATGATCGCCAACAAAAAACTACAACCAAAAGTTGAAGTAAAAGAAAAATCACAACCCAATGGGTTGGTTTTCGATGGAGACAAAGCAATAGAAATATCCGAAGAGAAGTATAAAAAAGTAGTGAAAAACTACATTGCCGATCCTGCAAAAAGTATAAGAGAAATGGCATCCCCGAGCAGTGGAAACAGGGTGGTCGTTACTTCTTCGGTTGGCGGGAAACCATTGGACTTCAAGGAAATGATAAAAAATAAAGAAGAAAGGGTCAGAAAATCCTTAGAGTTTTTCGACAACAGCATAGAGCCTACACTTATCAAATAAATAAAAAGCCCGAAATGTTCGGGCTTTTTTGTTAAAAATTATTTTCATCTGCAGACGGACCGTATGCACCGGGTACCGGGATGTTGTTCAGTCTGTAATAGACCCCCAATTGTGCTCGGTGGTGGGTTATTTGATTGAGAGAATGCCTTAGAGCTTCGTACTTGGACCAATCTTGTAGAATTTGTCCGTTCATTTTCATGGCCCATCTTCCGTCCAACTTTTTTTCGGAAATCGCATTCAAAGCCTTTATTCCGGTTTCATAATCTTGTGCAAGTTTGTCTGTCAATTCTTGTTTGGTGTTGAGGTGGGTAGGTTGGTAATCGCCTTTTCCAAAATCCAATTCGGTGGTGTTGATGATGGTTTCCGGCCAAGCAAATATCTCGACAATGTGCGTGGCAAGCGGCATCAGCTTCATGGATTTTTCGTGTGGACTGTATTCGTTTTGTCCTTCTGGGAATTGCTCAATGAATTTTTTTGTGGTTTCGAATTCGTGCTGAAATTCTTGTTTTAACAAATTTAAAGTATTCATAATATTTTGAAATTTAGAAGATTAAAATTAAAATAAATCTTTCATAAGTTTTGGATAAATAATGATAAACTTTTATTAAAATTTGTAACATTCCATAAATTTTGAACACTAATTGTGTACCATGAGGAAAAGAAGTTTTGTTGAAAACGCTATTCTTCATTCATCAAAAATCAAAAATAACATGAAAAAATTAGTATTCTTAGCCCTGATGTCTGTTGGCTTTAGCTCTTATGCACAAAGCAATACGGAGACAAAAATCCCTGCCAATCGTTTTTTTTATCAATTGACCATCAAGCCTAAAAAAGATTCTGCAAAATTGGAAAAAGTGATGACCGTATTGGATATTACGGATAAAAAATCGCTTTATCAGGATTATACAATGCTAGCACAAGATTCAATCATCAAAGTGAAAGTCGAAGAAATGCAGAAAACCAATGTTTTCAAGGATATGTCCAAAGATATTGTGATGCCTAAATTCGCCTATAAAGTAGCCAAAAGCTATCCAGAAATGAACATTCAATATTCCGAAGGGATGATGAACGGGATGTCTCCGGTACAATTGGCATACAAAGAAAATCCGCAATTCAATTGGAAAATTACAGGCGAAAAACAGAAAATAGGCGAGTACAATACCCAAAAAGCTACCGCAACATTTGGAGGTAGAAATTGGACGGCGTGGTTCTCCAATGATATCACTTTGCAAGACGGACCTTACAAATTCCACGGATTACCGGGATTGATTGTAAAAGTAGAAGATACCGACAAAAATTATTCTTGGGAACTAAAAGGAAACAAAAAAATAGACGATTTCCAGGAAGAATCCTATGCTGAAAAAGTAAGACCTGGTGGTGCCGGAAGAGTGGTTGAGGTAAGCCGTGACAAATTTGAGAAAACATTTTCCGACTATAGAAAAGACCCTTTTGCTTCGGTAAGGCAACACATCCCAGCGAACATGATGTCGCAAAAAATGCCAGGCATGGACAAGACCATCGGAGAAATGGTAAAAGATCAAGAGAAAATGATGAAGGATTTTTACAATTCCAACGACAATCCTATAGAATTTTGGACTCCTGAGAAAAAGAAATAAACATCAAAACCATTTTGTTATGAAAAGAATTCTTGGATTTTTTACCATTTTAGTGAGCTGTTTGACTTTAGCTCAAAGCCATCGTTTTTATTATGAATTGACCTTCAAGCCGCATAAAGATTCTGCCAAAGTACAGAAAGAAGTTATGAGTTTGGACATCGATAAAAACAAATCCATCTACCAAGCCTATCAAATGGTGCAGATGGACTCTCTGTTAGAAGTTTCTATAGAAAACATGAAAAAAACAGGAGTCATGATGGATACCAAACAATTTGAAAATCAAAAAAAGGGATCTTTTGCCCATCGTATTTCGAAAAACAATCCGATCAAAGAAATCCTGTATTCCGATTTTTTAGGAACCGATTCGTATTCGTACAAAGAACAGCCCAATTTCAATTGGAAAATTACTTCTGACAAATCAAAAATAGGTGAATACAACGCCCAAAAAGCAAGCACCGAATACGGCGGTAGAAAGTGGACGGCTTGGTTCTCTACCGATCTTCCATTTCAGGATGGACCTTACAAATTTTACGGTTTGCCTGGCCTCATTGTGAAAATAGAAGACGAGGGTAAAAATTATTCCTGGGAGCTAAAAGGAAACAAGCAAATCAAAAAAATAGCTGATGAATTGTACTTCCAAAGCATGATGAAACAGTCCCCAATTGGGAATAAAACCATGGAGGTGAGCAAGGAGAAGTTTAACGAAAAATACGAAGCCTATAAAAAAGATCCGTTAGCAAGTGTGAGACAAATGCTTACCCAACTCCCTCCGGAAGCTCAGGTACAGATCTCCGGAGCAGGTGGACAATCGGTTTCGCAAATGATGAGAGATGCCGAAAAACAGATGAAAGAAGAGCTGGCTCGTGTGAACAACAGCATCGAAATTCCTGTTGTTAAGACCAAATAATAGACCTTCATTTTAACTATTTATATTGTAGAGAAGCCCGAGAACAGTATTGTTTTCGGGCTTCTTAATGAGTTTTGTCAAGCTTTTGGTTTTTCTTATTTAGATTAAGTTTAAATAGCGTATCTTTGCGTAGAAATTTTTCAGCCGTGAAGAGAGATCATTCCAATAAGTTAAGTTGTTTTCCACAGAATATCGATGGAAGAATTTGTGGGTACGATAACGACAATCTTAAAATGCCCAACAAAATTATCGAAATGGGATTGTTGCCGGACACCCTTTTCAAAATCCTGTATCAAGCCCCTTTTAATGGACCTTTGTATATAGAATTTGGTGAAGAGAAAAGTCGAATTGCCTTGCGTGTAGAAGAGGCTCAATTCATTATTGTAGAATCGACCACAGCCTAAGCTTCTTGGCTTTTGAAGTTTTGTCTTTCGTATTAATTTTTAACACGACCCATGCAGACCGATCAAAAAAAACAAATACTTTTAGTAGGAAATCCCAATGTTGGCAAATCTACCGTTTTCAACCAATTGTGTAACCGAAAACAAAAAACCGGAAACTATGCCGGAGTTACTGTTGCTGCCCACTCTGGAGACTATATCTATCAAGACCAAAAGGTAGAAATTGTTGACCTTCCTGGTTCGTACAGCATCTATCCAAGCTCTGAAGACGAAGCCATTTTTTCTAAATATCTGATAGACGAAGCCCATAAGTACAGCGGCGTCATCTATGTTTTGGAAGCACTAAGCATCAAAAGAGGACTTCTTTTGTTCCGACAAATTCAGGATTTGGGAATTCCGGTTCTTATATTATTGAACCAAATAGATCAAGCTGAAAAAAGAGGCATACACATCGATATTCCTCTTTTAGAAGAAGAATTAGGAACTAAAGTTATCCCGACCAATGCCAAAGAAGGGATCGGCATTGATGAGCTTAGAAATTCCATTTACAACAACAAGTTCAGGACTTCCAACCACATATCGTTCCAAATTCCTACCGAACATAGAGGCTTGGTTTTCAAAATATTATCCGATTCTAAAGAAGAAAATCAATATAAAATCTGGACGCTTTTGGCATCCGAAACCTATATTGCAAAATTGGAAACCGTAAGCGAACAATTGAGGGATAACGAAGAGCTAAAGTGCTTGGTTCCCAAAAGACTGCAAACGCAAGAAACCATAAGGAGGTACTTGTCCATCGACAAAACCATCGCCAAAGTCATCAATAAAAAACCTCAGTTCAAGGAATTGCTCACGGAAAAACTGGACAAAGTTTTGGTTCATAAATTTTGGGGCTATTTATTTTTCATCTTCGTCATGCTGATGATTTTCCAAATGGTCTATTATTTGGCAGCCTATCCTATGGATTGGATTTCTAATTTTTTCCTTTGGTTTTCCGAGTTTTCAGCAGAGACACTTCCTGCTGGGCCTATCAATTCTCTAATATCTAACGGAATTATTCCTGGGATTGGTGGGATTGTCGTTTTCGCCCCACAAATTGGGATACTTTTGTATATGCTCTATCTTTTGGAAGATTCCGGCTATATGGCGAGGGTGGTTTTCCTTATGGACCGATTGCTCAGGCCTTTCGGGTTGAGTGGTAAAAGCATTGTTCCGCTTATTTCAGGTACGGCTTGTGCCATTCCGGCCATCATGTCCACAAGAAATATTGAGAATGTTAAAGAACGGTTGATCACCATCTTGGTAACTCCTTTTATGACTTGTTCTGCTCGATTGCCGGTGTACAGCATCATCATAGAATTGGTGATACCGGACAAAACTTTTATCGGTATTTCTTACAAAGCCATCGCTCTTTTGGCGATGTATTTGGTCGGATTTTTCATGGCGTTGCTGTCGTCCTTTGTTTTGAAAAAAATTATTAAAAATGTTGGTAAATCCTTTTTGGTAATGGATTTGCCGACTTATAAAAAGCCTCTTTTTGGTTACGATTTCAAGATTGTATTGCAGAAAGTTTGGGAATTTATCACAGGTGCTGGGAAAATTATTTTCCTTGTTAGTATCATCATTTGGGTTTTAAGCTATTTTGGACCCGCTCAAAAATCCGGTTCGTTTATGGATGCCGATGTCAAGCTGAAACAATCCTATTTGGCAAAAATGGGACATCAGATAGAGCCTGTCATTGCACCGTTGGGATACGATTGGAAAATGGGAGTGGGGATCATCACCAGTTTTGCAGCTCGAGAAGTTTTTGTAGGAACAATGGCAACGCTTTATAGTTTGGACGATGAAGCTCCGGAAGGCACCATCATCGAAAAAATGAGAAACGATGTGAATGAAAATGGCAAGAAGGTCTTTTCTTTTGCAACGGGTATTTCTATATTGATGTATTATGCTTTTGCCATGCAATGCATCTCTACCATTGCCGTGGTGTACAGAGAGACAAAATCTCTGAAGTGGACTTTGATACAGTTGGTGTCCATGTCCGGTTTGGCCTATATCGTTTCGCTGGTGGTTTATCAGCTGTTTAAATAAGTCATTAAAAATCAATAATAATGGATTCTCTAACCGTTCAGTACATCGTATTAGCCGTAGTATTTGTCTTGGCGTGTTATTATTTTTACAGATACATTAGAAAAAGTTTTGTGAAAAAAGATGGTGGAAAAGATAAAGATTGTGGCAGAGGCTGCTGCTCTTGAGTTTATGATATAAATTTAAAAAAAGACTTCCAATGCAAGAGCATTTGGGAGTTTTTTTTTGAATACTAATTGTAAATTTTTTAACATGAATCTGTTCCTTAAAGGACACAACCTCCTGAATGTAAAAAGCATTCAGACCTACGGCATTAACAATATTTCCGAAAGTTTGTATGAGCAAAGGCTGATGACCATGTCCATGTTGATTGGAGCTACAAAGAATTTTTAAATAAAAAGGCCGTCTCACAACTCGTGAAAACGGCCTTTACTTTATGAAATTTCCCGTATCTTTATTTGAGAAAGGTATTCGATTAAACGATGTTCAATCCTCGTTATTTGGCAACGATACGCCTTTCGTTCAGTATTAAAAGCTTAAATCTACTTCTAATTTTTCCGCCAAAAGACTGGAAACTTTATCTTTTAATTGTTCGATGTCTATATTTTGCATGGTATCGTTAGCAAAAGCATACAGCAACAACGCTTGTGCTTCATTTTTAGAGATACCTCTGGCTCTAAGGTAGAACATGGCATCTTCATTCAACTGGCCTACCGTACAACCGTGTGAGCATTTTACATCATCTGCAAAAATTTCCAGCTGAGGTTTGGTGTCTATGGTTGCCCCTTCGTTCAGCAAGATGTTGTTGTTTTGTTGATAAGCATTGGTTTTCTGAGCAATTTTATCCACAAAAACTTTTCCGTTGAATACGCCTTTTGCTTGGTCTTTAAAGATGCCTTTATAGTTTTGGTACGACTCGCAGTTAGGTTGTTTGTGGTGCACGGCAGTATGATGGTCCACCAATTGATTGTCACCAATAATGGTAATTCCGTTCATAAAAGAGTTGATGTTCTCTCCTGCATGGATGAAGTCCAAATTATTTCTCACCAATTTACCACCAAAACTGAAGGTGTTCACAGTAGCCAAGCTGTCTCGGTCTTGTTTGGCAAATGTATGATCGATAAGGTAAGTGGTTTGGCTGTCGTTTTGCAATTTGTGCCAATCGGCTTTGGCATTTTTTCCGACAAAAATTTCGGTAACCGAATTGGTCAATACAAAAGAATTGTCGTAGTTGTGATGGCTTTCAATAATCTCTACGGCTGCACCGTCTTCTACCACCAATAAGTTGTGTGGGTTGTAGAAGGTGTTTTCTTCTTGGTTTTGTGACAGGTAGAATACATGAATTGGTCTTTCTATTCTTGTATTTTTTGGTACATGAAGTACGAAACCGTTCTTGGTTAGGGCCTCATTCAGTTGGCAAAAAGCATTTTCCGAAGAGGTTAAGGTATGAAGATACCCTTTTAAAAAATCAGAATATTCTTTATTTTCCAAAGCATTCTTCAAGGTTAGGACTTTAGCACTTTCAATAGAAATTTTGGAAAGTTCTGGGTGCATTATTCCGTTTACAAATACCAAGAAATCAAAATGCTCCTCGCCCAAATGCAAATCATCCAATTGTCTTTTGGTAATGTTGTGCGCTTGGTTTGGGGCGAAATTATAGTCTTTCTCCGTAATTTCTTTTAGGTGGGTATATTTGTATTCTTCGTCTTTTTTGGTAGGAAATCCTAAAGCTAAAAAATTCTCTAAAGCCTTAAGTTTTTCTCCTGAAAGTGAAGGTTTTATTCGTTCAATTTGTTCGTATAGACTCATAATAGCTAGATTGTGTGAGTTTTATTGTTGAATTTGGAATGGGAGTATGAAAGAATCTAAGATTAGTTTACCAACCAATCGTATCCTTTTTCTTCTAGTTCCAAAGCCAAGTTTTTGTCACCGGTTTTGATGATTTTACCATCGGCCAAAACATGCACAAAATCCGGTTGTATATAGTCCAACAATCTTTGGTAGTGAGTGATAAGCAACACCGCATTTCCTTCGTTTTTAAAAGAATTGACACCGTCTGCGACAATTCTTAGGGCATCGATATCCAATCCAGAATCGGTTTCGTCCAAGATGGCCAACTTAGGATCCAACATCAACATTTGGAAAATTTCGTTTCTTTTCTTTTCACCTCCAGAGAAGCCTTCGTTCAGAGATCTACCTAAAAATTCTTTTTTTATGCCTAATTTCTCAGAATTTTTACGCACCAATGCCAACATGTCTTTAGCAGACATTTCAGGCTCTCCTTTTGATTTTCTGGTTTCGTTGATGGCCGCTTTGATAAAGTTGGTTACCGTAACTCCCGGTATTTCTACAGGATATTGGAAGGATAGGAAAATCCCTTTGTGAGCTCTTTCTTCCGGAGCATCTTCTACGATGTTTTCGCCTTCAAAAAGGATTTCGCCACCGGTAACTTCATAATCTTCTTTTCCTGCAATAACAGAAGAGAGTGTAGATTTTCCAGCACCATTTGGTCCCATAATCGCGTGTACCTCTCCCGGTTTTATTTCTAAATTAATTCCTTTTAATATTTGTTTGCCCTCTTCAATCTGAGCTTGTAGATTATTTATTTTTAACATTTTATTTTTCTTTTGAATTGTGTTGAATTGATTATCCTGCATGGTGATGCAATACAATAGCAACGGTTATATACTACTTTATTTGAAAGGTAAATTTGTTATCCTACACTTCCTTCCAATGAAATTTCTAATAATTTTTGTGCTTCGATGGCAAATTCCATTGGGAGCTTGTTCAGGACTTCTTTTCCAAATCCGTTTACGATTAGGGCAATGGCCTTCTCCGTGTTGATACCTCTTTGGTTGCAGTAGAAAATTTGATCTTCTCCAATTTTAGAAGTCGTAGCTTCGTGTTCCAATTGTGCCGTAGGATCTTTAATTTCGATATACGGGAAAGTATGTGCACCACAATCATTCCCCATTAATAAGGAGTCGCATTGCGAGAAGTTTCTAGCCCCTTTTGCTGTTGGCATTACTTTTACCAAACCTCTGTACGAGTTGTTGGATTTACCAGCAGATATTCCTTTGGAAATAATTGTAGATCTCGTGTTTTTCCCAATATGGATCATCTTGGTACCGGTATCGGCATATTGATGGTTGTTGGTTACAGCAATCGAATAAAATTCTCCAATGGAATTGTCTCCTTTTAGGATGCACGATGGATATTTCCAAGTAACGGCAGAACCTGTCTCTACCTGTGTCCAAGATATTTTTGCATTGCGTTCTGCCAAACCTCTTTTGGTTACAAAGTTGAACACCCCACCTTTACCATCGGCATCACCGGGATACCAGTTTTGTACGGTAGAATATTTTATTTCGGCTCCGTCCATGGCGATAAGTTCGACCACAGCGGCGTGCAATTGGTTTTCGTCTCTCGAAGGTGCTGTACAACCTTCCAAATAAGAAACATACGACCCTTCATCGGCCACCAAAAGTGTTCTTTCAAACTGACCGGTACCTTCTTTATTGATACGGAAATAGGTCGAAAGTTCCATAGGACATTTGATGCCTTTTGGAATGTAGCAGAAGCTGCCGTCAGAAAATACAGCCGAGTTGAGTGCTGCATAAAAATTATCTCCTCTTGGTACAACTTTGCCAATGTATTTTTTCACCAAATCCGGATATTCTTTGATCGCTTCGGACATGGAGCAGAAAATAATACCTTTTTCTTTTAGCGTTTCCTGAAAAGTTGTTTTTACGGAAACCGAGTCAATGACAAGATCTACCGCCACATTGGTCAGTCTTTTTTGCTCTTCGATATTGATGCCCAATTTCTCAAAGGTTTTCAACAATTCCGGATCCACCTCGTCCAAGCTGTTCAGTTGAGGTTTCTTTTTCGGAGCTGCATAGTATTTTATAGCCTGAAAATCAGGTTTTTCGTATTTGACATTGGCCCAGTTGGGTTCTTCCATTTTTTGCCAAATTCTAAAGGATTCCAAGCGCCACTCGGTCATCCATTCCGGTTCTTCTTTTTTCTCAGAAATCATTCTAACGATATCTTCAGAAAGTCCTGTTGGGAAATCCTCGTATTCGATATCGGTATAAAATCCGGCTTCGTATTGTTTATTTTCCAGATCAATCCTTAGATCGTCTTCTGTGTATTTTGCCATAAATGAATTATGAAATTAATAAGTAAGGTTTTTGTAAAAATGAAATACTGTATTATGATTTCACGATGTATGTAAAAGGAAAGATTTTGTCTATCCTTAATTTTTTTTTCTAAAGCGAAAAGCTCTCGCCACAGCCACAAGTTCTGGACGCATTCGGATTTTGGAAGACAAAACCTTTCCCGTTTAGTCCTCCGGAGAACTCCAAAACCGTACCTGCGAGGTACAAAATGGATTTTTTATCAATGATGATTTTTATTCCGTTGTCTTCAAAAACTTGGTCGGCATCGCTTTTTTGATTGTCGAATTTTAAGACATATTCCAAACCGCTGCAACCGCCACTTTTTACACCAACCCTGATAAAATCTAGGCTGGGATCGAATCCGTCTTCTGTCATCAATTGTACCGCTTTAAGTTTTGCAGTATCAGATACTTTGATCATCTCAATTTTTATTTAGAATGATTTTAGATTGCAAAAGTACAAACAATATAACAGATTAAAAAATTTGAAGTTTTGTTTTAACTATTTTTATTATTGATGAGATTTAACTTATTCCTACTTTTGTTATCCTACGAATAAATAATTATTTATGAAAAATGTTTTTCTAACCCTCGCTATGGGATTTTTTTCTTTGAACTTTGCACAAAACTCCCGATTTGTGTACGAAGTGCATATGAAAACCGATTCCATCAATAGAAACAACACCAAAACCGAGTTGGCTTATTTGGACAATGATGGAAAAAAATCGTTGTTCTATGCAGAGAAAAGAATAAAAAGAGATTCTATTATGCGGGTGGCTTTCCAATCCCAAGGAACCATAAGACCGGACAGAAATGCCATGGAAAACCTAAGATCGGAGATTAATTATACCATAGAAAAGGATCTTGCAAACCAAAAAGTGGACTACAAAGACCGTATTGCCAGAGACATTTATACCTACACGGAAGACCGACCAATGAACTGGAAAATACAATCTGAAACGGCTGTTATTGGTGATTATAAAACCCAAAAAGCCGAGTTGGATTTTGGAGATCACTGAAAAAGTGAATTTTCAGGAAATATGAAAAAGAAGGAGTTGAAATCTTAGGATTTTAGCTCCTTTTTTTGTACCTTGATAAGGTCTTTTAAAGATAAAGAATGTTAGTCCAACAGCAAAAGATTCAGTTTAGTTCTTATTCCGATTTGTATGATTTAATCGTTCCGAAAGAAAATCTTCTTCGAAAAATTAATGATTTGATAGATTTTTCCTTCATCTACGATGAACTGTTGAATAAGTATTGTTTGAACAATGGTCGCAATGCGGAAAGTCCGGTGAAGATGTTCAAATACCTTTTGTTGAAAAGCATTTACTCGGTTTCTGATGTAGATGTGGTAGAGCGTTCCCGCTATGATATGTCTTTCAAATATTTTTTAGATATGGCTCCCGAAGATGATGTGATAAACCCCAGTTCACTTACAAAATTCAGGAAATTACGCTTGAAAGATACCGATTTGTTGAACCTTCTAATTGGTAAAACGGTAACGATAGCGATCGATAAAGGCATTATTAAATCCAGATCCATTATTGTGGACGCTACACATACTTTATCTAGATCGAATCCATTTTCAAGCATAGAAGTACTGAGAGAGCGTTCGAGATTAGTTCGTAAAACGGTTTATCAATTTGATGAAAACTTCAAATCAAAAATGCCGGTCAAGAATACTGAAAACGATCTGAACAAAGAATTGGCTTATTGTAGAGAACTTGAAAAATGCATAGAAGATGAGCCATCAATAAGTGAGATTCCGGCAGTGAAAGAGAAATTAAATCTTTTGAGGGAAACAGCCGAAGACACCGATGAACAGCTAACTTTCTCAAAAGACACGGATGCCAAAATCGGACATAAATCCGCAGACAGTTCCTTTTTCGGTTACAAAACACATTTGGCGATGAGTGAAGAGCGGATTATCACCGCAGCAGTGGTAACTTCGGGAGAAAAAGGAGACGGGCCTGAATTGCCAAAATTACTGCAAATGAGCCAAGACAACGGAATGGAAGTGGAAACCATCATTGGCGATTCGGCTTATAGTGGAAAAGAAAATCTGAAAATTGCCAGCGAACAGGATATAAAAATTGTTGCAAAGTTAAATCCATCCATTACACAAGGATGTAGGAAAGAAAAAGACCAGTTTGATTACAATAAGGATGCTGACAGATTTGTTTGTCCTGCCGGGCATTTAGCCATCAGAAAAGCCCATCAGAACAGAAAGAATGTCGGCAAAAATCAAGCTGATGTATATTATTTTGATGTTGAAAAATGTAAAGTTTGCCCATTAAGAGAAGGTTGTTACAAAGACGGAGCAAAATCTAAAACCTACTCGGTTTCTATAAAATCAGAATTACACCAAGAACAGATGGCTTTTCAGGAAAGTGATTATTACAAAGAAAAGTCGAAACACCGGTATAAAATTGAAGCCAAAAACAGTGAACTTAAAAATGTTCATGGTTACAAAAGAGCCACTTCTTATGGAATAGAAAACATGCAAATGCAGGGAGCATTGGCTATTTTCGCAGTCAATTTGAAGAGGATCCTGAAATTAATCTAAGAAAAAGAGAACAAAATCATCATCTTTAAAACTCAGCTCCAATTAAATCAAAACAAGCTTTACAAAACCCATTAAATTTAGAACTCCAAAAAATGTAAAGAGCTTATTACCGATTTTAAAGTCGTGTAATAAGCTCTTAATTCTTGTCTGAAATTAAATCTTATTCAAAATGAAGATGGTTTTTCAGTGACCTCGGATTTTGGCGGAAGGCATTGGACGGCTTGGTTTACACAAGACATACCTTTTATGGACGGACCGTATAAATTTCATGGACTTCCGGGTTTAATTATTAAAATGGAAGACAGCAAAGGCGATTATGCTTTTCTTTTGAAGGAAACCAAGAAAATTGGAGAACTTCCGAATCTGAGCAATATGGGTAACATCATAAAGGTTAACAGAAAAGAGTATCTGAAACAGCAAGAAAAATTTAAAAAAGATCCTGCGTCATTCTTTACCCAATCCGGAGGCAGAGGTCCTGGTATGCACACAGACCCAATGAGAGGTGGTAACTCTGGAGATATGAGAAAAAGAATGGAAGAAAGAGCTAAAGAAGAGCAGAAAAACAACAATAACCCGTTGGAATTGCAGTAATTGCTAGTACGCTAATTCTTATAAAATTGCTATTTTTTTCGACACTAAACCGCATTTCTTCTTTACAATTTGAATGAAGTTGTTGAAAGTAAATTATATTAATGAACGACCAAAACCAAACATTATGGGTCTTTTGGAACATCAATTTTTTACTTTTAACAACTTCATAAATTTTATACGGCCTCTTAAAAAATCTTTATTTTTTATGGATCATTCTTGGTTCAGCCTGAGCTTTAGGATAGATGCAGATCTCGGCAATAGACACACGATCCGGAGCATTAACACAATAAGAGATGGCATCGGCAATATCTTCGGCTTTTAAGGCTTCATATCCTGCATAGACCGAAGCTGCACGGCTTTCGTTGCCCTTGAAACGAACTTTAGAAAAGTCGGTTTTTACGGCTCCGGGTTGTATGTTGCTTACTTTTATTCCAAATTCTGTCAATTCTATACGCATTCCTTCAGAAATAACATCTACGGCTTTTTTAGATGCACAATAGACCACGCCACCAGCATAAGTTTGTCTCGCTGCGACCGAAGAAATATTGATGATATGTCCTGACTTTTGGGTTTTCATCAAATTGATAATCGGTTTAGAAACATAGAGCAATCCTTTTACATTTCCGTCCATCATGGCATCCCAGTCGGAGATATCCCCGTCAGAAATAGCTTCGAGTCCGTGAGCATTTCCTGCATTGTTGACCAAAACATCAATATTTTTCCAGCTTTCATCCAATTCTTCCATCGCTTTTCGAATTTCGTCTTGGTTTCTAACATCAAAAACTAAGGTTTTTACTTCGGTTATTTTACCCAATTCATTGGCCAAATTGTCTAAAATGGATTTTCTTCGTCCACAAATAATCAGGCGATTTCCTTGTTTTGCGAACAATTTTGCGGTTGCTTTTCCTATACCAGAAGTTGCTCCTGTAATGAAGATGGTTTTCATAATTTTATAAAATTGATGGTTTTTTGGGGTTACTGTCAAAGATTGTTTTTAATTTCAATCAAAAGTATTATTTTTTATCCGAAACCATCTTTTTATCAGTCATACTTTTGATATTCTTTTATTTTTTTTCATTTTGCTTAAAAGCAAGGAGTATCGTTTTGTATTTTTATGTTTTAAAAAAGCTACTTTCAAAATTTTCCTTTTTTTAGTTGTATTTTAAGAAAAAATAAATATATTTGCACGACAATTTTTCACCCAAAAAAAATATTTATATTTTTATTCGGGAGGTAAATAAAAAATATTGATCCGGTAGTTCAGTTGGTTAGAATGCCGCCCTGTCACGGCGGAGGTCGCGGGTTCGAGTCCCGTCCGGATCGCAAGTAAAAAGGTAATTTTTACAAAAAAAACGGAAGCTGTACTTTAAAGTCAGCTTCTTTTTTTATTCTTGTATTTCAAAATAAAACCTCAATTTGCATCAAAAGGCTCAAAAGCATTTTCGATGTGGGTCAAATCCAAATGACCTCTATCCGTTTTTAGTACAGAAATAATATCAAAACGGACTTCTTCCGTTCTATTTCCTGCATTCATAAAAGCATCGGTAGCCATAACGACCAATTTTATTTTCTTTTTATTTACCGCTTCATACGGCTCTTGAAATAGGTTCCTTGTTCTGGCTTTTACCTCTACTACTACCAAAAAATCTTTATACAACGCTACAATATCCAGCTCGCCTTTTTGGTAATAAAAATTTCTAGCTATTACTGTATAGCCTTTGTTTTCTAAGTAAGAAACAGCAAATTCTTCGGCTTCTTTACCAAAATCATTGTGTTCTGCCATGGATACTTTTTTTTAAAATAAAATACTCGACAAGTTTTTATCGACCTCCAAATGGACTTTGCCTCCAATTATCAGAGGGCGGTTGTCAAAAATATGGCCGTTAGGAAATCCAAATAGGGTAGGGAAGTGATATTTTTTTATTCGGTGTTGGATAATTTCGTAGGCTTTTTCATCAAAACTATTTTCATAATTCGGATTGTCGGTCTCGCTACCCATGTTGATCATTCCACCAACTATTAGACCTTTAATCTTCCTGAAAACGCCAGCCAAATCCATGCTCATCAGCATTCTGTCCAAAGCATAAAAATTTTCACCAATGTCTTCAATAAACAAAATATTGTCCTTAAAATTGAACGAATACGGAGTTCCTAAAAGTGCATAGACCAATGCCAAATTGCCACCCACCAACTGTCCTTCTGCATTCCCAGGCTTATTGAAGCCATGAGATTCTAACACATATTTTGGATTTTTTCCTTTGAGAATATCAAAAATACCTTGATAGGCTTCTTCAGAAACACCAAAGCTGGATGTTTTTATGGTTTGTCCGTGTATGGAAGCAAAGCCTTTTTTCAACAAAAAACTTTGTACCACCGTGTTATCAGAATATCCGATGTACCATTTTGGATTTTCTTTGAAATTAGAGAGTCTTATATGTCTAAGAAGGTGCTGGCATCCGTAGCCACCTCTACTGGCCCAAATCGCCTTTATTTCGGTGTTGTTCAACGCCCAATTCAGATCCTGTATCCTATGTTTTTCCGTTCCTGAATAAGAGTATCCGTCCTCATACTTACCTAAAGCATTTGGACCAAAAACGACCTCATAACCTTGGCTTTGGATCAGGTTAATGGTCTTTTCCAATTGAGATACCTCAACCGCTCCTGCTGGAGAAATTAGGGCAATTTTTTCATTCTTTTTTAGTGCTTTTGGAAAAATCATGGTAAAGATTAAAATTAATCGTTGTTTTTCAAGATGACTTCTTTTTTTTCGGCTTCCTCTAATTTTTTATCAAACTGATTGAATTTTTTAAAACTTTGTAGAAATATGAAAAGGGAAAAAATCATTAAAATTATACCTACCGTTTTACGGATTTTATGGGCTAATTTTGGAGTCAGTTTGTAATGAAATTGCTTTGCCAAAAATATTTTGAGTAGGTCGATGCTAAGATAGGTAGCGATAACCAAAGCAATGTACAAGAAAAAATTCTGAAAATCCGGATACTGATTTCTCACAGAAATCACCGTAACCAACCAAAAAAGAATTACTCCCACATTGAGAAGGTTGAATAAAAATCCGTTTAAAAAAGTTTTAATGTAATTTTGATTGATGAATTGCTCTTCGTTGGGCAAATGCATTTTGGTTTTGGTTACCATCATCACAATTCCATAGATGAAGATGATGAAAGCAGTAATCCTATAAAACTCAGGATGTTTATCAATGAGGGTTACCAAATCTCCACTGGCATAATATGCAACAACAATGCATAAAATATCAGCAAAGACCACACCCAAATCCAAAGCCAATGCGTGTTTTGGACCTCGGGTAAAGCTGGTTTCTATCAACAAGAAAAAAATAGGTCCTATAAAAACCAAACTGAGCATAAGCCCCAAAACTATTGCAGAAAATATAAGTCCAAGCATTAGACAAAGATAATGATTTTTTAAAATTAAGATAAAGGACTTCTATTCAGTAAAACTATTTTAAATCCGGCAGTATTCTTTCATAAAAATTAAAAGTGATGCTGAGAGAAACATCATCAACATCACTTTGAACTATTATTTTATAAAAATTTGATTATCAGAAATTTATTCAACCACTTTAAAATCCAATTGTTTTTGGATCAGGTTGGCTTTCATGACTTTTATTTTTATTTTGTCACCCAGTTGGTATTGTTTTCCGTGTCGTATCCCGTATACAGCATGGGTCTTGGCATCGTACATATAACTATCGTCTATCAAATCACGGAGTTTTATAAGTCCTTCGGCTCCATTTTCTGGAATTTCAACCCAAAAACCAAAGTCTGCAACACCAGAAATCATACCTTCGAATGTTTCACCCAGGTGTTTTTCCATAAATTTAACTTGCATAAATTTAATGGAATCCCTTTCGGCATCGGAAGCCAATCTTTCCATGGCCGAACAATGTTTGGCTTGTTCTTCGTAATCGTGTTTGTTGGGCGATTTTCCACCATCCAAATAATGCTGTAACAATCGATGGGCAATAAGATCCGGATACCTTCTGATGGGCGATGTAAAGTGCGAATAGTATCTAAATCCTAAACCGTAATGCCCAATAGGATCTGTAGAATAGATGGCTTTACTCATGGATCGCATTGCCAAAGTTTCTATCATATTTTCTTCTCCTTTGCCTTTTACATCTTGCAAAAGTTTGTTAAGAGATTCTGTAGTTTGCTTGGCGTTAGTGATGTTCATTTTATACCCAAAAGTAGATACAAATTCCTTTAGGGAAAGAATTTTTGCAGGATCTGGATCTTCATGAACCCTATAGATGAAGGTATTGTTGGTCACTTCATTTTTACGGCTGAGAGAGATGAATTCTGATACTTTTTTATTGGCCAAAAGCATGAATTCTTCAATCAAATGATTGGCATCTTTTGACATTTTAAAATAGACACCAATGGGTTCATTATTTTCATCTAAATTAAATCGAACTTCGCTTCTGTCAAAAGTTATGGCACCATTTTTTATCCTATCTTTTCTAAGGATTTTTGCCAAACGATCTAAAGTATTGATTTCTTCGGTATAATCGCCTTCGTTATTTTCAATTCTTTCCTGAGCTTCTTCGTAAGAAAATCGTCTGTCAGAATGTATAATGGTTCGACCAAACCATTGGTTTTTAACTTCTGCTGCATCATTTAACTCAAAAACGGCTGAAAAAGTATATTTATCTTCATGGGGGCGAAGTGAGCAAACATCGTTACTCAATACTTCAGGAAGCATTGGAACCACACGATCTACGAGATAGACAGAAGTGGCTCTTTGGTAGGCTTCATCATCCAAAATAGTACCTGGAACTACGAAATGCGAGACATCGGCAATGTGTACACCAATTTCCCAATTTCCATTCTCCAATTTTTGTATGGATAGGGCATCGTCAAAATCTTTTGCATCCTTAGGATCGATAGTAAAAGTGGTAATATTACGCATATCTCGGCGTTTTTTTACTTCCATTTCACTGATCGATCGATCGATTTTATCCGCTTCTTGTTCCACTTCTTCAGGAAATGCATAGGGAAGATTGTATTCTGCTAAAATGGCGTGAATTTCGGTTTCATGTTCACCCGGCATACCCAAAATACTCACAATTTCACCTTCTGGATTTTTAGAATTCGGTTTCCATTCCAAAATCTTTACAATAACTTTTTCCCCGTCTTTAGCGCCATTGATGTTGGCTTTGGTAACAAAAATATCGGTGTTAATTTGCTTTTTATCGGCCACAACAAAGCCAAAATCTTTATGCGGAATGTACTGAAAAGTCCCAACAAAATTGGTTCTGTTTCTTTCTAAAACTTCGATTACAGATCCCTCTAACTTTTTCCCTTTGTAGTGGTAAGTTATGATGTGGACTTTGTCCCCTTGTATGGCGTCCTTACAATTTTTGGCATGGATAAATACATCGTCTTCCATACCTTCCACTTTAACATAGGCATTTCCACTTTGATTAAAGTCGATTATTCCGGCTAAAGTTCCTTCAATTTTAAGATTCAGAATGTATTTTCCTTTTTCGACCTCTTTAATTCTTTGGTCTGCCAAAAGCTTGTGTAGAGCCTGTATAACTTGCTCTCTTTGTCTGGGATTTTTATAATCTATACCCTCTGCAATCTGTTTGTAATTGTAGATTTTGGAAGTTTTAGCATGCATAAACTTCAGAATTTTTTTTCCAATTTCCTGAAGTTTGTGATTGTTTTTATGACTTATAAATTTTGATTTTCTTGCCATTCAAAATGGGTTGTATTGTTTTAATTTAATGGTTTGCATTAAATCAAATGATGAATTATGAGCACGCAATTTTTGCCACTCTATTTTGATGTCTACCACCTTCAAAATCGGTATTTAAAAAGGTTTGAACAATTTCTAATGCCAATTCTTTAGCAATAAATCGTGCTGGAAGAGCTATCATATTGCAATTGTTATGTTGTCTGGAAAGTGCTGCCAAATCGGGCATCCAGCAAAGTGCACATCTGATTTTTTCGTGTTTATTGGCCGTAAGTTGTACGCCTTGTCCGCTTCCACAAATAAGAATTCCGAACTCGTTATCACCATTTTCTACTGAGCTTGCAGCAGGATGTACAAAGTCTGGATAATCTACAGAATCCAATGATTTTGTTCCAAAATCTTGAATTTCATAATGATTTTTTAATTGACTTATTAAATATTCTTTGTATTCAAAACCTGCATGATCACAAGCGATGGCTATTTTTTTCATTTTTACTTTATTTATGTACAAATTTAGTCTAAAATTTACAAATCATAATTTATGCGGATATGAAACTTATGTTAAATTCAATATCCAAGCATCCTATATTATATTAATCATGCTAATTTCTAAGTGTCCATCGTGCTAAATACTCACATTTTAATACTAAATAACTGATTATCAACTTAATCAAATTTTATCCACAAAATATTAATTTATCATTAAAAATTAAAGCATTGAATATTAAATCATTAAACATAATACTAAAATTACAAGTAATTGATAAATAGTAAATTAACAAAATACTCATAATCGTATGGAAAACGCGGGAAATATTTGTGGAAAAGAATTAAAAAAATGTTCTTTTAAATCTAAATTAAAAAGTGTAATGAAAAAATTTTATCGAATATTAATTCACATTTTCTAAATTTTTACTTTCAACAAATCACCATCTTTTCCATGAAAACTTAATTAAGAAAAGTAAAAAATAAAATTTATTAACAATTGTTAAAAAGTACTATATTTCATTGTTATTCAATATTTTACAATGTGAATAAGAAAGTGAATAAGACTCTAAAAGATGGGTATAATAAAATAAAAAAACTTATCCTCATAATTCACAATACTCAACATATAACAACAGTATATATTTTTATAAAAGAAAAAAAATGATGATAATATGAGTAAATGAATCTTGTGGAAATTTATGCTCAGCAATTTCTTTTTTCAATTTTTGAAATTGTAAATTTGTAGAACAAAAAATACGAAAAACTTTCTAATTAATATAAATGAAAACAATTAACGATTTCAATTTCAAAGACAAAAAAACTCTTGTCAGAGTTGATTTTAATGTACCTCAAGATTCTAATCTTAATGTTACGGACAATACCCGAATTGTAGCTGCTAAGCCAACCATCGAGAAAATTTTAAATGATGGTGGTTCTGTCATATTATTGTCGCACCTGGGACGCCCAAAAGGAAAAGAAAGTAATGAATTGTCTTTGGTGCATATTGTTCCTGAAATTGAGAAAGTTTTAGGAAGAAAAATAATCTTTTCTAACGACTGTATTCAAGAAGATGCTCATGAAAAAGCATCAAAATTGAATCCTGGAGAAGTATTGCTTCTGGAAAATTTAAGATTTCATAATGAAGAAGAACAAGGCGATTCCAAATTTGCCGAGTCCCTTTCAAAACTTGGAGATGCGTATGTAAATGATGCGTTTGGTACGGCACATAGAGCTCATGCCTCTACCTCGGTTATTGCAAATTATTTTCCTCAAACTAAATTTTTCGGTTTATTAATGGCTAAAGAATTACAAGCCATAGATAAAGTCTTAAATACGGGTGAGAAACCTGTAACTGCAATAATTGGTGGATCTAAAGTTTCTTCAAAAATTACCATCATAGAGAATATCTTACCTGCTGTTGACAATCTGATTATCGGAGGTGGTATGGCTTTTACATTCGTTAAAGCTCTTGGTGGACATATTGGAAATTCTCTTGTTGAAGAAGATAAAATGCAATTGGCAATAGATATTCTAGAGAAAGCAAAACAACATCATGTACAGGTATGTTTACCTGTGGATGCTGTAATTGCTGATGCATTCTCTAACGATGCCAACATCAAAGTATGTGATATATACGAAATTCCTGAAGGGTGGATGGGATTGGATGTCGGTCCAAAATCCAATGTTATTTTCCATGATGTATTGTTAAATTCTAAAACCATACTTTGGAATGGACCTGCTGGAGTTTTTGAATTATCTAATTTTGCTGCTGGAACTGTTGCATTAGGAGATGGTATTGCAGAAGCAACTAAGTTGGGAGCATTTTCTTTAGTTGGTGGAGGAGACAGTGTTGCTTTTGTAAAACAACATGGGTATGAAAATAAAGTT